>JBDLIH010000045.1:0-26352 GCA_039714975.1 Pseudomonadota bacterium
CAGAGATGCTCAAAATGCCTGTAGATAGGGGGGCCTACAGCCCAAAAACCAGAATAATCGATAAATATGCTATTTAACATAATATACATTATACGCAATATTATAGTATTCTAATTTTACCGTGCGTTACTGTGTGCGTTCCGCATTTGCGGCGCCCGGTTCATTGGCCTGTGACTCGATGCGTTTGCGACGCTCGGCGCTTTCGCGTTGCTGGTCTTCGGATGGCCCGGGTTGTACCTGCAGTTCCTGTACATCAACCGCTGAGGTAAATATGGGAATTACGACACAACACGTTTTGACCGGATATAGCATCTTATTCAATCCTCTTTATCTTTAATAGCGAGCTTATTGCAAGTTTTAGAGACAGTATAATTCATTGTCTAACATCCAATAACCGGTTAACGTCATCATTTTCACTCTTTCGAAACCTGTTCATGCGCATATTTTATACAATCATTCTCGCCATCATCACTGCCAGCCAGTCGCAGGCTGATATCTTCACACGACCACCTGAGGATGTTGACGTAATTGGCCAGATGAGCACCATCACGGCCAGCAGTAATGACACACTACTGGATATTGCCCGTCGCTATGACCTCGGACAAAATGAAATCCTGCTTGCGAACAAGAACGTAGATCGCTGGTTACCTGAAGACAATGCAATTGTTGTCTTGCCAAACCGGTTCATCCTGCCAAACGTGGAGCGCACCGGTTTGGTGCTTAATCTGCCTGAAATGCGGCTGTATTACTTCCCTGAACCAGAGCCCGGTGAAACGCCTGTACTCATCACTCATCCGATCAGCGTGGGCAGGATGGACTGGGAAACCCCGCTCGGCAAGACAAGCATTATCAACAAGAAAAAAGACCCGGACTGGCGCCCTCCCCAGTCACTGAAGGATGAAGCCATTGCAGAAGGCAACGAACCCTTGCCTGATATTGTCAAAGCCGGTCCTGCCAATCCATTGGGACGCTATGCCATGCGGCTTGGTATACCCGGTTATCTGATTCACAGCACCAATAAACCTTACGGTGTCGGCATGCGTGTCACACACGGCTGTTTACGCATGTACCCCGAAGATATTGAGAGGCTGTTTGAAGGCATCCCGGTTGGCACACCGGTACACATCGTCAACCAACCCATCAAGCTGGGCTGGTTCGCAGGGGCACTGTTTGTGGAACTGCACCCGCCTATGGATGAAGACAAGGACAAGTACGCGAACTACATGCAAAAGGTACTGGATGCCATTGCCGTATTTACCAGTCCGGAAAAAATCAACCTCAGCGGCAGAGCGCTATGGGAGGCAATAGAACATCAGGATGGTATACCTGTGGCGGTAACACGCTAGCGCCCGCCGCATCGCTCCCACACATCCCTCTAGACAAAAAAAGCCCCCCGAAGGGGGCTTTTGTACATCGTTTTCTGCTAACACTTATTTATGCATGGCCTTTTTAAACATGCGGTCAATCTTTGATTCGGTCTCTACCGATATAGCCTTGGCTTCATTGGCTGTCGCTGTCGCATTGGCTGCCATTGTCTTGGCCTCTGCAGCTTCGGCACGTGCTGCACTGGCCTCGGCTCGGGCGGCACTGGCTTCTGCATTGGCTGCATCAACTTCTGTACGCAGTGCGTCCACACTACCGGTTGAGGCACAGGCAGTCAGGCCGACAATACCCACAATCAATGCAGCCTTCGCCAGGTGTTTCAGGGCTTTTCTATCGTTACCAGTCATTCAATCCTCCTTCACAGTTTAAAAATGATTCCAGAAATAGCCGGCTGGCGATGCCTGACTTGCACACATCGCCAGCTTCGCCCGCTATGCTACCAGTATCCGGACGCGGCTGCTTAGCGAATTTCCACCGGGGTACCTATTCGCGCCCACTGCAACAGCTGGTCAAGCTGTGTATTAGTTAAAGCCACACATCCATTTGTCCAGTTATATTGTTGATGTACAGCCATATCACCCTGCCCCAGGCCGTGGATCCCGATATGACCGCCAAGCGACGTGTGTTGTGAAGGCGTCTTGCCCGCCTTGAGGGCGCGGCGGATATCCTGCCACTGTGCTGTGCTTATCCGATCGTCTTGCAAGGCACGATCAGCCGCCGGCTGATCCGGGTATGTCAGCCCCAGAAATATATAATAGCGGGACTTATTATTGATCCAGCCTACCCGGTACTTCCCCAGTGGTGTTTTATTGTCACCCCGGCTTTTGAAATAGGTCTTGCCGTAACGGCCTATAGCAATATCCTGAAATGCCTTGATGACTGTATCGCCTCGCATCACCGTGAGCGTCCCGGCCCCGGTATCGACAACAATGCGAACATTACCTGCCTGCGCTTGCGAAACACACGCAACCAGAACCAGTAAACCGAAAAGCAAGACATTCTTTAATATTCGCCGGATATTTAACATACAATCAGGGCCATCATCGTTATCATACTCAACTGGTCGCTATCATACCCTTCAGGCATCCGGTGTTGTTAAACCATGTGTACAGGCCTTTCATATGTATGAGTCCGAATTCCCGCTGGATGACTCGATCATCTATCTGAATCATGCCGCGGTCTCCCCATGGCCGCAACGCACCGCCGCTGCGGTCAAACGATTTGCCGATGAAAATGTTGCCTTTGGCAGCCAGAACTATCCGGGGTGGGTAGCCACGGAACACAAACTGAAGCAGCAATTACAACAGCTGGTCAATGCTGCTTCCAGCGATGAAATTGCACTGTTAAAGAACACCTCGGAGGCACTGTCTGTTGTTGCCTACGGATTGCCCTGGAAATCCGGTGAGAATGCCGTCATCACGGACCAGGAATTCCCGTCCAACCGGGTGGTCTGGGAGTCATTGCAGAAGTATGGCGTTAATACCCGCGTGGCGGATATCAGCGGAGAAGATTCACCCGAGACAGCCATTCTCGATACCCTTGATGACCGTACCCGCCTGCTCTCTGTCAGTGCCGTGCAATACGGTACCGGCCTGAGGCTGGATCTCTCCGTTCTCGGCGCGGCCTGCCGCGAAAGAGGCATCCTGTTTTGTGTCGATGCCATACAAAGCCTGGGTGCCCTTCACTTTGATGTACAGGCCTGCCAGGCCGACTTTGTGATGGCGGATGCACACAAATGGATGCTGGGGCCCGAGGGCATCGCCCTGTTTTATTGTCGCCAGGCGGTCATGGAGCAGCTGGATCTAAAACAATATGGCTGGCATATGCTCGAAGACCTCAATAACTTTGACAACAGGGACTGGGAACCAGCAAGCAGCGCCCGCCGGTTTGAATGCGGCAGTCCGAACATGACCGGCATCCATGCCTTGCATGCCAGCATGACGCTGATCCTGGGAACCGGCATGTCGTCCATCGAGACGCTGGTTCTCGAAAACTCGCGTTTCATGATTGACTATCTTTCACAACAGCCTGATCGGTATCAGCTCATTACCCCGACCGCTGAACACCGCTACGCGGGGATAGTCACCTTTCGGCCATTGAATGAAACACCGGAATCCCTGTTCGAAATACTCAGCAGCAAAAATGTAAGCTGCGCACTCAGGGGCGGTGGCATTCGTTTTTCGCCGCACTTCTATACACCACGAAAACGGCTTTTCGCGGCCCTGGAATTACTTGATGGCTAAGCCGCCAGCGCCCTCATTATCCGGTAATTTGTGCCGATAAGCTCTATGGACTCGGGCATTGTATCTTCCGATCCGATGGCCGAAACCGTATTGAAACTCGGCGCAAGAATGCATGTCTTATTAACAATGACCTGAAACAATGAGTGAATACCGCTGACATGACGATTACACTGTTATTCACACAGGACATAGTCAAAACAGCACTGCAGGCGCCTGATGCGCGCCAGGGATGACTGATATGAACTGGATGATTGAGTTGCCCGTTATTCTGGCCATACTGGGCTTTATGATGGCCAGGCAGGCATCGCGCTATCTGTGGACAGTTGTACTGACTGCCCTCCTCGGCTACTGGACCATCCGCTACACCCCTCCCGCCTGGGCACTGATCACCGCCTGGGGCATTTTTATCCCGGCGGCAATATTGTCAACAGTGACATCAATGCGACGCGCCATCATCATCAAACCCCTGCTTGTGTTCTACAGAAAAATCATGCCAGGCATGTCCGATACGGAACGTGAAGCACTGGAAGCCGGCACCGTCTGGTGGGAGGCCGAAGTTTTCAGTGGACGACCGGACTGGCACCGCATGCTGGGCTTTTCCGCACCTTCGCTGAGCGCCGAGGAACAGGCCTTTATTGACGGACCCGTCAATGAACTGTGTGACATGGTTAATGACTGGGAGATCACCGAAGAACTGCGCGACTTGACACCGGAGACCTGGGACTTTCTCAAGGAGAAGGGCTTCTTCGGCATGATCATCCCGAAA
This sequence comes from Pseudomonadota bacterium, assembly GCA_039714975.1. Lineage (GTDB taxonomy): Bacteria > Pseudomonadota > Gammaproteobacteria > UBA9214 > UBA9214 > UBA9214. Next base: position 4,393 of record JBDLIH010000045.1, read on the forward strand.
AAATACGGCGGCCTGGATTTCTCTGCCAACGCACACTCAGCCATTGTCATGACAGTCGCCAGCCGCAGCATTTCCGCCGGCGTGACGGTCATGGTGCCCAACTCACTGGGACCGGCCAAGCTGCTGTTGTCCTACGGCACCGAGCAGCAAAAAAATCATTACCTGCCACGTCTCGCCAGCGGTGAGGAAATCCCCTGCTTCGCCCTGACCGGACCGGAGGCCGGCAGTGATGCCGCGTCCATGCCGGATACCGGCATCGTTTGTCGTCAACAGTTTGAAGGCAGGGAAAACGTTCTGGGCATACGCCTGAATTGGGAAAAACGCTATATCACACTCGGCCCGGTTGCTACCTTACTTGGGCTGGCCTTTCACCTGCACGACCCTGATCAGCTGCTGGGTGATGAGGAAGATATAGGTATCACGCTGGCACTGATCCCCACGACCACCCCCGGCGTCGAAATCGGTACCCGCCATTTCCCCATGAGCCAGTCATTTATGAACGGTCCCAACCGGGGCACAGACGTATTCATTCCAATGGACTGGGTCATCGGCGGCCAGGACTATGTTGGCCAGGGCTGGCGTATGCTGATGAACAGCCTCTCCGATGGTCGCGCCATCTCCCTGCCTGCCCTGAGTGCAGCTTCCGGGCAACTGGCATGCCGCAGCGTGGGTGCCTATGCGGCAGTGAGAAAGCAATTCAAGATTTCCATCGGCAAGTTCGAGGGCATCAGCGAAGTACTCGCACGAATCGCGGGAACGACCTACATCATGAATGCCACACGCGGGTTTACCACTGCCGCCCTCGACAGTGGCGAGGATCCTTCCGTTGCGTCTGCCATTATTAAATATCACTTAACGGAACGCATGCGGACGATTGTGAATGATGCCATGGATATTCTTGCCGGACGCGGCATCAGCATGGGTCCGAGCAATTTTATTGGCCGTGGCTACCAGGCCCTGCCAATTGCGATTACCGTGGAAGGTGCGAACATTCTCACCCGTAACCTGATTATCTTCGGGCAGGGTGCTATCCGCTGCCATCCTTTTCTGTTCAGGGAAATGGAAGCTGCCAGCCAATCCGATGTCGCGGGTTTTGACGACGCCCTGCTCGGCCATGGCAGCCACATCATGAGCAACTTCAGTCGCAGCCTGTTTCATAGCCTGAGCCGTGGACGTTTGCTTGAATCTCCCCAGCACGGTGTACGCGGGCATTATTATCGCCAGTTTGCCCGCATGAGTCTGGCCTTCGCAGTGACTGCCGAAGTGACCCTGTTGTCTCTGGGTGGCGGCCTCAAACGCAAGGAATCCCTGTCCGGCAGGCTGGGCGATGTGCTAAGTCTCCTGTACCTTGGCAGTGCCGTTCTGAAACATCATTACGATAATGGCTCCCCGGAGGATGAACTGCCCTTGCTTGAGTGGGCCTGCCAGGATCTGCTGCATACTATCCAGGTGCGGCTGCACGAAGTATTGAATAATCTTCCCAATCGCTTTGTCGCCATGGTCACACACGCACTGACCTTTCCGCTGGGCAAGCCCTACAAACGCCCCTCTGATGAACTTGGGCAACAGGTTGCCAACCTCATTCTTGAACCGGGTAGCGTGCGTGACCGCCTGACTGAAGCTGTGTATATTCCAATGAACAAAGCGGAAGCGGTGGCTCAGCTCGATGATGCACTGGAGAAGAACTTTGCCGCAGAAGCGGCCATCCGCAAGCTGCGCAGCGCCATGAAGTCAGGCACCCTGCCCCATGGTGATCCTGAAGAACACATTGATGTCGGTGTAAATGCCAACGTTATCACTGATCAGGAGGCGGCGGTTATCCGTGCTGCAATTGCCGCACGCAAAGTTGTCATACAGGTAGATGAATTTCTCCCTGAATACTTAACCAAGGAGCGCAGAGAATGGGAGAACGACAATCTGGGTGGGGTGGCCGGCCAGTCTTTGTAGTTGACGGCAGCCGCACCCCGTATATCAAGGCCCGCGGGAGACCCGGGCCGTTTTCAGCATCAGACCTGGCCGTTGCGGCCGGACAACCACTACTGGCACGCCAACCCTTTGCCCCCGGGGACTTCGATGAGGTCATTCTTGGCTGCATGATGCCCAGTGAAGACGAGGCCAACATCGGACGTGTCGCCGCATTAAGACTCGGCTGCGGTGATCGGGTACCTGCCTGGACAGTACAGCGCAATTGCGCCTCGGGTATGCAATCCATCGATTCAGCCGCACAAAATATCGCCAGCGGGCGTTCCAGCCTGGTACTCGCGGGGGGTGTTGAGGCCATGAGCCGTGCACCGGTCCTGTATAACGACACCATGGTCCACTGGCTCGCGGCGATGGCCGGGGCACGTACACCGATGGCGAAACTGAAAGTGCTTGGCGGCCTGCGACCCGGTCACTTCAAACCGGTGATCGCCCTGCTCCGCGGCCTGACCGATCCCATTGTCGGACTCTCAATGGGACAGACAGCAGAAATCCTGGCACACCGGTTTGGCATCACACGCGAAATGATGGACAGCTTTGCGGTGCGCAGTCACCTGCGACTGGCGAGCGCACACAAGAACGGTGATCTCGATGAGATTGAAGTCCTGTATGACGCCCGCGGCAAAGTCTATGACCATGATGATGGTGTACGTCCGGATTCAAGCATCGAGAAGCTGGCGAAATTAAAGCCGGTTTTTGACAAACCGGTGGGCAATGTCACTGCCGGCAACAGCGCACAGATTACCGACGGCGCTGCCTGGGTGATCCTTGCCTCGGAGGAAATCGTGTCCCGCCATAACCTGCCGGTACTTGGTCAACTGATCGACAGCCAGTGGGCCGGTCTGGACCCTGCACAAATGGGACTGGGACCCGGCTATGCCATGGCACCCATCATGCAACGCCACGGACTGGACACCCCTGATATCGACTTCATTGAAATCAACGAGGCATTCGCCGCCCAGGTCCTGGCCTGCCTCGCCGCCTGGAAAGACCCGGATTTTTGTCGCAACGAACTGGGCAGGGAGTCACCCTTTACAGCAATCGATGAAGAGCGTCTGAATATCGATGGTGGCGCAGTCGCCGTCGGTCACCCGGTGGGTTCCAGTGGCGCACGCATCGTGTTGCACATGCTGAAACTGCTGCAGCGTAAAGATGCAAAACGCGGCATGGCCAGCCTCTGTATTGGCGGCGGTCAGGGCGGTGCCATGCTGATTGAACGGACAACAGGATAAGCAGCATGGAGAATACGACAAATAACGTTCACTTCAAGGCAGAAACAGACGACGACAACATCATCTGGCTGCATTTCAGCAAGGCGGATGCCGGCACCAATGTCCTCAACGATGAAGTCTTTGATCAACTCGATCAGCATTTAAAGACAATCGCTGCCCAACGCCCGCGTGGCCTTGTCATACTCTCGGATAAAGCCAACGGCTTTATCGCCGGCGCCGATATCACTGCCTTTACCAGGGTCAAAACCAGTGCCCAGGCGCTGGGCTTCCTGCGCAAGGGACAGGAAGTGTTCAACCGGCTTGAGGCACTGCCCTTCCCGACCGTTGCACTGATACACGGATTCTGCCTGGGTGGCGGCACGGAACTGTCACTGGCCTGCCGTTACCGGGTCACGCGCGATGACCCGGGCACACGCATGGGATTACCGGAAGTAAAACTGGGCATACATCCCGGCTGGGGCGGCAGCGCCCGCATGGTGCCATTACTTGGCGGACTGAAGGCCATGGACCTGATACTGAGTGGCCGTTCCATCGACGGGCGCACCGGTAAACGCATGGGACTGGTAGACCTTGTTGTCCCGGAGCGGCATCTGCGTGCAGCGGCACGTAAACTGGTGCTGGAATCACCCGCACCACATCAACCCGGCTTCGTTGACCGGCTTTCCAATAACGTTATAGTGCGTCCACTGCTGGCCAGGGTATTCAGTCAGCAAGTCGCGAAGCGTGCACCAAAGAATCATTATCCATCACCCTACGCAATGATTGATATCTGGCGCAGGCACGCCACGGACAAGCGCCGCATGCTGGATGCCGAAGCACAATCACTGGCCAAGCTGATCACCGGTGCAACTGCACAAAACCTGGTACATGTGTTTTTCCTGCAGGAGCAACTGAAATCCCTTGGCAAGGACAAAGATTATCAGCCAAAGTATGTGCATGTGATCGGCGCCGGCACCATGGGTGGCGATATCGCAGCCTGGTGTGCCTTCCGCGGTTTTCATGTCTCCCTGCAGGACCAGTCCCCGGAACGTATTGCACCGGCAATGAAGCGCGCCTGCACCCTGTTCAAACGCAAACTGAAAAGGCCCATCAAAATCAACGAGGCCATGGACCGCCTGATGCCCGACCACAGGGGTATGGGTGTCGAGCGTGCCGATATTGTTATTGAAGCGATATTTGAAGATGTAGAGGTAAAGCGTTCTTTATACAAGGGTATTGAACCCAGAATGAAGTCAGATGCCATTCTGGCCACCAACACCTCCAGCATCCCGCTGGAAGAACTGTCCGGCGCCCTGTCCAGCCCCGAACGACTGGTTGGCCTGCATTTCTTCAACCCGGTGGCCATGATGCAGCTGGTAGAAGTCGTCAATGGCCAGTCTACCTCGGCTGAAGTACTGACACGCGCCATGACCTTCACCCGGCAGATCGACCGCTTGCCGCTGCCGGTCACCAGTACGCCCGGGTTCCTGGTCAATCGCATTCTCATGCCCTACCTGATGGAGGCCGTTCTGCTTGAAGCCGAAGGTATACCACCCGTCGTGATCGACAAGGCCGCCACGGATTTCGGCATGCCAATGGGGCCGGTACAACTGGCCGATACCGTTGGCCTGGATATCTGTCTGCATGTCGCAGAAATCCTCGCCAGTCATTTTAATGCCGAGGTTCCTGAAAGCCTGAAGAAACTGGTTGCCGATGGCAATCTCGGCCGTAAATCAGGCCGTGGATTTTATGAATACAAAAAGGGCAAAGCCGTTAAATCAAAGGCGGGGGTTGGCAACTGGAACATGGTCGAGATAAGCAACCGGTTGATTGATCGTCTGCTGAATGAATCCGTCAGCTGCCTGCGCGAACAGGTGGTTGAGAACGATGAATTGCTGGATGCCGGCATGATCTTCGGGACCGGCTTTGCACCCTTTCGCGGCGGTCCCATGCACCATGTTGATGCCGTCGGCGCTGAAACGGTCTATCAACAATTACAGAGCCTGGAAAAATTACGCGGGGAACGCTTTAAGCCGGACGCGGGCTGGAGCACGCTGGCACAGACCAAGGGGGAAGTCACTGCATGAATAACAGTACACCTGTCAAGATATCTGCTGAAGACGCCGGAACACTGGCCGGCCTGTTTCGTGAACGCGTAAAACGCACACCGGACGCCACCGCATACCGGCAGTTTGATCATAAGGATGCTCAGTGGCATGACACCAGCTGGGCCGATATGGCTAAAGAAGTCGCACGCTGGCAGGCCGCGCTTGCAAATGAAGGTCTGCAGCACGGTGACCGGGTCGCGGTCCTGTTACGCAACTGCAAGGAATGGGTCATACTCGACCAGGCCGCACTTGGCTGCGGACTGGTTATCGTTCCGCTCTATCTCGACGACCGTCCTGAAAGCATGGCCTATATCCTGAATGATTCGGGCTGCAAGGTCCTGCTGCTGCAGGGTCAGGAACACTGGGACGGTATTCAATCCGTTTTACACGAACTCGATGCCCTGACCCGGGTACTGACCCTTGAGCCTGTCGACAACCCTGGCAGTGATTCCCGTGTCTGTCTGGTAGCTGACTGGCTGCCTGAATCCGGTGGTGATTTGCACACCGATGACGGCGACTCGAATGAACTGGCGACCATTGTCTATACCTCGGGGACTACCGGCCGTCCCAAGGGCGTCATGCTCAGCCACTGGAACATCCTGTTTGACTCCGAAAGTGCGCTCGAAATCGTACAAATGTTCCCGGAAGACCTGTTGCTTTCTTTTTTACCACTATCGCATACCTTCGAACGGACTGTCGGCTATTACATACCCATGATGGTCGGTTCAACCGTCGCCTACGCACGCTCCATACCTGAACTGGGTGAAGACCTTTTAACAATTCAACCCACGTTGATGATCTCGGTCCCGCGTATCTATGAGCGCGTCTACAACAAGATCCAGGCCGGGCTTGCCGAGAAGTCACCGCTTGCAACCAGGCTGTTCAACCTTGCGGTCGAAACCGGCTGGAAACGCTTTTTGCATCGGCAGGGTCGCGGTGGCTGGAGTCCCGGTTTCCTGTTATGGCCGCTACTGAATAAACTGGTCGCCAGCAAGATCATGGCAAAACTGGGCGGCAAAATGCACATGGCCGCCTCCGGTGGCGCACCCCTGCCCCTCCCTATTGCAAAGGTTTTTATTGGACTGGGCCTCAATCTTATTCAGGGCTACGGCCTCACTGAGACCAGTCCCATACTCACCGCTAACCCTAAAGATGATAACGACCCGGGCAGTGTCGGTATCCCGTTACGAGGTCTCGAACTGCGTATTGGTGAGAACGATGAATTGCTGGCTCGTGGCCCTGTAATCATGCTGGGTTACTGGAATAACCAGGAAGCAACCGATGCCGTCATTGACAGCGAAGGCTGGTTTCATACCGGTGACAAGGCACGCATTGAAAACAATCATGTCTATATAACCGGACGCCTGAAGGAGATCATCGTACTGGCCAATGGTGAAAAAGTCCCTCCGGCCGACATGGAGATGGCCATTGCACTCGATACGCTGTTTGAGCAAGTGATGGTCATCGGTGACGACCGCCCCTTCCTGACAGCCCTGCTGGTACTCAACCCGGAACAGTGGGAACTGGTTGCACCCAGCCTGAAGCTGGATCCCGGTAATCCCGAAACACTGAAATCAGAGGCACTTGAGAAGCTGGCTTGCGACAAGCTGGCAAAGCAACTGGTCGAATTTCCCGGCTACGCCCGCATACACCGAATCACATGCAGTCTGGAGCCATGGACCATTGATAACGAGCTGATTACGCCAACCCTCAAACTCAAACGCAATCGTATTATGGCGCACTTTGCGGCCGACATTGATCACATGTACGAGGGCCACAAGTAAAGCGCATGACTGGCTTACCTGACGAAAACAATCTTGCCATCCGTGTGATGGCGATGCCTGCTGATACCAACGCCGCCGGTGATATCTTCGGTGGCTGGTTAATGTCACAGGTCGATATTGCCGGCAGCATCATCGCACGCCGCCATGCCCAGGGCCGCATAGTGACCGTGGCAGTTGATTCCTTTCAGTTCAAGCAGCCGGTGTTTGTCGGTGATTTGATCAGTTGTTACACCACCATTACACGCGTTGGAAGAACTTCACTAACCGTTCACGTCAAGGCCTTCGCCGAACGACAGGGCAAGACACACGAGCACATTCAGGTCACCGAAGCCGACCTGACCTATGTTGCCGTGGATGAGCAGCGCAGGCCACGGCAAATTCCGAAAGACCCGTAGAAGCGAATTGCATCATGCGGGTACGGGAACCTTGAACAAGGTTCTGAAATTCTCTGTCGTTGTCGCGGCCACCTGTTCGTACGACTCACCACGCAGTTCTGCTATGAACTCGGCCACATGACGTACAAAGGCCGGCTGGTTAGGCTTGCCGCGGTGGGGTACCGGGGCCAGATAGGGCGAGTCCGTTTCGACGAGGTAACGATCTGCCGGCATTCGCTTCGCAATGTCCTGCAACTCCTGTGCACTCTTGAATGTCACGATCCCGGAAAAGGAAATATAAAAATTCAGATCCATGGCACGCTGCGCCATCTCCCAGTCACCGGTAAAACAGTGCATGACACCGCCAGCCTCCCCGGCTGACTCTTCCTCAAGAATCCTCAGGGTATCTTCCCTGGCATCACGGGAGTGAATAATCAACGGCTTGCCGGATTGTTTAGCCGCCGCGATGTGACGACGGAAACGGTCACGCTGCCACTCCAGATCGCCCTCGCTGCGAAAATAATCCAGGCCGGTTTCGCCAATCGCGATTATTTTGGGGTGTTTGGCGTAATCAACCAGCTCATCGATACCCGGATCATGGCCGCCCTGCTCATTCGGGTGCAGACCGACCGATGCCGAAACCTGGTCATGCTGCTCGGCAATCTGCAGCATGGCCGGATAATCTTCAAGGTTAATCGACACACACAGAAAGTGACCGACATCCCGTTCTGCAGCGGCGGCCAGTAAACCGTTGAGTCTGCCATCAAACTGTGACAGATCGAGCCTGTCAAGATGGCAATGGGAATCTACAAGCATAAATCAACCTCAATGAATAGTGAGGTTGAATAATAGAGGGTTTGGAGGATGCCGCAAACGACTAGCCTGCATATTTCATGGGGTGGCGAGATGATCGCGCAGGAATTTGGATTCACAAGGTGTTTTCTGATGGAGTGGAATATCCGTGTATATTCCCGACAGAAGAAAATGCCTTGTGGATTCAAAGAACAAGCGAGGGCTCGTCAACCTGTGGAATATGCAGGCTTGGGCGGGATATCACATGGTATGGGTCGGTCGATCGCTTTCCAGGGCCCCGGCCAGGAAACCCTCGATCTTGTTGCGTGCGGCGCCTTCATCCTGGTCACTGAACTGAACGCCGATACCGGCAGCACGGTTACCCTGTGCACCCACCGGGGTTATCCAGATAATCTTGCCTGCAACCGGTAGTTTTTCCGTCTCCTCCATCAGGGTCAGCAGCATGAAGACTTCTTCGCCGATGCGATAGGATTTTTTGGTCGGGATAAACAGGCCACCGCCTTTCACGAAGGGCATATAGGCGGCATACAGGGCGCTTTTATCCTTGATGGTGAGTGAAAGAATACCCTGTCGTGGTGCTGCCTGAGTCATGATAGTTCTACCTTTGGTCCGTTCCCGGAATGTTTCCTGCTAATTTTGTGCTGCCCATGCCAGCAGAATATCTTCTGTCAGCAACTGGCGGTTCAGGCTGGAGGCAGACAACCCCAAAGTCCTGTTGACCCGCTCCAGCTGGGTAAACAGTACCCTGCTATCCAGCTTGCGTGCAAGTCTTGTCAGCCCGTCAAGCAAATCCACACTGCGTACCCCGCCGGACTGACCTGTCATGGCGATACGCAGCAAGTCCATCAGCCAGTCCCGCATCCAGCGGATCCCCTGCATATCCTCTTCCTTCGCCCACGACCGGGCAACGGTCAACGGGGCTGCCCTGCCCTCAAGAATAGCCACAAGCGAGTCAAAATGTTCCCGTCTCGCCTCGATACTGTCCACTTGCGCCTGTTTCAGCGCTTCCAGTGGCGCCCCGTGTGCCATCTGCAGGTAGGTCTTTGCCGGCCCTTCAATTCCCTGTCCTGCCAGCCACTGAAGTGCGTCCTCATGTCCTGGCACATCCACCCTTATCTGCTGACAACGGCTGCGAACCGTTGCCGGTAACTGTGACGGGCGTTCACATACCAGCACCAGCACTGTGTTATCGGACGGCTCCTCCAGAGTCTTTAACAGGCTGTTTGCGGCATTGATATTCATACTATCAGCCGGATTCAGGGTCACCACCTTGTAACCACCCTGGTGGCTGCTCAAGGACAGCTTCTCCGCCAGCAACCTGATCTGGTCGACCTTGATGACACTGGCCTCCTCTTCCAGCTGTACTTTTATATAGTCCGGATGGGTTCCTGCATCGAGCTGGGCACAGGCGGCACATCGGCCGCAGGGACCCGACACCGGTGAAGCCGTTTCACACAGTAATTGCCGGGCGATAGCATCTGCCAGGTTCCCCTTCCCCAACCCCGGCAGGCCGGTGAGCAGCAAGGCATGTGGCAGGCGCCCCTGCGCTATCGCAGTCGCAATCGTGAGCCGGCAGGGTTCAAGCCAAGGGTACAGGTCTGTCATCACCATGCGATTATACGGTGAAATCCGCTGACCAGACAGATGTGCCAGAGTTTACTTCTGGCCTGGAACATGGTTGAAAAGGAGCGTTAGCTGCAGACCCAGGCGCTGGTTCACGCCCTCCAACACCGCGTTACCATTGGTCCGGGCAACACCGCTACTGTTATTCGCATTCACATCCCGCCACTGGTAAGTCAGCGTGGCACGGCCATATTTACTAAAGAAATACTCACCGGTTAATGACCAGATATTCCAGTTGGCCTCCCGTTCCTTATTACCCTTGTTGCGGGCGAATTCATCATAACGGACATTGATTGTCGTCCTGCCTTTCAGCCCCAGATGTTGTTGAATGTCGTATCCCGCATCAACATACCAGCCCTGGTTGGTGCCATCGGTATCGTAACGGATACTCTGCATGCCCCCGGACTGCTGGTTGGCCGCAACGGATGGAAACTGGGCACCATCAAAGATCAGCCCATCGACGCGTGAGAACTCTGCTTCAAGACGTATCTGACCGAGATCGTCGAACGGTTTGTCAAAGTACTCCACACCGACACCCCAGTAACGCTGCTCGACATCCTGCTCGAAACCGTTTTTTACCAGGCGAGTACCGCGACTGGTTGGGCCAATGGGTTGACCGGTGATCACGTCCACCGGGCCGGCCGGATTATATTCGCCCCCCGGAATACTCAGGTCATCGATACCATCGCCATCGATATCGGTATTAAAGCCAATGTCACCTTGCTGAAAGAAACCGTACAACATGGCATCGTGACGACGTGGACCACGCGTCTTGTCAAACAGCTTGGCAAACGACAGCCAGTAGTACTGGCGATGATTACGGTCGCGATTCCACTCATCCAGCGTGGTGCCATTGCCCAGTGCTGCCGCATAGGTCAGCTCCCAGGGACCACCGGAGGCAGCCGGGAACTCGGCCCAGTCAAAGACCTCAACACCGACATCACGCGCGGCATTGGCCGGCACCGAATCCGGAAAATTGAAGCGACCGTTGTCACTGGCCACGCGCCGAATGGCATTCTGGAAAGTCATTTCCGGCATAAAGACATGTACCCGGCGGCCCGGCGTCGAATGTGACAGGGCCTCGGATGTTTCCGAGAACAGGAACTGGCCGATACGAAAACGCGCACCGAGATTATCCAGACCCTCTGCATCCTTGCCTCTCGATAACCAGTTGAAGGTCATGGATGCATCCAGTACACGACCGAACTGCTTGTCACGGTTAACACCGTTATTGGCAAACTCCGCCATGAAAAAATAATCAATATTATCGCTAACAGGCAACAGGGTGCCGCGTGCACCCAGGCGTGCACGCCGGAAGATGAAATCGCTGTAGTGCTTTCTCTCAGGCGGAATTGTGCCCGGAACCTGTTTCTCCCCGTTCGCATCCGGTCCTGTAGTCCCGGCAACCGTATTGCCGGCAAGCGCACCCACGGCACCGCTGATCCGGTCGTTGTATTCCTTGATGTAGGTTGGTTGTATAAAACCAAAGAACTTTACGGCATGCGGGGGCTTGCCCGGCTCTGTACCGCGCAGTTTGAACCAGTTGGCTGCAGCGGCATTCGGTGCATGTATGGCACTATAGTAGAAAAACGCCAGCAACAAGAATGGCCATGGAATGGATGGTCTTGTCAAGCTCATGGCCAGCCAGTATAAACCAATCCGGCATACGGGCCACCACAGGAAAAGCCTGTAGCTTATGAGCCTTTATTTTTCATAACCGGCCAGCAGAAAGCAGCTATTCAGAACACCTAGGATTCTTGTTCTTGTATCAATCTGAACGCATCAACAAGTAATGCGGTTGTGGACATGTCATGGCTGGATGCCCATGCCGTGAACTGCCTGTAAAATTCGGGTGTTACCTTGAACCTGATCTGTTTGTAAATACTGAGCTCGGAGGAAGACACTGCATCGTTGGCATAGCCTGCTTCCTTTTGAGGGCTGTTTACCCTGCAATCGTGTGCCGTTGTTTGTGACATCTGTTGATCACTCCTGTTGTGCGGCAAATAAACTATTCGAGACATTAAGGGTTGCTTACTCAAAAATAGACGTAACAACCAGCTGATTTATTCCCCCCACCCCCAAAACGCGGCCAAGTATATCTGCATATTCTAATGCAGATATACTGTGACGGCGTAGATGCCTCCAGTAGCTTGTATACGATCATGGGAATAAACTTGTGAGCAGAAGCGTCTATTAATTAGGGCTGATACGCCTCAACACAAAACAGGCAGGTACGGGCATCCCAACCTTGAGAACCAACAAAAGTTACATCCGCGGTGAACTGGAAAAGCGCCGTGAGCTGCTTTACCGACTGGCCTACTCCTGGTGCCATAATCCGGCGCTGGCTGACGATCTGGTCCAGGATGCCATGGTAAAGGCATTAAGGAATGCCAGGCAATTAAAAGATGCCGCAGCGATCAAGGGCTGGTTAAGCAAGATCCTGGCGAACTGCTGGTATGACCACCTGCGGCGTTACCGGGAAACAGTTGATCTCGATAAACTGCCCTACGAGGAAACTGCTTCGGCAGGCGATGAACATGAAAAACAGGACATTGTCAGCCGGGTACGTGCCATGATTGCCGAATTACCCGTCGGACAACGACAGGTGATTACCCTGGTAGACCTGGCCGGTTTTTCCTATGTTGAAATTGCGGACATCCTGGACATCCCTGTTGGTACGGTGATGAGCCGGATCAGCCGTGCAAGAAAAGCGTTAAGAGCAAAACTGGCTGATTATGACCCAAGACACGATATTCTTCGTGCAAAGATCAGGAGGATCAAATGAGTATGCATGACAAATACTCCGACGAAAAACTGCAGCTCTTCGTCGACGATGAAATGAACAGCAGTGATCGCGCCGAGTTTATGGAAGCCATCAGCAATGACGATGAGCTATCCAACAGGGTCTGTGAACTTGTACAGTTGAAGGATGCCGTGCGGCTCGCCTACAGCGAAACACCAGAATCAGCTCACAGTACATCACACCGGGATATAACTTTTCACACCTACAACTGGCTGAATGCCGTAGCCGCTGTTTTATTACTGGCTATAGGAACATTGGGCGGGTGGATGCTGTACCCACAGTTTGGCGCATCAAATGAGGCCATCAATATGGCCGCAGTTGACCAGGCGCAGACAGAAAAAATTATCCTGCATATCAGCAAATCAGATCCCAAACAGTTTACCGCTGCGTTGAACTATGCCGAGAAGTTTCTGACAGAACACAAAACACAGGGCCACCAGGTAGACGTAGTCGCACATGCAGGCGGGCTCGACATGATGCGTGCCGACGTTTCACCCATCAGGGAACAGATTGTCACCATGATGGACAGGTACGATAACATTCATTTCATCGCCTGTGCCGGCGCTATCAAAATGTATACGAAGAAGAATGGCGTTGCACCCGATATCATCCAGGGCGTGGGCACTGATTATACGGCCTTTGACCATATCGTCGGCCGTCTGCAAACCGGTGGCTGGAAGTACATAAAGGTTGAATCCATTAAAGAAATCTAGGCCCGGAAAAACAACACCTCAGAAACCCTGCCCACAACCCGGGCTGCCAGTGCTTACAGTCGCTGGTTACTGCTTGCAGCGTGAATCCGTGGTGACCCGATTACCTTCCGCATCAAGGCAATAACTTTCACCTGCGTCCCTTCTTCAAACGCCACGTCCTGTAAGAGGCTATGACACCAGTAACCGGGTACACACTCAGTCACTGTAATTTCCAATACCACCCACCAACTTCCGCTGGTGGCCTGAACGGCAGCGCCACTATCCTGCCGGCAAGTCCTCCTGTCATGCTCAGGCAAAAACGGCAGGATCCAGTACACTCACCGGATCCTGCCGCAATACTACTGGCTTAAGCGTATCAGCTCAGTCTTTCTAATCGATAAACTCCCGCTTCAGCCACTCCGCACCGGCACCCTGTGTTGGCTGCACGATACCTGCTCCGCCAAACTCGGAGACCGGCACCGGATCAACCGCATTGACGCGACCGAGGCCATCATCGGCGAGGTTGACCGTGTGGAAAGCCAGGTAACGTCGCAGGGCATCAACCGGATGCACGAAGTTGTTCGGCGCCACTTTCAGGAACAGCGGACCTGTTTGACCGGGAGGGCCACTGCCGTTGTTAAAGCGGATTGGGTCAAAGATGTTCTCGGTGTTGACCGGAGGCACGACTGTAAACCCGCCACTCATATCAAGCTGGCGGTTGCCGAAGATATCCGTGACGCCTGTTGTCTCCTGGTTGGCCGTGATGAAGCGCAGGTTGGTTGCGCCCGCGGTGCGGCAGACCTCGTCGGTCGGGTTACCATGCGGGTAGCAGGAGGCCAGCGTGTAGATCTTGCTGTCATCTATTCGCTTGGGCCCGGCACCGTCGTCGATGGTCACTTTGGCGAGGCGCTTGCCGTAGCTGATGCTACGCGGGAAGTCGTCGCTCAGGCGGATATCGAAGTGCATGTTGTTGGTGAAGCCCAGGAACCAGCCACCGCGCTGACGGTAGGGATTCGGATCAAACACGTTGTTGAGGATGCCCTCCCAGTGCAACTTCAGCCGCCCGCCACTGTACTCGGCCAGGCCGGTCGCGGCACCGATGGGGTAGTAGTCATATAAATCCCCGATGGTAATGTCGCCGTTGGCAGCCGAATTATCGGACAGCACCTCACCATCACCGAAGATCACGACATCGAAGCGGAAGCCGTTGGTGGTTGACAGCGTGTTGGCATCCGTCAGGAGGTTGCCCCTGGAATCCGACTCGCCAAGGTTTTTCGCCAGGTCGGCGAAGGCATCCACCATGACGTTGTTGGAGATATCCTCGAGTACGTCGAAGCGCTGGATCGTCTCTTCGGTTTTGCCGACCACATGATCGAGCGTGTCACACAGGGTGTGCCCCTTTCCAAACGGGAAGGCATTGACGCCGAAGGTATGACACTCATGCTCCGGGCCAGAGACGAAGGTCTCCTGCGCCTCCTCCACCATGGCTGCAACGGCGGCATTTTCGGCGACACTCGAGTCGGCCTCGATCAGGTCCCAGTTATAGCTCACGATCTGCCCCTGGCTGATTTCGAGGTCAAGACGGCCGAGGAAGCTGTCCTCACCGGCCTCGGTGACCAGGCTCAGCTTGCCATCAGCGTGGGTGACCTCGATGGCCTGCGGTGTACGCTCGTGGGTGTGGCCACTGAACATCACCCGGATATCAGGGAACTCCTTGACCATCTGCACGTTCTTGGCCAGACCCAGTTCCGACAGCACCACAATGATTTCAGCACCGGCCGCTTCCGCGTCCGCGATTGCCTGCGGCATCTCCTTGTAGCCCATGGTGAAACGGAAGCCGGTGTTGAAGGCCTGCGCCTGTTGCGGTACCACGTCACTGGTGACGCCGATGATACCTACCTCCACGCCGCCCACTTCCTTGATAATGAAGGAGTCATGCACCAATGGACCCAACGGTTGATCCTGGTTCGGGTTGTTGATAGCAGCCACTTCGTTGTAGTTGTAGAGGTTAAGGGCCACCGTCGGGAAAGTGGCCTTGGTCACGTGGCACAAAGCAGCCGGTACGAACGGACTACCGTTGTAGCCCGCGAGATTACAAGTCTGTCCTACGTGGCCCGGTTTACCGTCCATCCAGGCGATGGTGGTGCGGTTGTTGGGTGCCAGTGGGGGGTTGGCCGGTGTAAAGCGCTGCCGGTAGACACGCGGGCCGTGACCGAAGTCCCAGTTGCCGGGAGTGAAGGCGTCGACGTCGAGCGAGTTCATCCAGGGCATAATGAGATCGCCCAGTGAGAACAGCATTTCCGCACTGCCGTGCGTGGTGTCACCCACGGCCAGCAGCAGGCTGTCATCAGTGTCGGCGCGCACCTCGTTGATTAGTGTGGTCAGCTTGGCGATGCCGCCGCTGTGCGGATCCTTGCGTCCGTCCGGGAAGATCTCGGCGTGCGGGTGGAGATGACCATGCACATCGGAGAGCTGCATCAGGGTAATGGTATTGCTCGACGGTGGTCCTTTCGCAAAGGTCTGCGAGCTGACGACCGACAAGGCCATCGCGGTCCCCAACAGGGACGTGAGTAGTGAGTTACATCTTGTCATTATGTTATTCCTCCAAGGGTGGCCGGGCGGCCACTGGCTCGATATTGTCCCGGCCTTGTTATATAACTGGTTGAGGGTTATCGGTGGGATTGACTGTCAACAAGCACTTTCCCACGGTAACGATTTGATACTAGCGATCAGGGGTACAGGGGCCTATAGGGAAACTCCTGATCATGACTGATCGGATTCCTCGTTTGGAATATAACGAAATAACGATGTTTGCCGTCAGCTACCCGAAGACTTTTTCAGGCGCCGGTGAAACCCAGGCGAATGGCATGGTGAGGTCCATGATCAGCACGTCCGGCTGGTGATTATCAGGATCAATTCCCATCGGTCCGGCATACTGAACTTGACACCTTCTATCTGGTAGTCACCCCCGCCAATACATACAGGCATCTGGCAGTTATCCGGTTCTCGTAACAGCCCGGTTTATCCTGTAAAGGATGTACTTACACGCTGCTTCGTTGCCGGGTGTTAAATCACCCGTAATCAGATACGCACAAAAAATCCCGCCCCCTTCCGAGGACGGGATTTTCCGTGTCATTGTGATGGTGTCACATTAACTCTTAACTGTGCCAGGGATTAATTGTTATTCAGCCAATCGTCGCATGATCCCTCGCCATTACGGGTTGTCGCGACAGAAACGCCAGCTACAGGTTTCGTATAGCACCTGCCGCCCTCCAGCTGGGTAGCTGTCAGGCCGGTGAAGCCGCCATCGGTGTAGACGAGTTGACCTTCCGGACTGCGGAGAAAATCAATGAACTGCCGTCCACGTTTTCCATTACCGGATGTTGCCAGCAAGGCCAGCGAGTAGGTGATGTCCTTGTTAACATCCGAACCAGCAGGACGGGGAATACCCAGGTCAAAAATATCCTGGTTACCCACCATGCCCTGTACGTTGAGGTTGTCATGATTCAACTGGAAGGCAAGCTCGGTGATCCAGACAAAGCCCACGTCCACCGGGTTAGGTCCTATTCCCTGGACTCCCTCGGGTGTTTCCACGTGATGCACACGGGACTCATGGGTGTTGCTCTTGTTGAGTACCGCGTACTCGCAGAACAACAGATCACTCGGAGTACCACAGTTATTGTCAACCAGGTCATGTGAGGTATGGTTCTCACCGGCATCGCCACTGATCAGGCGTTCCGCACCCGGCGATCCCGGCAAGGGTTCTGCGACCTTTTCCAAGGCATCCTGGATCCAGTCCGAAGCCCATTTATCAATGCTGGTTTCTTCCGTGTCATCAGCATAGGTGTATGTCAGGCTAGGAATCATCTGGTCATTGTCCTTGACCCAGTTATGCGCCGCTTTCATGTAATTGTTGGCGGCGTTATGGATGCCTTCGTTGATGTGATCAAGGGATGAAGCCGTCACATCACCGGATAACAGGTCCATAATGATGTCGAACTGTGGATCAAACTCGGGATCGCCCGTATGTATGGTATTACCAATGCCCTTGGGATTGCCATCGGGATAGTCATCACTGGGCCCCGCCACCATCAAATCAAGACGGTTGCTGATATAGGGTACTGCCTCGTCAATGAAACCATTATTCGCCAGGTCCTGCATCAGGTTGTAGTTGGTGGATGCAAATACGTCAAAATCCACCTGGAAATTGCCCGGCAGGAAGTTACGCTCTTCATCATTACCCAGCGTCATGCAACCGGATTTAATTTGCTTGCGGATTTGTCCCGGCGGAATCAACTCGACAAAGTAGCGATTGTTATTATCGTTCAGGTCAGCCAGGGTAAAACCGCTGGCGTTGTTGGGCCGGTATGCCGGTTCGGTGCCCTCACCCTGGCCGATGTAGACATTAAATTGCTGCATGGCTTCTTCGAATACCACCCACTGATTACCCGCCATACCCAGGTTCAATCTGGACCGGTCCGGATTACCGTGGAACTCGGTCGCCCGATCCGCGGGTAAGAACGCGCAAGTCCCTTGCAGGTTGTATGTAACATCACTCGGTGGGGCGGCGAACGCGGTACTCGAACCCCCTGTGCAGGCAAGTGCGACAAAACTGCCTAACAGGTACCTGGTTAAGACTTTTCTTTTTTTAAACATGATTGCTCCTCATTCAAATATATTGTTAGAGAAAACCTGATTGTTCCTGGCCAGACCAACATCAACCTGCACCAGAATGCTTTAACGATTCGATACTAGGAGATCAGGGGCACAGGAACCAATAGGGAAAATCCTGAACATAACTGGTCGGATTTCTTGTTTTAAATATTATGAAATTTGAATGTTCGTCAACAGGTACATCAGCGTACCGTGAGATACTGTCTGTAACCTGACGAATTTATCAGGCGTTGGTGATACCAAGCCGTATGGCAAGACGGGTCAACCCGGCAATATTGCTGGTGCCGAGTTTTTCCTTGATGTGTGTCATGTGGTGACCGACAGTCTTTGGGCTGATATTCAATATGCCGGCAATCTCACTGACCGATTTACTGTCCGCCAGCAGGCGGAAAACCTCGAATTCCCGCGGAGTCAGCCCCTTAATCTGTCCACCGTTCGTGGATGCTCCCCGGCCTACAAGATGGGGCATCATTTCCTGACCGATATACACCTCGCCGGCGGCGACTTGTTGAACAGCATCTACCATAACTTCCGAGGCACTGCGCTTGGAAATGTAACCCTTAACACCGGCATTGAGCGCACGTTCCAGCATGATCTCGTTTTCGTGAACGCTGAATACGAGGATGCGCGCCTTTGTATCTCTGGCCAGTATTCTGCGGCAGGCTTCCAGACCGCCAATTCCGGGCATGGTGAGGTCCATGACCAGCACGTCCGGCTGGTGATTGAAATATTCCGAGCACGCCTCTTCACCACTGCTGGCCTCCGCAATCACATCGATACCGGGAGTACTTTCCAGCAGCCGGGCGTATCCGGCACGCACAACCTCATGGTCATCTGTCAACAGAACCCTGATAGACATCATTGCCTCCGTCATCTACCGCCCAGAGGCAAAGTCACGACGACAGTCGCCCCCTGCCCAGGTGTGGATTGTACACTCAGCATACCACCCAGGGCACTGGCGCGTTCCCGCATCCCGATCAGTCCCAGCCCCCAACCACCGGCTTTCTGGTCCATACCCGCACCGTCATCCCGAGCGGAAATCCTCAGTGCCGGAACCGGCATGTTATCCGTGTCACCAGGCAAAGTGGCATCGACGCGGTCAATTTCAATGGCGACACTGCGGGCATTTGCATGTTTCGAGATATTGGTCAGACATTCCTGAACGATGCGGTAGATAGTGATATTTGTCTGTTCATCCAGACCGTCCAGATCTGTATTTATGGATAGTGTACAGCGCGTATCCTGATGCCTGAATCGCCACGCGCCTACTTCCTCGCGAACAGCATCCCCCAGACCCAGATTGTCCAGCATGGTCGGTCGCAGTTGCAGCATCGTGGCGTGAACGAATTCATAGAGACGGGAAGAGACGACCTTGATGGCCTCTGCACTATTGACCAGACGACAGTCGCAGCGGGCGGCGAACTCACTGATGATTTTCGCATCCGCCTGTATAGCGGTGATGCATTGGCCCATTTCATCATGTAGTTCCCGTGCCAGATGGCGACGCTCATTCTCCTGCACCACCAGCGATTGACCAACCAGCATGCGGTTCTCGTCGAGTAATTCACGGGCCTCCTTTTCAGCACGCCTGCGCTCCAGCATCTGGTCCTGAAGCGCACGGTTGCTATCGGAAAGCTGGATGGTACGCCTGTCAACCTCACGCTTGATAAAAATATTGAGAATCACACTGAAGAGTATTATTCCGAACAGAAGAACCAGCCAGTACCAGTAGCGTCGTAAAACATCGATGAGCCTGATTTTTCCGGCTACATGATAGGGCCCGATACCGAGTTCATGGAACAGTTCGTGAACCTGCTGATAGTCAAGCGGTACGGTCCAGCCGATATACCTTCCCGCCCGTGTTGCCGGATTATCACGGGGCATCTGCAATAGCGCTATGGCGACATCCCGCGCCAGGCCATCTGGTGCCAAATCAGACCTGGAAAAGGCCCATTCCGGGTACAGGCGCGTGCTGAGGAGAAAGGGGTAGTCTTCCGCTGTTTGCGGGTTTAGCACCTTGAAATCAGCCAGGTTAATTGCGCCCTGATCTGCCAAACGTTCCAGGAGATCGGTGCGTACAGTGCCAACGTCAACGAGTCCGTCCCTCACCGCATAGACTATCGCGTCCTGCGGAAACCCCATAAATTGTAGCTCAGACAGATCCTTAAAAGGATCGACACCCGCTTCCTTGAGTTCCCGCCACGCCATCTGAAAGCCACCGAATGCCGCCTCATCGACGGCAGCGAATGACTGGCCCTTGATGTCTGCAAGTGACTGTATGTCTGTGCGATGTGCAGTTGTGAATATGACCGCACCAAACTGCCTGGAAGGTACATCATTGCGATCGTTCATCAATGTGGCAATGCGCGAGACACCATGGTGGGATTCCATTTCCACATAATGGCCTGGATTGGTGAGGATGAAATCAAGTTCGCCCCATTCCACGGCCGTATGCATTTCATCCAGATCAAGTGGTACCAGACGAAAGTTATAGTCTTTTATCTGGCTGGACAGGTAGTCAATCGTAGGGGTCCACATGCGGATTGCCATTTCCGATCCACGGTGGGCAAGCACACCAATAGAGCTCGTCTTCTGGGGATCCATCGCGGAAGCGCTCGGCAGCAACACAAGCAGGCCTGCAAGCAACAACAGAATGTTTCGATAGAACTTCATAAGCCGGAAATTAGCAGGACGCTGAATATAAAGAAAGCATGACCTGCATTTTTTTCCCAGGAATCCCTTATTACCAGTCCATGCACACTGGCCCTGGCAGGCCTGACAATGGGCCTGATGCCACCTGCGTTTATTTCTCCAGCATGGCGCGCTCTTTATTGACCAGGTAATTTGTCACGGCCACCATCTCTGTTAACCCGCCCGCATGCATGCGGTCAACACGATATTTACCATTGACAATGATTTCAGGCACACCGGCAGGTTTATAGCTGCGCACACGTGCCTCAGCCTCTTTGGCCTGGTTAATTACGGCAGTCGACTGCATGGCTTCGGTGAAGGCCTTTTGATCAACACCGTGCTCAGAAACGAATTCCGCCAGCTCATTTTCGTTGCTCAGTTTTCTTTGTTCAACAACAATGGCAGTAAACAGGGGGAAATGTATTTCATCCTCAACATTCAACTCCCGGGCGGCATAAAACGCCCGGGCATACAATTCCATCGACTTACTCCATACCGCCGGTGAATACCAGAAGTCGACATCAGTGCTCTGCAGTTTACCCCATTCATTAATGTGCGCTTCAAACTCGTAACAATGGGGGCAACCGTACGAGAACATCTCCACTACCTCGATTTTACTGCTATCCCGGGTGGCGACCGGCTCATCCAGCACAATATAATGCTCACCTGCCACAAACAAATTCTGTTTTTTCTCCACGACATCGACTTTCTGCTCGGGCACAGTGGCATTATTATCACCCTCTACTGAATCCGCTGGCACCATACGCCTGACCGACAGCAGAAGAACATCATCTTTTGGAACGTCTTTACTGCGGTCTACGGTTGTCGTCTCAACCACAGAGATTTTCTCAATAACGTCCATGCCCTTGCTGATTCGACCAAACACTGTATAGCCGGGTTGGTAATCGGATATATAGTCGAGGCTGTTGTTATGTGACAAGTTGATATAGAACTGGGACGTAGCCGTATCCGGATGCGTCCTGCGCGCCATGGATATCGTCCCTTTTAAATTTTTCAGACGATTGCTTGATTCATTTTTTACCGGCGCGAGGGGTTGCTTGTATTCCATGCCTGTCTTGAAGCCGCCGCCCTGTATGACAAAGTCAGGTATAACGCGATGGAAAATGGTGTCATCATAAAAGCCATCGTCAATATAACCGAGGAAATTGGCCACGGTTTTTGGCGCCTTGTCAGGGTAAAGCTCCAT
>JBDLIH010000046.1:0-26283 GCA_039714975.1 Pseudomonadota bacterium
TGGTGCAGCAGTACCAGGAACAGGGGCACGCCGACCAGCGCGGTCAGTATGCCGACCGGTAACTGGCGTGGTGCCAGCAGTGTGCGGGCCAGTGTGTCTGCAATGATGAGCAGGCTGCCGCCCAGCAATACCGCCGCCGGCAACAGCAGGCGGTGATCACGTACCCCGGTAAGACGCAGCATGTGCGGCACAATGAGGCCGACAAACCCGATGCTGCCTGCCAGGGTTACGGCGGTTGCGGATAACAGTGAGGCCAGCAGATAGATGATGCGGCGCAACGGTATAACGCTGATGCCCAGTGCCGCGGCTGTCTGTTCCCCCCGGGTGAGAATGTTCAGTGAGCGGCCAATGGCGGTTGCCAGCAGCAGTCCGGTAATCAGCACCAGAAAACCGGTGGTGGCTGAGGAGGCATAGGAAAGATCACCCATTAACCAGAAGAGCATGCCGCGCAGACTCTGATCAGGGCTGAGTGCCAGCAGAAAACCGATGACTGCACCCCATCCGGCTGCAATGACGATACCGGTGAGTAACAGCCGGTTGGTGGTCCAGCTGCCGCTGCCATGCGAGAGTCCGAACACCAGCAACATGGAAAACAGGGCGCCGCCGAATGCAGCGCTGTGTAACCAGAGGCTGCCAAGGCCCAGCAGCAGGGCCAGCAGTGCACCGGTGGCGGCACCGCCGGAGACACCCAGCACATAGGGGTCAGCCAGGGGGTTGCGCAACAGTACCTGCATTAATGCGCCGGCCAGTGACAGCAGGGCACCGGTGGTGAAGGCTGCAACGGCACGCGGCCAGCGCAGTTCCAGAACCACCTGTGTTGCCAGTGCATCAGCCTCGCCGGACCACACCGCCAGCAGTTCCTGCCAGCCGATGGGCACGCTGCCGCTGAGCAGGCTGATCAGCAGGCTGATCAGGGTAAGTAACACCAATAAGGCAAGGAGCGTTAGCGCACGCATTCCGTGGTCAACGTAGACTGATAATCGGCCAGTCGTTATCGCCGGCATGCCGTTCCAGTATTTCATCAGGATCAACGGCTACCGGGTGCGTCACCTTGTTGAGCAAGGGCAGGTCATTGTGTGAATCACTGTAGAACCAGCTGTCTTGCAATGACTGCTGGTTTTCATTCAGCCAGTCGTCCAGTCGATCCACCTTGCCATTCCGGAAGCAGGGGATGCCGGACACCTTGCCGGTATATTGATCATTCAACATCTCCGGTTCGGTCGCGAGTAGATGGGGTATGTCATACAGTTCGACAATCGGGCTGGTAATAAATCGATTGGTTGCCGTGATAACGACCAGCGTGTCACCCTGCTGCCGATGCCGGTCAATCAATGTCTGTGCCCTGGGCAGCAGGATCGGGGTTATCTTCTCCTCGACGTATTGCCTGCGCCATTGCTGCAGTGTATCGAGACTGTGCTCGGACAGTGGCTGCAACTGAAAGTCCAGGAATTCATGGATGTCCAGTTCGCCCACCCGGTACTGATCATAGAAGCGCTGGTTTTCACGTTCGTACAGTGCAGCGTCTACAATACCCTGCTCAACCAGAAAGCGGCCCCAGAGAAAATCGCTGTCGCCGGCAATCAGGGTGTTGTCGAGGTCAAAAAGTGCAATACCCACCTGGGTGACTCCCTGGCACTCCCTGAAGGAGTACCGCTAAAATGCCGCAAAGCATACACGAATGGGTAAATGGCAGTGACAGCATGAGCCGTCTGCAGTTTGCTCCCGGTGCGCAGCTATGGGAGAATGATTCTAACGGACAAACGGAATCAAGGTAGTTTAAGTGATTGATCCTGATGGATTTAGGCCAAATGTAGGTATTATTCTGTCAAACCCGCAGGGGCAGCTGCTGTGGGCGCGGCGCATCGGTCAGAACGCCTGGCAGTTCCCGCAGGGCGGCATGCGTTCAGATGAAACCCCGGCCGAGGCCATGTACCGCGAACTGGCTGAAGAGGTGGGCTTGCAACCGCAGCATGTCGAGTTGATGGGTGCTACCCGTGGCTGGCTACGCTATCGTCTGCCGCGGCAGTTTATTCGTCGCAAGAGTCGTCCGGTCTGTATCGGACAAAAGCAGGTCTGGTTCATGTTGCGCATGTTATGTGCAGACAGGGCCGTATGCCTCGACCAGGCCGAACAGCCTGAATTTGATCGCTGGCGCTGGATTGATTACTGGCAGCCACTCAATGAGGTGGTGACATTCAAGCGCAACGTTTACAAAAAAGCATTAAATGAGCTGGCACCGTTGTTGTTTCCCGATGGTGTGCCACAGTCCGAATAAATTAATCATTTTCCTTCGTCATTGCGAGGAACAACGTGACGAAGCAATCTCCAAGTGAAAGATTTCTGGTTATGAGATTGCCGCGCTGCGCTCGCAATGACGAGGGTATTTCAAATATATTGAGTTTTTCTGATGCTGTCCTCCACCTGCAACTGCCGGTCTTGATTTTATGCTGGATACCCTGCGACGAATTATTCAGGAAGTAAATACGGCACCGGATCTGGACCAGGCGCTGGGTATCATTGTGCAGCGCGTGCATGAATCTGTGGAAGTGGATGTGGCATCGGTGTACCTGAAAGACGCTGATAACGGACACTATATCCTGAGTGCCACGGAAGGGCTCAGAAAGGATGCAGTCGGCAACGTGCGTTTTAACCCGGGGGAAGGCCTGGTTGGCATGGTCGGTGAACGCGAGGAGCCGGTTAATATCGAGGATGCACCCCGTCATCCGCGTTATCGCTTTGCCAGCGAGACGGGCGAAAATCCCTATCACGGTTTTCTGGGTGTGCCCATTATCCAGCACGGTATGGTGCTCGGGGTGCTGGTCGTCAGGCAGCGCCGGCAGCGTCGCTTTGCTGAAGAGGAAGAAGCCTTTCTGGTAACCCTGGCTGCGCAGCTGGCCGGTGCTATTACGCACGCAGGTGCCAGTGGCGATATTTCCCATGTGCTGCAGGCAAGCGAAAATGTCTCGGTAGCCTTGAAAGGGCTGCCGGGTGCGCCGGGTGTCGCGATCGGACAGGCGCTGGTGGTCTATCCACCTGCAAATCTGGAGGCGATTCCTGATCGTGTCATTACCGACATCGATGCAGAGATCGAAACGTTTCGGGAAGCCGTCAATGAAGTGCAGGATGACATACGTGATTACGCCAACCGCATGTCTTCCATTTTACCGGCAGAGGAACTGGCATTGTTTGATGCCCTGTTGATGATGCTGGGTGGTGACAGCCTCATAGGTGAAACCGTTGAACGCATCCGTGCAGGCAACTGGGCGCCAGGGGCCTTACGGGAAACCATCGGTCAACACGTACGGGTATTCGAGTCCATGGAGGATTCCTATATGCGCGAACGTGCCAGTGACATTCGCGACCTGGGTCGCAGGATTCTGACCCGTATTCAAAGTGACCGGCCAACCGGCAGCGTCTTCTATGCGCAGACCGTGCTGGTGGGTGAAGAGATCAGTGTCGGGCAGCTGGCCGAGATACCGCTTGAGAACCTGGCGGGTATCGTCTCGGTCGGTGGTTCCAGTTCCTCTCATGTGGCGATTCTTGCACACGCGATGGGTATACCTGCCGTCATGGGTGTTGAAGATATGCCTGTGGGCCGTCTGGAAGGACAGGCGATTATCGCTGACGGTTACCGTGGTGATGTGTTCTTTAACCCGTCGGCGCTGGTGCGCAAGGAATTCCTGCGGTTACAGACGCAGGAATCCGAACTTACGGAAGTCCTGAAAGATGTTGCAGGGCAGCCATCCGTCACGCCGGATGGTGTGAATATCCCCTTGTACCTGAACATTGGCCTGGTTCGGGGTATTGAAAATGAGGTGCACGACAACGGTGATGGTGTCGGGCTGTACCGCACCGAGATACCGTTCCTGATGCAGGACCGGTTTCCCGGTGAAGAGGAACAACTGCGTATTTATCACAAGGCGCTGGAGGCCTTTGCGCCGCGGCCGGTCACCCTGCGCACTCTTGATGTGGGCGGTGACAAGGAACTCCCTTATTTTCCAGTACAGGAAGACAATCCCTTTCTGGGCTGGCGCGGGATTCGTATATCACTGGACCATCCCGAGATCTTTCTTACCCAGATACGCGCCATGCTGCGCGCCAGTGTCGGCTTGAATAACCTGACCATTATGTTGCCAATGATATCGACGGTGACGGAACTGGATCTCGCCCTGGTTCTGATTAACCAGGCACAGGGTGAATTGCTGGAGGAGGGTGAGGCCGTGGTGCGCCCACCGGTGGGTATTATGATCGAGGTTCCCTCTGCCGTGTACCAGATCAGTGCCATGGCAAAACGTGTGGACTTCTTTTCTATTGGCACCAACGACCTGACACAGTATTTGCTTGCCGTGGACCGGAACAATGCACGCGTTGCCGGCTTGTATCAGACGCTGCACCCGGCCGTGCTGGGCGCAATCAGGCAGGTCGTCGAACAGGCGCATGCACTCGGCAAGCCGGTGAGTGTTTGTGGCGAGATGGCCGGTGACCCGGCTGCAGTCCTCGCGCTGATGGGGCTGGGTGTGAACAGTCTGAGTATGAGTGCGAGTAATCTGCCGCGTGTGAAGTGGGTCATCCGCAGCTTTACACGGGAGGAGGCCAGGGACCTGCTGCAGCAGGCGTGGTCGCTGGAAGAACCGCGCGCAATTCGGGAGCTGTACAATGGTGTGCTGGAGCAGGGTGGCCTGGGCGGTCTGGTACGTGCCGGCAATTGAAAGTGAATACTGTTTAATGCTTGTTAATTAGAATATTAAGATATAGAATAATTCTAATTTGCTTTGTATTCGCCTTGATGAGGATGGTTTTATGTCGCTATTACGATCATATCTGTTTGTATTTGTTGTTATTTCTGCGTTTTCCGCGAATGCGGCAGAATGGCTGGCACTACCGGCGGAAGCACCTGCTCCGGCAGATAATCCGACGACCCCCGAGAAGGTTGAACTGGGTCAAATGCTGTACCTGGATCCACGGTTTTCCTCAACCGGTACGGTGTCCTGTAATTCATGCCATAACGTGATGCTCGGTGGTGAAGATAACCGTCCGGTCTCCATGGGCGTGCATGGCCAGACCGGGGGACGCAGTGCGCCGACGGTCTGGAACTCGGCTTTCAGTTCGTCGCAGTTCTGGGATGGCCGAGCAGCCAGCCTTGAGGAGCAGGCGAAAGGGCCTGTGACCAACCCCATCGAAATGGGGATGGGTGAACTCGAAGAGGCCATGGACAGGGTGCGTGACATCCCGGGTTACAAGCCCTGGTTTGAAAAGGCATTTGGTACGGATAACCCGATGACGGTAGCGAATGCCGCGAAGGCCGTTGCCGCCTATGAGCGCACACTGATTACACCGGACAGTGCCTATGATCGCTACGTCAAGGGAGACAAGAAGGCGCTGTCAGAACAGCAGCTGCGCGGCATGAACAGTTTTGCGAGTGTGGGTTGTACATCATGTCACTCCGGTGCGGCCTTTAACGGCCCGGCCATGAGCCCCGGCACCGGCTTCTTTATGAAGTTCCCGACCTTCACTGATAACGACTATGTCAAGAAGTATAAATTGACCGGGGACACCGGTCGTTTTACGGTCACGAAAAATGATGCGGACAAGCATCTGTGGAAGGTACCAACGGTGCGCAATGTTGCCATCACTGCCCCGTATTTTCATAACGGTTCAGTCGCAACACTGGATGAGGCCGTGCGTGTAATGGCCAGGGTGCAATTAAACCAGAACCTGACAGACGGGCAGGTTGCGGATATCGTCGCCTTTCTGTCAGCGCTGACCGGCGAGTTTCCCGAACAGTCAATGCCACACCTGCCACCGACGCCGGGTCGGACGATTATCAAGTAATCGCCTGCAGTGCATGTCTCAGGGCTGTAGCAGTGGTTTATTTGTAACTTGATGAATTGTAATAAAATAGCCGTGTATTAAGGGCGCGGCCGGTTAATACACTCCTGTCAGGAGGGTGGTATCCGGGAACATCCGCCTATATATTTCCTGTATACGCGAGTATTTCTGTATCAACGCAGATAATGGAGTCCAACATGACACAGACAGCAAGTGAATTTACCAATAGTCTCTCGGAGGGTGATCTGGCCCTGACTGCGGCTGCACGCGAGAAAATGCTGGAATTGTTCAGCCAGGTTGAAGACGATGAACTCAAGGCCATCCGCGTATTTGTGTCCGGCGGTGGTTGTGGTGGTATGGGTTACGGTATGACCTTCACCGATGCGCTGTCGGAGTATGACTGCATTCGAGAGGAAGAGGGTTTTAGTGTCTATGTGGATGCCGTGGCCCTGAATTTTCTCCGCGGTGTTGAAATCGATTATGTCGAGAAGCCGACCGGTGCCAGTTTTGTATTCAACAATGCATTTTCCATGACCGGCGGTTCCGGTACCTGTGGTGGCTGTGGTGGCGCCTCCGGTGGAGGTTGTGGCTGATTACGAATCCCGGCAGGCGCATCCGCGCCTGCTGCTGATTGCCCCCCCCAACAGTTATCGCACTGTTGCCTATCTTGAGTCTGCCCGACAGCAGGGGGTGGATGTCCTTGTTGCATCCGAGGGTAAGTATTCCCTGGTGGGCGAGATAGCCGCCGGCTTGCATGTGGACCTGTCGGCGCCCGCTGTGCTGGATATCCTGCTCGAAGCGGCCCGGGATAGACCCTTCAGTGGTGTGGTTGCGACTGATGATACAACGGTTGAGATGGGTAGCCGTATAGCACAGGCGCTGGACCTGCCGCACAACGAGCCACACGCGGCACGGATCTCGCGTTACAAGGATTTATCACGGCAGGCGCTGGCAGATGCGGGTGTCCCTGTTCCGGACTTTCAGGTCGTCAATCTGTGCGGAGATGTTGCAAGCCAGTCCACAGGCATCCGCTTTCCCTGCGTGGTGAAACCGTTGTCACTGTCTGCGAGTCGCGGGGTCATACGCGCGGACGACCGGGAAGCACTGCTGTGTGCATGCGCGCGCGTGCATGACATTGTTGCCCGTGAGGGGATAACTGATGCCTATATCCGTTCCCATGTGCTGGTGGAGGGCTATGTCGACGGACCGGAAGTGGCGCTTGAAGGCCTGTTGCACCGGGGTGAACTTGAAGTGCTGGCCATTTTTGACAAGCCGGACCCGTTGGAAGGTCCGTTCTTTGAAGAGACCTATTACGTTACCCCGTCACGCCATGGCGCCGCGCTCCAGCAACAGATCATAGGGACAGTAAAGGCTGCTTGCGCCGGCATGGGCTTGCGCGAAGGAGCGGTACACGCCGAAGTGCGACTGGCGGAGACCGGCTGCATCATAATCGAGGTCGCCAGCCGGACGATTGGTGGCGAGTGTGCGCGGCTGCTTGCCTTTGGTACCGGCCACAGCCTGGAGGACCTGGTAATCGCGCATGCTGTCGGGAGGCCACTGGCCATTGCGCCAGCCATCGGGGCTGCCGGTGTGTTGATGATCCCGATCAGGGAGGCAGGTATTCTGCGTCGTATAGAAGGCATCACTGCGGCACGTACCGTACCCGGAATTGAGGACATCCTGATCAGTATTCGTGATGGCTATGAACTGGTGCCGTTGCCGGAAGGCAGTAGCTACCTGGGTTTCATGTTTGCCTCCGCCGAGACACCGGAACAGGTTGAGGAAGCGCTGCGTACAGCGCATTCGAAACTGGGAATTGTTGTTGCGCCGGTGATGAAAATTGCGGACGGGCGCCCGGGTCAAAGTTGAGTGGTGATATTTGAGTAGGAGCGTCTTGCAGGCGCGATTCTGGATAGGCAAAACCCCATTCGCGCCTGCAAGACGCTCCTGCAGGGTGGATACGCTACTTTTTTGCCCCGGGTGGTTTAAACCCTTCAGGCACTGAACCAAAATCGCCTTCATCAAACAGAAAACCAATCATGTGCTTCTCGATGACTTCGACGCTGCTGGTATCGGCCGTATTCAAACCATTCTCGTTGATGATCATGGTCAGGCGTTCCAGCCATTGCTTCCAGCCTTCTTCGGAAACATTTTCATAGATACGCTGCCCCAGGGACCCGGGGTGCGGGACCTTGTCCAGGCCTTCGGCTTCACGCTTGAGTACCACGCATTTGACGATACGGCTCATACAGATTTCCTCGGATAATTAATTATGCGAATAGTACATTCTACCCTGATTCCCGGCGGGATTCTCTTCCGGTTTGTGTCGTTTCTGGACAGTTAAAAGGGTTTTACGACAGCCAGTAGTACAATCGCAATCAGTAGCAGGGTCGGGATTTCATTGACCCAGCGATAAAAAACATGGCTGTGTCGGGCGGTACCCGCACGAAACTCTCGCATCAACACGGCGCAATAGAGATGAAACCCGACCAGGACACCGACCAGTACCAGCTTGATCATCAACCAGCCCGAATCCCGGTAGGCGGCCCAGGCATAGTCACCCAGCAGCCAGAAACCGAAAATCGCGGTCAGTACTGCACCGATGGTCATGATGATAAACAGCTTGTGTTCCATGACCAGGAAGCGCGCGTGGCCGGTCTCATCGCTGCAGTTTGCGTGGTAGACAAACAGTCGTGGCAGATAAAACAGACCGGCGAACCAGGTCACCATAAAAATGATATGCAGTGCTTTTATCCAGAGCATGGGTTTGCCTTCGGGTCGTTGTTCGTTATATCAAAATTAAATGGCCACGGAATCCACGGAATAACACGAAAAATAAAAAACCGTACAAGAAATATTTCTGTGTTCTTTCGTGGATTCTGTGGCCATGATATCTGTTTTTATCAGGTAGAACCCAGCATGCCAAGGATATCCTTGCGCAACCGGGCCATGTTTATTGTACCGATCTTCCGGTAAGCAATGCGGCCATCCGGTGCAATCAGAAATGATGTCGGTGTCAGGCGAACATTGCCAAAGGCGCGTGCGGCATCGGCATGAATATCGAGTGCAATGGGGTAGGGTATGTTGCGTGCCTTGCTCATGGCCAGTACCTGGTTGGGCGGGTCATAGTTCATGGCGATGCCGATGATCTCCAGCCCCAGCGGGGCCAGTTCGTCATAGAGTTCAATCAGGTGGGGCATCTCCTTGATACAACCGGGACAGGTGGTCGCCCAGAACGTCACCAGTACCGGCTTGCCCTGCAGGTTCGCGAGTTGAATTTCTTCGCCCTTGATGGTCATCAGGCTGATGTCCGGGCGGGTCTTCAGGCCGGCGGGTGCAAACCAGTGCCAGGCAAGTGCACCCAGCAGCGCAAACACAAACAGTGTGATCAGTGCTTCCCTGATTTTCATGGTTTGGTTTCTGATATTGAAGAGCTGGATTGTGTTTTGTCCGGTGGTGCTTCTGTCCTGTCGTCACCCAGCTTGCCTCTGATGAAACCGAATACCTTCTTGATGCCGCGCCAGAGTTTCGGCAAGGCCCAGATCATGAACAGGATAAACAGGATCAGTAATATGATAAACAGGATTGGGTGAGTAAGTGCTGTCCAGAGTCCCAGAATGACAGCAACGTCCTCCCCCACGGACGCAAACCAGTTGGATACCGGCTCCGGTGAAGTGTTGATCAGCACGCGTGTGCCGGCCTTGGTTGCGTGTGTACCTGCCGTCAGCGTGCCACCGGCAATGCCGGCTGCCAGTTGTGCGGCCGGGCTCACATCACCCATTACGCCGGCAGCCAGTATGGCCCCGGCGGGGATGCGGATAAAGGTCGAAATGCCATCCCAGCCGGTATCGACACCGGGCACCTTGTCAGTGAAGAATTCGACGAAATACATAAAACCGGCGGCCCCCATGACCATGGGGTCGGTCAGGATCTGCAGGTCGGCCGGTAATGCCAGGTTGCCGGTTGCGCCCATCACACCCAGCATCAGGATCGCGGCGTACAGATTGATACCGCTGGCCCAGGCCACGCCCATGGTGAGTGCTATTGTTTGCGCGATATCCATATGGTCTGTGAGCTTTCAGCTCGTTATCCTTGCGGGTAAGATGGAGCCCATTCTACCAATTTTCATAACCAGACATCATCAAGACATCATTATGCTGCGTAACGCCTTTATTGTTTTCCTGACGGGTTGGGTGATCTGGTTCTGGATCGACAAACCGCCACCGGAACAGCAGCGCCTGCCAGAGGTGAGTGACAGCCTGGTCGAGAACTTTCAGGTCGCCTTTGATATTCTGAAGGCCGGCTATCCGAAGGTGGCCTATGTGTATATCTGGAATGCGCATTACCTGCTGCTGTCGCTGGTGGGTGGGGTACTGCTGGCCGTTACCATCGGGGCAGTGTCTGATGTGCTTGGGCGACGGCGCATGCGCAGGCGTATTATGCCGCCGGCCCCGGTTGCACGGGAAACCGGCAGTAAGGACTCAGCACCGGAACAACAATCGGCACCGGTAGACGAATAGTATTCAATGCCTTGATCAGTATGAGGTTTGGCAATTCATATGGTATAAGTTCCATCCTGTTGAGGGATTCGGTGTGAATACAGCAGGGGCTTGCTATGTGTGAAGTACAGGAGAAGCTGGAACAGGTCATTGCGCGAATGCAGGTGATTCAGCGCGCCATCAAGTCATCCGGTCAGCCGGCTTCCATGTTCGAGCTGCAGGAATTAAAAGATCTGGGCAGGGAATATGCCCGCCTCGTTGATGAACTGGCAAATTCACAGGCTGGCCCGTCGCGGGCCTGATGATTCAGCAGGAGTCATAGTTAAAACATGGATAATGATCCGGGAATATTTATTGGCAAGGGCGAGCACCCCGTCTACCTGTTGCCACGTCTCGCCAACCGCCACGGCCTGATTGCCGGTGCAACCGGAACCGGTAAGACGGTCTCCTTGCAGATACTGGCAGAGGATTTTTCGCGTCGCGGAGTGCCGGTCTTTATGGCCGACGTGAAGGGTGATCTCTCCGGTATCAGCCAGGCTGGCAAGGCCAGGCCGAAGTTGCAGGCAAGGGCCGATGACATCGGCCTTGAGGACTATACCTTTGAAGCCTTCCCGGTGGTCTTCTGGGACCTGTTCGGGAAGAAAGGGCACCGCTTGCGTGCCACAGTGTCGGAAATGGGTCCGCTATTGCTGGCACGCATGCTGGGCCTGAATGACACTCAGGAGGGCGTGCTGTATGCCACCTTCAGGATTGCGGACGACGAAGGCATGCTGCTGCTGGATCTGAAGGATCTGCGGGCATTGCTCACCTTTGTCGGTGAGAATGCAAAGCAACTGCGGCTGGAGTACGGCAACCTGTCGGCGGCGTCTATCGGCGCCATACAACGGCGCCTGCTGGTGCTGGAGTCGGAGGGTGCCCGGCAGTTCATGGGTGAGCCGGCACTGGACCTGTTTGATTTCATGCGCATGGGGTCAAACGGCTACGGTAATATCAACATCCTGGCCGCGGACAAGTTGATGCAGACACCGAAGCTGTATGCCACCTTTCTCCTCTGGCTGTTATCGGAACTGTTTGAGGAATTACCGGAAATAGGCGATCCTGACAAGCCGCGTCTGGTGTTTTTCTTTGACGAGGCACACCTGCTGTTCAGGGGTGCGCCCTCGGCACTGATCGAAAAGATCGAGCAGGTGGTACGTCTGATCCGCTCCAAGGGCGTCGGTGTTTATTTCGTAACCCAGAACCCGCTGGATATTCCCGACACCATACTTGGACAGCTGGGTAATCGTATCCAGCATGCCTTGCGCGCCTATACCCCGCGCGAGCAGAAGGCAGTGCGTGCGGCCGCCGAAACGTTTCGCGCCAACCCGGCCTTTGACGCCGCCGAAGCCATCAAGGAACTCGGTGTCGGCGAGGCGCTGGTTTCGACCCTGGGTGGCAAGGGTATTCCGGGCAGGGTGGAGCGTACCCTGATTCGGCCGCCGTCCTCACGGCTGGGGCCGGCAACGCGGGCGGAGCGACAGGCGGTTATGGAGGAGAGCCCATTCAGTGGTCGCTATGATCAACAGGCAGACCGGCACTCGGCCTACGAGATGCTCAAGGAGCGCGCCGACAAGGCAGTGCAGCAACAAACCGGCAAGAAGACAACGCCCGGTCGCAGCAGTAACCGTCAGGGTGTTTTTGAGGCGATGGTAAAAAGTATTGTGCGTTCACTGGGCACTTCCCTGGGCCGCGAGATTTCCCGTGGTGTGCTGGGTTCTATCCTGAAAGGTTTATGACGTACAAGTCGTTGTCTGCCGGGCGCTCATGAACAGAAAACGTTTTCTCCCCGGGAACCGGTTGCTGCCGCTGCTGATTGTAGCGGGGCTGGTTATTTACCAGTATTACCATGTCGGCAATGAGACCGTCGATGCCGGACTGCAGACGGGTGGCGATGTTGTTGAACAGGCCTTTGCTGCACAGCGTTCGGGTCTGTGGCTGGAGACCAGTGGCCGCGTAATTCGTGTACTGAGAGATGATAATGAGGGCGCGCGTCATCAGAAGTTTATTCTGGAACTTGACGGTGGGCACAGTGTACTGGTGGCGCATAATATTGACCTTGCCAGGCGAATACCGGCGCGGGAGGGATTATCCCTGACCGTGCGTGGTCGCTACGAATGGAATGACCGCGGTGGTGCGATCCACTGGACGCATCATGATCCCGATGGCCGGGAGCAGGGTGGCTGGATAGAGGTGGGTGATGTGCGCTATGAATAAAAAAGCTGCGTAGGATTTACAAATATGGCACACGGGTCAAGCAAGGCAGTCATTACCGCGCTGGTCGCTAATGCCATCTTGACCGTGCTGAAATTTATTGCGGCCGTGCTGACACATTCCGCCTCCATGATGAACGAGGCCATCCACAGCATGATGGACAGCCTTAACCAGGGTTTTTTACTGGTTGGACTGAAGGTCGCCGAAAGACCCGCGGACGCTGAATATGCCTTCGGTCATGGCCAGAAAAAGTACCTGTGGAACCTCTGGAGTGCGATTGGCCTGTTTTCCATCGGCTGCGGGCTCGGCTTGTCACATGCCTGGCACTCCTGGGCAAAGGCGGGTACGAAAGAGCCGCCGGCGGCCATTGACCTTCTTGGTTTCAGTTTTGACCCCCTCTGGATAGCCGCTGTGGTGCTGTTTATTGCACTTATGCTGGATGGTTATTCGCTCTTTGTGGCTGTGCACGAATTCAGACAGCGCATGCGCAAACATGGAGAGACCCGCTTTCTGCAGTCGCTGCTGCGCTCCAAGGATCCCACACTGGTGGCTGTTGTGCTTGAGGATACTGTCGCAACGCTGGGTGTATTGCTGGCGGCAACGGGTATCGTGCTGACTGCGCTCAGTGGCAATCCGTACTGGGATATTGGCTTCTCAATGATGATCGCGGTGTTGCTCGGTCTGACGGCCTTTTTCCTGGGGGCGGTTAATATGCGCTATTTATCCGATGTGCGCGATACGGAGGCGGAAGCTGCTTTTGTCGATGTAGTTAAGCAACATTCGGAAGTAGAGCGCTACCATGATCTGCGCTCGATCATCATTGACGACCAGCACACGATTCTGGTTGCCGAGATTGAACTGCGTGAAGAGGCGGTTGTCGCCGGACTGCAGGCACTCATGGCAGAATACGAAAACAGGTTCCTGTCCGTGCTGCCCGATGAAAAATGCAAGGATGAACGGTTACGCGATTATTGCCATACGCGTGCGGCTGCGCAGGCCACGCTGGAACGTACCGAAACCATTATTGAGGAACTGGCGCAGGCGATTAAAGAGCGATTGCCCCGCGTACACCACGTTACTCTTGAGGTTGAGGGCATAGCGACGACACCCGGATCGGATGAAGGCAATAAATATGGATAACAAACTCGAGGAGTTGTACAGGCAGCTCATTGAAGGTATTGGTGAGGACCCGTCACGAGAAGGCCTGGTGAAAACACCGGCACGTGCGGCCAAGGCCCTGCAATACCTGACACGTGGTTACCGCCAGTCCGTTGACGAGGTGGTCAATAATGCCATCTTCGATTCCGACAATGACCAGATGATCCTGGTGAAGGACATCGAGTTGTATTCAATGTGCGAACACCACTTGCTGCCGTTCATCGGCAAGTGTCATGTTGCCTACATACCGACCGGCAAGGTCATTGGCCTGTCCAAGATTGCACGTATCGTGGACATGTATGCGGCGCGGCTGCAAATCCAGGAAAACCTGACCAAACAGATTGCCGATACCGTGATGCATGCGATACAGCCGGCCGGTGTCGGTGTCATTATCGAGGCCCAGCACCTGTGCATGATGATGCGGGGTGTGGAGAAGCAGAATTCAAAAATGACGACGTCGATGATGCTGGGCACCTTCCTTGATCATGACCGTACCCGTTCAGAGTTCCTGCGGCTGGTCAGGTCCTGACAGGTTGTCCGCGCCTTTCAGCTAATGTGCGGTCGCTGGTTAACACTGGTATCAGATGTTTGAAAATACCGTTATTGCCATATAATACAAATACTTAACAATAAAGTGCAGGCGTTTCAGTGTGCGCTTTTATGCTCTATTCATTCGCCGAATAGTAGTAAGGTTGCCATTATGAGTGGATGTTGTAATCACGATTGTTCATTGGAACGGTTGCGTGAACGGCAGCGCGGGACATTGCAGATTGTCCTGGCCATCAACGCTTTTATGTTTCTGGTCATTGTTGCTGCTGCGCACTATGCCAAGTCATCATCCCTGCTGGCAGATAGTTTGGATAACCTTGGAGATGCCTTGACGTATGGTCTTAGTCTCTTCGCGGTTTCCAGGGGTGCCGCCATAAAGGCCAGGGTCGCGCTGTTCAAGGGAGCACTTATTTTGCTCGCAGCGTTAGCGGTTGCTGCCCAAATTACCTATAGGCTATTTGTTCCAGGTGTTCCCGTCTTTGAGGTTATGGGTATATTCAGCCTTTTGGGTCTTGCTGCAAATTCAATTTGTCTTTTTCTTCTGTGGCGTCATCGCCACGAGGATGTAAACATGAGTTCAGTGTGGGAGTGCTCGCGAAATGACATCGCATCAAATATTTCTGTATTTGTTGCGGCTGTTGCAGTCTGGTTAACTGGTTCAGGCTGGCCTGATATTGTGGTTGCTCTGGGTCTCACGTGGCTCTTAATGCGTTCCGCAATTCGTGTGATTTCTTCGGCTATGGCAGAGCTTCGTTCTGCAGCCTGACTCAAGCGTTAACAGTCAAACAGAACAGGCCGGTTCAGGACTTTTAGCTGTTGATATCCGGGGAGGCTGTCAAAATAGACCATAATTCACCCTCCCACTACGTATATTCCCGTATCAATTACAATATCTTTTATTGATTCACATCAAACACCCGTGTGAAACAGCAGGTGGCAGACATCGAAGTCGGTTCCTGGCTTCTATACTTTAAACAGAGGGTTGTTTATGCACCGATGATCCATAAGAGTGGGAGGTGAGCCATGAGCATCAGGAGGCCGGTTAGAAGACATTCGCATCCATGGGAAACAGCCACGTTGGTTTTACTGATTATGCTGGTGATAGCTATTATGGCAACTTTTTGATGGGTGAATGGTAAGGGTCAGGAGGTGTGCCATGAGAATTGGAATGCCATCGCATCAATGGCAGTTTGCAGCAGTGGTTCTTTTGCTGATGCTATTAGTGCTTGTTGTTATGTCTATCTGATTGATGAGCGGAAACTATCCGGCCGTCAAAACGAGGAGGTGTCTTATGAGCATCAGGAGATCACCCTATGGAAAACAATCGTATCATTGGGAGATTGTTGTATTTGCTATCCTGGTCATGCTGGTACTGACCATTATTGCGTCTTTTTGACGACGGGTAAGGCTGTCAAAGCAGACTGGAGGCTGAATACCCTGAAAATTGTACATCAGCTGCAAGGGGTAAGTCTTATTGCTATTGCTATATGGCTCCTGGCACTTTATAACCCGGAATTTGATTCCCTGTTTCAAGGAATAATAAACTGGTTTTAGGCCGCGATGCCTGCATCAGTTTTCAGTTAACACTGTAGCTGCGGTCAATATCCTCGCGCGTCAGTACTCCGTAAATCCTGCTGATCCCGGGAATGGTGTGCCGGGTAACATACAGGGCCTCGGCATTGTTGGCATCCAGAATGCTGATTGCTTCATACAAGGTTGCCTGAAAGTCGATCGACGTAATACCCAGTCGTCCTGCCGGTATGTCAGTGAGCGAGCACTCTTCGTGTTCGTGTTTTTCCACAATCTGGCGTGCCAGGTCTGCGGCCGGCATGATGGAAAGCGGCTGATTGTCCCGGGTAATTATGATCCAGCGGGGTTCCTTTGCCAGTGCCTCCAGTACCTGTTCGCAGTTAACGATGTCGGGTAACGATTCGAAATTGCGTTCCATGACGCTGGCCACGCCGATGCGCCTCAATGTCTGGGTCAGGGGGCTTGCACGATAATCAAGTCCGCGTGCCTTCATAAGTACAACATAGACAGATTCCTTGCCAAAGATTTCACGGCTGACGAGTACACCGGCAATCAATGCCAGCATGCCTGGCAGGATGATGTTCGGATTGGCGGTGAGTTCCAGCATGGCTGTGAGTGCGGCAAGGGGTGCCTGTAGTGTTGCGCCCATCATGGTGCACATGCCGATCAACGCATAGAAGGCCGGGGAGGCGATATCACCCGGCAGCCAGGTGTCGGCCATGATACCCGTGGCACCACCGGCCAGGGCGCCGATCACCATGGTGGGGCCGATCAGGCCGCCGGGCAGACCCAGGCCCAGTCCCAGTGCGCTGGCCACGATCTTGGCAGCAGTGATGATAAGCAGTGCCGACAGCGCCAGCTGCCCCAGCAGGGCGTGGTTAACTGTGTCATAACCGATTCCCATGGCTTCAGGAACAGCCAGGCCAATCAGGCCGACCATGCCGCCAGCCAGGGTGCAGCGGATCCAGATCGGCCAGTCCTTCGAGAACGTGGTTGAACGCTGCAGCAAATGGATAAACAGGGCGGCAATGCAGCCCAGGGTGATGCCCATGATAATGACATAGGGTAATTCCAGTAACGATCCCAGTTGCATGGTCGGGATTGAAAAGACCCGGTCACTGCCGAACGCCAGCCGGGTCAGCGTGGTTGCCGTGACTGCGGACAGGATGACCGGCGCGAAGCTCACCACCGAGTATTCCATCAGCACGACTTCCATGGAAAAGATGACACCCGCCAGTGGCGTATTGAAGGAGGCCGAGATCGCGGCGGCAATACCGCAGGCTGCCAGTGTTCTCAGGCTGTTGTTGGGCAGACGCAGCCATTGGCCGATCTGGCTGCCACTGGTTGCCCCAAGATGCACGCTGGGACCCTCGCGGCCGACCGAGTGCCCGCTGATGATGCTGAGCGCGGCACCAAAAAACTGAGCCACTGCATTGCGAAACGGCAGCCTGCCCTGGTGATATGCCAGTCGTTCCATGACGTGCACGACCCCGGTCTCGCGGGTCTCGCGTTTCAGGAATTGCCAGGCCAGGCCAATGATCAAGCCACCGGCCATCGGCAGCAGCAGTCGGAGCCCGTGCGCGAGGCCCTCGTAATTTTCGATGTTACCTCCCGGCAGCAGCAGGCCCTGCGAGGATTCCACCAGCATTCGGAATGCAATGATGACGCCGCCCGACAGCAGGCCTACCGGGATGGCGAGCATGGACAGTTGTGGCAAGGCATCGAGGCTGGACACGCGCAGTCCGAGATTGTCCAGCCATTGATTCCAGTGGTCCTTGAACACGGTGGGTCCTGTTGGTTTGGGTGGCAACCTGAAGACACATTGCCGATGACAGGTTCTCAGGGCGTTATTGTAGAATGAAAGGACGCGGGATGGTGTACTATCTGCGGATTCTGAATAGAACCAAGTAACAGGTGAATGGCACTTGGCTTATGAGGTGTCATCAATAAAAACACCCAATTGGCCACGGAAGCACACGGAAAAACACGGAAATAATTCTTTATAAGGCATTTTTCTTCCGTGTAATTCCGTGTGCTTCCGTGGCAAGATATTTTAGTTAGTACTATCTCAGCAACAGGTGGGGAACACATGATCAAGGTAGGTGTGGTAGGCGGAACCGGCTATACCGGTGTTGAATTGCTGCGTTTGCTGGCAGGTCACCCGGATGCTGAACTGACTGTCATTACGTCCCGTTCCGAGGCCGGTCGGCCGGTGGCAGACCTGTTTCCGAATCTTCGTGGCCGCCTGGAACTGGCATTCTCTGTGCCGGATATCAGACAACTGTCAGCCTGTGACCTGGTGTTCTTTGCCACGCCCAATGGCACGGCCATGACCATGGTGCCGCAGTTACTGGAGGCCGGGGTCCGGGTAGTCGACCTGGCGGCTGACTTCCGTCTGCGAGAGGCGGATGAGTGGCAACAATGGTATGGCATGGCGCATGCCTGTCCGGAATACCTGCAACAGGCTGTTTACGGCCTGCCCGAGGTCAACCGTGCGGCGATTGCGCAAGCAAGGCTGGTGGCCAATCCCGGCTGTTACCCAACCGCTGTACAACTGGGTTTCCTGCCGCTGCTGGAGGAAGGTCTGGTCGAAAGCGGTCAGCTGATTGCGGACGCCAAGTCAGGCGTCAGTGGTGCGGGTCGCAAGGCAACAACCGCTACACTGTTGTGCGAGGCCAGTGAAAATTTCAAGGCTTATGCAGTTCCCGGCCACCGGCATTTGCCGGAAATTCGACAGGGACTGGCGTCGGCTGCGGGAAAGCCGGTCGGCTTGACCTTTGTGCCACACCTGACGCCCATGATTCGCGGTATTCATGCCACGCTGTATGCGCAGCTTAATGATACAGGCGGCGATCTGCAGGCGTTGTTCGAGGCGCGTTACAGCGATGAACCGTTTGTTGATGTCCTGCCTGCGGGTTCCCATCCGGAAACACGCACTGTGCGCGGTGCAAATGTTTGCCGCATTGCGATTCACCGGCCGCAACAGGGCAATACCATGGTGATCCTGTCGGTTATCGATAATCTGGTCAAGGGTGCTGCCGGACAGGCGCTGCAGAACATGAATATCATGTTTGGCCTGAATGAGGACGCGGGATTGTCGAATGTTGCGCTATTACCCTGATACAAAAATCGCCTGCATGATTTGTGACGGATATCCGGTCAAGGGTGTGAAGGCTTGTCATACTGCTTTTGGTCAGCGTCATGTGGCATAAGGTGATGATAC
Organism: Pseudomonadota bacterium; assembly: GCA_039714975.1. Lineage (GTDB taxonomy): Bacteria > Pseudomonadota > Gammaproteobacteria > UBA9214 > UBA9214 > UBA9214. Next base: position 19,039 of record JBDLIH010000046.1, read on the forward strand.
GTGTGCTGATGGTTGCCGCGATTGTCTTCGCGTTGTATGTTGGCTGGTGGCTCTACGATCTTGGCAAGGTGCGTGGCGTCCTCGAATTAAAGTCACTGCGAACGCAGTTTGCGGTAGTGGAGAAGTTGCACAAGAATCTATCGAAGGACAACAAGGTGTTGCGTGAACAGGTTGCGATTCTGGAGCGCTCCAGTCAAATTGACCAGCAGGCAGCACAGGATGTTAAGGCCGACCTGGGGCAGCTGGAAATGGAATTGCAGGCCGCCCGCGAGGAAGTTGAATTCTATCGTGGCATCGTGGCCCCGGGTGATGTGCAGTCTGGTTTGCGCATTCACAGATTTAATCTGGAAGGTGGTGCGGCACCCGGTAAATACCACTATGAACTGGTGCTGACACAGCTGAAGCATAACGACAAGTATGTCACCGGGATCGTAGACTGGAAAATTGCCGGCTTACTTCTGGGTGAGCCGGGTGAGGTGGCCCTGGCGGGTGTCACCAGTCCCTCGGTCAAGCAATTGAAGTTTCGTTTCCGCTATTTTCAGGAACTGGCGGGCACCATTACCCTGCCGGAAGGATTCGAGGCGGAAAAGGTGACCCTGAGTATCAAACCAGGGGGCAAGGGCAAATCAGAGCCGGTTAAAGAGGTTTTTGACTGGCCGGCACAGGATTCCAGGTAACAGGAGAATACAATATGTTGGGACAAGGCAAGAAATCAAAAGCTGCAGGTGCCAGGATTGATACCATCATCGGCCAGCAGACGCGACTTGAGGGTAACATCCATTTTACCGGTGGCCTGCTTGTCGACGGGCGTGTCAAGGGCAATATCATTACCGAAGCAGGTTCTGCATCGGTACTCACGGTCAGTGAGCACGGCAGTATTGAGGGTGATGTGCAGGTGCCTGTCGTGATTCTGAATGGTGCTGTCACCGGTGACGTGCGTTCCGATGAGCGCATTGAACTGGCGGCCAACGCCAGGGTTGATGGTGACGTGTATTACAAGCTGATTGAAATGGCAGTCGGTGCGGCCGTGAATGGTAACCTGGTGCATAGTGAGGAAACGGAACCCTCGGTGGTGAATTTTGACCGTGAACGAAATGATTCAGGTAATGGGCAGGAGTAATACTTGACCAATTTGGTCGGGAAATGACATAATTTTCCTTTCAAACCGTTGTCCCAGTACTAGAGGCAGTATCTCCATGAGTGAAACAGCAACCCAGATGACCGTTGATGTCACCTTTAGCGACGCGGCAGCGAAAAAGGTCAGGTCCTTGATTGAAGAGGAAAACAATTCGAAACTCAAGCTCCGGATCTATATTTCGGGTGGCGGATGCTCCGGTTTCCAGTACGGCTTCTCGTTTGATGAAAAGGTTGGCGAGGGTGATGTGACTGTTGAAAATGATGGTGTGTCGCTGGTCATTGACCCCATGAGTTATCAATACCTTATCGGTGCTGAGGTTGATTACACCGAGGGTCTGGAAGGGGCGCAGTTCGTAGTCAAGAATCCGAATGCCACGACAACATGCGGATGCGGTTCCTCATTTTCAGTCTGACAACGTTACAATTCATATCCATCAAGGGGGCTTAATCGCCCCCTTCTTGTTTTCCGGGTTACTGGCAGGACGTTGATATGACTTCACAGAGGGTGCGAAATGACTGACTATCAACCAGGGCTGGAAGGTGTACCTGCAACCAGGTCTGATATTTCCTATCTGGATGGCCAGAAGGGCGTCCTGACCTATCGTGGTTACCGTATTGTCGATCTGGCTGAAAGCAGCACCTATGAGGAAACAGCCTATCTGCTGCTGGATGGTGAACTGCCGACAGCGGCGCAACTGCAGCGGTTTGACACCCAGCTGCGCGAACACCGGCGGGTGAAGTACAACATTCACGACATCATGAAGTCACTGCCGGTAACCGGGCACCCGATGGAAATGCTGCAAACGGCGGTTGCCAGCCTTGGCATGTTTTATCCCAATCATGTTCCGGTACAGACTCGCAGTCCGGGCGATGAAAGTGAGCAGTACGTCCACGGTCAGTCCATTCGAATACTGGCGCGCATGGCTACGCTGGTCTCCATGTGGCAGCAGTTACGCCTGGGAAACTACCCCGTGCGGCCACGCAGTGACCTGAGCTATGCGGCGAATTTCCTGTACATGTTCAACGGGGTTGAGCCGGACCCGCTGGTGGTGCGCATCATGGACGTATGTTTTATCCTACATGCCGAACATACCATTAACGCATCGACGTTTGCCGCTATGGTCACCGGGTCAACACTGGCGATGCCGTCCTACGTGATTGCCGCCGCTATTGGTACCCTTGCAGGGCCATTGCACGGCGGCGCAAACGAGCGAGTGATTGCCATGCTGGAGGAGATCGGCACACCGGAAAATGCGAAACCCTGGCTGGAAACGAAACTGGCAGCAAAGGAAACCATATGGGGTATGGGGCACCGCGAATACAAGGTAAAAGACCCGCGGGCAGTTTTATTGCAGAAGTTGATGCGCGAACTGGCCGATTCACAGGGCTCTGTCAGTCCATTGTTTGAAACAGCCCTGGCCCTGGAAGAGTCTTGTGAGACCTCACTTGCACCCAGGGGTATCTATCCCAATGTCGATTTTTATTCCGGCATTCTGTATCGCGAGATCGGTATTCCAACCGACCAGTTTACCTCTGTCTTCGCTATAGCACGCACGGCCGGTTGGCTGGCGCATTGGCGTGAACAGGTATCTGCGAACCGTATTTTCCGGCCGACGCAGGTGTATACGGGGTATGAGCCGCGTGATTATCTGCCGACTGAAGGTCGCTAGCGGCCGCGTGCCGCACAGCGGGTAATCAGTGTCTGACAATATCGCCGAGTAATACCGCCTGATTTGCACCGGTGACTGCCGGAATATTGCCTGGTCTTTCATCCAGTCTGCGTTTTGCCAGCCAGGCAAATGCGGCGGCTTCAACCCAGTCAGGGTCCACGCCATGTGTCATGGAACTGTCAACGGGTATGTCTTTCAGATTTGCCTTGAGCCGTGCCATCAAATGCCTGTTATGTACCCCGCCACCACACACAATCACCCGTTGGGTATCCGCAGCGTGTGAGCGTATGGCTGTTGCAATGGATTGTGCGGTGAGTTCGCACAGGGTGGTCTGGATTGATTGTGCCGATATCGGGTAGCTCGTCGTGTATTTCAGCAACCAGTTTTCGTTGAAATATTCGCGGCCGCTGCTTTTGGGCGGGGGAAGTGTGAAGTAGGGATCAGTCAGCATCCGGGTGAGTAACGTGTTATAGACATTACCGGCGGCGGCCCATAGACCGTCGATATCCATGGTTGTGTCCAAATGCTGTTGAACCCAGTAATCCATCAAGGTATTACCGGGGCCGGTATCGAAGCCGGTAACGGCGATTGCAGTGTCAGCCGGCAGGGTCGTGATATTGGCAATGCCCCCGATATTCAGTGCCACACGGTTTTCAGCCTCGCTGGAAAACACGGCCTTGTGAAAGGCGGGTGCCAGTGGTGCGCCCTGTCCTCCGGCTTCGATGTCAGCACGGCGAAAGTCGGCAATTACGTCAATGCCGGTTTGTGTTGCAAGGGTTTCGGCGTTGCCTATTTGCAGGGAATAGGGTGTTACTGCCTCTGGTTCATGTCGAATGGTTTGCCCATGGCTGCCGATGGCAACGACGGCATCGGGCGTTGCACCGGATTCTGACAGCAATGCATTCGTGGCCTCGGCAAAAGCCCCGCCAACGTGGATGTCCAGTTCTGTCAGATCAACGTTCAGCGGGTTGTCCAGTTCAAGGGCAGCATCAAGACGTTGATGCAAGGCAACGGGGTAGGCGTGGCTGTGCGTGGCGATGATCGTCGGGCGGGTGCTGGAGAGATCGACCAGCGCGGCATCAATGCCATCCATGCTGGTGCCAGACATCAGTCCTATAAACAGGTCTGCCATAAAGGTGTCAGATTGGTGGGCAACCACTGTCGGCAGGTTGCCGCCAGCGGGTTAATTGTTGCTGGCAACCTGTACGTCGCGAATCAGGTCTATTTGTGCCATCAGGTTCTCGGACTTTGCAGTGAAGTCTGCCATATATTTCTTGTTCAAAGGGTCGGCCCCCGGCAGTTTGACCCGGAGGGGATCGCGGTGTGTGCCATCTACCCTCAGTTCATAATGCAGGTGTGGCCCGGTGGCCAGTCCGGAACTGCCGATATAACCAATGGTCTGCCCCTGTTTCACGCGGCTGCCTTTCTTGAGTCCGCCACGGTATTTCGACATGTGTGCATACAGCGTACTGTAGCGGCTGCCGTGCTGGACAATAATGGTGTTGCCGTAGCCGCCTTTCTTGCCGATGTGTACGATCTTGCCGTTAGCTGTCGACTTGATCGCAGTCCCACTGGAGGCGGCGTAGTCCACACCCCTATGGGCGCGAATTTTATTCAGGATGGGATGTTTGCGTCCGGTGCTGAAGCGCGAACTGATCCGGCTGAACTCTACCGGTGTGCGCAGGAAGGTCTTGCGCATGCTCTTGCCATCCAGTGAATAGTAATCGGTCCTGCCGCCGGCATCGGTATAACGCACGGCCTGGTAACGTTTTCCCTGATTTATAAATTCTGCAGCAAGGATGTCACCGTTATCAATATGCTCTCCATCAAGATAGATCTCTTCATACAGCACTGTAAACGTATCGCCCTTGCGTATGTCGAGTGCAAAGTCGATGTCCCACCCGAAAACACCTGCCAGTTCCATGGTGAGGTTATCAGACAGTCCGGCATTGTGCGCCGACATAAACAAGGAGCTGTTAATGGTGGCGCTGGCGTTGACTTTGCGACGCTCGGGTGTACGGTGCGTGGTGCTGATCTCGAAATCATCGCCGTTACGGCTGACTTCAAGAGTGCTCAGCTTGTCGACCGGGTAGGACAGCTTAACAAGCGCATGTTCATCGTCGGTTAATATGCGCAGGGTTTGTCCCGGAAGAATCTTTTTCAGGTTATGGGCGGCACCACCCTGTTGCAGCAAGGCATGTAGTTGTTGTGGTGAAATGTCCAGCTTCGAGAAGATGCTTGCAAGGCTGTCGCCGGATTTGACGGTAACAGTGTGCCAGTTATCGCTGGCATCAAGAGGGGTTTGCGCCTGCTTTTCCGGTTTGGCCGATGGTTTGCTGACGAGCGATACTGATGGTGTGAGCTCGGGTATGGCGACTGTTTCCGGGACGACGCGTTGCGGTAACGTAAGGGCTTCAAAGGTGGTTTCTTTTTCGTCCAGCGTCAGGCTGACGGTCTGGATGGCTCTCGCCGGTTCAGGATTACCGCCGAGCAGCACGACTGTAATGAGGGTCGTCAAACCGGCCAGCAACAGGTATCCAGGGCGCAAGAATTGATGGCGTGAACCCGTTGTCGGCTTGTATGGCTTGATGTCGCGATTGATAATGGACGAATGGTTCACAGTAAGTCCTTGTTTAGGTTTAGCATAAGTTAACGATTGGTGTGCGCTTGGTCAACTGTTTCTTCCCTATATAGCGTCACCGTCCGGGCGGTGCTTGAGCGCATGCCGGGCGGATAACCGGGCCATAATCGGGGCCTGCCGGTATGTTAATCTTTCCGAATAGTGAACATGAGGGAGCACGGTACACATGACGATGTTTGATGATCTGGCGCAGATCAAGCGCGGCGCCGATGAAATCCTGGTGGAGGCCGAGCTGGTCGAGCGATTGAAGACCGGTAAACCCCTGCGGGTGAAGGCCGGCTTTGACCCGACGGCACCGGATCTGCATCTGGGGCATACCGTCCTGATCAACAAACTGCGCCAGTTCCAGGACCTTGGTCACGAGGTTCTGTTCCTGATCGGCGATTTTACCGGCATGATCGGCGATCCTACGGGAAAAAATGTCACTCGCAAGCCCCTTACACGTGATGATGTGCTGGCAAATGCGGCGACCTATGAGCACCAGATCTACAAGATACTGGATCCCGAGAAGACCACGGTGATGTTCAATTCACAGTGGATGGGGGAGATGAGTGCTGCTGACCTGATACAGGTTGCCGCCAAACACACCGTCGCACGCATGCTGGAACGGGATGACTTCAGCAAGCGGTATTCCAGCAAGCAACCGATTGCCATTCACGAGTTCCTTTATCCCCTGATCCAGGGGTATGACTCTGTTGCCATGAAGGCGGATGTCGAGCTGGGCGGGACAGACCAGAAATTCAACCTGCTGGTTGGACGTGAGCTGCAGAAACACTATGGGCAGAAACGCCAGGTAATCCTGACCATGCCGATCCTGGAAGGCCTGGACGGTGTGCAGAAAATGTCCAAGTCACTGAATAACTACATCGGCATTAGCGAGCCGCCCAACGACATGTTTGGTAAACTGATGTCGATCTCGGATGACCTGATGTGGCGCTACTTTGAACTGCTGAGCTTTCGGCCGCTGAATGAGATCGAGCAGCTCAGGCAGGATACGAGCGAAGGCGCAAACCCCCGGGATATCAAGTTCCAGCTGGGCCAGGAGATCGTGGCCCGTTTTCATGACAGGGCAGCAGCAGAGGCGGCGCAGGCCAATTTCATTGCCCGTTTCCAGAAGGGCGCCATGCCGGACGAGATGCCGGAACTGACGGTGGCCGGTGACGGGGGCGAGCTCGGTATCGCCAGCCTGCTCAAGGAGGCCGCGCTGGTCGGCAGTACCTCGGATGCCTTCCGCATGATCAAGCAGGGCGCCGTGCGTATAGATGGAGAACGCATCAGCGACAAGGGACTGGCCATCCAGTCGGGCAATACCCATGTGTTCCAGGTCGGCAAACGCCGCTTTGCCCGGGTGACGGTTGCGTGACGCTGCCGGGTTTTCGTTCTTCCGATTGTCCCGTTGTCTGCTTTTTTCTGGGCTATAATGACAAGTGTGGACACTCGCCCGGCCGATAGTTTTCGGCTTATCCGGCGTTGTCCCGGACCCGGAAAAAAATATTAATTTATTTGTAATTATTTATGTTTTTGGGTGTTGACAGAACCTGAAACCCGCGTACAATTTGCGCTCCTTGTCGAGCACCGTTCCCGGCAAAGTTCTTTAAAAATTCAATCAGGTAATTTGTGTGGGCGCTTACGTCGATGTTGTGTATGCAACAAAATTCGATGAGAGCGTCAGATATTTGGAAACAAATGTCAATTCATGACAGTAATCATCGAGCAAGGATCGGGTTGCTCCTCAAAGCAACCAACCAAGCTTCAAACTTAAAGTGAAGAGTTTGATCCTGGCTCAGATTGAACGCT
>JBDLIH010000047.1:0-25099 GCA_039714975.1 Pseudomonadota bacterium
TGTGACCACAGCACGCGCACAGATCCATATCGGTACCTCCGGCTGGTCTTATGATCACTGGAAAGGACCGTTCTACCCGGAACATCTGCCTGGCAACCGGATGCTGGAATACTATGCACAACGGCTTCGCTGCGTCGAGGTCAACAGTTCCTTCTATCGCCTCCCGGACAAGCAGACCCTGCAACAGTGGTATGACAGCACGCCGGATGACTTCCGCTTCACCGTCAAGGCCAGCCGCTACATCACCCATATGAAAAAACTCGGGGGACCGCGAAAGACCGTCCCCGTCCTGCTGGACAGGATCAGCACCCTGGGTGACAAGCTCGGCCCTATTCTGTTCCAGCTGCCTCCGCACTGGCACTTCAACAAGGTACGGCTGGGTGACTTCCTGGATACCCTGAGTCGTGAGTTCCGTTACACTTTTGAATTCCGGGACCAGAGCTGGCTGAATGAACAGACCTTTGAATTGCTGTCTCGCCATGCCGCAGCCTTCTGCATCTACGAGCTGGGTGGCTTCCTCTCACCAAAACAGATCACCACCGATTTCATCTACGTACGCCTGCACGGCCCCGACGGGGCCTACCAGGGCAGTTACGATGAACAGACCCTGGCCGGCTGGGCCGACGCCTTCTCCACGTGGGCAAGCAACGGCCAGGCCATCTATTGCTTCTTTGACAACGACCAGCGCGGCTATGCGACGCAGGATGCGTTGCGCCTGCAGGCCATCACCGTTGCCGGAAAATGAACGGCTCCGGTCTTTCGCTATTGAACTATTCTTTACATTATCCAGATGAGAAATTTAATACGATACTGCTGTTACGGATTAGGTGCTTTTTTGTTGTGCTGTCCGAAACCGGAAGCTGCCATGGCCAGGTCACCCGAGTTCATCTCACTGCCAGAACCCGTCAGGTCAGGCGAAAAGTCACTGGAGGCCCTGCTGCAACAGCGCCGCTCGGTGCGCGAGTACCAGGAGGCAGGGCTTGAGCTGTTGGCTATCGGGCAGTTGCTCTGGGCGGCACAGGGCATTACCGATCCACAGGGTTTGCGCACGGCACCATCGGCCGGGGCCCTGTATCCGCTGGAGTTATACGTAGTTGCCGGCAATGTGGATGGCCTGTCTCCCGGTGTGTATCACTATCTTCCCGACAGGCATCGCCTGCGGCAAACCGAAGCCGGTGACCAGCGTCATCTGCTGGCACGCGCTGCGCTTGCGCAGCCATGGGTAAAAGCGGCTGCAGCCGTGGTGGTCATTACGGCGGTGCATGACCGGACCACCAGGAAATACGGTGAACGGGGGATCCGGTATGTCCACATGGAAGTCGGACATGCGGCACAGAACCTGTTCCTGCAGGCGGAAGCGCTTGGACTGGCAACGGTTGTGGTAGGTGCCTTTGAGGATGATGCAGTTGCCAGGGTATTGAAGTTACCGACTGACGTGCAGCCACTGATGCTCATGCCTGTCGCCAGAAAGTAACTTCAATAGACATCTGCGCGGCCGGGGAAGCCGCCCCTGTTTCTGAGTGTTTTTCAGACTGTAATCAGCGTACCAGCAACACGGGACAGAAAAGCGCCTCCAGGCACTGGTCAAGACCAGCCTGTTGTAACAGCGGGTGTTCGGCTTCCGTGATCAGGATGCTCATGCCGGACGCATTCGCCGCCCGTCCCAGGGATTTTGCGTCAGCGCCGGTAATTTGTACAAAGCGGGCCACTTGCTCGTGCAGGTTCAGAATAGCCAGGGCCTTCTTTTTCAAAACCGGCAGATCCGCTGTCGGACTACCAGGCAACATGACGGTCAAGCGAGCATCCATGTCTTTGGCAAGGCTGCAGGCTGTTGCCACTGCCCGGGCTGCCTGTTCCGAGTCACTGAACAGCACGCTGATGGAAGTGCCCGTTTCGCGATCTTGATGTACGAAGCGACGTGTTGTGGCAAACAAGCTGGTGGAGACCAGTGAACTTACCCGGCCCAGGCTGAGTATGTCAGCAGCAAAAGCCCTTGCCAGCGTAGCTGCCTCGGCACGACCCCGCCATACCTGAAACGACCAGGGCACACCCATCTCTCTGGCCGCCTGTTCAAGCATTCGTTCGGCATTCCGCGCCAGCGCACGCAGTTCACGCTGCATGCGTTGTGTACTTATCTCTTCCTCAGCAAGCGACCCGGGCCTGACTTCGCGCAAAAACGGAAGCCCGGCCATACGAATGAGGTTGATATCTTCAACGAAGACGCCCTCAAGTCTGGCACCCAGGACAGCAGCCAGACGAACAGCGGCTTCCAGTGGCGGGCGGCCTGACTCGGATGTATCCAGGGTGACCATGATGTGCCGGATTGCGGCATGTTCAACTGCCGGAGTCACGGGGATGCCTGCTTTTGCGTGGAATCCCCCTGACCTCCCTTTGACGCATAGGCCCGCATCGCTTCGGAATAGCGGGCAAGCGTGTCCTCCACGCGCCGGTTGATACTGTCATCGGGGAACAGACCCTGGTCATCGCGTTGTCCTGCCGGTATTCCTGTGAGCAACTCGATTCCGTCATCAACAGTGTCGATGGCGTGAATAGTAAACTTCCCGGCCTTGACTGACTTGCGGACATCCGCGCGCAGCATGAGGTGTTTGACATTCGTTGCAGGAATTATGACACCCTGGTTTCCAGTCAGGCCGCGAACATTGCAGATATCGAAGAAGCCTTCGATTTTTTCATTAACACCACCGATCGGCTGTATCTCGCCCTGCTGGTTCACGGAACCGGTGACGGCCAGTGACTGGCGGATGGGGGTATCGGCAAGCGCTGATAACAGCGCATAGAGTTCGGCCGATGAGGCACTGTCGCCCTCAACTTCACCATAGGACTGTTCGAATACCAGACTTGCCGAGAACGCGAGTGGACGGTCAGGCAAATATCGTGCGCCCAGGAATGCCGAGAGGATAAACACCCCCTTGGAATGTATTGGACCGCCAAGTTCCACTTCCCGTTCTATATCCATGACTTTGCTGTCACCCATGCGCACACGGGCTGTAATACGTGACGGACGGCCAAACATGAAGTTCCCGAGGTCAATAACGGACAGGCCGTTTATCTGGCCCGTTTTCTCTCCCTCCGTGTCGATCAGAAGGGTTCCGCGCCGGATTTCCTCCTGCATGTGCTCACGGATGCGGTCTGCACGGTAGATCCGGGCATCAATTGCATGCTGCACGTCATCCTGTGTAACCGTTCCGTGTTTGTGTTGTGCTGCCCAGTAACCTGCCTCGCGCAGCATATCGATGAGACTGCGCGTATGGGTTAGCAGTTTCTCGCCATCTTCCAGTTGTCGGGCGCTGTATTCGATGACACGGGCGACTGCTGTACGGTCAAAGTGGCACAGAGCTTCCTTGCGCACCAGTGTTCCAATCAGGCGCGCATAGAGCTGCTCGGTTTCAGGATTACGCTCCATCCGGTAATCGAAATCCACAGCAACCTTGAACAGTTCGTTGAATTCGGGATCAAGCATGGAGAGCAGGTAATATATGTAAGGCTCACCGAGCAGGATAACCTTGACATCGAGGGGAATCGGTTCCGGCTCCAGCGAGACGGTACTGACCAGGCTCATCAGCTGGGCCAGCGATTCGATGCGGATTTCTTCCCCCTGCAGCGCACGCTTCAAACCTTCCCAGGCAAATGGCTGCATCAGTACCTTGCGTGCATCCAGTATCAAATAGCCCCCGTTTGCACGATGCAGGGCACCGGGACGGATCATGGTAAAATCGGTAATAAGTGCGCCAAACTCCGCCCGGTGTTCGACCCGCCCGATAAGATTGTTATAGCTCGGGTAGTCTTCATAAATAACGGGCGCACCATCGTGCGCTTCATGTGTAATGAGGGCATTGATGCGATAGCGCTGGTCCACCTGCATCCCGGCATCGCCCTGTGGAAGCTCTATACCAAGGACCTGCATACCATGTTTTTCGTCTTCATGATGAAGGAAGCGGCGGAAGTTTTCGATAATATCCGTTTCTACTTCATCAAGATATTTAATAACTTCCGGCAACTCCTGGTATGTTTTGCGCAATGCATCGATGAGATGCGAGATTGCACTGGCCGCTATTTCACGATTGAGTTCGCTTATACGATCACGGACATTCTTTTGCCAGGCAGGAACCTCTTGCAACATCTTGCGCAACTGCTCTTGCAGCTTCTCGACATCCTCCTCAATGCGCTTGCGCTCACCCTTGGGTAACTTTTCAAACTCCTCCGGGTTGAGAACTTCACCTTTGTGCATCGGCGCCAGTGTAAAACCGGTAGGCGTTCGAATGAGGCCGATCTTCCTGTTTTCAGCATCACTCTTGATTTTTTGCAGCGCCTGTTCCTTTTGCTCGCTGAGTTCTTCCTCTATCGCCTGTGATCGAGTGCGGTATTCATCGCTTTCGAAGACCGTGGGAATGACGTCGTACAGATCCTCGACAAGTTGTTCCATGCTGCGTTCCAGTTCAATACCTCGGCCGGGAGGCATGCGCAGCTTGCGTGGCTCATGCGGTTGTTGAAAGTTGTTGACGTAGCACCAGTCCGGCGGAAGCGGTCCGGTCTCGGCATGTTCGATGGCATAACGCTGCACCAGTGCATGCTTGCCCGTGCCGGTCGGACCCAGTGCAAAGAGGTTATAGCCTTTGTGCTGGATGCCTATGCCAAACCTGACCGCATCGACTGCCCGGGGCTGTCCGATAACTTCTGCCAGGTCCTCCAGTTCCTCCGTGGTACTGAAGTCGAACTGCTCTGGATCACAGCGCTGGTACAGGAGATCAGGTTCAAGTCGTTTGATGGCCATATATCTGTCCTTGATTATAGACTATTGTAGTCCACAGCTGTGTCAGGCTCCTTTCCGCTGAATTACCGATTCATTGTATGCGTGAAGCATCCTGCCTTCATTGACCCCGGTCAATACTGTCTGCTCCGGGATTGCTATTCTATTGGTTATACTTGTTAGCGAATCAGAAGAGTCTTTAAGTTTTTTACATAAAGGAAACAATGCCGTTGCTACTGCCAGATAACTATAACAGACTCATTCTGGAACGGCCCGGGATCACGTTACTGCTGGTTGCGCTGGTAGTTATCTTCTTCGGCTATCACACACCCGCATTCAGACTCGATGCTTCTGCCGATTCACTGGTTCTGGAGAATGATGAGGCACTGCGCTATTACCGCTCGATACGGGCACGTTATGGAACGGATGACTACCTGATTGCCACTTACACGCCCGTTGAGGAACTGTTCAGCGATGCAGTACTGGCAGATTTACAAGCCCTCCGCGATGAACTCATGGCCATGGACCGCGTTGAGTCCGTGACCAGCCTGCTGGATGTACCGCTGATCAAGAGCCCGCCGGTCACCCTTGATGAACTCAATCAGGAAGTACCCACCCTCGGGAGCCCACAGACGGACAAGGCCCTGGCACGCCAGGAATTTCTGTCCAGCCCCCTGTATCGCAATTTCCTCATCAGCCCGGATGGAAAGACCACGGCGCTGCAAATCCATTTCCACCGTGACGAGACCTGGCACCGGTTACTGGAACAACGTAACCGGCTGCGGGAAAAGCGCCTGCACAGTGAACTCTCGCTGCAGGAAAACGAGGAACTGGCTTCGGTATCACAACAGTTCGATACCTACAGTACCCGGCTGCAGGACCAGCAGAACAGAGAGATCGACGCTGTCCGGAGCATCATGGATCAACATGGGGAAAAGGCCGAATTGCACCTGGGTGGTGTCCCGATGATTGTGTCCGACTCGATCGCCTTTATCCGGCATGACCTGATGACCTTCGGTATCGGTGTACTGTGTTTTCTGATCCTGATCCTGACCGCTGTATTTCGCAAACCCCGCTGGGTCATTCTGCCCATGCTGACCTGCCTTGCTGCCGGTGTAATCACCGTCGGCTTTCTTGGTCTGGTTGACTGGCCGGTGACGGTTGTTTCCTCCAATTTCATATCGTTGCTGCTGATCATTACGCTGTCGCTCATAGTTCATCTGATTGTCCGCTACCGCGAGTTGCATGCGCAATCGCCCGATTCCGACCAACAGGACCTGGTCAGGGAAACGGTGCGCACCAAGGCAGTGCCCTGTTTCTATACCGCAATTACTACGATGGTGGCATTCGCGTCCCTGCTGTTCAGCGGGATACGCCCGGTTATCGACTTCGGCTGGATGATGGCCATCGGCATTGCAATCGCCTTTCTGCTTGTTTTCACCCTGTTCCCCGCTGCCTTAATGTTTCTGAAACCGGGGACCCCGGCCAATCGTAATGACCTGACCGACAGGATTACCCGTTTTTTTGCCCGGCTGATCAGTGCCTGCGACTCCCGCATCCTGACGATTTTCGTTGTCCTTGGCATACTCAGCGTCGCAGGTATCAGTTTTCTCACAGTGGAAAACCGCTTCATCGACTATTTCAAGAAGTCGACCGAAATCTACCGCGGCATGGAACTGATTGACCGTACACTCGGTGGCACTACACCGCTGGATGTCATTGTTGATGCGCCGGCCGATTTCCTTGTACCTGAAGAAGAGGAATGGGAAGATCCGTTTGCCGATGATTTCGGTCCGGATGTGTCAGGAAGTGCCGGCATCACCGGCACCAGCTACTGGTTCAACATCTACAAACTGGAAGATGTGTTCAGTCTGCACCAGTATCTGGACAGCCTGTCAGAAACCGGCAAGGTGCTGTCCATTACTACTGCAATGAAGATATTAAGCCAGCTCGACAAGCAGATAGTATCGGACAATTTTTCGCTTGCCATCCTCTACAAGAAGTTGCCGGAGAACATCAGGCAGATACTCTTTCAACCCTATATGTTGGCCGATGGCAATCAGCTACGTTTTGCCATACGGGTTTTTGAGTCTGATCCTTCGCTCCAGCGTGGACTGCTGCTGGAAAAGATCCGTCATGAATTGACAAGTGAAATGGACCTTGAAGAGGACCAGGTCCATCTCACCGGCATGCTGGTGTTATACAACAATATGCTGCATAGCCTGTTCCGCTCCCAGATACTCACCATCGGCGTGGTATTCCTGGCCATTCTGCTCATGTTCGCAATCCTGTTTCGCAACCTGAAGATGGCCGGACTCGCAATCATCCCCAACGTGTTCGCCGCTGGCCTGGTGCTGGGCCTGATGGGTTGGCTGGAAATCCCGCTCGATCTGATGACCATCACCATTGCCGCCATCAGTATCGGCATCGGGGTTGACGATACCATTCATTATATACACCGGTTTTCAAATGAGTTCCGCAAAGACCGTGACTACTGGGCCGCAGTCAACCGCAGCCATGCTACCATCGGCCGCGCCATGTATTACACGTCGATTACGATTACACTGGGCTTTTCCATCCTGGCACTGTCAAACTTTGTTCCAACCGTTTATTTCGGATTGTTAGCCGGCTTTGCCATGTTGGTCGCCCTGCTGGCCAACCTGACACTGCTGCCACTGCTTATTGTCCGGTTGAAACCGCTGGGTGAATAGAGACACCCTGAAATCCTCGAGATATTCCAGCCGGCCCCCGTCGACATCGCCAGCATCCAGCATATTCACAGGCACTCTGCGGGGATTCTTTCATGGCGATCTGCATGGCAAGCACCTTCGGCCCGGCAACAGCGCACACTGGAGGCACACCATGCACTTGTTCCCGCCACCAAACATGGCAATCCTGGTGCTGCTAGTGGGCCATGCGGTTAATTCGGTGACACAGCATAAATCAATCCTCTATATAGACAGCTGGAACACAATCAGTATTGTTACCGAACTTTGCACGTAGCCCACTAGCCGTGCACGTTTTTGGCACCTCATGTTATGCGGGGCAACAGTCGTCCAGCCTGGAGTTGGCAGAAGACCGCGGTGCAACAGTGATCCGGGACCCCGCAGGATGCACTGGAAGATGAGCATCGACCTGACACACGCGCTGGTCCCGTCCATGGGACAGCACGACCCGCTGGACGGCTACATCAGCCACCTGCAGCTGCGTGCCACCGCGGCCGAGCTACCCCAACCGGCCGCCGGACCGAATCTCGAGGATGAAACCCGCCAGTATGCAACGATGCTCAAACGGGGCGAGTTAGCCACCGCCGATCCTCTGAACCACTGGCTGAAGGTGGCACTTCATCGCTCATAGCAAACTCCTGCTGTAGGCCAGGATATTGTCTATGTTACCTGCTACGGCTGAATAAAACTGCACCTTCTCCTGCGGTAGACAAATTCGTAACTACCACCTGAAATCGGTAACCTGCCCTTTGCCCTGCGCAAGAATGCGAACCAGCATGCCAGATTCAGCAGGCTGTGGACGGCAAAGACGGGTAACGTGCCTGGTGTTCACGATGCCAAATCAACTCCCCGTTCCTGAAGACCTGTTTGACACGGTGCAGTGGAATACTGTGCAGCTCACCCTCGTGGTTATACAGGTCGAATGCAAAATGATCGTCTGGCTCGAAGAAAATCTCGCTCAATGGCACGCGAATAATGCGGTCCTCCAGCCTGTCCGAACTCCTCGTCCCAGCGAATGCGGCTGAGCAATTCGTGGATCGGCATTATGAGGCAGGTCAGCCCGGGCAGCCGACACCGGTCGGTAGATGCTCACGGCTGTCAGCGCCGGGCACTGTCAATCCTGTTAACAGGCCCCAGCAAGGACAGAACTTCCTCGGGATGCTCCAGGTCCACCTCGATGGGTCCGGTCAGCATATTGGCCAATGCCAGGAAAAGGATCCCCAGCACCAGGCTGGTCAACGGTCCCACCGCGGCCATCAGGAGTTCGGCGCGCCACCGTTGCGGTTCCTTGCTCATGTGGGCCATACCGCCGAACATGAACAGGGTAATACGACGAATCTCTATTCCCTGTGCCCTGCCTACCAGGGCATGGGACAATTCATAGGCCAGTATGGATGCAAAAAACATCACGGCCGCGCCCAGCCCTGTCGCCCAGCTCAAACCCGCTGACCACTCCGGGTGCCAGGCAGGAAATACGCCTGCGCTCAAGCTGACGGTGATCAGCATGAAGATTAGCAACAGGCTCCAGTCCAGCACGATATCAATACCGGCGATACGTGCAATGCGAAGTCCGCGATTCAATGTTTTGCCTTCTGGACAAGTATTGACATAGTGCAGTCAACCCGGTTTTATGGCCGGGTGTCTCTCACTTCCATGATGTCGGTCAAAATGCCGGCATGGAATTTGTGTACTAATATTACCTATGAGAAACAACGAGACGGAACACAGGATATCAGCAGAGCGGTGAAGGACCATGTCAACACCTTTCATCATCAGCATCAATCGATTATCAGGTAAATCAACATGACAAGCGAAGCCGACCCCATTATCGGTGCGTGGTACCACCACCCGGCAAAGGCACAAAAATTCAAGGTTTCCGCACTCGACGAGCACACGGCAACCGTCGAGATCCAGTATTTCGATGGCAGTATCGATGAGCTTGATCTCGACACCTGGTACGGTCTCGATATTGAACGTATCGAGGCCCCCGAGGACTGGACCGGGCCCATGGACAATATCGAAAAGGATGATCTGAATCCGGTTGGCACCGAGATGCGGCGCGAGGACTGGGAGGCGCCCTACCAGGAAGAGGACGAAAAGCGCCGCGCCGGGCCGAGCCCCCCTGCTGAAGCAAAAGAAGAAATGGAGGATGATTGGGGTGAAGGGCAGCCGGAAGAGGAACCCTGGGAAGGGTCAAAGTAAGCCACTGTTACAAATAGCCGAAAATAAAAAACTGCAGATAATACGTAACTTAACCTGTTTGGCGGCTAATAACGATCATGCTGCCAGCTGTTATGCTATGCAAAGAACCGTGAGGCATGATCCGACATGAGCATCAACCCGACCACCCAGAACCTGGCCCTCTTCTGTGACTTCGAGAACGTCGCACTGGGCGTCCGCGACGCCAAATACGCGGCGTTCGATATCCAGAAGGTTCTCGAGCGCCTGCTGCTCAAGGGCAGCATCGTGGTCAAGAAGGCCTATTGCGACTGGGAGCGCTACAAGGAGTTCAAGAAGCCGATGCACGAAGCGGCCTTCGAGCTGATCGAGATTCCGCACGTGCGACTATCGGGCAAGAACTCGGCCGACATCCGCATGGTCGTCGATGCCCTCGACCTCTGCTACACCAAGGAACACGTCGATACCTTCGTCATCATCAGCGGCGATTCCGATTTCTCGCCGCTGGTCAGCAAGCTGCGCGAGAACAACAAGGTGGTAATCGGCGTCGGCGTCAAGAAAGCGACCTCGGATCTGCTGATCGCCAACTGCGACGAGTTCATCTTCTACGACGATCTCGTACGCGGGGCGGAGAAGCAGCGTCGCAAGAAGCAGAAGAAGACCAGGAAGGCCGCGGCGCCGGAACAGGCGGCCAGGGCGGACGAGAAATCCGACGAGGAAAAGCAGCAGGAGGCCATCGACCTGGTCATGGAGATGGTCGAAGACCTGTTCGAGGAGCGCGGCGAGCAGGACAAGGTCTGGGGTTCGATGGTCAAGCAGGCCCTGAAGCGCCGCAAGCCGGGTTTCAACGAGACGTATCACGGCTTCAAGACCTTCGGCAAGCTGCTCGAGGAAGCGCAATCGCGCAAGCTGCTCGAACTCGAGCACGACGAGAAGTCCGGCGGTTACATCATCCGCAGCTTCAGCTCCGAGGACTAACCAGAGCCTGTAGGCAACAGGCCGGAGCTACGATTGCGGCGGCAGGCACCTGTGCTTTCCGAAAACTTATATCACATGCCGCCATGCAGGGACTTGCCATTGCCCTGAGGCCCATGGGTATAGGCGTACTGCTGCTCCATCCCGGTTGGGTGAGAACCCGCATGGGTGGCAGTGGCGGCATCAGCCCCGGGGAGAGCGTACTCGGCATGCGCAAAGTCATAGACAAATTTACGCTGGAGGACAGCGGGCAATTCATCCAGTACGATGGTACCGAGCTACCCTGGTAAAAGTAATTACACTGTTACGCCCGGTTCTTTTCCGAATAGCCGCGAGTTTTGCGTTCAAAGCTGCACTGAACCGTTTTATGATCGAGTTCCCGGAGCGTATGCCGGAAACTCTGTAACCGGGCAGTTAGACAGAATTTATTACGGGCTCTATTTATGCAGATCAAGCGTCTTGCACCGATTATCTTACTCACCCTTGGCACGATAGTTGTGTTTATTTACCGTGATCAAATCAATGTCATCACACTGGATAACTGGCTTACTGACCATCCGGTATCGGCACCGCTTTTGTTTGCGCTGTTCTATATTGTAATGACCCTGCTCTTTTTCCCTGGCACGCTACTGAGCCTGATGGGAGGCGCCCTGTTTGGTCCGCTGTGGGGGTCCATCTACAATCAGATCAGTGCCATATTGGGCGCCACCATCACCTTTCTTGCCGCACGCTATCTCGCCGCCGACTGGGTGGAGAAGAAACTTGCAGGCAAGCTGAAAGAATTCAAGGAAGGTGTAGAAAGCAAAGGATGGCGCTTTGTGTTGCTGGTACGTCTGGTGCCGGGTATTCCTTTCACCATGCTTAATTATGCGTTTGGACTGACCCGCATACGCCTCATCCACTTCGTTACGGTTTCCTTTTTATGTATTTTTCCCCGCGTAATTGCCTATTCGTATGCAGGCTATACCGGTCGCAAGGCCATTGCGGGTGAGGAAATCCAGCCACAGATGTTACTAATCATGGGACTGCTCATCGTCATAATCCTTCTCCCTTATTTGTTTATCAAATTACGAAGCAATAACCAACAGCACATTTGGAATAAAAGATAAACAGAAACAGATTGTTGCTCAAGGCCTGAGCCCTGCCCAACTCCGACCACGGCGTTGTGGCGTCTGTACGGGGCAATGCATCCTGTCGCTCACCCGCGGCGACAAACAGCTCATGTATACCACTGCGCAATCATAATACAGCCGCATACGGGAATAGAAAACAGAAGTAAAACCAGATGAATGCACAGCGTTCTGTATTATCGCAGGCACTTTTTTGCAACTCCGTGACTATCGCTTCTTCAAATTGAGTGAGCATGGTTTCAAACGACCTGATCTATGCCCTGCGCAAGAACGCAAACCAGCGCGCCAGATTCAGCAGGCTGGCAAGTGAACTTGCCACATAGGTCAAAGCCGCCGCACGCAGTACCCGGTGCACGGCTGTCTCGTCCCCGGGTTGAATGTAGTGACCGGCCTTGAGAATCGGCAACGCCTTGCCGAAGCTGGCATCCAGCTCGACCGGCAGGGTGACCAGGTGTACCAGTGTGGCGCTGGCCATACTGCCCAGTCCGATGGCGCCCATTACGAGGCCTGCGGATGGTGCACGGGTTATGGCCACCGCAAACGGCAGCAGAAACATGGCACCGGCACCGAGTTGCTGGGTTGTCTGTGCCACCTTGACCAGGCGGTGGCGCAGCGCAAGCTTCGGCTCATTGTGCTGGTGCTGTATGGCATGGCCCACCTCATGCGCAGCAACCGCCACAGCGGTTAATGAATTGTAATCGTAGTTGTCAGGGCTCAGGCGCACTACGCGGCTCTCCGGATCATAGTGATCGCCACCCTTCTCCGTTTTCTCCACCGCAACGTCCGGCATCCCGAACTGATCCAGCAGGTGTCGCGCAAGCTCTCCACCTGTTCCCGGTATTCGCGGGAGTACGGCGGCATAGCGCCGGAAGGTGTATTGGGCCCACCACTGCGGGCCGAAGATCAGCACCAGCAGGAACAGTATGACAAGTAGAATATGCATGACGCAGGTATACTCGGCTGAAACGGGTTAACAGGCAAGTGAGGGAATTATGTCACGTGAAGTAGACGTCGCCATTCTCGGCTCTGGCTCGGCCGGGCTGAATGCACTGGGACAGGTCAGAAAGGCCGGCAAAAGCCATGTAATGATCAATGGCGGGGAATTTGGTACCACCTGTGCGCGGGTCGGCTGCATGCCTGCAAAGGCCTTGATTCAGATCGCCGAAGACTTCCACCGTCGTAGCATATTCAGTCACCATGCCATTAGCGGCGGTGATGCGCTGACGCTGGACCGTAAAGCGGCCATGGAACACGTCAGGGACCTTAGAGACACGTTCGTCGACCGGGTGACCTCAAACAGCACCGATAAAATGTCGAAACAGCTATTGATTCATGGCTACGCAAGATTCCTTGACCCACACACCCTTGAGGTCAACGGAAAAACCATCAAGGCCGGTAAAATCATTATCGCCACCGGTTCTCGCCCGATCGTACCGGATGCCTGGAAAGACTTTGCTGACAAAGTCATCACCACTGATGAGCTTTTCGAGCTCGAAGACCTGCCCGAAAGCACTGCAGTCATCGGCCTCGGTGTTATTGGCCTCGAAATCGGCCAGTCGCTAAGCCGGATGGGTGCTGATGTCACGGGTATCGAACTCAGTGACACGATTTCCGGTATACAGGATCCGACGCTGCAACAGGTTGCGATTGATGTGATCGGCAAGGAATTCCCGCTCTGGTTTGGCAAACCCGCCGAACTCCGTGCCGAAGATAACAAGCTTCGTGTTACCGCCGGCAATCATTCCGTGCTCGTTGACAAAGTGATCGCCACCCTGGGTCGCACCCCGAACCTCGCCGACCTGAATCTCGCCGGGCTCGGCATCGACTGCGATGAACACGGCATTCCACGATTCAACCCCAATACCATGCAAGTCGGTGATACCCACATTTTCATTGCCGGTGATGTGAATAATCATCGTCCAATCCTGCACGAAGCCGGTGACGACGGGAAAATTGCCGGCTACAATGCCGTGCGCGATACTGTCACTGCGTTCCGCCGCAAGACACCCCTGGCGATTACCTTTTGTGACCCTGGCATCGCCAGCATCGGAACAAGCTGGAATGAGCTGGATCCGGAAAAGACAGCCATCGGCGAAATGAAGATGGCGCCGGTCGGGCGGGCGCTGATTATGGCAAAAAACAAAGGCACCCTTCGCGTCTATGCTGACAAGGCAACAGGCGTCATTCTGGGCGCTGCGGTGATGGCGCCAAGGGCAGAGAACCTGGCGCATCTGATTTGCTGGGCCATCGAAAGGGAACAGACCGTCTTCGATCTGCTGCGCATGCCGTTCTACCATCCCGTCATCGAAGAAGCGTTGCAGGCCGCCTTATACGATCTGAAAGGCAAGGTCGACGCCAAACCGCCTGCCGGGCTTATCGAGCTGGCAACACTTTAAACCGGTCGCGGCTCGTCACAGGCAACAACCCGGCGATCGGCATCCAGCCTGATGAGATAGTGAACGCGCCCGGGTAACTGTTTCAATGAATGCTCCGTCAACCGCTGATAGTGCTGAATAAAGCGATAGATCTGCGTTGCCGTCATTAACCGGTTTTGCGACCTGTTTTCCTGTTCACCTTGAAGCAGCTTATCAGCCAGTTTTTCCTCCTGTTCCAGCCGCCACTGGTATACACATTCAAAAGACGGGGCCTGCAACATAACCCAGAGATCCAGCAACTGATAAATGTCCTGATAGCGCCCTTTAATCTGCTGATTGACGTATTGACGCCAGCTGCCATCCGGATCCTCAAGCGCTTCCAGATCATTAACGGGTTTGAGAAGGTCTTCGTCCGTTTGTGCCGGGGTACCCAGACACCAGCCTTCAACGATCACAATATCAAAGGGTGAAGAAACCGTATTCCATTCACTTTCCGGATAGCGATCGTCGCCGGCCTTATCGAAACGGGGAATGGAAACGCCGCAGCTTTCCCGGGTCAGCTGCTGTAATGTTTCGCACATCAGGGAAACATCATGAGTTCCGGGCACTCCCCTGGTCTCAAGCAGTGGATGTACCTGGTTTGCCAGCGAAAGACGTGACTGACGGGTGAGATAGAAATCGTCGATTGAGAGAGCGATCGCCTTCAGGCCAAAGTTTTTCACAAGCAGCTGTACCAGGAGTGCAGCCAGGGTGCTCTTGCCCGACCCCTGACTGCCGTTCACACCAATCAGCAAGGTGCGACTGACGGCAACATGGTGTTTGGAAATCCGCCCGGCGAGTGGCATGTACCACTCATCGACTGTCTTCAAAAACGACTGCGGCAAGCAGTGTTCCTTTAAAAAGTCGTGCAGATTCCTGTCACTCTTCACTCAAAGAACCACTTTCATGAAACTTTCGACACACCAATAATAAAGGGGCAAAAAAGCTCCTTTATTATTTTTATGGCGGTGGACACAGTCTGCTGCGAACCTGTCTCAGCCACTTCCCTGTTATCGGGAAATATACAGGGAATTTTCAAACTTTTCGCTCAATACCTCACTCGATCAGCACCTAAGGCCCTATTTATCCGGCTATTTCATCACTCTTGGGAAAGCTCTGATTAATTCCTTTATCGTCATCGGCGCATGCCGGGATGACGAATAAATCAGAGCATCCTTAGGTGTAATCATGAAAATACTAACAGGGAATGAAGAACCGCCCCATGCGTATCACCGATACAGCATCACCGCTTCCCGCTCCTCTATCCATGCTGCTTCGTCCCTCCCGGCAAGGGCTTCCAGGTCGTCCGGCGTGGCCTCGGGGTCGTCCACCCACTGGCGCAGTAACTCGCCGCCATTGATCAGGTCGATGGCCAGGCGGTCGACTTCGTACTCGTATTGGAAGTCTCGCCAAAGCTCGTAATCCGGCTGCTGCCTGCGCAGAGCCTTGAAGGCCAGGGCCATCAGCCGCCAGGGGCGGAATGCAGCATGGTCGTAGGCCCCATCCTCCACGTGAATCTGCACCCCGGCGCACAGCTTTCCTGCGTGCTTGTTGAAGGTGGGCTCGAACCAGCACTCCCGCAGCCGGCATCCCTGCAGCCACTGGGGAGCGAGCCGCTGCATCTCCGCCAGGAGCTTTCGGGGTTCCAGATCCGGTGCCCCGAACAGCTCCAGGGGCCGAGTGGTGCCGCGTCCCTCGGACAGGGTTGTGCCTTCCAGCATGACCGTGCCGGCATAGCAGCGGGCCATCCAGAGATTCGGCGCGTTGGGACTGGGGTTAACCCAGGTGCGCTCACCAAGAGGCCAGCCGTAGCCCGGCCCAGTCCCGGGTGCCCAGCCCTCCATGGTCAACACCTCGCATTCCACATCCAGGTTCAGAGTACGCACAAACCACAGGGTCAACTCGCCCATGGTGAGACCGTGGCGCATGGGCAAAGGACCTGCGCCCACGAAGCTCTCCCAGCCCGGGCGCAGGGTCAACCCCTCCACAGGCCGTCCTGCCGGGTTGGGTCGGTCCAGCACTACCACCCGCTTGTTGAACTGCGCCGCTGCCTCCAGAACATAGCGCAGGGTAGTAATAAAAGTGTAGATGCGGCAGCCCAGGTCCTGCAGGTCCACCAGCAGCACGTCGAAGCTGTCCATCATGGCCGGTGTGGGCCGACGTACCTTGCCGTACAGGCTGAACACCGGTATGTCCAGCACCGGGTCGTTGAAGTCCGGCGATTCCATCATGTTGTCCTGCTTATCACCGCGCAGACCATGCTGGGGACCAAAGGCAGCAGTGAGCCGAATGTCAGGCAGCCGAGCAAGGGCATCCAGGGAATGGGTGAGATCATCTGTCATCGAGGCAGGATGCGCCAGCAGGGCCACACGGCTCCCCTTCACTGACTGGTGGAACTCAGGCTGTTGCAGCAGGCGGTCAATGCCAAACTTCATGGCCTCACTCCTCCGGTTAGATTGTTTAAGTCACGCATTCAAGGCTGCACCAGCTGCAGCGCGAAGGCGTCAGTGTGATGGAAGTCTGGCTTGCCCGGAGGATGTTGCAACGCCCAGTAAGACAGCATGCCGTCCGCCTCCTCCACAACCGCGGACAACCCCAGCCGCAGCGAACGTCCCGGCGGCAGAAAAACCGGCCGGATCACCGCATCCAGCTCCAACCGATTTCCGGTCCGGCGCACCACGATTCCCGGGTCCATCTCAACCTCCAGCTCCCCACCGTCCCGATAACCGCGAAAAGCATAAACCGCCCACTCGCCCGAGGGCGAGAAGTGGAACTCACGATACCCTGGTCCGTCCTCCGCCATCACGAAAACCTCGAAGCAGGTGTGACGCCACAGGCTGCCCGCCCGTCGAGACGATCGGGGTTCAGGGATACGCAAACCGGAGAGATCACACTCCAAGACGAAGGCCAGGGTGAGGATCTCACCCGGCGCCTTACCCACCACTGCGTCGATACCACGTATTGACTGAGAGGGGGTTTGAGGATGGCAGGCAAGGTTGAGAGGCACTGAGCCGGCAATGGAATTCATGGATGACAAGGCTAGCATTCAAGCACTTGGTTCGCACGCGAGTTAATTCGGGAATATTGCCCCCACCCGCGCTGGAAGATAAATGCTGCATTACGCAAACGGGAGCACCTCTGCCCAATCCCTTGACGGTCGTAACCGGGAAAGTTGGAAATGAACATACCCATTAACCATGCTGTCCTTCATGTATCACACAGCGCTCCACTGCAACGCAAGCCGCAAATCCTCACCCAGGAGGGCGCGGGTACCCAGCGGCCGTCCTTCGCGGTTAAGTACCTCTGCCAGCCACTGTGCCTCTTCCCTCAAGGCACGGTTAATGCGCAGCTTTCGCAGCCGGGTGGGCGTCATTTCGAAACGCTGCAGACGCCCGGTTGCCGACTCCAGAGACAGAAAATACATCAACCCCAGCTCACCCCGGAACTCCTCATGCCCGGTAATACCCTCGTAATCGGAGAGTAGATCACCACAACCATAGAGTATGGGCCGCTCCTTATAGACCTCGATCCCCTTGACGTGATGCGAGGAATGACCATGGATTACATCGATCCCTGCCCTGTCGATCAGACCGTGGGCAAAGTCGCGCTGCAGATGAGAAATGCTGTAATCCCAGTTGCCACCCCAGTGAATCGAGAGAATGGCAATGTCGCCGGCACGCTTGATGTGCCGCACCTGCTCCGCAAGGGTGTCCACACTCACCATTGAGAGATCAGGCAATAGCTGTACCCCGGGCTGCTGGGAAGCGGCAGCCCAGCTCCGGCCAATACCACTGCTCTCGAACCCGCAGGAGAAAACCAGCACCCGACCCTTGCCCGGCACCGATATTACTGCCGGGGCCATCCCTTCCTCGAGGTCACGGCCAGCACCGGCCCGCCGAATACCCGCCACATCCAGCGTCGCCAGTGTCTCCTGCAAGCCGGCAATACCCCAGTCGAGCACGTGGTTGTTGGCCAGTGCGCAACAATCCACGCCTGCTGCCGTCAGGCAGCCAATATTTGCAGGGTGCATGCGGTAATTGATGCCCTTTGGCCGATACCTGTCGCTGACAGTGATTGCAGTTTCCAGGTTGATGATGCGCACATCGGGAACGGCCCGCTCCAGCTCCGCCAGCGCATCGCCCCATGGGTAGGCGAATTCCACGGGCCGTTTGACAGGGCCATTCGTACGCTCGGCCAGCCGGACGTAGTCGCGCGCATCCCGGATATAGGGTTCATACAGCTGTGGATTGCCCGGATGCGGCAGAATCTGGTCAATGCCACGCCCGATCATCACGTCGCCACACAGGAACAGATTCAGCAGCCGCGTCTTGTCAACACCCTGCAAGGATTCTTTCATGGCCGTCTGCATGGCAAGCACCTTCGGCCCGGCAACAGCGCAAACTGCCGCCACCCCGGCCAGCCTGAGGAAATGCCTTCTGGTTTGTGTTGGGTTATGAATATAATCAGCGCACAATGGAAACGGCTTCGGGTCGTTGGTTCTACAGTAGAGTCTAGCTCACGACAGCTGATTGTGCTGGCGGCCCAATTAACAGGCTTGCATACACTGGAGGCAGACTATGCACTTGTTCCTGCCACGCCACCTGGCAATCCTGGTGCTGCTGGCCGTGCACATTTATGGCACCGCGTGTTATGCAGTACAACAGTCGTCCAGCCTGGAGCAATCAATCTGTGGACTCAAGGAGTCGTTCGTTTTCTGGCTTTGGAGTTCTGCCGCTGGAAAACCCGGTGCCGCACGACTGGCGCAGGTCTCCAATGTCGAAGACGTCGCCATTACCAGCAGCGATGGCCGCATCCTGCACGGCTACAAACTCACACCTCCCCATACCCGGAACGGCAAGGATATACCCAAGGGCTACCTGCTGGTGGCCCAGGGAAATGCCATGCTGGCGGACCAGATCATCACGCATTTTAACCAGTTTGCCGGGCTGGGCTATGACGTCTATATCTTCGATTACCGTGGCTATGGCAGGTCAGAGGGCAAGCGCCGGCTGAAGGCGATTCTCAATGACTACCATCAGATCATCCAACAGCTGAACACACAACCGTACCAGAATCGAGCTTTCTACGGCATGTCGTTTGGGGGTGTGGTGTTGCTTGACGCCTTGCGAAACCAAACGGGCGAAATGACGGTGGTCATCGATTCGACGCCGAGCCGCTTGTCCGACTACGGCTGTCCCGCCGCGCATGACCCGGTCAATAACCTGCCCCGGGATACCGGCAACCTGCTGGTCATTGCTGGCGCCAAAGATCAGGTTGTCAAACCGGGAGCATCCAGCGAATTACTGGAGCTGGCAGAAGACCGCGGTGCAACAGTGCTCCGCCCCCCTACCTGGGGCCATCCTTTCATGGACAGCCATACCCAGCGCCGGCTGGAAACCGTGCGCCGGTTCCTGTTACATGAATAACATAAGGTGACCATTGATATGAGTTAGAGAAATGCGGCAAGCCTCAACTGCTATGAAAAACACTCAATAACCATTAATTACTATCACATTGTAGCGTGCTTTTTCAGGCACCCATTGCCATGTGAGCCTTACGCCGCCACCCTCATCTTCACTGCGCTCACTAATGACAAAAACCTGGCCTGTCTGTATGGTTTTCATGTACGAAAGACACCGACTACAACCCGGAGATTATGTGTGCAATGTACGTTCGTTTTTTTCTTCTGATCGTGATATTACCGTTCACATCGGCACAGGCGGACGCGCAAACGGAGACCAGAATCATGCCCGACCCACGTACCGATAAAGCCATCGCGTTGATGAATAACTACGCGGAGCGCACCGGGCTTGCATCCGAACAACCCCGGCGGCGCTACCTGTGGACGGACGCCTTCGCGGTCTGCAACTATCTCGGCCTGGCACGCACCAGCGACGAGCAAGGCTACACGGAACGTGCACTGCAACTGGTTGACCAGGTTCATCACACCCTGGGCCGGCACCGGGACGATGACCGGCGCTCGGGGTGGATCAGCGGACTGGGTGAGCACGAGGGTGAGCGGCATCCAACCCGGGGTGGACTGCGCATCGGTAAGGGCTTGCCGGAGCGAGGCCCGCGCGAGCCCTTTGACGAGCGCCTGGAGTGGGACCGCGACGGCCAGTATTTCCACTACCTGACCAAGTGGATGCATGCCCTCGACCAGGTCACGCGATCCACGCAACAACCCCGCTTCAACGCCTGGGCGCGTGAGCTTGCCCACAGTGCATTCGGGGCCTTCACCTATCTGCCCTCTCCCACAGGGGGACCCCACAGAATGCACTGGAAGATGAGTATCGACCTGACACGTGCGCTGGTCCCGTCCATGGGACAGCACGACCCGCTGAACGGCTACATCAGCAATCTGCAGCTGCGTGCCACCGCGGCCACACTGCCGCAACCGGCCGGCGGACCGAATCTCGATGATGAAACCCGCCAGTATGCAACGATGCTCAAACGGGGCGAGTTAGCCACCGCCGATCCTCTGGGCCTGGGGGGCCTGTTGGTCGATGCGTACCGCGTGCAGCAGCTCATGCAACAAGGCGCACGACCGGACGCACAACTGCTGAACCGGCTACTCGATGCGGCGCTCACCGGTCTGCAGCACTACGCACAAAGCGGTGAACTGCAACTGCCGGCCAGACACCGGCTCGCATTTCGCGAACTCGGCCTTGCAATCGGTCTGCATGCCGTGGAACGCATGCACCAGATAGCCAATCACGAAAGCGGGCACGCCACCAGTCCGCGGCTACGCGCACAGCTGCAGGCGCTCATGCAGTACCTGCCCCTGCGCGACGAAATCGAGGCAATCTGGGGCAATCCTGAACAGCAACGCACCGCCACCTGGACCGAGCACCAGGACATCAACGAAGTGATGCTGGCGACAAGTCTTGCACCGGACGGCTTTCTGGTGCTGCTGCCGCCCAATGACTGAGATTTAAAAACCCCCGGGCAACGTTGCCTGGGTGCAGGAGGTAGAACTGCGGTCGTGATCAGAAAGCGTGTATTTTGCATCGCGATCCATTAGGTCACCAGTCCGCGGGGCGTCCAGACCTCAACCGTAAAGAAATCCGTGGCGGCCATCACGTCCCAATGCGCTTTCAAGAAAGTCTTCCACGAAGTGCGTTTCTCTCTCTGTCGCCGGTTCTATGCCATGCCTTTTCAGTATATTCTTGACCGTATTCGGTGCAATGATGTGACCGAGATTGGCGAGTGAACGTGCCAAAGCATGATGATGGGCAGTGTATTCAGCCTGCGGGACTATGATGTACTCTGTTGGGCTACCCAAAGTCACCGTTCGCAGATATGGCGTACTGGAAAGCTTCTCCGGTAATAGTCAATTTCTGCCAACCAGAGAATTTTCCAAATAGAATCGCAGGGATTGTTAATGGTCGTGATCTTCACCGGGTACGAGCGTAACATGGTGAATCCATAAACCACCGTCTCTACCCGGGGCTACCCAGATTTCATGGCGCTTGCCGCGATGGACTCTGGTGCCCATGGGCGGTACATCAGCATTGCTCTTGTTGCAGCCCTTGCCCGGGGGTGCATTGCACCCGCCACCGTCACCGCCACCACTACCAGAGCCGCTGTCGTCATAGCTATTATAGGAATCGGTGTGCACATAGATGTCTGCCAGTTCCTCGTAGTCGTGGTCGTTGGGGAACTGACTGTTGATGCTATTAGAGTAGTCCATGCAGGTCTGCTGACTGGTTCCGTCTTCGCTGGTATGACCCAGTCCAAAGACATGCCCGATCTCCTGGCACATGACGTGGTTCTTCTCTCCCTCTATTGCCCAGTAGGAGGCATAGCTGTCATTCATCTTGGCTGTGCCCTTTGTAATATGCCCGTTAATGTCCAAGTAAATCGAGGCGAGACCGAGCCAGCCATTAAAACCGTAGTCTGCATTGCAGACACGCATCTGACCTGTTACCGACTGACAGCGCTTGCGGGCTTTCCGGGAATCATCGTATGTGTCGATGACGAGATCAAAGACGCTTGACTGAGACCAGGCAGACAATGAACTTCCTAGTTCCAAGTCCCAGTCGGCAGTTGTACTGTCAACGACCTTGAGGGTGAATGAGCCCGTAGTCCGGGCCCAGTGGTAATTATTCCAGTCATGATATGCCAGTGTTGCAGATGAGAACACCAACGTACCAAGGGTAAAAACAGTAAATCCGATCGCTTTAAGTATTTTCATTACAATCACCCCCACAGTGAATATGTTTGATTACAGTAACTTACATACCTTTATCATAATAGTTCTCATTTGATTATAACTGGATGGTGAAGGTACGCAACACCCAAAAGCATTTGCCTCGTCAGGAATTACGGCATTTCACAACCAACCGGGTGATTCAGACAACAAACAGATGTTGCCGCACTCCTGCACAAGTTTATTATTTACACTCGATATTGCTTCAAACAGCATAATGATGCCCGGTGCATTCAGTCTGCTGGGCCATGATGTGCTCTGTAGGTCCAAGTTCGGCCTGATACTTGCCGTTGCGTTCCAATAAACACCGTACGCAGCCAGGCCCGAAAAACGGTGACAACCGGCCCAGACTAATGGAAAAACGCGCCTTTTTCAAAATTCGCAAAATTATTTACCACTCTCAACAAAGGTCATTCTGTATATGCCTGCTGCACATGGAACACCATGGCAATATTGTCCATATAGTCGTTTTAATATCCCACTTTTAAAAATCACTTTTTGTTTTCACACAGCCTCGGCCCAAAGTCGCCATTCAGAAATTCATGAACGGCAACTATTACTGAAGCAGGACATTCAGTTTCAGGTGGCTTTCGGCAGTCCGTCGACCTTTTCAAGACATCTGTAAACTGTATCACTGCTGTCCCGTTAACATTTCATCGTCATGCCGGAAACGGCGCAGCCGTTATCCGGTATCCAGTCAGTCATTGCCCCCCCTGGATGACTCGCTGCGCTCACCCTGCGGGCCGCCCTCCGGACGTTCAACGCGCTTCGCGCTTTTGTCCGGATCTCCACTTCGCTCCGTCCGGGATGACGGATCTGACTATTCGTGTTCATGTCTCAGACGGTAAAGCTGCGGTCATTGTGCTTCAATACAGCAACTATCAGGATCATCGTGACAACTTAACGGGACAGCAGTGAAACTGTATAGGTAATTTCCTGCGTCTTCATTTCCTGATAAAACCACTAGCGATTATTGATCAGCTATCCTAATCAATATGCAAAAATCGTGATAGCAATCTCGGAACGTTTCAGGCAAGTATCTAGACTTGTCTCATCATGCGATCATCTGTCACAGTGCACTCTGCATTAAAATTCATTCCCCTTTCAGAGACAGGATGGAAAAAATCAATCCTTAGAATAATTGGCACGCAATGCCAATCTATGGCAGTGTCTCGCCCGCGAGTTTATCTGCTGCTTGCAGTCACATTTGCTCTCATTGGCTATCTCTATCTGCTGATGTTCCCGTGGCTTGTATTCAGAAGCAGTTTTGGCCTCTATGAGGGGCTGTTTAAAAGCCAAATCCTGGTCTGGAGCCATTTGTTATTCTGGCTGGCAGTGGCCGCAGTCTCCAGTCTGGTGAGCTATCGCATTCTCCGCTTTAGACCCGCATTCCAATCAGGTATGTTAATCGGCAGGGAAGCAGCCCCCTCGCTTTTTCAACTGGTGGCGCACCAGGCTGGGCATTATGGCACCAAGGTCGATCGTATTGTACTGTCCGCCAGATTTGAAATCGACATTGTGAAGACCCCCCGTTGTGCCCTGCCCGTATGGTCATCAAATACTCTTGTCATCGGACTGCCTCTGATTCAGTGCCTGTCGGATTCCAGGTTTCAATGCGCGCTTGCACGTCGACTGGGACAATTCTCGAAACGTCACAATTGGCTGGAAAACTGGTTGTATCAACTTAGAACTATATGGCCGCAATATTGCCAGCGCGATCAGGGTAATGTATTCGGATATCAACCGGTAAGATGGTTTTTTCTTCTCTACGCACCGGTCTTCAAAGTGATTACTGTGCCTGCTGCACACCTTGATGAACTTGCTGCGGATAATTACGCAATGGAGTTATTCAATGAAGAAGAGGTGCTTGATACGATTGCCAGCCAGATGGTTTGCTATAAGTATCTCGCGGATTGCTACTGGCCACTCATGCGGAAGGTTGCACTAAGTAAGAAGGAATCTGTTAATGATTTGCATTCTACAATGGCTTCTGTTTTACGCAATATACTCCAGAGTGACAAGGTCGCCCACTGGCTTGCAAGGACCTTGTCCGCTGAAGCCCGGTGGAATGATGCCAGACCTTTACTAGTGAGACGCTTGGATAATATTGGTCATACGCAAGCACGCATGAGCACGGTCGCATCTATGTCTGCTGCGAGTGTTTATCTTGGACCGGCCTTTGACAAGCTCCGCTGCTCCCCTGAAGATAAGTGCAGACAAGAAAAACAGCTTTTCAATAATAGTGGCTCCCGCACTTGCTGTGGATAGAGGATTTTATGTCCCTTGACCAGCGCTGATAGTCAGGACGAATCTCATGAGATACTAACGCGAACCCTGATTAGCCGACACTCAGAGCCCCAATGACGGTTCGGATCAAGGCGCGGCTCGCAGGCAATGGCCATTCCCTTGTCAAGAGTCGCAACGCCGAGCCGGGCCGTCATTGGGGCTCCCTCCGGGCTTGCCTGTGCACATCCACGTCTGCGTTACTGGCACTTGTGGTAGAGTGGCTATCGCGGCGTGCCAGCGCCTTGTCATGAAGGTGCACAGACAAGCTGAGTGTCGGCTAATCAGGGTTCGCGTTAGTATATAGCGTACATCACTGCTGTCCCGTTAACATTTCATCGTCATGCCGGAAACGGCGCAGCCGTTATCCGGTATCCAGTCAGTCATTGAAACCCCTGGATGACTCGCTGCGC
>JBDLIH010000048.1:0-24961 GCA_039714975.1 Pseudomonadota bacterium
TATACCGCGCGTACCCGCAGCATCGAGTGGAAGGATGACCGAAATACACGCCTGGCGGCAGGGTTTTTGCTTGAACTGCTGGCAAGTGACTCCATCTATATAGTCAGGCACCGCCTGCGCGCCGGGCAGGGCATTATCTGCAATAATGTATTGCATAAGCGTGAGGCTTTTAACGATGATGCGACCTGCGGCCAGCAACGATTGCTGTACCGGGCACGCTATCATGAGCGTATCCGGGGTACGTAACGGGGCTCTGAAGACAGGCATTATTGCCACGGAAGCACACGGAATTACACGGAAAAAATTATTGTGAGGCTTTTTCCGTGTGTTTCCGTGGCTAATAAGGTTTATTGACAGTACAACTTTAAGTGAATGCCATTATATGCTGAGGTTTAATAATGCTCTGGTTGAGTGAAGTGTTGTTGCAGCGTCATGACCTTGAGTCATTCGAGGGCCTGAAACAGGTGGTCAGTGAGCATGCACAAAGTGGTGAAATGTTTTTCCGTATGGATGTGAAGCCACCCTTTCCTGATACACCCCAGGACTGGGAAGACAGACTGGAAGCCGTGTTTTCGGCAGCACAAAACAGCGGATAGAAAGAGAAGGCAGTTGCTATGTACTGGAACAATGACAAAGACAAGACACCCGGGTTTGTGATACCGGATGATGTCGTTGATTTGGCCTACAGGATTGGTTGTCCGACGATACCGCTGGATCATGCACGCTCACTCTCGTCTGCCTTGCTGGAAGCACTGCCCTGGCTTGCAGAGGAAGAATATGCCGGTATTCACTTGATCCACGGTGCGGCATCAGGGAATGGCTGGTTCCGGCCGGAAGATACCGGGAATGAACTGCTGCATCTTTCGAAACGCACCCGAATGCGCCTGCGTATCCCTAAAAACCGTCTGCAGGAGGCGCAGGCACTCAGCGGTCAAACGCTGAATATCGAAGGTCACCCGCTTGAGGTTGGCAAGTCGGATGTGTTCCTGTTGTCCAGTTTGCCGACCCTGTTCTCACGTTACGTGATTACGCGTGAGGAACTGGATGAAACACAGTTTCTTGAAGCGGTTGCCGGACAACTGCAGGTGCTGGATATCCCCTGCAGGAAGATGCTCGGGGGTATCACGCACACATTGAAGTTTTCCGATGGTCCGGTGTTTACCCGTAGCCTGATGGTTGCGGACCTGGAACCGGAGCAGTCGGTGCGCTTGCAGCAGGTCGGGCTCGGAGAGGGACGCACGCGCGGTTGTGGCTTGTTCCTGCCACACAAGGGTATTGAACCCGTCAATAAATCCGACGGGGAATAATTATCCCGATCGGGGGATTGTGTCTTTATCGTAGTGAGGCAGAATCTACGCACTTTGCAAGGGTGGTTGGTGCCTGCCAGCGAAAACTGCCCTTTCGGGATATATTGCCGGTCCCGACCAATGTCTATAGTAGCGACATTACTGGTGAACCCATACAAAGAATTACCTGAATCTGGAGAATCTGTCATGAGTGAGAAACAGGAACTGATCAATAAACTGTTGGAAATGCAGAAAAAGTTTATTGATTACGAGCATGAAAACGGCGTCGAGATGGAAGACTACTTTTCTGCTGAAGAAGGCCATATGTTGAAAGGCTTCCGCCAGGAATACATGGATCTGGCCAACAAGCTGGTCGATATGGCGCATGCGGAGAAGGGTTCGCACCGCTAGATCTGTTTCAGGACACTTAATAAAAAAGCCGCATCCCGAAAGGGTGCGGCTTTTTTATTGGGGCTGGTGCCGGGTTCAGATCAGGTCTGAATTTCTTTCCTTAATAGCCGCCTTTACGCGCGACGAACGGCAATCCCGCAATCTTGTTGCCCTGCTTGCTGGGTGCTCCCGGAAACAGTGTGTAGAGATCTTTACTGCTGATTTTCCTGCCCCAGATCTTGGACATGCCTTTATTGATCGCACGTTCCATAGGCTGCTCGTTATTCTCAAGATACTCTGAGCGCAGATAATTAATCACGTCCATATGTTCCTGGGTTAGCTCGATATTATCCTCGGCGGCCAGTGCTTTGGCGACATCTTCATCCCAGGCAGCCGGATCCGTGAGGTTGCCGTTTCCATCCGTCTCAATGCTCTTGCCATTTACTTCCAGTGCCATTTCTATGCTCCTGATTCAAAGTTAGAAAAGAATTTCCGATGCCGAATTGTATTGTAATGTGGCTGCTATCGGAAGATCCCTCCTATGGAGTATCCCATCGGGTCGGCATGCAATGCCTGCCTCTTCAGGGAAGCTCTGATTGCAGGTAAAATACTGATTCTGAAGTAGTGCCGGGCGGGTGATGTATGCTTTTTCAGGAATTAACATTAGAAGAGCCGGATAAACTTAACGCCAGCCTGTACGCGCGGTTTATGGAATTGTCCGGAACAGCCCGGATAAGGCAGTCGCATCATTTTGCAGGCCGCTTCGAGAATATCTATATAGAAGAGGCAGACATTCCGGACATTGCCACGGTGCTGGATGTGGTGAAGCAACAGGCCGGGCAGTTGCTGGGTATCCCGGCAGATACCCTAAAGGCCGGGTTCTGGTTCAATGCCATGGAAGCCGGGCAGCGGACGACGCTGCATCATCATGATGAAAACGATGAGTTACTCTCGGCCGTGTATTACATTCGTGTACCCGAAAATTCCGGTGACCTGATCCTGCACGATGATGACAAGCAGGTCAGCATTGCGCCGCAAGAAGGCAAGCTGGTGATGTTTGCACCAAAGCTGTTGCATGAAGTGACAGCCCATCTCGGTTCGGGCTTACGCTTGTCTGTCGCTATGAATGTTGGACCGGCGGACGATTAACCTCTTATTCCGGAACATTGCTAAATCGCTGACCACATCCTTACCAGGTTGATATAGGCGTGGTTCACCTGACGGGTTACCTCGGCATCCGGTTGTTCGTGCAACAGCGTCTCGCGTGCAAGGTTCATGTCATGCAGCAAGGCGCGTTTCTCAGGCTCCCTGACCAGGCTCTGAATCCAGCTGACGGCAACCAGGCGTTCTCCGCGGCTGACCTCAGCAACACGGTGTATGCTGGATGACGGGTAGATAACGCCATCACCGGCGGGCAGTTTTACCTGTTGCTCTCCAGACGGCGTCTGGATGACAAGTTCTCCGCCGTCGTAATCCTCCGGGTTGTTCAGAAAGATAGTGACGGAAACGTCCGAGCGGTAAAGTTCGGATCCCTGTCCCATGATCGGATCGTCTACATGTTCGCCATAGGACATGCCTTTCGTATAGCGCGCGTAGTAGGGTGCGGCAACTTTCAGCGGTATGGCGGCACTGCGGTAGATCGGGTTTTTCACCAGGCTGCCCATGACCAGGTTATTGAGGTCGCTTTGCTGCGCAGTATTCAGTGCAAGCTCTTCATTATGCTTGACGCGCCGGGCGGCCAACCCTGCGGACGTGCTGCCATCCGAGTACTGGCCTGCGGCAATGAGTCTGTGTGCAACGGCCAGCTGCTCCTGGTCCAGTATTCCCCTGATATGTGTGAGCATGTTTAGTCCTGCAAGCACCGGCCGGTATGGGGTAGTATCAGCTGCTTGTGTTTTCTTGTCATGAAGGATAAGACGCCCCGAATGATTTTAAAAATTGTTATTGAAGACCGGATTTACCCGATTACTGTGCCCGAAGAGATTATTTCCGATGCCGGTGATTTCTTCAACAGGATTGACCGTGACATGGACAAGGGCTGGCAGATGAGTCGTGACTGGGTCGATAATCCGAACCAGGAGCAGCGTTGCCAGATCGTGGGCGACAAAATGCTGACCGCCATGCATAACGATAATAAAGAGATGATGGTGCTGTTGTCAGCCTATGTGCTGGCACGTGTTCCGGGTGTTACGTCACTCCGTATTGATACCAATGGTGAAATGCTGGAGACGGAGCTGGTGCTGGGATAAACATGTCAGTGCTTGCTTGCAAGTGAGAATTAAATCCATCCAAACCTCACAGCTGGGTTACGGGACACCAATGCGCCATAAATATGACGTTCAAATCATGCTGATCGTTGTAAATCCCCTATAAAAAATACTGTTTTTGCGGTATGATGCGTCTAGGCCGGAACCCGTGGTAACTGATGATCTGTAACAGGGAGGTGTTGCTGGCAGTCATACCGCAACAGTTTTCATTATGTACGAGTCCTTCTATCAGCTGCAGACCAACCCGTTCAGTCTGACGCCTGATCCCAAATTCTGTTTTGGTCATTCCGGGCACAGGCAGGCGCGTGAATACCTGGAGTATGCACTCAAGTTGGGCGAGGGAATGGTCATGGTCACGGGTCGCCCGGGTACCGGCAAGACAACCCTGGTGGAGTCTTTCCTCGATAACCTGAACATGGGCTCGGTGACGGCTGCACGCATTGCAGTATCGAGGCTTGATTCAAAAGACCTGTTGCGCGCAGTGGCCTATGCATTCGATATTAAAGCAGAAGGCCATGACAAGGCGACCTTGCGTCATCTGATCAAGCAATACCTCGAAGCACAGCTACAGTGCGGTCGCCGGGCCTTGCTGGTTATCGACGAGGCACAGGGTTTGCCGCGCTCGGCACTGGATGAGTTGCGCCTGCTGGCAGACCTGCAAGCAGGGTCGCATCAGATGTTGCAGCTGTTTCTTGTCGGTCAGGAGCAGTTACATGAGCAGATGCTGGTTCCCGAGATGGATTATTTTCAGCAACGTGTGATTGCGAATTACCACCTTCTCCCGCTGGATCTGCAGGAGACCCGGTCATATATTGAATACCGGCTGCGGCAGGCCGGATGGCAGGGCAATCCGGAATTGACGGGTACTGCTGTTCTCGACATTTTCCGCTTCAGTAGTGGTGTGCCACGGCACATCAATAAACTGTGTAATCGTTTACTGTTGCTCGGTTACGGCATCGGCAGTCACAAACTGGGTCACAAGGAGGTGCAGGTAATTATTGAGGAAATGGGAGCAGAGCAATTGCGTCCTGTTACCATCGATCATTCTGTTAATGAAGAAGATAGTGAGACTGTTGACAAGCAGGAATCGCTGCCAGGCAGGCTGTCGAAGCTGGCAATCAGAATTGAGGGAGGGCCGCAAGCAAAGCCGGCAGAATTCAGCGCATCTGCAGGAGCGGTGAGCAAGTCTCTGTCAGATCAGTCAACCGGTGTATGCAGTATTGACTCTCCCGATACCCGTGTTACTCCAACCGGTCCTGCATGTGCATACACAGCATCCCGGCAGCCGTTGCGTAATTGGGGTAAGAAGCTGACGACTATAAACAACTGGCAGGACAAGCTGGCGCCCTCGCTGGTTCTCCTGACTGTTGCGATCCTGTCTATAACTGCGGTAACGGGCATTCTTGATAAAGAAGCCGGACGTCATGTGGCGATGCTGGCAGGTGAACCGGATCAGTTCCGTGCTGCCGAAGGCGTCGTTGCTGAGCTGGAAGAACCAATGATTGATCCTGATCGCGAGGTCCTTCAACGCGTGCTGGATGATGAATTACCCGTGCCGGCAGCCGGAACATTATTATCGGGTACAGAGGCGCTTTCCGGAGAAATGTCCGATTCACCAGTGGCTGAGGCACGGATTCTTGTTTCCCGGGATACAGAGATTGACAATCTGCTCGTGCAGGGTCAGCGGGCACTGGTGGATAACAGACTATTAACCCCGGCACTGGACAGCGCGTATCACTATTTCCGGAGTGCCCTCAGACTGACGCCTGATAACGAGGCAGCATTAGCGGGAATTGAACAGATTCTGGAGCGTTACGTGGTTCTTGCGAACAAGGCGCTTGAGCAGCAGGATGGCATGATGGCCTATCGCTATATCGTCCGCGGGCTGAGTATACAGCCCGACAACAACGAATTGCTGGCGTTGAAGGAAAAGACAGGCGTACCGATTATCGGTCAGGGTGTCGATGTGGAAGCAACACCTTTGACGAAGCGTTTTCAGCAATCTGTCAGTCAATTGTTCTCCCGGATCAACACGTATGTTACCAGCAGTGACAGGATTCAGGCGGATACCCGGACCAGCTATCAAATGACTTCGTCATTGTTATATGATTAATCGCATTGAACAGTATATGGCCGGGACTTTCCTGTTTATAGCCGTGCTTCCGATAAAACCCTAGCGCGTTTTCGCGCGCATCAAGCACAATACGCTCCGCACCCAGCTCAACCGCCCGCTGCTCCAGCGCATTCAGCAACAAGGTACCGACACCCTTGTGTTGTTGACTGATATCAACGGCCATATAGCGGATTCGGGCCTCGCATGTGGAGTCGAGCTGCAACCGGCCCACGGCGATAATCGTATTTTTATCGATGACCATCATGTGACAACTGGTTTTTTCCAGCTCGTCCTGTTCACTGCCCCGTGGCTGATTCCACGGGGCGCGTAATATCTTCCAGCGCAGTTCGTAATAGTGTTTAAACTCATCGGGTGTCGACGGCTCTGCGACTTTCATGGAGAGGGCCGGCTGTCAGGCAAATACCACCCAGGTGGTCGCAATGTATTTCACGCCCTGCCTGAGGGTGGCGCCACGGTGATCATGTGTCCAGAAAGGCGGGAACAGCAGCAGCTTTCCCGCCTGCGGTTTTACCTGAACATTCTGGTATGAAAATTCGGTTTCACCACCCGGTCCGGCCACGTCGTTCAGGTACCAGACAGCGACCAGTTGACGCTGACTGAATTCGTGGCTGCCGCCATCGATGTGCCAGTGATAGAACTCCCCAGGATTGGTGCGCTGAATGGCATAACCGCTATCCTTGAACGGTCCCTTGAAGAACGGGTAGGTTTCGCGGAATTCATGGATGGCCTGGCCCAGAGAGCGGAATAGCTCGCGGTCGATGTCTTTCCAGTGTTCCTTGCCGCTGACCACCAGGTCGGTCGAGCGCTTGATGCTGGTTTCCTGCTGGACTGTCTGCCCGATACGCCCGGCATACTGCTCCCCGGGATGTGCCTCAAAGCGACGGGTCATCTCATTACATATATCGAGGGGCAATGCTCTCTGCTTTTCAAAGATGAAGGTGTTTTCCTTGACCTCTGAAATGGTTTTCAAGGCGGGTTTGCTTTCAGGTGCTGGAGTGGACATGATGTGTAATCACGATTGTGTGTTGGTTAAAGGATGTGTGCTTCAATCAATGCAATCAGTGCCGGTTGACAGTCGTGACCCTGTTGCCGGTGAAGCCTGAGCATTTTTTCAGCCAGCATCTGCCAGTGTGCAGCAGACTGTGCGGCCAGTTGTTCGAGTGCTTGCGTATTACCGGTAACTGTCCATGTTGCGTAGGCAGCCAGCAGTTTCGGGAACAGGTCTTTGCGCATGTTGGTCATGTTTGC
Source organism: Pseudomonadota bacterium (assembly GCA_039714975.1). Lineage (GTDB taxonomy): Bacteria > Pseudomonadota > Gammaproteobacteria > UBA9214 > UBA9214 > UBA9214. The sequence goes on from JBDLIH010000048.1 coordinate 7,326, forward strand.
CATGTAAAAGTGCAGCGAAGCAGTGTTCATGTTTTCCAGCAAGCCGGGCAGGGTGGACAGGGCGTCGGCGAGGTGGTCACGCACGGCGCGTACCATGATTTCAGCCTTGCTGTGCGGCAGGCTGGCGAGCATTGTTTCCCATTCACTGCCCAGTAGTTCACCGGCCTTCACTTCACCGATCTCGTGCAATAATGCCGACCGCAGTTCATTGTCGGTCATGGCATCAAGTGATTGATCGACGGCATTGTCAAAATCGTAACAGCCCAGTGCGTTTTGCATGGCATTGGCCGGTTTGTTCCAGCGCCATTCCTCAACCTTTTCCCATAACATGCGGCGTAGCGATTCACGTCGCACGAAGATGGTTTTTCCCTGGCTCATGGCCGGCGGGGAGGCAAGATCACGTGCATATTCCCTGCCTGAAATCACGAGAGTGTAGTCGGTGTGTGTTTCCAGTGATTCCAGCGCACCCAGGAAGAACATCGGTTTCATGCCGCGCCCGTAGCCGCTGCTATAGACGTAACCCAGCTCATTGAGTGCACGGTTAATGGTTTCTGCGGCAAACGGATCATGGTGCCTGTCCAGCACGGGCACCTGCTCAAACTCGTTCTCTTGCAGTGACTCCCAGTGGCTTTCCCTTTTGTTCAGCCAGTCGGTAAGTGCCTGGTGCTGCAGCTTCTCATTGAACGGAATATTGTGTTCCCAGCGGAAGTATTCACGCATCTTCATCAGATATACGCACAGCGTGTAGTCGGTGGCATGTTGTGCATCGGCTATATGACAATTGGTGCGTACTGCACTGAGTGTCGGCAACAGGTTGCTGATGTCGACGGGTGTCACTGATTTACCGGGAGCTGGCACGGCGTAACCTTGCTGAAACCATTGATAATTCCATGCTAGCATGCGGCCTGAAATGTCGCTACTTAAGAAGATATTTACATCGCTAACGTAAGGTATTCCGGTTCCGGGAGATTGAAGTGAGAGTCAAAAGCAAGTGGAGCAACAAGGGCCGGGAGCGCACGCTGGATGAGGTTGGCGGCGTTGCCGCGTTTATCCTGTGGCGTATCGCCCAGCAGGGACTGCTGAATCTTGAGAATGAAGGCTTCCAGACAGATACGCGCTCGCAGCGTATGGATGTGATTGCAGAATTTCTTGCCTTCCTGGTGCACCTGGCTGACCGGATGAAGTCAGAGGCGCTGGATGCCGGAGAGCGGCAGGCGTTTATTACCTCGCTGGCGTTACATCTGGCCGATACCATGCAGGAAAACAGGAGCGATGCGGAGGGTAGTGGTGACTACCGGCAAGCACTGATTGATCTGCTCAATGAGCGTGGCGCCGATTATGCCGAGTGCCCCATGCCGGATGGTGAGCCGGGTTATGCCATGAAACGCTATCTTGGTGAGAGCATCACGGCGGTGATGGGTGAGAAGGACAACAAGTGGATTACCGACCAGGTGATGGATATCGAAGTGCCTGAAACACTCCAGCCGCTGAACAAGGCATTGAAAGAGTTGTTTGTGCCACCCGAGACTCATTGACCTACGCCAAGCGGGATGAATTAGAAGTGACTGACTTTCGCAGCCTCAGGATTTTTCTTCTACTCCTGTCTGCCGCAGCAATCACCGGTTGTGCGACTGTTTCCTTCAATGAACCCAAATCGTACAGTGAAACCATCACCGATACGGCTGATACCCGGCTGAGTGAAGGCGTATCCCGGTGGGCAGATACTCACGGGGGACTCTCCGGTTTTTATCCGCTAAGCCAGGGTATGGATGCCCTGGGTGTCAGGTTGCGGCTGGCTGAAATAGCAGAGAAGAGCATCGATCTTCAGTACTTCCTGATGAAGAATGACACCGCGGGTTTGGTCATGATGAATGCGCTTCTGAAAGCAGCGGATCGGGGCGTTCGGGTCCGTTTCCTGCTTGATGATATCTTCACGACTGCACAGGATCGAGGACTGCTGCTGATCAATCAGCACCCGAATATTGAAGTCCGTTTGTTCAATCCTGTTTCACGACGTGGTTTTCACACCCTGAATTTCGTTGGTGATTTCAGGCAGGCCAACCGGCGCATGCACAACAAGTCATTTACGGTTGATAACCAGATCAGCGTCGTCGGTGGACGCAATATCGCTGATGAGTATTTTCAGCTGAAGACGGGGTCTGTGTTTGTCGATTTTGATGTGCTGGCTCTGGGGCCGATCGCAGGTGAAATCTCGGAATCTTTCGATATCTACTGGAATCATTCCCGTGCGGTTCCGATGCATCAGATAGCCGTCAACAAGGCAAATGAAGAACTGGAGACTGTGCGGGCCGAGGTCGCAGAAGAATTCGACGGGATCTATGATACGGTCTACAAACAGGCGCTTGAAAGTCAGCTTCTTCATGATCTCATGGCGGATCGCCAGCCATTGTTCGCTGCCGAGGCACGCGTACTATCGGATAGCCCTGACAAGCTGATTGATGAGCGGCTCGCCGCAGTAGCCTATCGCGTGATCTTGAATGGGAGGGGAAAACTGGAGTGGCACGGCCGCATCAACGATGAAGAAGTGATCGAGACCAAAGAGCCGCTCACGAGCCCATGGCTCCGGTTCAAAGCCTGGTTTATGAGGATCGCACCCGAAAGTCAGCTCTAGGGTTTGACTGTCAGCCTGTGCTCAGATGATTGCCAAGATGTTTCTAAAGTAAGCAGTAGCGCTTGTATTTCTTGCCACTCCAGCAAGGATAAGGATTATTGCGGTAAATCTTGCGCTCTGTCTGCGTGTCTGGCCTTGTAAGGGATTAATGAAGTTTAGGCTATACTTTCAAAAAATGAGCTATCTCTATGTGCAAACTAGTAAAATCACTCGTATTAGTTCTTTTCAGTGGTGCAGGCATGGCTGCTGATTGGCCTCATGACGGACTGGAAGCCTCGGATTGGCGCCTCAGCCGCTACCTTGATGACTCAGGTCAGATGATGACGGTGTTGTCGGGCATAACGGTGACCGCCCGATTCACGGACGGCAAACTCAGTGGCAGTGCCGGTTGCAATCGTTACTTCGGTAGCTATACCGCCGGAACTGATGATCAGCTCAATATTTCGAGCAGCATTGGCGCAACCATGATGGCCTGCGCGCCACCTGTATCTGAACATGAACGTCAATACCTCAGCTGCTTGTCTGCTGTCGCTGGTTTTCAATTGCAGGACGGGGGGCTGCACCTGCTTGATAAGGAGGGTCAGATCCTGCTGGAATACGCGGCCGTCAAGCCGCTTACACTGGAAGGCACATATTGGCAGGCCGCTGGTATTAATAATGGCAAGGGTGGTGTTGTCAGCTCCGCGAACACACAACGGGCAACTGCCCGATTCACGAACGGCGAGCTTAGTGGACATGCCGGCTGTAACGCGTTCAATGCATCGTATGAAGCCACGGGCGATAGAATTACCATTGGTCCGGTAATGGCGACGCGCAAGCATTGTGCTGAGCCGGATGGCATTATGAACCAGGAACAGGAATACCTGCAGGCACTGTCACGGGCGCAGGTGTATGAACTGAGTGACTCCAGGCTGAAGCTGCGTGATGAAAAGGGTTCATTGCTGATTGATTTTGTTGTGGGGGATGACGAGTGGCGGTAATGTAATCATCAGTCTGTACCGCAGGATATCGCGCTTGCGAAGTGCTCCTGTGCCAATAGATACACCACGCATGCAGGTCGCATCCGCGATTGTGCCAGCAGGCAAACAGCGTTTATACCTCTGAGGGAACAGGGAAGCGATGATATGTCACTGATTCGCTGGATTGTACGAGTAACACAGGAGGCAGACCGTGAAAAACATAGTTCACTTCGTAAAGACTACCGTCATCGGCGGGCTTGTGGTCATACTCCCGCTGGCCATTCTGGCGTATTTTGTCGGTGACGCGGTTAATACCCTGGTCGATGCGACCAAACCGTTAACCACGGATCTGCCATTTGGTCCGGTGATCAACGCACTCATTGCTGTGCTCGTTGCTGCAGCGATCATAATCGCGATTTGTTTTGCCGCAGGGTTCCTGTTGAGTACCTTCTGGGGCGGAACTGCAAAAAACTGGCTTGAGAAGAATGTATTCGAGCGCATTCCGATGTACTCAACCTTGCGGGGACTGACGCAGCGCTTTGCCGGTTTCGAGGATGCGGATTATCCGGTAGTGGAAGTTGATTTGTATGACTCGGACAGCCGGGTCCTTGGTGTGCTTGTTGATGATCTTCCTGATGGCCGCAAAATGGTGTACGTGCCGTCATCACCGGTGGTCACATTGGGACAATTGCATATTCTGCCCGCGGCCCGTGTGATGAAGATGGAGCTTTCCATGGTGGAGACCATAGGCTGTCTTTCACAAATGGGCCTGGAGGCACGTAAACTTTATGGCGGTGACGACGAACAGGTCTGAATATGCAGATACGAAAATTCGCGTTGTTACTTCCTGCTCTTTTATACAGCAGCATCGGTATGGCTTCGGCTATGACAGATGCTGAAGCAATAGAACTGGGATACAGGGTTTCTGCAATCAATGAAGCGTTACAGAATCCCGGGGCACCGGGTGCTATGCAGGCGATTACTGATCTGGGTCATGAGCAGCGCTATTACATTATGGTGCGCGGCTGGTTGATGTATCAACTGCAGGGCGACATGAACATAGTGCAAGCAATGCAGGAACAGGCGCCGAATACAATCAGGGCGCGTATTGATTTCGTTAAGCAGGCAATTCGGGCAATAGACCTTGAATAGCCGGGCATAAAAAAAGGCGGGTGACCCCGCCTTTTTTTACTATCAGAGAGGTAATTACTTATTCCAGTTTCCGAAGTTGTCCATGTTGTGGGCCTTGCCATCTTCATAACCGGCTGTGTAGGCCTCGGTCACACGCTGCTCTTCGCGCTCCGGGTTCAACAGGTAACCGCCCTGCCAGCCCTGGACGTATTCTGCGTCAACACCCATATCTTCCATCTTGGTTACAGCATCATAGTATTCCTGGTTCATCGTTTTCTCCTCGTACGTCTAAACGTCAATTTCGATTAAAAAGGGGCTATTCGTGGGTGATTATCAGGTCGGTGGCACTGTCGCTGATCATCTGTGCGGCCATGAATGTTTGCTAGTCCATTGTTTCGATTAGGGTTACTGCCCAGGCGCGCAAGTATACAGGAGCGCATTTTTAGCCCGAATATCTCTATGGGGAGAGTGATTTTAATTGTTTGTGACGGCTGTATCCATATGAAAATCAGGCATATTCTCTCTTAATGGGTATTCGATGCGCGCGCGTGAATGGGTAGTGTACGCTGCTGATATCCAGCGACCGGGCTGGATGGCCAGCACATAAAGGTATGAGACCCACTATGAACGAAACTCTCAATGATCCAGATTACGCCAGCGGTGTTGCCGCTTTCGAGGCGAAGAATTTTTCCCTGGCCATGCAATTACTGTCGCCTCTGGCGCAAGCCGGCGATGCCGATGCCCGGCACCGTGTCGCGATCATGTGCCAGAACGGTCTTGGCGTGGTGCGTAATGAAGAACGTGCCTTCGAGATGATGATGGCGGCCGCGGAGCAGGGGTATGCCATCGCCCAGCATGGGGTGGGGTTTATGTACCTTGAAGGCGAGTGTGTTGATAAGGACAGCGCGGAAGCAGCCAAATGGTTTCGCAAGGCGGCGGATCAGGGGCTGGCAGGTTCCCTGACTACCTTGGCGATGATGTACGAAGAGGGCAATGGTGTAGAGAAAGACCCGGAAGAGGCGAAGCGTCTCTACGCCAGGGCCGGCTTTTGATCTTTGACCGGCGACCTGCCTTCCGGTCATATCTTAGATGCCTGGCATGGAACTGACGCCGGAAGATGCACTGCGGATTAACGTCTTGCTGGCGGGCACGATTGACGCAATCCGTATTGATGAGTCACGTATGACCATCTATGGTCTTTCCGAGAAGGGCGAGGCGAAGGTCCAGCTGAATCCCAATTGCCGTGATGAATCCTATTTGCGGTGTGTGCGTGAAACACTGTCCAGTCATGTGCTGGGTTCGCCCGGTGGATATCCGGTGTACCTGAAGCGCTGGACCCGCATGGGGCAGGCACGGGACGAGACACTGGAGTCACTGTTGAAACTGGGTGAGCCGGAGGCCGTCATTGCGGTGGTGAATGCAACCGGTATTACCGATGAGTTGGCACGGCGGGCCTGGTGGGCATCACAGACATCGGATAATGCACGCTGTATGTTGCGCCAGGATGCCGTTGTCCACGGGAAGATGGGACCGGTACTCGCAGAATTCCTTGTTGAGTTTCTGCCCTTCGAAGAAGAAGCCTGCAACCAGATTGCATCCGTCTGTCTGGTGCTGCAGGAAGGGCTGATCGAAACGGCTGAACGCCAGCAGTTGTGGGACAAGGCCCGGCATAAAAATGCCTTTTATGTCGGCTTCCTGCAGGCAACCCCGGATGATCTGCCGGATGAACATGCGGCCAACCCGGCATGGGCGACAAGCTGCCGGCAACTGGACGGTTTGCTGGCGCAGGGAAATCCGTTTTCGATGCAGTTGTGCCGGCTGTTGAGTCCTGCCGGACAGTCGTTTCTTGCCTGTACCGAGGCGGTGCTGAATAAACCCGCGAACCAGGATGTCATGGTAGAGTTGATGCATGCACTCGATACACATGCTGCCGCACTGGCACTTGACGAGTACAAACGCAGTGACATTGAGGATATAGTTGGCCTGGCAGAGGGGATGATGGCCGGTGAGGTGGATGCAGGCAGTGAGCCGAATCAATCCTTGCAACAATTGATTCAGGCGCACCCGAATGGCGCACACCACATTCATGCCATGCTGGTGCTTGCCCTGCTGAGTGAGTCGGTGCTAAACCCGGTGTTCTCAAGAACTGATGCCATCGGGACGGTGATGCGCAAGAAACTGAAGCCGGTGACAGATCCAATACATGAACAAATTAATATTCTGAAATCTCCTTAATAAAATGAAGAGTAATATGGTTGATGTTCGAATGTATTGCACCGCGTTCTGTCCTTATTGTGTACGGGCGGAAATGTTGCTGAAGTCAAAAGGCGTTAAAGCGATTGACAAGATATCTGTTGATTCCATGCGGAATGGATTCAGGAACCTCGTTGAACTGACGGGTCGCAGCACGGTGCCGCAGATTTTTATTGGTGGTCGGCATATTGGCGGGTTTGATGACCTGGCGGCACTTGATGCCCGTGGCGGGCTCGAGCCGTTACTCGTGGCTGATTAAGAGATAACGCATGGATTACCTTCCCATATTCCTGAAAATTGAAGACCGGCCATGCCTGGTAGTGGGTGGGGGCAAAGTTGCGTCACGAAAGGTATCGTTGCTGAAGCGGGCCGGAGCCTCTATTACGACCGTGTCCCCAGTGCTGTGTGATGAATTACGTACGCTGCTGGAGCAGGGTGCCATTACACATGTGGCGCGTGATTTTCAGAATGAAGACCTTGAAAATTGTGTGCTTGTGATAGCCGCTACCGATGATGAAGCAGTCAATCGCAGAGTTTCGGAACTGGCACAGTCCCGGCGTATTCCGGTGAACGTCGTTGATTGTCCGGGTCTGTGCAGTTTCATCATGCCCTCGATTATTGACCGTTCTCCGGTACAGATAGCCGTCTCCACAGGGGGAGCTTCCCCGGTGCTGGCGCGCTTGTTACGGGCACGGCTGGAAAGTTATATCCCTGCCGCCTACGGCCGGCTTGCCAAACTGGTTGATGAGTATCGCCAGCAAGTCAAACGGCGCTTCACGACGACGGATCAGCGGCGCTATTTCTGGGAAAGTATTCTGCAGGGGCGTGTTGCCGAGCTGTTGTTTGCCGGGCACGATGAAAAGGCACGCACTGCACTAGAGGCAGCCATTGAGGATACCGAGGCGCACCATGATGGCACGGGAGAAGTCTACCTGGTAGGTGCCGGCCCCGGTGATCCTGACCTGATCACTTTCAGGGCATTGCGGTTGATGCAGCAGGCCGATGTGGTGGTTTATGACCGGCTGGTGTCGGAGCCGATCCTTGACATGGTTCGCCGTGATGCCGAAATGATCTATGCCGGGAAGGCCCGGGACCAGCACACACTCAGCCAGGAGAGCATCAACCAGTTGCTGGTGCGGCTGGCGAAGGAAGGCAAGCGTGTGCTGCGTTTAAAAGGCGGCGATCCCTTTATATTCGGACGTGGTGGCGAAGAGATCGAGACGCTCGCCGGTGAAGGGATCCCTTTTCAGGTGGTGCCGGGTATAACAGCGGCCTCGGGCTGCGCATCCTATGCCGGTATTCCCCTGACACACCGTGATTATGCTCAGTCATGTATCTTTGTGACCGGTCACCTCAAGGATGGCAGTATTAATCTTGACTGGGGAAGTCTGGCTAAACCGGCACAGACGATTGTCTTTTATATGGGGTTGCACAGTATTCCCGCCCTTAGCAGAGAACTGGTCGCACACGGCCTGCCGAAAACAACCCCCGTGGCACTGGTGCAGCAGGGCACAACGCATAAGCAGCGGGTATATATTGAAACACTTGATTCCCTGCAGGACCTTGCGGAGCGTGAACAGTTGAAACCACCGACCATTATCATTGTTGGTGAGGTGGTGAGTCTGCAGGAGAAGCTCAGCTGGTTCGGAATGAAGAATAATTAGCATCCTCACTGCGTTTTTCTTTTGCACTTTTTACCTGTCTGCTTGTAGGACAAGTCCCATTGTCCTTGTGTGGTTTTAGTGCTAGCCTCTCGTGCCATCAGAAATGATCTGTCTTTAGGGAAGGACTAACAGCAACCAAGGGGGGAGGGGTACATGATTAACGTAATGCTGGTGGATGATCACGATCTGGTACGAAAAGGTATACGACGGTTACTCGATGATACCAGTGGAATCAAGGTGGTTGCCGAGGCGCCTGATGGCGAACAGGCAATCAGACAGGTACGCAAAAGGAAACCCGATGTCATTTTGATGGATGTGAGTATGCCGGGCATTGGTGGTCTGGAGGCGACCCGTAAAATTACCCAGGTGTCACCGGATATGAAGGTCATCGCAGTGACTATTCACGATGATGACCCGTTCCCGGCGCGCTTGCTGGAGGCAGGTGCGGCCGGTTATATCACCAAGGGCTGTGATGTTGATGAGATTATCGAGGCAATCCAGACCGTTTACTCGGGCAATCAGTATTTAACTCCAAATGTTGCACAGAAACTGGCCCTGTCGCTCGTCAACAAGCACGGCAAGTCATTGATGGATGAACTGACGCAACGTGAAATCCAGGTCATGCTGATGGTGGTGAGGGGTGATTCCAATAGGAAAATTTCGGAGAAGCTCTGCCTGAGCCCGAAAACGACCAGTACCTACCGTGGACGTTTATTTGAAAAGCTGGGTGTGGACAATGATGTCGAGCTCACGCGTTTTGCGATCAGGCACGGGATGATCAAGGAAAATATCGTTCACTGAGGCCCGCAAGCATCCTCCTGGCCGGCGGGCATCGGCTCGCCGGCGCAGTACCCGTAGTCAACCGATTTCCGGTGATTTGAGACACACATCAGGGTAATATCGGCATACTGTGGCATGATAGTGCCGGTTGTGCTTTATGTTTCCGAATCGCCTGAATGCAAGATGAGTACAGGGAGCGTGTGATGTCTGCTACAAGTAGTCGAGCGCCGGAGTTTCCAGCGGGACTTGAATGGTTTAACGTGAAGGACCCGGTCAAACTGGCCGACCAGGCAGGTCGCGTCGTGCTGATAAATTTTGGCGCGTTCTCATCCATCAATTGCCAGCATGTGCTTCAGGACCTTAATGCGTTGCACAGAAGGTTCCGCAACGAACTGGCTATCATCAGTGTGTATTCTCCCAAGTTCACGGCCGAGAAAAAACGTTCACACGTGCAGAAGACGATCAACAGGCTCGATATTAACCATCCGGTTGTGCACGACCCCGATCTGAAACTGTGGCAGATGTATGGCACAAAATGCTGGCCGACACAGGTCCTGCTGGATACGGAAGGCAATATTCTCGGTGCCATGACAGGCGATGGAAAAAAATCGCAACTGGAGCTGATTATCAAGTATCAGCTTGGTCGCAGCAGTGAACAGGCGGGAGCCCGGAACATATCTTTTTCGGCCCGGTCAGCACCGGAAGCGCCCAATGTCCTGTCTTTCCCGGGAAGAATGGTTACGACGCCGAACAAGATTTATATAGCGGACAGCGGGCACAACCGGATCCTGGTGGTGTCACCAGGTGGCCAGGTAGTGCGTCAATATGGCAGTGAAGGCGCGGGTTTTATTGACGGTAATGGATCGGCGGCAGCATTTGATAATCCACAGGGGATGGTGCTGGCAGACGATTTTCTTTATGTTGCGGATGCCGGCAATCATGCCATTCGGCGTATCCACACGCGCAGCAATGATGTCGTCACGATTGCAGGTACCGGCAGTGCCGGTACAGCTGCTGCCGTTGATATACCGGGTACTCCGTTAACCGTCAGCATGAGTTCACCAACTGATGTTGTTTTCAAGAACGGTAAACTGTATATCGCGATGGCGGGTTCACATCAGATCTGGCGGTTGTCACTGATTGCCAATACGATCGAAGTGTTCTGCGGCAGTGGTTACGAAGATCTTCAGGACGGACCACCCGGCAGTGCCGCCTTCTCGCAACCCAGTGGATTGACGCTGCTGCAAAACCGGTTGTATTGCGTCGATGCCGGTGCCTCGGCTGTACGGGAGATCGACATGGACACCGGTGTCGTCAACACCCTTGTGGGTGAAGGGCTGTTTGAGTTCGGTGACAGCGACGGGGCCGGGTCTGTGGCACGGCTCCAGTATCCTCTGGATATCGTGGCAGACCCGATTCACAATATGCTCTGGGTAACAGATACATTTAACAATAAGATCAAGAGAATAGGGGTAAGTACTAACTATGTTTCGAGCACGTCATGCGCCCGGCGCCTGGATGAGCCGGGTGGACTGGCGTTTCATGACGATACCCTATACATTGCCAACACCAATGCACATGAAATCCTGTGCCTGAACCCGAACAATGGACACGTTGAAGTGCTGAATGTCTCAGAAGAGCTTGTTGAAATTTAACCCCGATTGCAGAGATTGTCCCCGACTTGCCGATTTTCTGGATCAGACCGCCCTCAAGTATCCCGACTACCATGCGCGCCCGGTTGCCCCCTTTGGTGACTGTGACGCACGCTTGCTGATCGTCGGGCTGGCGCCGGGCATGCACGGCGCCAATGCCAGCGGACGTCCCTTTACCGGTGATTATGCCGGTATCCTGCTATACCAGACACTCTATGACTACGGCTTCAGTAACCGGCCGGAGTCGGTCTCCCGCGATGACGATTTACGACTTGGCGACTGCCGCATAACGAATGCAGTGAAGTGTCTGCCGCCACAAAACAAGCCGCAACTGGATGAAGTGAAACACTGTAATCACTATTTGCGAGCCGAGCTGGATGAATTGCAGGGCCCTGCAGTGGTGCTGGCACTGGGCAAGATAGCACATGATGCCGTGTTGCGCGCGCTGGAGTTACGCTTGTCGACTTACCCCTTCGGGCACGAGCATGTTCATCAGGTATCCGATGATTTCTGCCTGATTGATTCCTATCATTGCAGCCGCTACAACACCCAGACACGTCGTTTGACACCCGCTATGTTCGGTAATGTATTCAAGCGTGCGCGGCAGGTACTGGATGGCAAGGAATCCCCGGCGGCTTTAGTTAGCCCGCATATCTCACCACGATGACGAGCCCTCACTCGATCTTTGAATCCACAGCACATTTTCTTCAGTCGGGAATACAGTCCGTATTCCGCTTCTTCAGAAAATCCGCTATGAATCCAAATCTCTACGCGATCATCTCGCCCCGCGGTGAAAAATGTGGGCTAGGCTGTGATGGATGCCAAACCGGTGCCCTTTGATTGCAGTGCGTTCCTGAAGACCCTGACCACGCGCCCGGGTATCTACAGGATGCTGGATGGCGAAGGTACCGTACTTTATGTTGGCAAGGCCGGTAATCTCAGGAAACGGGTATCGAGTTATTTCAGAAAGACCGGCCTGAATATCAAGACGCGAGTGTTGGTCGATCAGATTGTCGATATTGAAGTCACGGTTACCCATACGGAAGCCGAGGCGCTGCTGCTGGAAAGTAACCTGATCAAGCAGCTGAGGCCGCGTTATAACGTGCTGCTGCGTGATGATAAAAGCTATCCCTATATTTATCTTTCATCAGACCAGGATTATCCGCGGCTATGTCTGCACCGTGGCGCACGACGCAAGAAGGGGCGCTATTTCGGCCCTTTTCCCAGCGCCGGTTCTGTGCGCGAAAGCCTGCATCTGTTGCAAAAACTGTTCAAGGTGCGCCAGTGTGAGGACAGTTTTTTTGCCAATCGCAGCAGGCCCTGTCTGCAATACCAGATTAAGCGTTGTACGGCGCCTTGTGTCGGTCTGATTGACGCGGACCTGTATGCGGCAGACGTTTCGCGCACGGTTATGTTTCTTGAGGGTCGTAGCAGCCAGGTTATCGACGGGCTGGTAGCAGATATGGAGACGGCTTCAGCTACACAGGATTATGAGCAGGCCGCCGTTCACCGCGACCGGATTGCCAGTCTTCGCAGGGTTCAGGAGAAACAATATATCAGCAATGAGCGAGGGGATGCTGACATAGTGGCTTGTCTGACAGATAAAGGCAGTGCTTGTGTGCAGGTGTTTTATATCCGTGGCGGGCGCAATCTGGGTAATGCGGTGTTTTTCCCGAAGATCCCGCTGGAGACAGAGGCAGCCAATGTGTTGTCAGCGTTTCTGCCGCAGTATTATCTGGGCAAGGATGTCCCGCCCGAGTTACTCCTGAGTCATACGCTGAAGGATGGTAAGTTGCTCGCTGAGGTTTTAAGCACCCATGCCGGCCATCGTGTGGTATTACGCTCGAATGTGCGCGGCGATCGGGCGCAATGGATAAAGATGGCGCTGAATAATGCCGAGCTTGCATTGACAGCACATATTAATACCCGCAAGGGCTTCACGGGGAGATTGCAGTCATTGACGGCAGCACTGCATCTGGATGAGATGCCAGAGCGCATAGAATGTTTTGATATCAGTCATACCGGTGGCGAGTCCACGGTGGCTTCATGCGTTGTCTTTGGGCTGGAAGGCCCTTTGAAATCCGATTATCGCCGCTTTAATATCCGGGATATTCAAGCGGGTGATGATTACGGCGCTATGGAGCAGGCATTGACGCGACGGTATACTCGTTTGCAGAAGGGTGAAGGAAAGCTGCCGGATTTGCTGTTCATTGATGGCGGCAAGGGGCAGGTGTCATCAGCGTGCAGGGCTCTCGAGGAATTACAGATCACCGAAGTGCGTATCGTCGGGGTTGCCAAGGGGCCTGGCAGGAAACCGGGGCTGGAGACGCTGCATATTCCCGGACATTCGGATATCGTGACACTGACAGCTGATTCGCCGGCCTTGCACCTGATACAGCAAGTCAGGGATGAGGCTCACCGGTTTGCGATCACCGGTCATCGACAACGACGTGCGAAGACCCGGAGTACCTCGCCACTGGAACAGATACCCGGTGTTGGGCCGAAGCGGCGCCAGCAATTATTGCGGCAGCTGGGCGGGCTCAGGGAGGTTGCCAGGGCAGGTGTTGATGACCTGGCAAGGATCAAGGGGATTAACCACCGGCTCGCACAGCAAATCTACGATGCGTTTCATGGTGAATAGGATGTATATCAAATGAAGTGGACGATACCGAATATTCTGACGTTGATACGTATCATCCTGATACCGGTGCTGGTCATTGTCTTTTATATGCCGGGTCAGTGGACGTACCAGCTTAGTGCGGCAATATTCGGTATTGCGGCGTTAACAGACCTGCTGGATGGTTATCTTGCCCGGCGCTGGAATCAGACATCGCCATTCGGAGCCTTCCTGGACCCGGTTGCTGACAAACTCATGGTTGCCGTGGCGCTGGTATTGCTGGTGCAGGATAATCCTGCGCCGCTGTTTGCCATTCCGGCGGCCATTATTATTGGCCGTGAGATCGCGATCTCGGCGTTGCGTGAGTGGATGGCAGAAATCGGTGCACGCACAAAAGTGGCGGTCTCCATTATCGGCAAGCTCAAGACCACCATTCAGATGATCGCGATACTGTTGCTGCTCTACAAGATTCCGCTGGGGGTGCTCCCCACACACACCGTAGGCCTGGTATTGCTCTACATTGCTGCGGCTCTGACCTTGTGGTCGATGATCGTGTATATGCACGCTGCCTGGCCCCTGTTGTCAGGAAAAACAGAAAACCCGCCTGTGGATGATGCTTGACAGACCTTGACCAGTCTATAAAATGGCGGTTTGCAATCTGCGGGAATAGCTCAGCTGGTAGAGCACAACCTTGCCAAGGTTGGGGTCGCGAGTTCGAATCTCGTTTCCCGCTCCAAATTTTCAGTATCAGAACCCCGGTTAAGTGCCGGGGTTTTTATTCTCAGGGCAGTGATTTGTGCCTGTACCCAATGGCTGGGTGGCAGAGTGGTTATGCAGCGGCCTGCAAAGCCGTGGACGGCGGTTCGATTCCGCCCTCAGCCTCCATTTTAAGTGCCTGTCTATCTATGCTATCTTCTTAATACTTCAATAACTTACGGGATATTTGTTTTACCTGGCTGTCCTGTAAGCTGTTCACCCCTGTACACGCTAATTCACAAGATATATTGCCAAACATGAAAAAAATGCGTACACGGCATTTATGTCCGTTGAATGAGTCGGGGCCGGGAGTGCGCTAACACTGTCCGACCCCTAACCTGCCTGCCGAGCGTAGCAAGAATAAGCAGGGCCAACGCGTCATGCTGTCCAAGCAATCGCTGGCCATACTAAAACGGCGCAAGGAAGCAGCTACCACAAAGTTTGTTTTCCCTGCTGAGTGCAGCAGCAAACCCTATCTGCCAACACTGGTTACAAGGCGGGTGCGCGAACACTATGAGGCGCTGGGTGTACCTGTCAATTTAGGTACTCACGGGCTGCGACATACGGCTTTAACGCAACTGGCGTCAATGGGGTGCAATCCCGTGGCATTCTGCCGCTATGTCCCTGACTAACCGGCTGGCCCTTGTCCTGTTGACCCTGGCCCCGTTGATCGTTGCCGGGCTGGGCCTGATGGCTTACTGGTTGTTTTAACAGCCTGACTCTTTCGTTAAAAAGACGCCACCAAGAGCAACACAAGCCCTACCAGTAAAACCAAAATGGCTGTTTCCCATGGATGCGAATGCCTTCTATATGATGGCCTCCGAATGCTCATAGGTCACCTCCCACCCATAAAAGTTAGACTTTTACCGTGATTGTCTGAGTGTAGTAGAGGATGCTGCTTAAATACTGTTGGATTAGTGGTATTTCTTGGCTGTCTAAAACCAATTTATTATTCTTTGAACCTGAGAATTAAATTCTGGGTTATAGAATGCCAAGAGCCCTATAGCAATAACAATAAGGCTTAACCATTGCAGCTTATGTACAATTTTCAAGGTATCCGGTCTTCAAAAGACTGCTTTATGTGTCAGCTTTGACAGTCAGAATTTCCAATATTGCTTCTGATAAAATAGTGACCATTTCTTCCAGAACCAGGCTAGCCCGACAAGCGCTGCAGCCACTCCAAATGATGCGCCAACCAGCACAAGAGCCATTAGTATATTAGTCATTTGATTTGTTCCTATAGATTTTATTATTAGATTAACCGGTCAATTATTTGACTGGAAATATTAAAGCTACACCCAACAGGCATAGATCGGTATTCGTATATATACGTACATGAAGGGCTGAAATGCGATGTTATCTATAGGGTTTTTGACACCCTGCCCAGATAGGCATAAAGTAATAGCGCCTGACCGAGGTGCTTCAACACCCCGGTCAGACTTTCACTAACAAAGCCCTTGGGAGGCTCAACCAGTGACCAACCAAATCATACCGCATTCTGCGCGTCTGTCAGCCTCCCAGGGTTTTCTATTCTATAGGAGGCAATACCATGAACGACACAACCACTCAGAAACACCATACCATCGGCGACCCCAACCGTTATGTCCTCGACTCACAAGGCAATGTCGAGTGGTATGACACGATTACACTCTGTCTGGAACGTGCAGATGGCGTGATTGATCTTGCGGTTGGCTACTCGAGGGATGTCGAGAAATTGAATATCCGTTCACACACCATGCCGGTAATATTGCAAAGCATCCAGAAGGAACTGGACGATATCCGCCATGTACTACACCAATGGCATGATGCTGGACTGCCTGAAGAGAGGGTAGGATCAGAGTGAAGCACTGAGCAATGAAGCTCCGTCCTAGTGGCGGGGTTTTCTTTGCCCGTCTGTACCTCAGGACAATATACAAAGTATGAGGCGCACCATATCCTTAAATTCTACCGGGTGAGGGTGAATACAATACCTTCGGGAAATAAGCCCGTTGAACACTAGAAGTAATCAACCCGGACCATTTCAATCAAAGTCCAGCCTAGTAGCGGGGTTTTCTATGCGCAAACAAAAACGGCGACCACCGAATGAACGAAGGTCGCCGATCCCCGGAGACTCGAAAGCCTCCGCCCCCCTTCCTTGAAGGAGCTTGATCAATATAGATAAATATCAGGGGCATTACTATTCGGGAAAATACTTACACCAGGATCAGATAAATCCTACCCCCACTGTCGGCATTGTCTGACAGACCCAGCAGGCACGCACTACCAGACGTTGATATGTACGTATTAATACGGATAGGCAGACACCAGAATCAGATTTATCCTAATGGCACTAAAAAAACGGCAGCCCAGTGGGGGATACTGTGGCCGCCGCTCGGGGACTTGGAAGCCCTGCTAAAAACGATGGCCAACGAATTAACGAAGGCCGTCGCCGTTGATGGCTGGGTTAGACAATCCTTTGTTTAACTCAGCATTATTAGCTATGCAAACCGTATGCCACCAACTGGCTCGCTCGTACCTATCTGATTGCAAACACGTTATGTCTTGTCTCGGAATATCCGCCAGTCTAGCAGCAGGGATGTCATGACAGTACTGACATGATCTTGGCGGGCTATGACAAATATGTCAGTGTTCCGGACTATCGGGAAGAGGGTGCAGCAGGGCTACCCTTCGGGATTGCTTTGTTTCCAGAGTTCCTCAAGTGGTCCTCGTTATGTGCCGATACCCTTTTTGGTTAATTTCACCTTTTTAGTGGGGTAAAGGCATGAAACGAAATCATTCTGCTAATATCAAATACATAAGTCGACCTGGCTTTGTTCTATTGGCCAACAGCGCGTGGTGGTGGAAGTGGAAGAGAGAATGCCAGCACCGAGCGCTCTCACCTCAAGCATCATAGACAACACGGGGCCACCCTTCGGGGTGGCTTTTTTTTGGGCTAACTGGTGAAAACGAGAAAAAACGCAAACAGATTCAGCAAGCCATTGAAATATAAAATAGAGTAGCGGCCTGCAAAGCCGTGGACGGCGGTTCGATTCCGCCCTCAGCCTCCATTTTCTTCTCTACTTCTCTGATTTCTCACTGTAGAATTCCCTTGTTTTGTTTGGCCCGGGTGGCGAAATTGGTAGACGCAAGGGACTTAAAATCCCTCGGTGGCAACACCGTGCCGGTTCGATTCCGGCCCTGGGCACCATATAA
>JBDLIH010000049.1:0-24387 GCA_039714975.1 Pseudomonadota bacterium
CGCCCGCTCCGCCGAATACTCCTGGATGGTACCGATCAGTGCATTGATCAACAGCACTACGAAGATAAAAAAGCTGTTAATGGTCTGACCGAGCCCCCAGGACACCACGGCCGCGGCAAACAGGACGTACACAAACGGGCTTTTGAACTGGCAGGTAAAAATACGCAGCAGGCCGGGTGGTTTGCGTTCGGGAAGTTCATTGGGTCCGTACTCATGCAGGCGGACGGCTGCCTGTCCGTGAGTTATCCCCTGCTTGTGGCCCTGTTCAGCAGGCATATTCGTTGTCGTATCCATAGTGGCGATCGTAATTGGCGGGAAACCCGGCATGAGTTGATCCACATCAATTCATATTGCATCAATCCGGTGGAAAATCAGCCGCTGACAATAGTAATACACTCTGCAAGGACGTAATGGCCCAACACATTGTTTTTGATGCCAATCTGATCAGGCGCTATGATCATGCGGGGCCACGCTATACTTCTTATCCGACCGCGGCCCAGTTTCATGAGGGTGTTTCGGAAAACGATTACCGCACATGGGCGCAGCACAGTAACGAGGACCCGATCCCGCGGCCACTATCATTGTACTTCCACATCCCGTTCTGTGACACGGTGTGTTTTTACTGCGCCTGCACCAAGGTCGTTACCAAGAACCACAACCGCGCCACGGCCTACCTCGATCACCTGTGCCGCGAAATTGCCCTGCAGAGCACACTGTTTGATGCCGACCGCAAAGTCGAGCAACTGCACTGGGGCGGCGGGACCCCGACCTTTCTCAGTACTGACCAGATCCGCCAGTTGATGGATGCGACCCATCGGCATTTCACCCTGCTTGGCGACGACAGTGGCGAGTATTCCATCGAAATCGACCCGCGTTCAGTTAATGCCGAAAAGCTGCGGGTACTGCGGGAGACCGGTTTCAACCGCATCAGTCTCGGCGTACAGGACGTCAATCCCGAGGTACAGAAAGCCGTCAACCGCCTGCAAAGCGGAGAGCTGACACGCAAGGTGACCGGGCAGGCGCGTGACCTGGGCTTCAAGTCCATCAACATGGACCTGATGTACGGACTCCCCTATCAGACAGTCGCCAGTTTTGAGCAGACCCTGGATGCCGTGGTCGACATGGACCCGGACCGGATCGCCGTCTACAACTACGCGCACCTGCCAACACGTTTCAAACCACAACGCCGTATCGACGAATCCACCCTGCCCTCGGCCAATGACAAGCTTGCCCTGCTGCAACACACCATCGAACACCTGACAGGTGCCGGTTATGTCTACATTGGTATGGATCACTTCGCCAAACCGGATGATGAACTGACCATCGCCCAGGAGAATGGCACCCTGCAGCGGAACTTCCAGGGCTACTCCACTCATGGCGACTGCGACCTCATCAGCGTAGGCATGTCGGCCATCGGGCATGTCTGCGACAACTACAGTCAGAACGTCCGCGATCTGGACCGCTACTATGCAATGCTGGATGCCGGCAAACTGCCACTGGACAGGGGTATTGAGCTGGAACCCGATGACCTGCTGCGCCGCGATATCATCACCCGGCTCATATGCAATTTCATACTGGACATCAAGTCGATGGAGAAGAAATGGCGCTTCGACTTTGCCACTCACTTCAAACTCGAACTGGACGATCTGCAGAAGATGCAGGCGGACGGACTGTTGCTACTGGAGGGCGATATTCTGCGGGTGTTACCAGCCGGACGGCTGCTGGTACGCAATATCTGCATGGTGTTTGATCGCTATCTGCGCAATGGTGACGATCAGACGCGTTTTTCAAAGGTTATATAACCAAATGTCCGCGCAGGAGCACCTTCTCCTGCAGCTAAGACTTGTTTTTCCCCATGCAGCCTTCCACCATAGCGCGCAGTCTGGGCATATCCGTCAGTACGATCTTGCGGCGATTGACCACCAGCAGTTTATCCTTCTGAAAGTGCGCAAACAGGCGGCTCACCGTCTCAATAGCCAGCCCCAGGTAATTTCCGATATCCTGGCGTGACATCGGCAGATTGAATTCAGAGGCAGACAGGCCCCGGGACTTGTAGCGGCCCGACAGGCTGAGCAGAAAAGACGCCAGCCTTTCCTCCGCAGTCCGCTTGCCCAGTAACAACAGCATCCTCTGATCAGTAGTGATCTCTTTGCTGACCACCCGCATCATCTGGTGGTTGAGGCCGGGTAATGTATGGCACATTTCTTCCAGACTGTCATACGGCAACTCGCAGACACTGGCGGTCTCCAGCACCACCGAGTTGCTTGCGTAGGCACCATCGTGCATGCCATCAAGACCCACCAGTTCGCCCGGCAGGGTAAAGCCGAGCACCTGCTCATCACCGTCTTCCGTTGTAGCGTAGGATTTCAGAGCACCGGAGCGGACTGCAAACAGGGAGCGACTCGGGTTGCCGGCACGAAAGATATGTTGCCCGGGCTGGTAGGGCTGCTGGCGCTTGACGATCTGATCCAGCGTATCCATGTCATCAACATTCATGCCATGTGGCAGGCACAACTCGGACAGGCTGCAATTACCGCAGGAAGTCTTGATATCAGCTATTTTCAGCATTCCGCATCTGGCAGGCATATAGGGAAACCGTTATTGGTTATGCATTTTGTAATAATTTTTCTGCAACAATACAAGAAGTTATAAACTAATACACCCCTCAGGGGGGCGACACAGTATCATTCCGCACCCATAAACTACAAGCCACCAGGACATCCTGTTGTATTTACAAGCAAAACAAAGACTTTCAGCGCTAATCGCTGATGGTAGCGCATATCTGCTGAAAGGCGGCCAGACCGGACTGGAAAAGGAAAGTCTGCGCGTCGCTGCGGATGGCAGCATCGCGCAAACGCCACATCCTGCCGCCCTGGGTTCGGCGCTGACGCATCCCTGGATCACAACGGACTATTCCGAGGCACTGCTGGAATTCATCACCCCGCCACTGGACAATGCCGCGGCTGCGCTGGCCAACCTGCGTGACCTGCAACATTTCGTCTACCTGCAGCTTGAGGGGGAACTGCTGTGGTCCTCCAGCATGCCCTGCGTGGTTGCCGGCGGTTCCAGCATCCCCATCGCCCAATATGGCACCTCCAACAGTGGCCTGATGAAGACTGTCTACCGACGCGGCCTCGGCTATCGTTACGGGCGCGTCATGCAGGTGATAGCGGGGGTGCATTACAACTACTCGTTTTCCAAAGACTTCTGGGCAGCCTACCAGCAACTCGAGAATGACTCGCAGCCATTACAGACCTTTGTTTCCGAACAGTACTTTGCCCTTATACGCAACCTGCAGCGTTTCGGCTGGCTGATTCCGTATCTGTTCGGTGCCTCACCGGCGGTATGCAAGTCCTTCCTCGCCGGCAAGCAAACCACGCTGCAGGAATTCAACGAAAACACCTATTACAGCCCGCATGCGACCTCGCTGCGTATGTGTGACATCGGCTACCAGAACAGCCTGGAAAACGAGGTCGGCTTCAAGGCCAACTACGATGGCCTCGATACCTATGTCGCCAGCCTGACCCGGGCAATCGAGACCCCCTCCCCGCGCTTCGAGGAGATCGGGGTAAATCTGGATGGTATCTACCGCCAGCTCAATACCAACATGCTGCAAATCGAAAATGAATACTACAGTTCCGTGAGACCCAAGCAGGTACCGGAATTCAATGAGAAGCCGACCCTGGCGCTGCAGCGGCGCGGGGTACGTTATGTCGAGTTGCGCTCACTGGATATCAATATCTTTGATCCACTTGGCATCAGCGAAAATCAGTGCCGCTTCATTGAAACCTTCATGGCCTTCTGCCTGCTGCAGGACAGCCCGGCAATCAGCAACCGGGAACGTCAGGAGGTCGACTACAACCTGGATGCCGTCGCTTACCGCGGCCGTGAACCCGGTTTGATGCTACAGCGCAACGGGGACACCGTGCAGCTGCAACAGTGGGCAGACGAATTGTGCGAAGCCCTGGAAGCATTTGCCAACGCCCTCGACAAGAACGAGGACGGCAGGCCCCACCAGCTTGTCTTGCAGGCACAACAGGCAGCCGTTGCCGATCCCGGGAAAACACTGTCTGCACAGGTACTGGCCGGCATGCGTGAACACGACGAGGGCTATTACCACTTTGCGCAGCGCATGTCGAAACAGCACCAACGGTATTTTCTCAATCTGGAATATGACGCCGTACAGTTTGAGGCCTACAGAAAAACCGTTAAAGAATCGCTGCAAAAGCAGCGCGCCATGGAAGACAGCAACGGTGAATCCTTTGATGATTTTCTGCAGAATTATTTTTCGCAGACACTTTAAATTTTTTCGCGCCTGCAAGACGCTCCTACAGGTGTTGGCTAATGCGTAGGAGCGCCTTGCAGGCGCGATTACCCCGCCAGCACAAAGCCGACACCGGCAAGATAAAACCCGGCAGGGTACTGCCAGCGCTGTGGTTGCCTGAGCAGGGCATCCAGCAGCAACGTAAGGATGACACCCATCACCATGTACAGGGGAGCAACCTGTACAGAGGTGAAGTGACGCATGTCATCCGGCAGGTAGTAGAAGTAGAAGGTCCCGTAGAACAGCAGGAAAAAGCCGTTCGCCAGGATTTCCAGCAGCGGTCCGTCAAAACCGGATACCAGACCCTTCAGCCACCGCGGACGAATCGTGATCGCGTGTTGCTGCAATACATGGTGAAAGAAATAGACATAATAGCCATACACCGGCCAGACAATAAAATTCAGCATGGACGTGTAGCCGTCGTGTATGGGCCATACCCGGTACTGCCACAGGCGCTCACCCATCAGCAGGTAATACAGTTTCCCCAGGTAAACCTCGCAAATGATTGCGACCAGGAAGGCAACCGCCATGGACAGCGCCAGCGGGTAGGCATCAATGCGTACCCATTGCCGCGTCAGCAGTGAACCCAGCAGGTAGAAAATACACACACCAAGCAGCGCCCCGGACAGACCCTGCAGGATCAGTATGATGGCATGGGACAGCAGCATTAATATAACCTTGTCGAAGTACTAGATATGCGAAACCAGTTTCGCTTCAGGCACCTGCTCCCGAATGGCAGAGGCAATTTCGTTGCGAATACCCTGCACAGACCGGATAGAGACCCATAACAGGTTGAGCCTCAGATTGAACTCGGCAAAGACAACCACTTCACTGAAGTGAGTCAATACGATATGTACATCCTGGATCGTGTTGTCGATGATATGTTTCGGCTGGTCACGCAAACCGGGGATCAGCATCATGAAATCACTGAGCGGCCTGCCGTTCTCATCATGCGACGGTGCACGCTTGCGCAACGGTTCTGCAGTGGTATCGAAGTGTACCGAGAGTCTTGGCAGGTTCATGATTGCATGCCGGTGACAGGTTCCTGCTCATGATAGTCGAAAATTGCTGTGACGGCATGCCAGGACCATTACACGAACAAAATGATTGTAAAAACAAACGATAGCGGATCGCATCCACGACTCCGGTTCGCGCCTGCAAGGCGCTCCTACAGGTATGTCTTACTGGTGTAGGAGCGCCTTGCAGGCGCGAACCCCGTTTGTGATCCGTCAGGCAATCAAGGCATCCCGGACGCGTTCCAGTCGCCCGCGTACTTCAGCGGCCAGTTCGGCAACGCCCTCTTTTTCTACCAGCGACAACACCGCCGCGGGATCCATAAATGCAACCGTGACAGTACCATCGTCCTCTTCACGCACCACCACGTTGCAAGGCAGCAGCAGACCGATATCCGGATCGGCATTAATTGCCTGGTTGGCCAGTACCGGATTGCAGGCACCCAGTATCACGTAGGGTTTGCGATCAACATCGATCTTTTTCTTCAGCGTTGCCGCCACATCGATTTCCGTCAGCACGCCGAAACCTTCTTTCTGCAATTCCCCGGTCACCTGCTCGCAAACCTTGTCCATGGTGCCGGCAACCGTTACATTAAATCCGTACATAATTCTATCTCCTCTCTTTAGCCCGTCAGGCGCTGTTGTGCCTCACGGTATTTATCAGCCGTCTGCTCAATGACTTCGGGCGGTAAGGCCGGCCCTGGTGATGTCTTGTCCCAATCCAGCGTCTCCAGGTAGTCACGTACAAACTGCTTGTCGAAACTGGCCGGACTGCTGCCCGGGGCATAGCTGTCCGCCGGCCAGAAACGTGATGAATCCGGTGTCAGCACCTCATCAATCAATACCAGCCGGTCATCCGCATCCAGCCCGAATTCAAACTTGGTATCTGCAATGATGATACCGCGTTCCAGTGCATAGCCGGCACAGCTTGTATAGATTGCCAGGCTGACATCGCGGACCTGTTGCGCAAGTTCATCACCCAGCAGGGCACGTGTCTGCTCAAAATCAATATTCTCGTCATGATCCCCTGCAGCCGCCTTGGTCGACGGTGTGAAGATGGCCTGAGGTAACTTGTCGGCCAGCTGCAAACCGGATGGCAGGGAGAGTCCGCACACCCGGCCGTTCTGCTGATAGTCCTTCCAGCCGGAACCAATCAGGTAACCGCGCACGATGGCCTCGACCGGCAAGGCCTTGAGCTTTTTGACAACGATGGCACGGCCCTCGACCTGTGCGCGCTCGTCTGCATCCGGCAACACATCGTCAAGAGACAGGTCTGCGAGATGGTTGGGGACGATGCCGCGGGTACGTTCAAACCAGAAGTTGGAGACCGCCGTCAGCACCACCCCCTTGCCGGGTATCGGGTCCGGCAGGATGATGTCAAACGCGGACAGCCGGTCCGTGGTCACGATCAACAGGTGCTCGTCACCCACGCCATAGACATCACGCACCTTGCCGCGCACCAGCAATGGCAGGCTCTTCAGGTTGGACTGGTACAGGGTTTGCAGCATGCCGCGGCTCCGGAAAAGGGCGCATTGTACAGGATTCGCTATTCACAGGCGGTTACCATACCTGTCATTGCGAGCGCAGCGCAGCAATCTCGTAATCAGAGCTGAGTCATTTGGAGATTGCTTCGTCACTTTGTTCCTCGCAAAGACGAATAAATCAGAACTTCCTTAGTAAAACTGCAGGAAAATGCTAAAATGGGCTGCTTTCGTTTAGGCAACAGCGGATAACATCATGAGCGAAGCACCTCGCATTGGTCTGGTCATGGGCAGCAACAGTGACTGGGACGTGATGCAACATGCGGCAGACATGCTGAAGAAATTCGGCATCCCCTTTGAAGCCCGGGTCGTCTCGGCCCACCGCACCCCCGACCTGCTGTTTGAGTATGCCGGCACGGCCCGCGAACGCGGAATTGCCTGCATCATCGCCGGTGCCGGAGGTGCCGCACATCTGCCTGGCATGCTGGCTGCCAAGAGCACGATTCCAATCCTCGGCGTACCGGTGCCATCGCGTTACCTGAAGGGTATGGATTCACTCCTGTCGATTGTGCAAATGCCCAGGGGGGTGCCCGTTGCGACTTTTGCCATCGGCGAGGCCGGCGCGTCCAATGCGGCACTGTATGCAGTCAGCATCCTGGCCACTGCCGACGAAACACTGTCCACCAGACTCGAGCAGTTCCGCAAAGACCAGCAACAGATGGTTTTTGACATGGACCTGCCGCCCACACCATGATTCTCCCGAACGCCACATTGGGTGTGCTTGGCGGCGGACAACTGGGCCGTATGTTTACACTGGCGGCCTACAGCATGGGTTACCGGGTCGTGGTACTCGACCCGGATCCGCACAGCCCGGCCGGCCTGATTGCGGACCAGCACATCAAGGCCAACTACCGTGACCATGCGGCATTACAACTGCTCGGTGACGAGTGCGCGGCCGTCACCACCGAATTCGAAAACGTCCCGGCCGAAAGCATGGAGTACCTGGAAAAACTCTGCGCCGTACGCCCGCATGCCGATGCCGTGCGGATTGCCCAGGATCGCATCCGTGAAAAGACCTTCGTGCAGGATCATGGTCTCGCCACTGCAGCCTTTGCCGCCATCTACGAAGATGCGGATCTCGTCGCTGCCATCGAGACGCTGACCGCGCCACTGTTAATGAAGACCGCCTCCCTGGGCTACGACGGCAAGGGCCAGGTCCAGGTCGATACACTGGCTGAAGCACGAACCGCCTTTGAACAACTCGGCAACACCGCGTGCGTGCTGGAAGAAATGGTCGATCTGGATCGCGAGATCTCTGTCATCCTGGCACGCAGCATCAACGGCCAGACATCGGTCTACCCGGTCGGCGAGAACCGTCACGTGAATGGCATTCTTGATACCACCATCGTGCCCGCCACTATCGATCCCGCCCTTGGCAGGAAGGCCATCGACATGGCAACCCGGCTGGCCGATTCGATCGATTACTGTGGAATACTGGCCGTCGAGTTCTTCTGTACCCGGCAGGGCGAGTTACTCATCAATGAACTGGCCACACGACCGCACAACAGCGGCCACTACACCGTTGATGCCTGCGCCACTTCCCAGTTTGAACAACAGGTGCGCATGATGTGCGGGCTACCGCCCGGAGATACACAGATGCTATCACCTGTCGTCATGACCAACCTGCTGGGAGACATCTGGAAAGACAGCGAGCCTGACTGGCATCATGTGCTCAATGAATCGCAGGCCCACCTGCACCTGTACGGTAAAAAGGATGCGCGCCCGGGTCGCAAAATGGGCCATATCAATTGCCTTGCCACGGATGTTGAAGAGGCACTGGCAACCACGGCCAGAATCCGCACCGCCCTGTCTGTCTGAAGCGCCCTGTGTTGCCCGGTCAGACCGCAGGTATTTTCAGAATCCGTACAGACTCCTCTCTGACGAAATTCTGAAATGCCTGCGCCACCAGTGACAAGCGCTTGCCACTGCGATACACAATGTACCAGTAGCGCATAATCGGAAAGTTCATCACGTCCAGTATCACCAGGCGCTGCAGCGCCAGTTCCATACCCAGGGTATGCAGCGACACGATACCCAGCCCCAGCCCCGCTTCCACACCCTGCTTGATGGCTTCATTACTGCTCATCTCCATCGCCGTGGACAGTACCAGCTGGTTCGCCGCAAAAAAGCGCTCCACCGCAGAACGGGTACCGGATCCCTGCTCGCGCACCAGAAAGGTCTCTTCAGGCAGGCGTTCCAGGGGTATCTGCCGTTGTGTCACCAGTGGATGTTCCGGTGGTGCAATCACCACCAGCGGGTTATCCATAAAACGCTCGGCCACCAGATCCATCTCCTCCGGCGGCTGGCCCATGATCACCAGGTCAGTGCTATTTTCGACCAGCCCTTTCAGCAACTGTTCGCGGTTGGTCACATCCAGGCTCACCGTAACCTCGCTGTGTTGCTGACAGAACATGGCCAGCAGGCGGGGTGCGAAATAGTTGGCGGTACTGGCCACCGCCACGGTCAGGCGGCCGCGCTGCAGACCCTTCATCTCATTCACTACCTGCTCCAACTCATCGAGTTGCGTGGTGATGGCCTTGGCGTAGCGGCTGAACTCGTTCCCGGCTTCGGTCAGAAATATCCTTTTCCCCAACTGTTCGAACAGTGGCAACCCCACCGACTGTTCCAGCTGTTTGATCTGCATGGACACGGCCGGTTGTGTCAGATGCAACGCTTCCGAGGCACGCGTGTAACTGAGGTGCTGCGCCACCGATTCAAAGATCTGTAATTGCCGGAAGGTGATGTTCATACGACACACTATAGATATAAACTTATATATAATAAAGAAAATATCTATGAATACTTATGGTATGCACGGACATGGAATGCCAAGAACGACTTTTATGGAATCAATACTTTATTGCTACACTAGCGCGCGACAGAAAAGGCCATAATTTCTCTCGCCAAGGCGCTAAGACGCCAAGAATGTATTATTAATATGTTCTTTAACAACAGCTTGTAACTTTGCGATCTTTGCGCCTTGGCGAGAGTATTTCTTGTTGAATGGAAACATCCTACGCTCGCCACAAATAGCCCTGATAAAAAGGAAAAATAAATGGAAAGAAAAGAGTATATGCCACTGTGGGTCTTCCTGGGTCTGATGAATATCGAAACACGTAAAGGTGCAAAAATCCTGTTCTGGAGCAGTTTTGCATTCGCCCTGTTCTGCATTCCGCTGTCATGGTATCTCAATGACTGGTGGTGGTTCGGCATCATGCTGCCCATCGTGATCTGGTACGGACTCTCGATTAAATGGGTAGACAAACACTCATTATGGGACTGATGCAAACCACAGTGCTTCCCGTGATGGCCTCCCTTTCAAAATACCTCGGTATCGAGTCCAGCCAGGTCAGTCATACCGAGCGGCTGGTGTCGACACTGGGCGGTACGCTGGTCATTGCCTGTATCTTCATTATTACCCGCGCCACACTCGGCCCGACAGGCATGCTGTTGATCGTACCCTCCATGGGTGCTTCCGCAGTACTGCTGTTTGCCGTGCCGCACGGTGCCCTGTCGCAACCCTGGAATGTATTCGGCGGGCATATCATCTCTGCCCTGATCGGCGTGACCTGTGCCATGGCCGTCCCGGGTGAAATCGTTGCGGCCAGCCTGGCCGTCGGACTCTCCGTTGGCGCCATGCACTATTGCCGCTGCATCCACCCGCCAGGTGGTGCCACGGCACTGGCCGCCGTGATCGGAGGCGAAGTAACACACGCACTCGGTTACCAGTTTGTATTCACTCCCATCATGATTAACGTACTGGTCATGCTGGCCGTGGCCGTTGCATTCAATTACCTGTTCCCGTGGCGGCGCTATCCTGCCTGGCTGTCTGACAGGAAAAGACCGCCAGCCAAAGAATCCACCTCGGTATCAGAACGTGCTATTGAGCATGGCGACCTGGTCGCAGCCCTCAGCCAGATTGATTCCTTTATCGATGTTTCGGAACAGGACCTGCTGCGTATCTATCAACTGGCCACCGGTAAAGCCGAACAGCGACAGCTGCACCCCGGACAGATCGTGCTGGGCCATTATTACAGCAATGATGAAGGCCGGAATGACTGGTCGGTTCGCCAGATTATTGATGAATCACCGAACCCGGACACGGAAAAGGACATGGTTGTCTACAAGGTTGTCGCCGGTGCCGGGCTGAGAACATCCGGCATGGAAACACGAGCTGATTTTGCCCGCTGGGCCAGACATGAACTCGCACGCGATGCTGAAAACTGGAGACGCGTCGACAGCTGACGCGTGAGGAACACGTTCATGAACGCCGCTGAAAAAAAACAACCTTCACAAAATGAAAAGGGTATCTACCACGCCCCCTGGGAAAAGGCCTTTGACAGGGTATTAACACCCTTTGAGGAATTCATTCATCAACAGACCACCAGTGGCCTGTTGTTGATGGCGACCGCCATTATTGCCTTGCTGCTTGCAAACGGTCCCCTGGACTATCTGTATCACCAGCTTCAGCACCTTGAGATCGGTATCAGTATCGGCAGCTGGTCACTGGAAAACAGTCTGCACCACTGGATCAACGACGGTCTGATGGCCCTGTTCTTTTTCGTGGTCGGGCTGGAACTCAAGCGTGAAATCCTGGTGGGGGAACTGGCAAACCTGCGCCAGGCCACACTGCCTATCGTCGCTGCCATCGGCGGCATGCTGGTACCGGCATTGGTATATTTCATAATCAACCCAGAGGGTGATGCCGCCCGTGGCTGGGGAATCCCGATGGCCACGGACATTGCCTTTGCCCTTGGCGCCATTGCCTTGCTGGCAGGCCGTGTACCCAGGGCATTGATAACATTTCTGGTGGCGCTCGCCATCGTGGATGACCTGGGCGCCGTTATCGTGATTGCTGTGTTTTACACCGAGACCATTGCCATGGGCTGGTTGATTACCGCGGCCATTCTGTTTGGCCTGTTGATAGTGCTGAACGTTGCCGGCATCCGGAAAATAACCCCGTATTTTGTTATTGCGGTGTTGCTCTGGTATGCCATGTTCGAGTCCGGTGTGCATGCCACGCTGGCGGGTGTACTCGGGGCCTTCTCGGTACCGGCTCGTCCCAAATACAATCCGTCACTTTTCAGTGCGCATGTGAAAGAGACCATCGCACGCTTTGATGCCAGCCATGTACCGGGACAAAGCATCATGACCAATGATGAACTGCGCGGTATTGTGCATTCGCTGGAGAGTGGCGCGCTGCAGGTGCAGGCGCCGCTGCAACGACTGGAACACGCCTGGCACCTGCCGGTCGCCTATCTCGTCATTCCTGTGTTCGCTTTGTTTAACGCCGGTATACCGCTGGAATTCTCCAGCCTCGGAGACACCCTTACGGAACCGGTGACGCTGGGTGTGTCCATGGGACTGATCCTCGGTAAAGTGCTGGGGATTTCGGGTTTCAGCTGGATTGCGATCAAGACAGGAATCAGCCAACTGCCGGCCGGTACCCGCTTTAACCAGATTATCGGTGTCTCGTTACTGGGCGGGATTGGTTTCACCATGTCCATCTTTATTGCCGAACTGGGATTTGCTCACCAGCCGGAGATGCTGCTGATGGCAAAAACCGGTATTCTGTTCGCCTCCTTGTTTGCCGGTGTAGCAGGATTTATCTGGCTGTACCTGGCCGGCAGCAGTGACTGAAGGATTCCGCATCAACCTGCCACTACTGGCGCTGGTCCTCGCCAACCTCGTCCCTGTTTTCGGCGTCCTGTTCCTGCACTGGGATGTCGGTGCCATTGTGGTGCTCTACTGGACGGAAAACCTGGTTGTCGGTTTTTATACCCTGCTGAAGATGCTGCTCACCGGTGGTATTGCAGCCCTTGGTATCATGCTGTTTTTCTGCCTGCACTACGGCGGTTTCTGTGCAATCCACGGCGTGTTCGTACTGGAGCTGACACAGTTTGCCGGGGAAATTTCCGGTGAGCTGCCCATCGCCAGCTGGCCCGGACCCTTCGTCGTGATCCAGAAAATGTTCTACTTCGGGCAGCAGATACTCGATGCTGCACCTGCTGAATTTACCTGGGCCTGCCTCGCACTGCTGCTCAGCCATGGTGCCTCGTTTATGCTGTTATTCATCAGGCAACAGGAATATCGGTACACCACCGTCAAGGCACTCATGAAGGCACCTTACAAACGCATTGCGGTGTTACACATTGCAGTGATTATTGGCGGCTTCCTGGTGGTCGAACTGGGCGAACCACTGGGCCTGTTGCTGGCACTGGTTGCGCTCAAGATCGGGATGGATATCATGCTGCATAATCGCTCACACCGTGAATATTCCCGGACAGGGAGCAATGCAGCCGCTAGCGGGGACACCGGTCCATGACAGAAAACAGCAACCGGGATGACCATCACGGCCCGAATGTGCGGGTACACCCGCCCATTATCTACGCCATTAGCATCCTTACCGGCATCGGGCTGAACAACCTCTGGCCAGTGTCGATGCCATTCGCACTTCATGGCCGCCTCTACGGGAGCATTATTATTGCCGTTGCAACCCTCGTCGCTGTCTGGTCGCTGTTGCATTTTCACAGGAACGATACCGACGTGCGCCCGGACAAACCGGACAGCGCACTGATCACATCAGGTCCCTACCGTTTTACACGCAACCCGCTCTACATCGTATTGTCGCTGGCACAGATCACGGCCGCCGTATGGCTGGATAATCTATGGGTACTGCTGCTCGTGATCCCGTCCGTCATCGTCATTACGCGTTATGCCATTACCCGCGAGGAACTTTACCTGGAGCAACTGTTTGGCCAGAAATACCTTGAGTACAAACAACGAGTGCGGCGCTGGTTATAGACCTTGGGCATTTTCAGAAAACTGTTCAGCAAAGAACCTGATTCGCCCTCACAGGTCGAGGAGGTCACCCGCATTCTTGAACGCTTTGCGACGGCCACCAGTATGGGTATTGACCGCGAAGACCTGGCACGCTATCCCGCAAAACAACACAAGGTGATGGCCTTTCACTTTGGTGCCATAGAATACCTTGCCCGTGAATTCCAGCTGGATGAGACACAAATGCTGGGCGTGTTCGTTGTTTTTCTTGACACCTATTTCATCATGCCCATTACCGAGACCGGCAGTATCAGCGAACGGGTACAGGGGTTTTACGACAAACCGGAGGAGCGCGAGTTTGTCGAGGCCGGTTCCGATGTCTGCCGACGCTGGCATGAACTGAATGAACGTCGCACACCACTGGAACTGGGCGAAATGCTGAAGACATCCCGAGACCGGCCAGACTCGCCTGATCCCAACACATCCTCCCGGTGAGCAAGCACCCTGGCTTGCATATCAGTATTTATGGTCTACACTGAATTCAGGAGCATTTTCCATGCCATTTATATGGGCATGCAGATAATAAGCTTCCAACAGAGTCGTCACAAAGGAGACGATGAAAGGGGATTTGTATTATGGAGTTTGCACACAAGCAGGCCGTATCCGGCAGCACGTCTGTCTGCACAATCAAGACTGACAGCGGGAAACCGGGTATACGTGGCAAAACACTACTCTACCTTGACCCAAAGAATGCGCATCCCCGGGTTTCCGGCCTGCGTGCTGCAGGCTGGCAGGTAGATACAGCAAGCAACCTTACAGAGTTCCAGTCACTGAGCGGCGACAGTAAGGCGCATGTTGGCGTGGTAAGGCTGGACAGCAACACTGACCACAGCGAGCTTGGTGTAATAGCCACCATCCTGTCAGCCAACAGGGACATCTTATGGATTGCCTTGTTGTCCGATGACCCGGCTGGCAAACCAGCCACCGCTGCCCTGATTAGCCACTACTGTTACGACTTTTTCATTTATCCATTCAATATGGAACACCTCCAGATGACACTCAACCATGCCTGTGGCATGGCGCGTCTGTGGACAGGCAACATTGAAACGACAGAAACAGTGGCACCTCTCACCGATATTGTCGGTGACAGTGAAACGATGCAGCTGGTATACAACCGCATCAGGAAAATTGCCGCAGTAAGCGCGCCGGCCCTGCTGATTGGTGAAAGCGGTACCGGCAAGGAACTGACAGCAAATGCCATCCACCAGCTATCCAGACGCAAGGACAATCCGTTCGTCGCTGTTAACTGTGCGGCATTACCGGCGGAGTTAATACAGTCCGAACTTTTCGGCCATGAGAAAGGTGCATTCACGGGCGCACACCACCGTCACATCGGTCGTTTTGAAGCCGCCAACGGCGGCACTATATTTCTTGATGAGATCAGTGACCTGCCCCTGAAACTGCAGATCAATCTGTTGCGCTTCCTTGAGGAACAGGAGATAGAACGTGTTGGCAGCACCAACAGTATTGCCATCGATGCCCGCGTGATTGCTGCAAGCCACGAGGACCTTGATGCAGCCGTTAAAGCCGGACGATTTCGGGAAGACCTGTACTATCGTCTCAATGTCCTGCAACTGCCGATACCACGCCTGTGTGAACGCATGGGTGATATTCCCCTGCTTGCCGAATACGCATTCAAACATTTTTCCAGTGAAATAAAACCCCGAGCACGTGGTTTTAGCAGGGCAGCCCTGCAGGCCATGCAGCACTATGCATGGCCGGGCAACGTACGTGAACTCAACAACCTTGTCTGCCGGGCAATGGTCATGGCGGAGGGCCGAATGATCACACCGGCAGACCTGGGCCTTGAGGATATCAATCAGCAATTGGCCGGGCAGACACTTGATGAGACTTGCATGCATGCAGCCCGTCATGCCATTGAGGCCGGACTGCGACGCACAAGAAATAATGTCTCGCAAACCGCGCGTGAACTTGGCATATCCCGGACGACCCTGTACCGATGGATGGAGAAAATTGGCACTGAAGTGGTCTAGTGAATACACCACCACATTGTTGATACCGGCCAGCCTGGTGCAATGTGCTCTTCGTGGCGAGACTGACGGTGAAATGCCGGCTTTTGCCGATGTACGTGCCCGTTTTGAGTGTGAACACCTGACGCAGTTGCTGCAATTCACCAATGATAATGTGAGCCAGGCGGCGCGCATTGCAAAACGTAACCGCACGGAATTCTACAAACTTTTGCACAAGCATCATCTGAATCCTTCCCGGTTCAAGGGTGCACGAGTATCCTGATAATACTTGTCGCCACGCGACGATAGGTTAACTTGCAATTAATCAACACAATTACCCGTCAGTCTGGTGTAATTAACAGCGCGAGAAAAAATGGAGCATGCCCGGAAACAGCGGGAGGCATTACAGCAGAACCATTCACAGACCACCTGAGTGATCGTAAATTGAGATCCTTTCTGTCCGGAAATATAAAACTGTTCACCATGCACGAGAACAACATCTGGTTTCTGTCCGGAATGGCCGTAGCGATCACGGCCGTCATCATTGCCTGGTGGACGGTTGCAGACAAGTGGCCTGATGACATCCAGGTAAGCAGCCCCGGGGAGCTTGCAACCAGTCAAACCGGCGGATCTGCCGGGCTGCCGGTCCATGCCTCCGAGATCGACAAGCTGAGAGAAGGCATCGATTATCTGAATAAGCGTTTAAAAATGCTGACTGATTCCGCCACCTATCTTGAGGGCAAACTCATACGCGCCCATGTAATAACGGATTCCATTATCAATACAGAAAACATACTCGCATCAGCCACCCCGCAAAAGCAGTATGTAATCCCTGCAACCGGACATGAAGTTGAAAGGTTTCCACCCCCTGCCGCGGGCATAACGGATGCCAAGGCAATTGAAAGTTCCAGTAGTGACAAACCAGCCGGCGTGGCGGCCAGTAAACCAATGGCTGCCGATCGAAAAACCGGGCTCGATACAGCTAAAGACACAGGCACACGCGAACCGGTCAGGTTAGCGGCTAAACAGCCTGCAGCAATAGCCGGCAAGATGCATGAATCTGAAGAACAGCACCCGGCAAAGACAATCAAAACCGGCCCATGGGTTATCAATCTTGTTTCATCACCGAACAAGGCCGATGCGGACCGCTTGGCGGAAAAGGCCCGGTCCAGGGATATTCAAACGGAACAGCAGCAAGTCACCGTGAGAGGCACTCAATACTGGCGTGTCCAGATAACCGGTTTTTCAACGGCGGATGATGCCAGGGCCTATGCCGATACCGCCAAGGGAAGACTGGGGCTGAAGGATGTTTGGATAATGAAACACTGAATATCCCCGATAGTTGCATAAATCTCGACCTGAAAGCTGGTTTCGCAACACCCGGCTAACGGGCCGCTGCAGGCCCCGCGCCATCACATTTTGCCCACCTATTCCCATCGATATGGCCCAAGCGTGACTGGCCTCACACAGTCTGTGCACTTCCTGCCGTTAACCGGTTATGCCAGATCCTGAAGCGACACCGGCTAAAGACTGATGGTCATGAGGAATGTACCAGAGATACTTCTGTTTGGGTGTCTCAATATGGAGACAAGTATTTTTTTGCTAAAACAGATTGATAGCACATTCTCTAACTATTCTGTTGCCATCAGGCGACGAAAAAGGAGAAAATCTACGGCAAATGCCCTCCGGCAGTGTCGACCACAATATATGTAACTTTTTTACATTCTGTTTTTATTATTAATTTCTAATATTGGCACGGTATTTGATACACAAGATCGAATTTTGTTAACACAGAATGCAAACGGGTTGCTTGTCTGGCGGTATGAGGAACACATCCAATTCAGTCTTTAGAGAATGAAAGCCAACAACCAAAAAGGAAAGGAATATGCGAGCACAACAGGCTCAACCGAACGTCGTCTACAAACGACATACTATTGGATCACAATATAAAGGGTTATTGACACTTACAGATACCATATATTGTATATATACAAACTGAGAGATCTCCTCACGATAAAGGCAAACCCCGAGTGATCGGGGCACGCAAAGCCGCGGGCCCAGCCAGCGCTGGGTAGCCGGACTGCCGAATGAGCGAGTAAACACAAGCCCATCTGCATGGGGATCTTTCATCAACCAACGATGAGGATTCCTATGTCTGACATAAGACCTGCACAATTCTATTTTATCACGCCCAGTAAATACTCTTTTGCTGGTATACCGGCATCTGACCGATCCCGACCCTGGCATCAAATTGGATCAGGCATTATTGGCGCACTGCTGCTCCCCTTCCTTTTCGTTCTCGCCATATCGATGGTACCTGGCCAGGTTCTGGCGGGTAGTTCGGCTGCCGAGGCAAGAGCAGAGGCGCTCACCCACTCGCTGGTTGCACTCAGTACCCGCTACAGCCATGCCAACCCGGCCGCCCAGGGTGAATTGCTGGAACAACTGATCGAAACGGCAACTGCCCGCCAACAGATTCTTGGTGAACTGCTGCAGGATGAACCAGCCAGTGTTTTAAAGTATGCCTTTCCCGAACATGTTCTCGACAAAATGCCTGATTCTGTACGCGGATATATTGAAGAAAGGGTCGAGCTTGAAGGTGAACTCGAGGCACTTTATAAAGACTATAAAGATGGCAGTCACCAGCTACTGCACTTCCTGAAGTCCAACGGCAAACGTTACTCGCTCAGCTTTTCAACGCGGCAGGCAAGACTCGATCCAGGCAAGCCGGTTCGTGTCACTGGCCTGATGCTGAATAGCAGTCCACTCGAGGAAAGCACTGGTAGTAACGGCACCCTACTGATATCCACCAGTGGTGACAACATCCAGTATCTGGCGCCGGATGGCAGTACTGGAGGGACATCAGAATCGCAGGGTGGCATATTGGGCGAACCGGTCAACCCCATAGGGGAACAACACACCCTCGTTCTGCTAGTCAATTTCCAGGATACAGCCGACATTACCCCGTACACACCCGCACAGGCACACGATGCCGTATTCGGTACGGTAAATAATTTTTACCAGGAAGCATCCAGTGGCAAGACCTGGCTCACGGGTGACGTCCATGGCTGGTACACGCTGCCTATCGCCAGCACCTGTGACGGCAACACGGTTGCCAGCGAGGCAGATGCGGCAGCTGCCGCCGATGGTATTGATCTGGGTGCATATGGACGCATCATCTACATGATGAAGGACGATGCCTCATGCTTTTGGGCAGGCTCCTCGCTGCTGTTTGTTTACCCCTCGCGTGCATGGACCAGGGCCGGTCTGGACCCCCAGGTAATAGCCCACGAGCTTGGGCACGGTTTCGGCCTTGGACACTCCAACTTTCTTGATTGCGGCAGTACGATACTCGGCACGGATTGCGTAACCGCACGGGACAACAAATTCGATACCATGGGTTCCGCACCTGAAACAGGGCACTTTAATGCCTTCCAGAAGGAATACCTGGGCTGGCTGTCACCGCAGGAAATACTCACTGTCACCAACAGCGGCATTTATGATCTGCAGCCATTCGAACTGGCTGACAATGTCACATCAAAAGCGATCAAGATCCTCAAGGAGCAGGACCCTGCGGGTCAGGGCACCACCTGGTATTACCTCGAGTACCGGCAGGCGCTGGGCTTTGACAGTTTCATCGCCGGAAACAGTAACGTCGAGAACGGAATTCTCATACATACCGGGCAGGACTTCGACTACCAGTCCAGCTTGTTGCTGGATATGACGCCAAACAGCAGTATCCTGAGTTTCAATGACCGGAGCGATCCCGCTCTAGTCGTCGGCAAAAGCTACACAGATACTGCATCAGGAATCACGATCACTACGGACCAGGCGGAAACTAACGGGGCCAGCGTCACAATCAGCCTTGGGCAACCGCTTTGCGTACACGGCAATCCGACACTCGCACTCTCCCCCCCGGAAAGCCCCTGGGTAAGTCCGGGAACACCAGTCACCTATGAGCTGACAGTAACCAGCACCGACAGTGATGCCTGCGTTACGTCCGGCTTTGACCTGTCTGCAGTTGCACCCTCCGACTGGAGTGTCGAGCTTGACAGTAATACGCTGCAAATCGCTCCAGGAACATCCGGCACCGTCAATATGGTCGTCACCTCGCCACAAACGGCCGTTGAAGGTTTCCATGACATAACCATCACGGCCAGCGAAAGCGATGCACCTTCAAATTCAGCATCAGCGACTGCCACCTATGTTATCGAGCCTGCCGACCCGACCCCGACCTGTACCGTCCAGACGCCACTACTGGGTGTGTCACCGGGCAGTCAGAATGGTGACCCGGGTACAACCCTTTTCTACACGGTGTCGCTCACCAATAATGACACTGCAGCATGTAATGCCAGCAACTTTGATCTGACCATCACCTCCTTGCCGGGTGGCTGGAGTGGAGAGCTGTTTCCCACGAGTATCAGCCTGTCGCCGGGAACCACGGGCACGACCACTTTCTCGGTCACTTCCGCCGGCACCGCAGCCGCCGGCAGTTACAACCTGCAAATCGTTGCGTCCGACGCACTTGATCCCGTGCATGCGGAGACAACCACGGCAACTTATGTAGTCAATGACACTACACCGGCCGATGATACCCAGGCACCCTCCACACCGACCGGACTGGTTGCCGGTGAAACACGCAAGCAGGTCAGCCTGAGCTGGAATGCCAGCAGCGACAATACCGGTGTCGCCGGCTACCAGGTCTGGCGTGACGGTGCAGTGATCGCGAACACTACGGACACCGTCTATACCGACCGTGATATCGGCAACAATGTCCTGTATGAATACAGCATCGATGCCTATGATGCGGTATACAACGTCTCCGCCATGAGCGATCCGGTAACGGCGGGCAAGGTCAAGGCGAAAGGATCAGGCGGCGGCAAGGGGAAGGGCCCCAGCAAGTAGCCACTGACCCGACATATAACGGAGACCGGAGATAACTCATCCGGGGATTAAAAAAGGGGCCTGCCCACAATGGACAGGCCCCTCCGGTCTTTCTGTCAGAAAGCCCTGGTTACTCGGCCGGACATCCTCCTTCCGGACACAGCTCGCATGTTGCCGTTGCCATTGCGGTGGCTGACTCGCCCGTAAAGACGTCATCACCGGCACCCGTGACTGTATCCATGAACTGGGCATCCGACGGACAGGTATCGAAGCCCATTCCAGTGCCATCCGGATCATAGGAACCCTCGAAATAGGCGGTATCACCCGGGTCCAGCTTGACAGGCGTGGGAAGCGCACTACCACCCAGCGCATCGAGCAGGGTAAGTGCGCCGGCCTTGTTGTCTTCAGCAGCGACATTTTCCAACGGTACCGGTGCTGCCTGGCAATCGCCGTCGACCGTACACGCCGCACCTGCCGGGAACACGCACGTATCATCGTCCTTGCATGTAGCTGTATCGGACGTATTGCTGACACTGCCACTGAAGTCGACCCTCACCTTCACAATGCTTCCATCGACCTCCAGCGCGGTTACACAGTTCTTCGCCACGGCAAGATTAGGACCCAGAGTAAAGCCGCAGCCGGCGAAACACACGTCAGGGAACGCCTCGTCAGTCACGCAGGAATCAGCCAGTATGATCGAGACACCCTCGGTCGCCGAAGTTGCCGAAACCCCGTTGAGGATATCATTGGGGAGGGTTTCCGTATCAGAGATACTGCAGACCAGGTTCAGTCCCAAATCATCTGACGATACCGTCTGGCCGGGTGCCACGTTGTTAAACACGATGTCCGTCGGCGAGCCAAAACCGCAGTTGTCGTCATGGGCCGTGATACTGACCGTTGTCGAACCGGTATTCTCGACAGAGACGTTGTATGGAATTACGAGATCTCCGCTGGTCTCATCATATGCCCCCGCCTGGCTGCAGGTTTTACTCAATTCAACCTTGCACAATGGAAAACTGCCCGACGTGTAATCATGTTTTTCCGAGGTAAGCGAGTCCGAGGAGCGTGTCGTTGCATGGAAGGTAGCAAAGCAGCTATTCAAATCTGATTGCGTCAGGTTCAGTCCACCTTCAAAAAACAGCCTGGCATCGAGGTCGTTGGACGGTACAGGACCAGGCTGCTTTGTTTCCGTGAGCCAGGGAATGTCTGTACCCGGTCCGGCCCCGTTAATCAAGACACGGTTCACAGTGGCACAAACCGTATCATTCGCGAGAGCATCTTCGCAATCTCCGCCCCCTGCAACTGGAACCGGGTTCAGGGAACCACCGGCTCCACCCTCCCACTTATAGACAAAGATACTGGAAATCTTCCCACCACCCGTAAAATCGGAGATGACCAACAGGTCACCGTCTTGATGGTTGCCAGTGAAACCTGTGCTCCCGCCACCACTGGGATGCTCGCAAGCGACCGTGCCATCGCCCAGAAACCAGAAGCCGACGCTGGCCGTGCCCTCATTTCCGCGGCGTTCCAGGGCGAAATACAGGATTGTGTCAAGGCTGACTGGATCAACATAGGCAGTCGCATACGCATTCAGGATATTAAATTTGTTACCAATATTGTTTTTCCGGGTGCAGGACCACGTGGAAATATCGTTAACATCTGCGCTACCCCCGGTGTACGCTGTAGTATCCGGGCCTTTAGATCCCGGTGTGAAATCCCGCAGGAAGGTGGCGGGCCCGAAATTAGCGGGCAGCGCGGGCTTTGTTGTCGGCAGGCCCGGATAATTGGCATCAAACAGATCTTCCCAATCAACGTTTAGAACTCCATCATTGACAATGTTTGCTCCTATATTAAGGACATGGTCAAGCTCGAATTCTTCGTCATGTACAGCAAAGGCCGGCGCTGTACACAAGCCGATTGCCAACCCCAGCAGGATTGCCGAGGCCTTGATAAGGCATTTATTGATACATAATGTTTCCATGATATTTCCCCTTGATTTTTTCAGTTTATAAACCTGTCATTACCAATCGCAAACCCTTCGACACAGAACTGAAAGACATGGCATTGTTTTTCCTTGCCGTAGATCACCACGCAAATATTTGGAAATGTCTTGTCCTCCCGAATTCAGAAACGCGATGCATCAGGCACCCGCTTCCCTGAAACAATACAATGCACACTCCATACCAACCCGGTAACATACTGTTCCACAAGAAATATTCAGGGTATCGGGGCAATCGGCTATACGCCTGTTGTTACAATGGTGTTACAGTTTCCGGTGCCCAGTATCACAACGTTCTGTTATAGAAATGAAAATCATTTTTTCATGACTGTTTCAAAAGTGAACAGTTTTGCAGGGTGTGCTTTCGTGCGTATGGGTTAAGGGAATGAAACACTGGTTAATTAGGAGATGCAGCTAATGCAGAGATAATATTGAACCACTCCACTCTCAATACACTACTACGCGAGGTCCGCGCCTGCCGGCTCTGCGAGGCCGAGCTGCCGCTGGTCCCCAGGCCGGTGCTGCGTGCCAGCTGCACGGCACGGATTCTCATCATTGGGCAGGCACCGGGAACCCGGGTGCACGAGACCGGTATCCCGTGGAATGATCCCAGCGGCGAGCGCCTGCGGGGGTGGATGCAGATCGATCGTGAACGGTTCTACGACGCGTCGCAGATTGCCATTATGCCGATGGGGTTCTGTTACCCGGGCAAGGGGAAATCGGGTGATCTGCCGCCACGGCCGGAATGTGCGGCCCAGTGGCACGACAGGCTGCTTGCCGAAATGCCGGCCATCGAGCTGACCATTCTGGTCGGCAAGTACGCGCAGAACCACTATCTCGGCAGCCGGCGCCAGACCCTGGCCGAGACGGTATCTCACTGGCAGGAACATCTGCCCGGTTTCTTCCCGCTGCCACACCCCTCGCCACGCAACCTGCGCTGGTTCCGTAATCATCCCTGGTTCGAAAACGAGGTTCTGCCGGCCTTTCACAGCCGTATCGGGGCCATTCTGTAATAATAATCATTCGCGCCTGATGGAAGCACCGGCCAGCCGAGTCTGCTAATATCCCCGACTCGGAAAAACCTATGCCCCAGTCAAAATACCCACTACTCACACATATCGATTCCCCGGCCGACCTGCGCAGCCTGGATGACAGCGCATTGGCGCAACTGGCCAATGAACTGCGTGAATTCCTGATTGAGTCGGTCTCCAGCACCGGTGGCCACCTGTCTGCCGGACTGGGTGTGGTTGAACTGACCATCGCCCTGCACAAGGTATTCAACACACCGGATGACAGACTGGTCTGGGACATCGGGCACCAGGCCTATCCACACAAGATCCTTACGGGCCGCCGCGAGGCCATGGGCAGCCTGCGCCGCCGTGACGGACTGAGCGGTTTTCTCAGTCGCGATGAAAGTGAATACGATGCCTTTGGTGCGGGCCACTCCAGCACCTCCATCAGTGCCGCCCTGGGGATGGCCGTGGTTGCCACCCTGGAAAACTCTGACCGGCAAACGGTGGCCATCATCGGCGATGGCGCGATGACGGCCGGCATGGCCTACGAGGCATTAAACAATGCCGGCGATCTAGACAGCGACCTGCTGGTGATCCTGAATGACAACGAGATGTCGATCTCCCGCAACCGCGGTGCCATGTCCAACTACCTGGCACGCATCCTCTCCGGCAGCTTCTATACCGGCGTGCGCGAGCGCAGTAAAAGCATGCTCAATCACCTGCCGGGTACCCGCAAGTTCATGCGCAGATGGGA
Organism: Pseudomonadota bacterium; assembly: GCA_039714975.1. Taxonomy (GTDB): domain Bacteria; phylum Pseudomonadota; class Gammaproteobacteria; order UBA9214; family UBA9214; genus UBA9214. Next base: position 24,339 of record JBDLIH010000049.1, read on the forward strand.
AGAACATGTAAAGGGCATGTTCATGCCCGGCACCCTGTTTGAGGAACTG
>JBDLIH010000050.1:0-24180 GCA_039714975.1 Pseudomonadota bacterium
GCGGCTGTAGCAATGGAATGAAGTCGGTGACAAGTAGCGCGGCAGATTCATCAGTGGCTGACGAATCAGATTAGTTCTCGCAGTCAGTGCGGGCAGGCGCTGCTGCGACGGGACTACCGGGTCTTGTCGACATAACAAGACGCAAGAAAGCAGCTTAACAAATTTACTTTCCTCACGGCAGGCTTCGTTCATCCGTTGGTCGCCGTTTTTGTTTGATGCTGAAGGTCTGAAAGTAGCCGAGGCTGTGTAAAAACGTACCGTCTTCAAAAATTGCAAAATTATTTACCACTTAAATATGTGGTCGTTATGTATAGACCTGCTGCATATGGAACAACATGGCAATATTGCTCCAATAATCGGGCCAGTATCCCACTTTTAAAAATCACTCTTTGTTTTTACACAGCCCAGGCCGTAAGCAGAAGTTTAAGGCACACACCCTCCCGATAGTTCGGATCACAGACAGTGTGGCTCAGGTGCGAATCTAGTCATTGATTCAGCCCCCCTTCATACAGCGTGAATACAGCGGTCATCTGGCCATTTTCCTGGTACTCGGAGTATTGCATGACATTACAGCCATCATATTCGCGCTGTTCCAGCATTGCTGAATACAGATCGTCATAGAGTGCCTGCTCTTTTTCAATGCAGACCTTGATTTCACGGATACTCATTTCAGTAGTTGCCCCCTATAAGAGGAAGATTACACTCTCCCCCTGTTATGATAGATCGCTGACAGTGTTGTATCGAGTGACTGACAGTCGGTCTGCCCCGGGTTCTGCGTACACCCGCCCAGGCTGACTGACTTGTGTCACTTTATAGCGACAAAAGCTTTCTTGCCCAATCAGCTAGATAACCACCGCTATGGATTAACCGTCGGGTAACAGCGACTGCGTGCCCAATCCCAATCCCATTAGTACTCGTCTCAAATCCCGTTACCGCGTCAAACTGCATGGCTTTCCCCGTCTTGCGCAGAATGGCACAGGATATGCAGCCGGTTATCAATAATGCTGCCAGGACGACGATGATCAATGAATTCAGGTTTTTTTCTACGGTCAGGAAACCTTTCAGTGTACACGGCGATGGTATCGGAGGTACCGGCAATAGCAAGGACGCAGGCACATGAAGAATCAGGAGGTTGCTAACCTACCAGATAACTGGCAATTATTTCGTTATATCAATTAACGGGGATGTAAATGGATCAGGTCGTACAAAATATAACTACACTTGATGAGGTAACGAATACTATTGAAGTAGTTGTGCATGTTTCAGAGATATTGGAGTATAGGCAACGCAACAATCTGATACTCGCCCTTGAAGAAGAAAATGGCATTGTTTCTGCTGAATTCTGCCATTTTCGCTACCACCTAATGCTGGTGAAATACGACAGTAATATATATTCCTCACAGGATGTGCTAGCCAGTGTCAGATCACAAAATGTAAATGCCAGGCTGATGGCTCGGTATAATTGGTGATCGTCATAAAGCCCAAGAGCACACATCTCGGCATTGACTGTTAAACAGAAGGAAGAAAGCGGCTTAACAAACTGACACTCCTCACTCGACGGCCTTCGGGTCGCTTTTTTTATTTTCGGGGAGGTATCCAAAATAATACAATGGCCAGCATTAGGACCATTAGTGAATTAGTCATGATGCCTCCCAATTACTCATGGAATTGAGAGTTCTTATACCGTTAGAACAATGTCCAATTCTGGCGCGGTAGACTATTGTACGAAGTACAAGGTTGTAGCAGTTAACTGAGTAGCAGGGTTCGGGTCGCCGTTTTTGTGTGGGTGTATGGTTCAGCCGATAGCACGCGTTTACTCTTCCCGAACTTGTTGGGGTTCTACAATGAGGGAATGTCTGGTTCGGCCCGAACTCGGTCATTTAATGTTTACTTATCTGGGACCAGGAATATCTTGCAGCCCCACCCCCTTGATTCGGCTTGGACGAGATAAGCAGGGAAAAGAGCGAAAACAGGCTAAAATGCTAGCCCAACCCGCTTACGCGGGGAAAAGGCTTTATAACTTATTTGATTTTATGGTGCCGGAGAGAGGAATTGAACCCCCGACCTTCTCATTACGAGTGAGCTGCTCTACCGACTGAGCTACTCCGGCCATGCGGAGAGCGACTATAAAGCAGAAGAAAAAATAATGCTACGAACTCAGTTCACCGCTGTTTCACTGCGAATACGAATAATGACATCAACGCCAGCAGCTACTGTGCCTTCCGGAAGCCCCGGCAGGTCTGTAATCCGCAATTCGGAAGAATCAACATCGATCAACTCACCCGTATCGATATTATAGAAATGGTGATGCTCGTGGGTATTGGGATCGTAAAATACCCGGTTCGGATCGACAATCACCTCCCGCACCAGACCATTTCGGGCAAACAGGCCCAGCGTATTGTAAACGGTCGCTTTTGATACCCGGTCACGACCATCATTCACAGATGTCATGACCTGGTCTGCAGAGTAGTGTTGCCGACGAGAAAACAGTACGCGCGCGATCATTAACCGCTGCTGCGTTGGCAGTATGTCATGATCACGTAACATACCGGCCACATCGGGGTTTTGTGTCATGTGCTTTTCTGTCAGATTTTCCATAGATGAAGTCCCACAAGGTCATATGCTGTCCATAGATCGTTATCCATATGGCAATTATAGACAAGCTCGCAAGTAATCGTCCACGCCTATCGCGCCATATTAAGGGCCTTGTGTACCAAAACGGGCAGAAACATATTACAGGGCATAAGGCTCAAAGCGGGTAAAACTGTCCCGTTTCAGCATGCAATCTGCCAGTAGCTGTGCTGATGCCGGCGCCATTACTACACCATTGCGGAAATGTCCGGCATTCACAAATAACCCGTGGATTTGTGGGTGCTCCCCGATATAGGGAACACTTGCAGGAGTACCGGGCCGGAGCCCCGCCCAGTGCTTGATAACATTGTAGCCGGAGAGGGCCGGCAGCAGGTCCAGTGCCTTTTCAGTCAGTGTTTTCCGTGCTTCCTCTGTGGTTTCCTTGTTAAAGCCGGTATATTCAAGCGTACTGCCAGCCAGCACCAGTCCATTCTGGCGTGGTATCAGGTAGTGATCATTGTACAGGGTGATATGACGCAGCAAGCCGGGTACCGTCTCGAACATAATCATCTGGCCACGCACCGGTTCTACCGCAAGTTCCAGCCCGGCACGCTGCATCACCTGCGAGCTCCATGCGCCACTGGCGATCACGACGCGCGCCGCCTGGAAATCCCCACGGTTTGTTTTAACACCCTTGACCCTGCCCGACTGCACCGTGAGACCGGTAACCTCGGCGTGCTCCTGCAACTCAACACCCTGCATCCGGATCGATCGGGATAACGCAGTGCACAATAGCGGATTCCGGATTTGGGCGACATCCGGCAACAACACGCTAGCACCGGTAACCGGCATCACCTCCGGCTCAAATTGACGAACCTGCGCCGGAGCCACGGACTGGATGCTGCACTTGAATCTGTCAGCCCACTGACTGACACCGGAATCCAGCGGGGTACCCAGGATCAACAGACCGGAGCGCACCCATTCAGCATCAACTCCGGTTTGGTCCAGCAGTTCTTCCACCAATAGCGGGTAATAATGCTGACTCCATACCACCAGCTCAGCAACAGCATCAGGGTACTGCCAGGGAATCAGGGGTGAAAGAATGCCGCCACCAGCCCAGGAAGCCTCTCTCCCGGCCGCACCACGTTCCAGGATGGTCACTGACAAGCCTTCCTTGTGCAGGGTGCGGGCAGTCAGCATGCCAAGCAATCCACCGCCCACCACAATACAGTCAACGTTTGTATTTTTTCCTGCCATGCGCCACCTGCTACCACCAATAAATCAGGAATCCACTATCAAGAAATATCCATCACGGCCGATACTGACAGACTGCACCTGTAGCCCCTGAATTTTTACAACTGATGCTTGCACATCAAATGAACGCCCCGGCAGGTATAACCACGGACAGATTAACCCACCTGTCGGGTAATATTAACCGCTTATCTTATATTGAATGACAAGGGTGAGCGAGGTTTGTACAACTATGACTATGGAAAGAGAAAAAGGATTTACCCTGATTGAACTGCTGATCACGATAATCATTATCAGCATTCTGCTGGCGACCGGTGTACCTGCCTTTCTGGATTTCATAAAGAACAATCGACTGACAGCACAGACCAACGAGTTTGTGACCGCAATACAGCTGGCTCGAAGTGAGGCGGTCAAGCGCGGCACCAATACTATCGTCTGTGCCAGCATCAACGGGACAAGCTGTTCCGATAACAAGAACGACTGGAGCAAGGGATGGATTGTGTTTTCGGACCTTAACCAGAACGATGACCCGGATACCGGCGCTAGCGCCCCGCTTTGCGAAGAAGCGGAAGATTGTCTTATGCGTACTGGAAACGGGCTCTCAAACAACACGACCATATCAGCCACTGCGGCGAACGCCGTGGCGGAACATACCCTGCGTTTCCTGCCGACGGGACTGGCATCGAATGCCGGCATAGTCACCTTTACACTGGAAGCCGCTGACTGCCATATCAACCAGAAACGTACTGTCCAAATCACCCTCCAGGGACATACGGTTATTTCCAATGCAACCTGCTAGAGATCACCTGACTATTATGCGACCTGTAGAAAACAGTCATATACAACGACAGCAGGGCTTCACCCTGCTGGAAGTCCTGATTGCACTGCTGATTCTGTCAATCGGCCTGCTGGGACTGGCCGCCCTGCAAACCACAAGCCTGCGATCCAACCAGATGGCCAGCATGCGTACGACTGCCACGCAAATGGCCTACGATATTTCAGACCGGATGCGCGCCAATCCGGCGGGTGTGGCAGCAGGTGAGTACTTACTGGCAGGCGGCGCGACCCCACCAACCGGAACATCGATAGCCGCAACTGATCTGATTGCGTGGCACCAGGCAGTTACCGGAGCATCCGTAACGCCTGGTGCATTACCCGGGTTACCCGGTGGCCGCACCTCGATCACACAGTGTGACGGCACATCGGTCCCTCCCTGTGACGGTGTAACCCACGTCATTACAGTGCAATGGGATGAAATGCGAACAGGTGCTACCGGAACGACCTGCCCGCCGACCCAGGAAGACCACCTACGTTGTTATCGACTGATCTTTTCGGAGTAACCATGGACATTCAACGCATGCATATGAAGGCGCATACCCACTGCCGTGGATTCAGTCTTGTTGAACTCATGGTAGCGCTGGTCATTACACTTATCCTGCTGGCAGGCATCGGCCAGATTTTCCTCAGTTCGAAGAAGAGTTATACCTTGCAGGACAGCCTTTCCCGAATGCAGGAAAACGGGCGTTACGCAATGGACACGCTTTCCCAGGATCTGCGTCGTGCCGGATACTGGGGGGGCAACTCCGACATTGCCGCGATTGATGGTACCCTGCCGCGGCTTGCCGAGAACGGCACCTGCCTTGGCTCGGGCAACACTGACTGGGCCCGCATGCTGGATAAAAAGATTTTTGGTCTCAACGACAACCGCACAAACTACGACTGCCTGCCCAGCACCACACTGCCTCCACAGGATGTCCTGCTGGTACGTTTTGCTGCCCCCTGGCAGGTAGGGGGCACAACCACGCCTGCCTTCCAGAACGACCATTTCTATCTGCGTTCCTCGCTGTTTGAAGGCAAGTTTTTCAAAGGCAGCGACGAGGCCAGTAATCCGATCACGGCAGCCGCCGTAAGAACTTCCGAACTTGTTGCCAGGGCCTATTTTATTAATCCGGCAACTGCAGCGGGAACCAACAAATGCGGTGGCGGCACTGTGCCGTCACTATTCCGTCTGGGTCTCGCAAACGGTGTACCGACCATAGAGGAAATTGCCTATGGCGTTGAAAACCTTCAGGTCCAGTATGGCCTCGATACCGGCCCCCCCGCTAACTCGGTAAACAGTTTTGTCAACGCCGCCGGACCAACAGATCCCATGTGGGACCAGGTCATCGCCGTTCGTATCTGGCTACTGATAAGGTCAGAGTGCCCGGATACCGGCTACACCAACGATACAATCTATTCCATGGGTGGTGCCAACCTGCCCGCCTTTAATGACAGCTATCGTCGCAAGCTGTACACCTCAACCATTCGCCTGCGCAACAAATAGGCCGGAGAAGCAAACATGAACCGTCCGAACCCGTATTCAAGCCATACCGCTCGCCAACGAGGTGCAGCCCTGTTCACGGCCCTGATCTTTTTGCTGATCCTCACCATTCTGGGCGTCTTTGGCATGAATGTCTCCAGACTGGAAAACCTGATGGCCGGTAATGCACAGTTCCAGACAACGGCGCTTAATAATGCCGAGTATGTTCTGGTAAGGGGTGAAAGAGACCTGCAGGCCCTGGCAGACGGGGGCGGTGTCAACCCGTTCCTCGCTGCAGATACGACCGATCAGTACTTTTGTGCCAATGATGACAGCTGCCAGCGCACAACGGGTGATGCTGATGACGCTAGTTTCGATCCGGCTGCCCTGGTGTGGACTTTCTCAAGCACACAGGTAGAACTGCCGGATGTTGCCAATGATGGCAGCGATTCAGACGGTGACAGCAATCCGGACGACGGTACCGGCCAGTACGTCATTGTTGATGCCGGCTATGACAACGGCACAGGTGAATGTGTCACTCAGCAATGCCGGCAGGATACCCTTGCAGGCGCACAGGTCCATGTCTTTCAGGTCACGGCCAGGAGTAACAGTTCCAGGGGAGCCAAACGGATAGTTCAGTCTGCCTATGTGACCACTCCACTTCCTCTAATCGGGGTAACACCATGAACACAGCAACCAAACACCACCGACTAAAGATCATTTCTGCACTGACACTGGGCGCCTGCTCCGTGCTGTTTGCCGCGGCAGTCTTTGTGCCGTCAACCACACCTACGGTTACCATCGGCCAGTATGTACTCAAGAACAACGACCTGCTGCAAGGCACGACACAGGCCTACCGCCCGTGGTATGAGAATGGTGCCTGGCAGGGTGACATCATTGAGTACGACATCCTGATGGGTGACAGCATCCTGCCGGATGGGAAACGGATAACAGACGCCGATGTCGGCGCCAATCCGGCGACTGCCGGCACGGACGGCAGATGCAACTTCAGCGGCCACTCGGGTAGCGGCTGCTGGACCGCACGTGCCACCTTTATCGCCAACGGGGCCGACAACCCTACCGGTTCGTACTGGCAGAGTCGTAATATTTTCACCAACAATGGCAGCCAGGTAAATTTTACCTGGGACAACCTCAGCGCAACCCAGCGGGAGGCCCTCGACAAGGACACCTATGACGCCATTGTGGCTGCAGCTGATCCAAGCCTGAACACCGCCGAGGCCAGCAACTTCCTGAACTATATTCGCGGCCAGCGGCTGCATGAAAGAATCAATGACACCGAGTCCGGCTCGAATGGTAACCTCAGGACCCGCTACAGCGTCCTGGGTGATATCACCAGTACACCGAATTATATTGGACCACCCCGGGAAACCTACGGACAGCTATCCGGGTTCGTGGACTTTACCACCGCTAATGCCAGCCGTGACGGCCGTATCGCCGCTGGCGCCAACGATGGCATGCTGCATGTCTTTGACGAGGATGATGGCTCCGAGGTCTTTGCCTATGTCCCGTCCATGGTCCTCAACAAGCTGTCCAACCTGGCAGCACGCGATGCGAGCTACGACCATACCTATTACGTCGCAGGCGATCTTCTGAGCGGCTCGGCGCACTATGGATCAGCCTGGCACACAGTCCTGGTCGGCGGCGGCGGTCCCGGTTTTGCCGGCCTGTATGCGCTGGACATGACCGATGATGCCTACCCGGGCAGCGGCCACAAGCTGATTTTCGAGAAGACCCTGTCGGACGGATTCGGCTATGTCTATGGCAAACCGCAGATTGCCCCGGTGGGCGCAGACGCCAGCACAACACCGGACTGGTATGTCTTTTCCGGCAGCGGTTACAGCATTTCATCCGGTCATGATACCGCCCTGAAGATGATCAGCCTTAATAACCCGTCCACTGTCTACAGCATTTCAACGGGCACGACGGGTGGGCTTTCAGCACCGGCCCTGCTCAGTACCGATGTCGATGTCATGGTCGAACGGGCCTTTGCCGGCGATATCAATGGTGATCTCTGGATGTTTACCATTGATCAGACTGATCCTTCCGCATCAACGGTCATCAAGGTCTATAATGGCAGCCCGGATCACCCGATCACCAGTGCACCCACCATTGGCGAGCACCCGTATCAGGACGGCTATATGCTGTATTTCGGAACAGGCAGTATCCTGAGCCTGGCGGATGCGCTGAACGATGGCCTGAGAACTGGCGGTGATCCCGCCTTCCAACCCGACTACACCAGGACACAGGTCATTCACGGCCTCTGGATCAACACCGAATCGCCTGCCACACTGTCGGCCCTGGCAACCACCCCGTACGACGGCGGTGACCTGCAGACACAGACTCTGGTCGAAACCACGGCAACCTTTGACAGCATCGAGAAAACCCTGCGCATTACACCGACCGAAAATATCCTGAATTACGAGTGCGGCGCCACTGATGCAACATGCCTTGCCAATAAATTCAAGGGCTGGAAAGTTGAACTCCCGAATTGTGGCGAGCGTCTGATCGGACCGCCCTTCCTGCGCGCCAAACGCGTGCAGTTCCTCACCAACAACCCGACAGGGCCCGCCAATGACTGCGGCACACGGAACTTCAGGGGTGACAACTGGGTGATGTCGCTTGACTTTCTCTACGGCACCGCCAATAACACGGTTGTCTACAACCTGAAGTCGGACAACGCACTGGATGATCTGGACAAGGTGAGCTACTCGGGCAATCTGGAGGCACCGGTGGGCATCAACCTGGGTCCCGGTAACCTTTCGCAACCCACCTTCGCGCGACTCAAGCTTGGCATCGACAAAATGTATATCAATGGCATATTCCTGCCGATACCCCCCCTCCCGACCCCCGGGCCGATTCTTGGCGGCCACATTGATGTGTCCACAGACAGCCCCACAGATGGTGTCATTGCGACCAACAACCGCTCCAAGCACAGCGAGGGCTATAACATTCAGAGCAATGATGGCCTGGGACGTGCAGTTGACGGTCACGTGCACGACTACGACGCCATGCACAATGTCGACTGGGTCGACCTGTTTGAACTGGAACCCCGGCGCGGGCAGGCCAACATGGCCACGGCCCTGGCCGCAGCCCCGGTCGGCGACCCGGCCGTCTGCAGTGAAAACGAAAATGAAAAAGGCATCCTGGTCGGCGATGGCTGTCTGGAGGCCATCGAAGGCGAACTGAACCGCGCCTATGACACCCTGCATACCGACCAGGATGGCGTACTCGAGCCGCTGAATGGTCTGCGAGATAACGGGAGGCCGACAGCAGTGCGGCAATCGGAAGTCAACTCACTCGGTGCCGATCCCGCCTTTACCACGGCCCCGCCGTCTACCGAGTTCATTATCACGCTCGCCAATGCCGACCGCTCCAATGCCGGCTGGATCCAGATCGGCTGCAAGGCCTGGCCGGTGGTGGAATACCAGAACATGATCACAGAAAAACTGCTGGATGGCAGAACATCCACGGCAGGACTGGTTGACGATCAGGGCGAGAGCCTGATTTTCACTCTGGCAGGTATTATGGGCGCTGACCCGACCACGTGCCCCGGCGGCAGTAATTCCTCCATTACGGCAGAATTCGCAAAGGCAAAGGGACTGAGTTTAACGCCGACCCTGCGCATCGGTTTCGGTGAGCGTTCGATCCTGGATGAAGGCCTGCACGCCACACGATCACAGTGCGTACTGGGCCTGCATGATTACAGAAACCCCGTCTGCTATACCGATGAAATGGTACTGACGGCGGCTGAATCAGCACTGCAAAACAACCCGAATCCAGGTTTCTTCTATGATTCCTGTAATATTTTCAGTGATGCTACGACTCCGCCAACCGACTACATCCGTGATCCAGCCAGGAACCTGCATATCACCCAGGCGCCCGATTCAGAAACCTCAGAAACCTCAGAAACCTCAGAAACCAAGCCTTATGGTTTTCGCTGGCGCAATGGCGCCCTGACCGTGCAATTGATTGCGGCCACTATCAACCCGTCGGTTGACCTGCAGTCGACACACATGATCAGTGGTGCCGGCACCCATGCCCAGGCCTACACGGTCTCAGTCAGAGTCACTGAAACCGGTGAGCCTGTCCTGGACGAGGACGAGGAGCCTGTCCTGGACGTCGTGCCCGATGCGGATGAGGATGGCAGCTCGCCTGGTGACACCGGCCTGCTGTACGAAGCCGTCATGTACTGGCACTACAGTGACCTGGTGGACAAGCTCCGCAACGCCGACCCTGATGGCAATACCACACCCAAGGATGCCGGTTGTTACGGCGGCGCTGCCTACAGCGGCAAGAACACAATTGACCAGGGCGGGCTCACCCTGGCTGAGTATCAGGATCTGACCAGGCCGCTTGTCGATGAATGCAGGACCTTTGATCCGGAGGCCGATCCCGACAAGGCAGTGTGCGACCTGGAGCGCTTTGCCCAGTTGCTGGACATCATTAAGGACCCGGATTCCGAGTCAACACTCAACCAGGCCCTGCTGGAACTGGCCGAACTGCTGGCACAGAATCAGGCCCTGGCAGACTATGCCGCGATGCGGGAATATGTCGGCGACAAGATCAAGGAAGATAAAAAACTGGCTCTCGACAAGGAGCAGTGTCAAGGTGACGAATGCGACACAGGAACAGGGAGCGACGATGGCCCGGCAGATACGGAGCACTTTGAAGACAACACCCCGGAACTGGCCGGTCCGAACTCGGTCTTCGGTCGCCGTAACTGGATCGATATTCGGCAGTAGGCAGAACCTGCGTATGGCCGCACGGTAGCGGCCATATGCGGTATAACCCCGACAGCAACACACCGGCAAGGGACACAGCATAATGACAAACAAGACCCGTGGTTTCACCCTGATCGAACTGATGATAGTCGTGGCCATACTCGCCATCGTTGCGTCAGTCGGCTACCCCTCCTACCTTGAGCACGTAAAGAAGTCACGCCGTGCCGAAGGCATGGGGCAGCTGCTGGAACTCGCGGATCACATGGAGCGATACTATTCGGACAATGGCACCTATGCCGGCGCGACACTCGGTGCAGCTGCCACTGATGTCTACCCCGCCACCACCGATGGTGGTTATTACACCCTGTCGTTTGATGGTGCCCTGGACAACGTAGCCTTCACCATCAGCGCCACCCCCACCGGCAAGGGCAAGCAGAATACCGACAAGTGCCACACCTTCACCCTGACTTCACTGGGCGTTAAATCAGTCTCCGGCGGTTCGCTGGTAACGGATGATTGCTGGAAATAAGCCGCCCGTCAGGAAAGACCTGCCACATACAGGTCAGGCCTTCCTCAGGGCCGCTGGCAGGGAGAAGGTTACCGCCTCTTTCCTGCCCTGCGATTCCGCAGCCATCACGGCACCCCGGGCACGCAACCAGTCCACCACCCCGGTGACGATGTCCTCGGGGGCAGAGGCACCGGCCGTGACACCCACGGCCTGTTTTCCCTCAAGCCAGTCCTGCTGTATCTGCTCCGCCTCGTCTACCAGGTAAGCCGGCACTCCCTGATTTCCGGCCAGTTCACGCAAGCGGTTTGAATTGGAACTGTTGGGAGAACCCACCACCAGGATCACATCACACTGCTCCGCCAGTATCTTCACGGCATCCTGACGGTTCTGGGTGGCATAACAGATATCATCCTTGCGCGGCCCCTGGATCTTCGGAAAATGCCTCGTCAGCGCATCGATCACCTGCAAGGTATCGTCAACGGAGAGTGTTGTCTGGGTCACAAATGCCAGGTTATCCGGATGTCTCACCTGCAATCCGGCAACGTCCTCCGGTGTTTCCACCAGGTACATACTGCCACCCCCGGAAATATCGTACTGCCCCATGGTGCCCTCGACTTCCGGGTGCCCCCTGTGACCGATGAGAATGCATTCCCGCCCCGCTGCGGCGTGCCGGCTGACCTCCATGTGCACCTTGGTCACCAGTGGGCAAGTGGCATCAAACACTCGCAGGCCCCGCCGTTCACCTTCCGCATGGACAGCCCTTGACACACCGTGGGCGCTGAAAATCACCGTACCACCATCCGGCACCTCGTCCAGTTCGTCGACAAACACCGTACCGCGCGCGCGCAGTCCTTCTACAACATGACGGTTATGCACGACTTCATGGCGCACATAGATCGGGGCATCAAACAACGCCAGTGCCCGTTCTACAATCTCGATGGCACGATCAACACCGGCACAAAAACCGCGCGGATTAGCAAGAATAATTTTTGCGTGGATATCCGTCATGCGTACGATTCCAGGTTATGCCTGTACAGGTACAACCGCAATGATTTCCACCTCAAACACCAAAACCCGGCCTGCCAGCGGGTGATTAAAATCCACCTCAACCGATTCATCGGACAGTGAAACGATCGTACCTGACAGCTCATCACCGGACGGTGTATCGAAACCTATAATTACGCCCGGTTCCAGCGCCAGCTCCGTGGAAAACTCCGAGCGAGGTAACTGATGCAGCTTGGCCGGATCATGCAGACCAAAGGCCTGCTCCGGTTCCAGCACCAGCCGCTGGGTATCCCCGGCCTTTAATCCATAGAGTCCCAGTTCCAGCCCTTCGACCAGGGTGCCATCACCCATGGTGAACGTCAGTGGCTCGTCTTCAAAGGTACTCTCGGCAACAGTGCCGTCTTCCAGACTTAGCGACAGGTGCAGGGTGACAGTGGATTCGGGGCTGATTGGATACGTCATTTTGATACAAACCTGCAACAGCGCATGCTTCAGGCGGCTGGTGTTGCTTTCCTGTGCTCCCTGAATGCATCCACCAGCAACAGGCACGCACCCACCGAGATAGCCGAATCAGCGATATTGAATGTTGGCCAGTGCCAGCTTCCGTAGAATACATCGATAAAGTCGATCACATAACCGTACACCAACCGGTCGATTACGTTACCGGCAGCCCCGCCGAGGATGAGCACCAGTGCCACCCGGGCACCCGTATTACCCGACGGCAGACGGTGCAGCCATGCGACCAGGATGCCAATCACGACCAGGGCGAGTACGATAAAGAACCAGCGCTGCCAGCCGGAAGCATCACCGAGAAAACTGAACGCCGCACCGTAATTGTATGCCTTGCGCAGCGCCAGAAAGGGTAGCAGCACCACTGTCTGCTGCATGCTAAGCATGGCATCTGCCAGCAACTTGGTGCACTGATCCAGTATCAGCACCACCACAGAGACCCATAACCATTTCACTGCAATAACCCCTGGTTGCCTGACTCAGACAAAACGCCGCGACTCACCTTCGCCGGACACATTCTCAATACAGCGCCCGCAGATGTCCGGGTGTTCTGCACTTGAACCGACATCCTCGCGGTGATGCCAGCAACGGATACATTTTTTAAAGCCGGACGGACTGGCCATGATGCTGAACGACAGCCCGGGTACATCGGCGACCACGGCATCGTCCGGACTGTCAGACACATCATGTACACGTGCGTATGACGTAATAAGCAGGAACCGCAGCTCATCCCCGATGGCATTCAACAGGGACTGCGTGTCAGCATCGGCATACAGATCCACTTCCGCATCCAGAGAGGAACCAATTTTTCCGTCGGCGCGCAACTTTTCCAGTTCCTTGCTGATGACTTCACGCACCGCTGTAATATGTTCCCAGAAACTGGCGCCCATGCGCTGCAGAATCTCACCCTCTGAATAATAGGCCGGTGGCAGTTCATACCAGGTCGACAGGAACACAGAGTCCTCACGCTCACCGGGAAGATGCTGCCAGATCTCCTCGGCAGTAAAACTCAGGATGGGTGCCAGCCAGCGAACTAAAGCCTCGGCAACATGGTACATCGCCGTCTGTGCCGAGCGTCTCAGGGTGCCATTTTCCTGCGTGGTGTACTGACGGTCTTTAATGATATCCAGATAAAAACCACCCATATCGACCACACAAAAATTATGGACCAGGTGAAATATCCTGTGAAATTCATAATTTTCGTATGCCTCCCTGACCTGCTCCTGCAGCTTGCGGGTACGTTCCAGCACCCAGCGGTCCAGGCACAGCATATATTCCGGATCAATCAGATGCCTGGCTGGATCAAACCCGGTCAGGTTGGCAAGCAGAAACCGCGAGGTATTCCGCAGCCGGCGGTAGGCCTCTGCCGTGCGTTTCAGAATTTCATCCGATACATTCATCTCGCCGCGGTAATCCGTTGCCGCCACCCATAAGCGCAGTATGTCCGCGCCCAGAGAATTCACGATCTTTTGTGGCGCTATTACATTGCCACGCGACTTGGACATTTTCTGTCCCCTGGCATCCACCGTAAAACCGTGCGTTAACACTGTCCTGTATGGCGCGCTACCGCGCATGGCGATTGAACTCAGCAGTGAAGACTGGAACCAGCCCCGATGCTGATCTGAACCTTCCAGGTACAGGTCAGCCGGCAGGCCCAGCCGGGCACGCCGTTCCAGCACGGCAAAATGCGTTACACCGGAATCAAACCATACATCCAGGGTATCGCCGACCTTTTCATAGTCATCGGCTTCATCACCCAGCAGTTCTGCCGGGTCCAGTTCAAACCAGGCATCGATACCTGCCGTTTCCACGTGTCCGGCCACCGCCTCAATCAGTCGCGCCGTGTCAGGGTGTAATTCACCACTCTGCTTGTTGATAAACAATGCAATCGGTACACCCCAGGTCCGCTGCCTGGAGATACACCAGTCCGGCCGTCCTTCCACCATGCCTTCTATTCGGGCCTCGCCCCACTCCGGCAACCACTGTACACCCTTGATGGCCTGCAACGCGGCCTCGCGCAGACCGTTCTGTTCCATGCTGATAAACCATTGCGGCGTGGCACGAAAGATGATGGGTGTCTTGTGCCGCCAGCAATGCGGGTAGCTGTGTCGCAACATCTCTTCATGCAGCAGCGCACCCTTGCCCTTGAGTATCTCTATGACATGGTCATTGGCAGCGAACACATGTTCACCGGCAAAAATTTCTGTACCCGGTAAAAAACAACCGTTGCCGCCGACCGGATTATCGACTGGCAGGTCATAGCGACTGCCCACCACATAGTCGTCCTGACCGTGTCCCGGCGCCGTGTGTACCGCACCGGTACCCGCCTCGGTCGTGACATGATCACCCAGGATCACTGGCACCTCCCGGTCATAAAAGGGGTGTCCAAGCAGCTGCCCTTCCAGGTCGCTGCCCTTGCAGTAGGCGACCACCTGGTACTTTTCAATACCGAAACGCAACATGACATCCTTGAGCAACGCTTCAGCCACCAGCAGCCGTTCAGTCCCGGCATCGGTGTCGCATTGCACCACGGCATACTCGAATTCGGGGTTCAGCGACACGGCCTGGTTCGCCGGCAGCGTCCAGGGTGTCGTTGTCCAGATAACAGCCGAGATCGGTCCCTCGCCGTCATGGCCATTCACGTGATGGCAGCAGGACAACAGGCCATCCTCATTCAGTACCCGGAAACGAACATCAATGGCCGGTGAACTCTTGTCTTCATACTCGACCTCGGCCTCCGCGAGTGCCGAGCGGCAGTCCGTACACCAGTGCACCGGCTTGAACCCCTTGTGCAGGTGCCTGTTTTCCACAATCCTGCCAAGCGCACGAATAATGTCCGCCTCGAAGTGATGGTCCATGGTGAGATAGGGATTCTGCCAGTCGCCCTGGACACCCAGCCGGATAAAATCCTTGCGCTGTCCATCTACCTGCTTGCCGGCATATTCACGGCATGCCTTTCTGAACGTTGGCGCATCGACCTTTACACCGGCCTTGCCGACTTTCTTTTCGACATTGAGTTCTATCGGCAAACCATGGCAATCCCAGCCCGGCACATAGGGCGCATCAAAACCACTCAGCGTCTTGCTCTTGACGATAATGTCCTTTAACACCTTGTTAACGACATGCCCGATATGGATGTCGCCATTGGCGTAAGGTGGGCCATCATGCAGCACAAATCGCGGCCGGCCTTCAGCTGACTGCCGCAGCCTTGCATACAGGCCCATCTCATCCCAACGCCTGAGCAAATCCGGCTCGCGATTGGGTAAATTCCCCTTCATCGGGAAAGCCGTCTTGGGAAGATTCAGGGTGTCTTTATAGTCAGTCATGTATTAGTGCTCTATCAAGGTGATAATTGCAAGTTCAGTTAGCTTGTCAACGTTCACGGCAAGGCGCGCCTCGCAGGTAATGGCCATTCCCTTGCCAAGAGGCGGAACGCAGTCCGTGGACGTTGACAAGCTAACCCGAAGGGCGCCCCTGTGGTGTCCCGCAGCTGCGTTCCAGTGCTCGACAAGGGAATGGCCATTGCTTTCGCACTGCGCCTTGCTGCGAAACACCACAGGGACGCTAAATCCGTAATTATCACCTTGATAGAGCACTAGTACCGCCAGGGCGCAGAGAGCGCAAAGTTATAACCCAATAAGGCAATGAATCCCACTTATCTTTAGTAATGGGGGGATAACGGGGCCTTTCATGCCGCCGTCCCGGCAAAAAAAACCCGGGCCTGTTCGGCATCCAGTTCTATTTGTCGTTTCAACAACTCAAACGATTCAAACCTGCGTTCGGGGCGCAGTTTCTTCAGAAAACTGACCTGTACATGACACCCGTAAATGTCACGGTCGAAGTCAAACAAATGCACTTCCAGCAACGTGCGGCTGCCATCGACGGTTGGGCGGGTACCGACATTGGCGACGCCGGTTACCGGCCTGTTGTCGATACCGGACATATCCACGGCAAATACCCCGTCAACCGGGACCGCGTTTCGATGCAAGAAGATATTCGCTGTCGGAAAGCCGATCGTTCGCCCACGCTTGTCACCATGGGCAACCCGGCCACTCATCCAGTAGGGCCTGCCCAACAGCGCCTCTGCACCGCTTAAGTCACCTGCATTCAGGGCCTCCCGAATGCGGGTGCTGCTGACCCGGTGATTGCCGACGTTGAAGGTCTGCATCGTCACAACCGGAAATCCGTGCATTTTCCCTGCCTGTTCCAACAACGAATAATCACCCGTGCGTCCCTTGCCAAAGCGGAAGTCGTCCCCGACGACCAGGTATTTCACCACCAGTCCGTCAAGCATGATCCGCTGGATGAACTCATCCGCTGTCAGGCCCGCCAGGTAGTCGTTAAAGCGCAGGCAGACCACCCGGTCAATACCGCAGTGCCGCAACACTTCCAGCTTTTCCCGGAATCGTGTCAGCCTTGGCGGTGCCGCCTCCGGCATGAAATACTCGCGTGGCTGTGGCTCAAACGTAACCAGCGTCACCGGCAAGTGACGTTCCCTGCCCTGTGCAGCCAACCGTGCCAGCACCGCCTGGTGGCCAAGATGAATACCATCGAAGCTGCCTATCGTTGCGACGCATCCCCGGTGTTCAGGGCGCAGATTGTGTAAACCACGAACCAGTTCCATCAGCGGGAGACTGACCTCAATGACAAAGCGGGGAAGTATAAATCATTTCTAGGGAAGCTCTGATTGATTCGTCATGCCGGCGAAGGCCGGTATCCAGTGCATTGAAAACTCTGGATCCCGGCATGCGCCGATGACGATAAAGGAATTAATCAGCGGTCCCCTCGTCATGCCGCTGCTGTAACAGGGCCTTGACTCGCAGGCCGCAGAGCCGCAGGGCAATGAAATAACTGCCCGCCCCGGCCATGACCCACAGCAGCAACCCGGCCACCCGCGACCAGACAGACCACCCCAGCCAGGCCTGCAGTGAAGGCATGCCCAGCATCAACACAACGCCGAGGACCAGCGCCGCACAGGCTGTTTGCAGGAAAAACCGCTGCCAGCCTGATTCAGGCCGATAGACCTGCTTCTTTTTCAGCCTGTGGAACAGCAAGCCGGCATTCACCCAGGCCGCCAGCGAGGTGGCCAGTGCCAGTCCGGCATGGGGTCCCGGAATATCCAGCATCACCATGGGTACGACAAACAGCAGGTTCAGTACCATATTGGTCACCAGGGCAACAATCGCAATGCGTACCGGGGTGCGGGTGTCCTTGCGGGAATAAAATGCCGGGGCCAGCACCTTGATCAGCATGAAGGCCGGCAATCCAACGGCATAGGCCATCAGGCTTAAACCGGCCATGTCCACGTCTGCAGCGCCGAAGTCACCATAATTAAACAGTGTCGCCAGCATCGGGCGCGCCAGCAAAAACAGGCCAACGGCAGACGGTATTCCGATCAGCAATACCATGCGCAGTCCCCAGTCCACGGTGTGCGAAAATTCTTCAGCCGAGTCATTGGCATGACTGCGTGACAGGCTTGGCAGGATCACGGTCGACAGGGCAATGGCAAACACACCCAGGGGGAATTCAACCAGCCGGTCAGAGTAGTACAACCAGCTGACGCTGCCAGCCACCAGGAAAGAGGCAATCAGGGTATCGAACAGCAGATTGATCTGGGCTACCGATGAACCAATGATACCGGGCAGCATCAGCTTCATGATGCGACGGACACCGGCATCCTGCCGGCCCCATACCGGTTTGGGAAACAGGCCGACACGTTTCAATGAAGGCAACAGAAACAGCACCTGTACCACTCCGGCAACAAAAACACCGCCGGCCAGTGCCAGCTCCGGCTGTGCCAGGTGTGGTGATACCAGGATTGCGGCACCGATCAGTACCACATTTAACCACACCGATACGAAAGAGGCCGCGGCAAAACGCCCGTAGGTATTCAGTATCCCGGCGGCAAATGCCACCAGGGAGACGAACAGGATGTAGGGAAAGGTCAGACGCAACATCAGTGCGGCAAGCTCAAACTGTGCGGGATCACGGTAGAGAAAGCCGGGCGCGAAAATGGTAACCAGCACCGGACTCGCCAGCACGCCGATGACACACAGCAGCGACAACACACCCAGCAGCGTTCCGCCAACCCTGTTGACCAGTTGCTGTACCGAGGCGTGATCACGCTGTTCCCGGTATTCCGAAATAATCGGCACGAACGCCTGCGAAAAAGCACCCTCGGCAAATAGCCGGCGCAGGAAATTCGGTATTTTAAAGGCCACGAAGAAGGCATCCATGCTGGCATTGGCGCCAAACCAGCGTGCCAGCACCATGTCCCGTACCAGACCCAGCACCCGGGACACCAGCGTCATGCTCCCCACAATTGCTGTATTTTTCAGTAGCTTATGGCGCATGGACCCGGATTTTTTTACTCATAAAACGTTCTCTCTACCACGCAAACCAGAAAAGGCACTAATTAGCGCCCACCCAATAAAGAATAACTCTCGCCAAGACGCAAAGATCGCAAAGTTATAACTTATTGTTATCGAATGCATACTAAAATTCTTTCTTGGCGTCTTTGCGCCTTTGCGAGAGAAATTACAGCATTTATAGATGGAAACTAATTAAAACAGGAGCTTACCAGCAGACGGGATGATACGCACCGGTTTAGCTGTATTGACAATGGACACTGAAATCCGCATAGTACGCCGTCTTTTACAGGGTGAAATTACTGGAGCAGTTCCTTTGGCAAACTCAGCACAAGCAACCAAGCGCGCACGGCAGGCTGAAAAGAATCGTCAGCTTAACACCAGCCAGCGTTCAAACATGCGCACATCAATCAAGAAAGTCATTGCCGCAATCGATGCCGGCGACCGTGATGCTGCCAAACAGGCGTATGCTGATGCCGTGCCGGTTATCGATCGTGCCGCAGGAAAAGGGCAGATTCATGTCAACAAGGCCGCACGCCACAAGAGCCGCCTCAATCAACACATACGCGGGATGTAAGTCACAAGCGATGCATTCAGCAAAAGCCGGTTACTGACCGGCTTTTTTGTGCCTGTCATTCAGCCGGTCAATACCAGGTTATCGCGATGAATCAACTCTGCCTCATCGATATAACCCAGCAATTCCTCAATGCGGCTACTTGGATGCCCACTGATCTGTTTCGAATCAGCGGCATTGTAATTCACCAGACCACGTGCCACCTCGACACCGGCAGGATCAAGACACACAACAAGATCACCGCGATCAAATTCGCCTTCAACACGGGTTACACCAACCGGTAACAGGCTGCTGCCGGCACTGCGTAAAACGTTCGCTGCACCATCGTCCAGTAACAGCCGTCCACGGACTCTCAATTGCCCTGCCAGCCATTGCTTGCGCGCAGCCACTGCACCATTCACCGCGGTCAGCCGTGTGCCCAGTTTTTCATCCGCCGCCAAACGTTGCAGAATATTGTGCTCCTTACCGGAGACGATCAGTGTCATGGTCCCGGACCGGGCTGCGCGTGCGGCAGCCCGTACCTTGGTCAGCATTCCGCCACACCCAAGTGCCCCGCCACTGCCGGCAGCAAGTTTCTCCAGCATAATGTCACCGGCCTGCGCCTCAGGGATTAAACGGGCATCAGGATGGGTCCGGGGATCACCATCCAGCAACCCTTCCTGGTCCGTCAACAGCACGAGCAGGTCCGCTTCGACCAGGTTTGCGACCAGTGCCGCCAGCGTGTCGTTATCACCCAGACGGATTTCGTCAGTGGTCACCGTGTCGTTTTCATTCACAATGGGAATGACGCCCAGGTCAAGCAAGGTACGCAGGGTACTGCGTGCATTCAGGTAACGCTGGCGGTCAACCAGGTCTTCATGTGTCAACAATACCTGCGCGGTATGCAGGCCGTACTTCTGGAAGCGCGACTCGTATGCCTGCACCAGGCCCATTTGCCCGATGGCTGCAGCAGCCTGTAATTCATGCAAGGCGTGCGGGCGCCGCGTCCAGCCTAACCGGGTGAGACCCTCTGCAACAGCACCCGAGGAAACCAGTAATACTTCCCGGCCTGCCTGCCGCAAGGCTGCAATCTGTTCGACCCAGGCATCGATGGACTCCACAGCCAGTCCCTTGCCGTCATTGGTCAGGAGTGAGCTGCCAATCTTGATAATCCAGCGCTGGCAGTTGCTGATTTTTACCTCGTTCACCATAGCGAAAGATTACCCGTCTTCAGCTCCCTCTTCCAGACGCTTCCTGTTCTCAACAAAATCCATCACTGCATGCACCAGCGCATCGGTACCCGTATGCGCCAGCGCGGATATTTCGAACACCGGACCGTTCCAGTCCAGCGCCCTGACGACGTCCCGGCAGCGTTGCTCCCGCTCGTCTTCCGGAATCAGATCCGTTTTATTCAATACCAGCCAGCGATCACGCCCTGCAAGTTCGACATCATAGCGTTCCAGTTCGGCAATGATCGTCATTGCATCGGCCACCGGGTCACAGTCCGGCCCCATGTCGAGCAGGTGCAGCAACAGATGTGTTCGCGACAGGTGCTTCAGGAACCGAATCCCGAGACCGGCCCCTTCCGCAGCCCCCTCAATCAGCCCGGGAATATCAGCCATAACAAAGCTGCGATGCGACGAGGCCCTGACAACGCCAAGATTCGGGTGTAAGGTCGTAAACGGATAGTCGGCAATCCTGGGACGCGCAGATGAGACTGCGCTGATCAAAGTGGACTTGCCGGCGTTCGGAATCCCCAGCAAACCCACATCGGCCAGCAGCTTCATTTCCAGATGTAGCTGGCGCTTCTCACCCGGGGTACCCGGTTTCGACTGGCGCGGCGTGCGGTTGGTCGAGCTTTTATAGCGTGCATTGCCCAGGCCATGAAAA
Source organism: Pseudomonadota bacterium (assembly GCA_039714975.1). Classification (GTDB taxonomy): domain Bacteria; phylum Pseudomonadota; class Gammaproteobacteria; order UBA9214; family UBA9214; genus UBA9214. The sequence goes on from JBDLIH010000050.1 coordinate 21,698, forward strand.
CCGCACCTGGCAACCAGCAAACGCTGACCATTCCGCACCAGGTCACCAATCAGCTCACCGGTCTCGTCTTCATGGACAATCGTCCCGACCGGCACCTTGACGACAAGGTCATCACCCGACTTGCCGGTACAATTCCTGCCCTGGCCGTTCCCCCCGCGTTCAGCAATAAATTTCCGGGCGTGACGAAAATCAATCAGCGTATTGATACAGCTGTCCGCTTCCAGATAGACACTGCCCCCATCCCCCCCGTCACCGCCATCCGGACCGCCATGAGGAATATATTTTTCTCGCCGGAAGCTGACACAACCGTTCCCGCCGTCACCGGCACGGACTTCTATGGTTGCTTCGTCAATAAATTTCATGGCACTGATTTAAGCGGAATCATTATATAAAAACACTACTTTCGTCATTCTGGCGCAGGCCGGAATCCAGAAACAATAATAGCAATTAACTGTGTAACTGGATCCCGACCTGCGCCGGGATGACAGCGGTTTTGGCTTAAGTCAGAGCTATTCGGCACTGATACATTAAAAAACCCCGCTCATGGCGGGGCTTGATAAATCCTGATGAGCTGTGGGTCTAGCCCGCAACGATGTCAACAAACCTGCGCTTTTTGGCGCCACGTTGCACAAATTGCACAATGCCATCACTCTTGGCGAAGAGGGTATGGTCCTTGCCGCAGCCAACATTTTTACCGGGATGAAAATGCGTTCCGCGCTGACGAACCAGTATATTACCGGCCAGCACGTTCTCACCGCCGTAGCGCTTCACACCCAGTCGTTTCGATTCTGAATCGCGGCCATTGCGGGTACTGCCGCCTGCTTTTTTGTGTGCCATTGAATAATCCTCTGCAGCGGTTGCTTAGCCGCTAATGCCGGTAATTTCAACTTCTGTGAAGTTCTGACGGTGTCCCATGCGCTTCATGTGATGCTTGCGGCGGCGGAACTTGATGATCTCGATTTTTTTTGCTCGACCATGCGTCTTGACCGTTGCCGTCACTTTACTGCCTTCAAGCAGGGGGGCACCAATCTTGACGTCTTCACCTTCACCCACCATCAAGACATGATCAAATTCAACAGAATCACCCTCATTGGCATCCAGCGTTTCAACCCGCAGGGTATCTCCCTCGGAGACACGATACTGCTTACCACCCGTTTTTATAACCGCATACATTTCAGGAACTCCAGCTACATCCGCTGCATTGTCGAAAAAGGCCGCTCATTCTAATGATTGCACCCGGCAAGGTCAATCAAATCCCTTCTGGCACATGGCATCTATCCCCGTTAGACTTGTCATCCCGTTAGGGAGTCAGCTGCAAGGCTCTGAAGCATCCTTAATACTTCGAAAAAATATGCTAAAACTAGTTAATAATCAGTCAGATACGATAGACCTTGGCGCCATCAAGACACTGGTTTCCAACGACATGGATGCCGTCGATGCACTCATTCAGCAGTGCCTGCACACTGATGTGGCCCTGATCAACCAGCTTTCACACTATATTATAAACAGTGGCGGCAAACGTTTGCGCCCGATGCTGGTGCTGTTGTCCGCCAACACCTGCCAGTATCAGGGTAACCAGCAGATCAACCTGGCTGCTGTTATCGAATTTATCCATACCGCTACCCTGCTCCACGATGATGTCGTCGACGCCTCCCAGTTACGGCGTGGCAACATGACGGCCAATGCCGTGTGGGGTAATGAGGCGAGCGTACTGGTGGGTGATTTCCTGTACTCGCGTGCCTTCGAAATGATGGTCGATGCCAACAATATGCGCATTATGGAAATAATGTCACATACGACCAATACCATTGCCGAGGGCGAAGTGCTGCAACTTCTGAATTGTCATGATGCCGAAACCACTGAAATCCGCTACATGGATGTTGTCAGTCGCAAGACAGCACGCCTGTTTGAAGCAGCCGCCCAGATCGGTGCGGTGCTGGGTGAACAACCCGAGCAGATAGAAACCGCACTGGCCAACTATGGCCTGCACCTGGGTATTGCATTCCAGTTAATAGACGATGTGCTGGATTACAGTGCCTCTCCTGAGGATACCGGCAAAAATGTGGGTGATGATCTGGCCGAAGGTAAACCAACCCTGCCACTGATACATGCCATCCATAAAGGTACACCGAGCCAGGCCGGACTTATACGCAAGGCTATAGAAAATGGCGGCCATGACAACATGCAGGACGTGTGTGCCATTATTGAATCAACCGGGGCCATCCCGTACACTGCGCAGGCTGCACGGCGGCAAGCCGATCTTGCCATCGAGGCACTGGGTCCCCTGCCGGATTCAGCCAGCAAGGAGGCACTGTACGGACTCGCAGAATTTTCTGTCGACCGCAGATACTAAGCGGGCAGTAGCGCAGCCTGGTAGCGCACTTCGTTCGGGACGAAGGGGTCGGAGGTTCAAATCCTCTCTGCCCGACCATTTAGCCATAGCCAAAACCCCGACAAGGTCACTGAATTGTGCATAACCGCCT
>JBDLIH010000051.1:0-22388 GCA_039714975.1 Pseudomonadota bacterium
CTGTATGATGAAGTTGCACCGCGCATCAATGCCGCCATCAAATACTTACAGGATAATGGTTCCAGCAACATCGTCCTTATTGGTCATAGCCAGGGCGCATCGATGACAGCCTACTATCTGTCAACACCAAAGCAGGACGTTAACGGTTTTGTCGCCATGGGCATGGCAAGCTTTGCAGATGACCGTCGCATGAACAGTATCAGTGCATTGGAAAAGATCAATGTGCCTGTGCTTGACCTGTACGGCGACGAAGATCTTGAACTCGTTCTCAACAGCAGTAGAGCCCGTGCTGAATCAGCTAAAAAAGCAGGCAATAAAAATTACACTCAAGTTAAACTTTCTGGATCCAACCATTTCTTTGACGGCAAGGAAGATGAGCTGGTTAAATCTGTTGCCGGATGGCTGGATAAACTGGCTGACAAATAATCAAAGTTAATTACTGTGAACACCAACGTTCATTGCGGTGACACTCTTTCTAGACATTATGAAATTTAATTAAAAAGAAGCGGAATATGCAGGCACACACAGTGGACACAACTTTTCATGGTTCCATCTGTTTGTTCAACTTTGTTCCTGCCCTGTGTTGAAGTTGGTTTGCGCACTGAATACGGACCGGACATTATAGAGCTGCGTGAAATAATTAAGGAAAGATGTATCAATGGGGGAGGCTTTCCAGTGAACGGCAACTTGCTGCCTGACTCCGCACCTTCAATCCCCAATATACCCACCATGGTAGCAGCCACAAAAATTATAGACGTGGCCATATTTAGTATTACATCCGATTGCCGAAGTATAAGAAAATCACTATCGGAGCATTCACATGTGGTTACCTGACTGGCTTTATCGAACTCTACCCGTCATTTATTCAATATCGGGACTTCTGTGTTTTTATTTTTCAGAGTACTGGCTTGGCTTTGTGTCAGGCGGGTTACTCATAACGGCTGGAATTCTCATCTGGAATCTCAGGAAAGAGTTCAAAGATGTGCAGACAGTAAACCTGAGAAGTGAATCCAATAATTAGCATCTCCAAATTGTGGTACATGTTATTTTGGTGGATTTCGGGCCGCCGTTTTTATTTTTGCAATAGGTCCGGAAATGCTTGCGCCCCCGCCGTTCGCTGGTCGTCCGGTAATGAATAACCCGGAATGTGTGGCAAGTTGCTTCCTAACCTTAGTGAGATGGCCATCGGATATTAATGAGTCAGTAGGGCGGTTCAGATGAAATGGATAATGCAAATCATGATCCTGGTAAATTTGCTGACTTTCGCTTGGTACAATTTTTACCATGAATCCTATACCGGGGCAGAGAAAAAGGAGTTTCCTGAAGTACCCAAAGGTGTAAAAACGCTTCGTCTACTGAGTGAGCGTGAGCCCGTTATGGATGTTTCGGTGCATGCTCAGAATCAGGCTAAACCAGTGAGTATGTGTCACACCATTGGTCCACTGAAGAATCATGATTTAGCACGTGATGTTCTCGCTGAGATCAAGGGTTTAGGCAGAGAAGGAAACGTCCGCACCGACAAGCAAAAAGTGAAATATGCCTATTGGGTATATTTAAAATCAATGCCGGACGATGAGCTGGAAAAAATCATTGAGGAATTAGAGGCAAATGGCATCAAGGATTACCATCAAAATGGCCGCAATGAAATATCGCTTGGGATCTACAATGGTATTCAGGGTGCTAAACGGCAACAAATGAACATGGCGGCGCTTGGTTATTCGCCGCTGGTGGGGTCGCTGTACCGCACAGAGATCCAGTATTGGATCGATGTGGCTGACATGAATGACAGGTTTTATGCAGATGATGCATGGGAAACCTATCTGGCTCGATACCCAGACAGTCAGCTTAAGTCTACAAGATGCGATCTCATTAATGCCTCAGCTGTTAACATTTGATCAGCCACACAGATGCTGAATTTGTGAATTCATCCATCAATGCCTTACACCAGGGGACTATGATCCCTTGATCCGAACGTCATAACGCCATGATTTCTATGAGGATGGTGGGCCCGCCAGGACTCGAACCTGGGACCAAGGGATTATGAGTCCCCTGCTCTAACCAACTGAGCTACAGGCCCTGAAGATGTGTGGAAAGTATAACGGCGTTGCTGGAAACAACAACGCCGTTTTTTTATTGGTCGATTTCCAGGAAACTGCGTAACGGTTCCGAACGGGTCGGATGACGTAATTTACGCAGGGCCTTGGCTTCAATCTGGCGAATACGTTCACGCGTCACATCGAATTGCTTGCCGACTTCTTCCAGTGTGTGGTCGGTATTCATGTCAATACCAAAACGCATGCGCAGTACTTTGGCTTCACGTGGCGTGAGGCCGGACAGTACGCCCTGGGTGGCCTCCTTTAGACCTTCCATTGAAGCAGAGTCAATCGGTGAGTCGATATTCTGATCCTCGATGAAGTCACCCAGATGCGAGTCTTCATCGTCGCCAATGGGTGTTTCCATGGAGATTGGCTCCTTGGCTATCTTCAGTACCTTGCGAACCTTGTCTTCCGGCATGTCCATGCGTTCAGCCAGTTCTTCAGGTGTGGGCTCGCGGCCTATTTCCTGCAGCATCTGCCGGGAGATCCGGTTTAACTTGTTGATGGTCTCAATCATGTGCACCGGTATGCGAATGGTGCGTGCCTGGTCGGCAATCGAGCGAGTAATTGCCTGCCGGATCCACCAGGTTGCATAGGTCGAGAACTTGTAGCCACGACGGTATTCAAACTTGTCTACTGCCTTCATCAGACCGATATTGCCTTCCTGGATCAGGTCCAGAAACTGCAGTCCGCGGTTGGTGTATTTTTTTGCAATTGAGATAACAAGCCGCAGGTTGGCCTCTACCATTTCTTTCTTGGCTCGTCGTGCCTTGGCTTCACCAATGGACATGCGGCGGTTGATGTCCTTGATTTCCGGGATACTCATGTGCGCGTTGCCCTGCAGTGCAATCAACTTGTTCTGCGCACGCAGTATCTCGTCCTTGTACTGAGCCAGCGATGCCGAGTGCTTGTGGCCGCCGGTTGCCTGTGCATCAATCCAGCCCAGATCGGTTTCGTTATTCGGAAATGAAGTAATGAAATCCCTGCGTGGCATACCCGCACGGTTGACGCAGATATCCATGACGTTACGTTCACTCGTACGTATGCGCGAGATTGCGTGGCGCAGGTTGGTCGTCAGGATATCAACAATGCGTGGCACCAGCTTGAGTGTATTGATCTGTTCCGCGAGCTGGTCACGAAGTTTCTTGATGCGAGCGGTATTTTTGCCGCCTTTCGCATAAGCCGTAACCAGTTGATTGTAGATCTTGCCGATTTCAGCAAAGCTCTGTTTTGCTTCTTCCGGATCCGGGCCGGTATCAACCGGTTCTTCATCCTCGGTTTCTGTATCGTCGCCGTCTTTGCTTTCGGCATCCGCTGCCTGCGGTTGTTTCGGTTGCGGTATCTCGGGCTCAACGGCATTGGGGTCAATAAAACCCGTAATCAGGTCGGTGAGGCGCATCTCTTCAGACTTGACCCGTTCATAACCGCGCAGCAGGGTGGCGGCGGTTTCCGGGTAGGAAGCCAGTGCCTGCAGCACCTGGTTGAGGCCATCCTCAATGCGTTTGGCGATGACAATCTCACCTTCACGCGTAAGCAGCTCAACGGTACCCATTTCGCGCATGTACATGCGCACCGGGTCCGTCGTGCGGCCGAATTCACTGTCAACGGTAACCAGGTTGGCGGCAGCTTCTTCGGCCGCATCTTCATCCGCTGAATTCTTGGTGCTGGCAAGTAACAGGGAATCGCTATCCGGCGCCACTTCGTGCACCAGGATACCCATGTCGTTGATCATGCCAATGATGTCTTCGATCTGCTGTGGATCGACGATGTCTTCCGGCAGGTGGTCGTTGACTTCAGCGTAGGTCAGGAAGCCCTGTTCCTTGCCTTTCTCGATCAGCAGTTTCAGTCGTGATTGTTGGTCTTTGTCCATAGTCGTCCGCAGGCAGGTCGATTGCCCATAAAATAATATTATAAAACGGGGGCGAAATTAATCTACCAGTATAAACCAGTATATGGTGGTGAGCCAATCAGTAAACAAGGCGGATATTTGACAGCATCCTGTCGTGATCAATGTTGACGGGCGTCATGACTTTGCAACAGCAGCTTACCGTACTCCTGTTTTTCTATGGCACTCAGGGGGCGCTGTTTTTGCTCAGAATCAAGAAAATTTATTCTATTTTCAATGTGTTGGCGTTCTATCTCGTTGAGATTACCTTGCAGGTCCGCTGCCAGTTCCAGGTCATCCAGCGGGGGGGTCCAGCACGCCAGCCTGGTCAGATTTCGCCCGTCCTCGCGGTCACGCCAGTGCTCCAGCAAGCTCGCGGTATTGAGTCCGGGTTGCTGCTGAAGTAATTCAATGATTTCAAGCAGTAAGGACACGCCCGACTGCTTGCACTGGCTGATTAGCGCAGGCAGCGTGATTTCAGAGGCCAGTGCCGGCTGGTACAGCAGCAGTTCAATTGCCTGTCGCACCGGGCTTTTTTGCCCCGGTTGGCGGGCTGCGGGTGGTTTTGCAGGCGGCATGTGCCCGGAATCGGTCTGCACAGCATCCAGTTGACCGGCGACACGCTCGGTTGCCGTATGGGCCAGTTCGGCCAATCGTTCAATCATCAGTTGCCTGAACATACTGTCGGGCAGGCTGGACAACAGGGGTTTTGCCTGCGTCACCAGGCGTGCGCGGCCATCAATGCTGGTGATATCCAGTTGACCGGACAGGCGCTCGAAGAAAAAGTCGGAGAGATGCATCGCTGTTTCGATATTTTTTTCAAAGGCATCCCTGCCAATCTTTCTTACCAGCGAATCGGGGTCTTCACCGTCCGGTAAAAACAGGAACCGCGCTTCACGCCCGTCACGTAATACCGGCAGGGTGTTAACCAGCGCACGCCAGGCAGCCTCCCGGCCGGCGCGATCGCCATCAAAACAGAACACGATTTCAGGCACGGTGCGAAATAAATGCTCCAGGTGCTCGTGCGTCGTGGCCGTTCCCAGTGTTGCCACGGTGTAGTTGATATCGAACTGCGCCAGCGCCACAACATCCATGTAACCCTCTACCACCAGAATACGCTCGAGATGCCGAACGGCCTTGCGTGCTTCATACAGGCCGTACAATTCCTTGCCCTTGTGAAACACGGGGGATTCGGGACTGTTGAGGTACTTGGGTGTGCCGTCATCCAGTACGCGGCCGCCAAAGCCGATGGTGCGGCCACGCCGATCGTGTATCGGGAACTGTATGCGGTCACGGAAACGATCATAGGCGCCCTTGCCGTCATCGCGCTCAATGGTGAGCCCGAGTTCAAGTAGCAGTTTGCGGCTCCCTGGGTCAGTACCCACCGCGTCTGCAAGGTTCTCCCAGCCGGGTGGTGCAAAGCCGATGTTGAAACGTGCAGCGACCTCGCCGGTCAGTCCCCGGTTTTTCAGATAGCTGACGGCGCGTTCTGCTTCCGGGTGACTGCGCAGCTGTTCCTGGTAGAAGTCACTGACTTTCTCCAGCAGGGCATAGTGGGGCAGTGTCGAGGGTGTATGGATTTTTTCGCTGGATGCTTCACGTGGTACCTCGAGTCCGGCGCGGCGCGCCAGTTCCTCGATGGCCTCTACAAATTCCATGTGTTCGTAATCCATCAGGAAGGTGATGGCGGTACCGTGTTCACCGCAACCAAAACAGTGATAGAACTGTTTTACCTGGCTGACTGTAAACGAGGGTGTCTTTTCACCGTGGAACGGGCAGCATGCCTTGTATTCACGACCGGCCTTTTTCAGGGGCACGCAGGCATCGATGACCTCGACAATATCCGTGCGGTTAAGCAGTTCGTCAATAAATGATTGTGGAATACGCCCGGCCATGTGGGCTAGGTTAGAAGGGAAATGACTTTAATGGAAGTGTCTGTGTCCCGGATTACGCTCGGCAATTGCTCCTGCATTGCCCTACCACCTACATACGTGTAGGCGTGCGCTTCATCCGGGCTATTTGGGTTCAGTAGCTACCCCAGTCTGGCCTTGATCAGGGCGCTGACGGCGCCCATATCCGCCCGGCCCTGCAGTTTGGGCTTCAGCTGGCCCATGACCTTGCCCATGTCCTTGATAGATGAAGCGCCGGTATCGACCATGGCGGCATCGATCAGTGCAGCGATTTCGTCGTCACCCAGTTGCTCGGGCAGATAGCCCTGGATGATATTCAGTTCACTGACTTCCTGGGCAATCAGGTCATCACGGCCGGCTTTTTCAAACTGGCTGATCGATTCGCGCCGCTGCTTGCACATCTTGTCGAGTACCAGCAGCACCTGCTCGTCATCCAGTTCAATACGTTCATCCACCTCACGCTGCTTGATAGCTGCGGTAATCAGGCGAATGGTGGCCAGACGCTCCTTATCCCTGGCGCGCATGGCATCCTTCACGTCCTGCAGAATGCGGTCCTTGAGGGACATATGAAGTAACAGGGGGGTTAGTACATGCGAATGCGGCGGGCGAGTTCGCGGGAAACCTTTTTCTGGGTACGCTTGACGGCTGCCGCCATTTTACGTTTGCGTTCCTGCGTCGGCTTTTCATAAAACTCACGACGGCGAACTTCGGCCAGAATCCCGGCTTTTTCACAGGCACGCTTGAAACGGCGGATAGCAATTTCGAAGGGTTCGTTATCTTTTACACGTACATTTGGCATACAAATTCCAGCTAATACAGCAACATTAATGGGGCTGCGCATTCTATACACGTCGGCATGAAAAGGCAAAATTTCCTTGTGTAACAAGCCCTGGCGATTACCATACAGGCCATGATTGTGCTGGGAATCGAGACCTCTTGTGATGAAACCGGTGTGGCCGTCTACGCGGGCGACCGCGGTTTACTGGGTGATGCGCTCTACAGCCAGATCGGTTTGCATGCCAAATATGGAGGCGTGGTACCGGAGCTCGCCTCCCGGGATCATGTCCGTAAATTGCTGCCAATTATACGGCAAGCCATTGATAAATCAGGTATATCCTTAAATGATGTCAACGGGGTGGCGTACACTGCCGGACCGGGCCTGGTCGGTGCACTGCTGGTGGGGGCTACCGCCGGACGCAGCCTGGCCTGGACGCTGGGGGTGCCGGCCATCGGTATACACCACATGGAGGGTCACCTGCTGGCACCCATGCTGGAACCTGAGCCACCGGATTTCCCGTTCCTGGCGCTGCTGGTCTCGGGGGGGCACACCCTGCTGGTGGAGGTTGAAGGCATTGGCCGCTACCGGGTGTTGGGCGATTCCGTCGATGATGCGGTTGGTGAGGCCTTTGACAAAACGGCGACCCTGTTGGGGTTGTCATATCCAGGTGGCCCTGCACTGGCAGCGCTGGCCCTTGAGGGAAATCCACAGCGTTATACATTCCCGCGGCCCATGACCGACCGGCCCGGGCTGGATTTCAGTTTCAGTGGGCTGAAGACTTTCGCCCTGAATACCTGGCGTGAGTCTGCGCAAACGGACAAGGACCGTGCGGACATTGCACGGGCCTTTGAGGAGGCGGTGGTCGACACCATGGTTATCAAGTGCCGCCGTGCGGTTGCCCAGACCGGTCTGCAGACGCTGGTGATCGCAGGCGGGGTGGGCGCCAATGTGCGCCTGCGGGAACGGCTGGGTGAGTTGATGAGGAAAGAGGGTGGACGGGTGTGTTATCCACGCCCCGAATTTTGTACTGACAATGGCGCCATGATCGCCTATGCCGGTTACCGGCGCCTGCTGGCGGGACAGCACGAGAGCCTGAGTATCAAGGCGATGCCGCGCTGGTCACTGGAAGAATTGCCGGCTGTCTAAATGTTCGTGCATATTCGCGGCTGCAAGCCGCTCCTACGCCAATAGTTACACCTGTGCCTGGAACGAACGAGTAGGAGCGTCTTGCAGGCGCGAATGGTTATTTTTTTCCGAAACTGATCTTGCCTTCCTTGCCGTTTAACAGGTTGGTAATGTTTGTACGGTGCCGCCAGAAGAGCAGTACCGTCAGTACCACCATGGCAATAATGATGGGCCGCTCCGGCATCAGCCACATAAAACCCAGCGGTGTCAGCAGGATGGCGGTGAGCGCCGCCAGAGAGGAATAGCGGAACACGAGGGCCATGGCGAGCCAGATGCCCGTGGTCAGCAATCCCACCGGCCAATGCAGGCCATAAATCACCCCCAGTGCCGTTGCCACCCCCTTGCCACCCTGGAATCCAAAAAAGACCGGGTAGAGATGACCGAGGAAAGCAGCCAGCGCTGTCGCGGCAAGAACAGTCGGATTTGCATGCAGGGCGTGCGCAATCAGCACCGGGACAAGCCCTTTCAGCATGTCCCCCGCAAGTGTCAGTGCAGCCGCCTTTTTGCCGCCGAGTCGCGCTACATTGGTAGCACCCGGGTTGCGGGAACCCTCGGTACGCGGGTCCGGCAGCCCCATCAGCTTGCACACAATAATGGCCGTGGATATCGAACCGAACAGATAGCCACCTGTTACCAGCAGAATATTTTGTGTCATGGCGACATTGGAATCGTTAACAGGCTGGACGTCAAGGGCAGTATACCCGGCCTGTTGTCACCACTGGTCAAGCGGGCGACGAGGCTCTATATTGAAGCGCACATAAAAAGGCAGATGACACATGGACACCGTATTTATAAGTGACTTGAAGATTGAAACCATCATTGGTATCTACGACTGGGAACGGTCGGTCAGGCAGACCATCAGCCTTGACCTGGAAATGGGAACAGATATACGCAAAGCGGCGGCGACAGATGCCATTGAAGATACGCTGAACTACAAGGCGGTGGCCAAGCGCCTGATTGCCTTCGTCGGGGCCAGTGAATACCGGTTGGTGGAAACGCTGGCGGAAGAGATTGCCGGGATTGTATTGTCCGAATTCAGCGTGCCCTGGCTGAAGCTCACGGTACACAAACCGGGTGCCGTGCGCGGTTCCCGTGATGTCGGTGTCATGATTGAGCGTGGCAAGCAGGATTAGGCCTTATGGCGCAGGTGTATGTCAGCGTCGGCAGCAATCTTGACCGGGAGCGGAATATCATTACTGCATTGCAGGTGCTGACAGAAAGATACGGTGAACTGCAGCAGTCATCGGTGTATGAAAGTGCTGCTGTCGGATTTGACAGTGACCCGTTCTATAATCTGGTGACGGGTTTTGAAACACAGGAATCACCACAGGTCGTCCAGCAACAGCTGCACACCATCGAAGACCGCTGTGGCCGGCAGCGCACGGCTACACTCTCGGCGCGTACCCTGGACCTGGATCTGCTGCTCTATGATGATCTGGTTTTGTCTGACGGAAAACTGGTGTTGCCGCGTGAGGATATCAATCATTATGCCTTTGTACTGGGGCCACTTGCAGAGATTGCGGGTATGGCGCGGCATCCTGTCACCGGTGTCAGCTATGCGGACATGTGGGCCGCCTTTGATGACAATGATCAATTGCTGACACGTATTGACTGGCCTCCGGCAGCAAGCCCGGCCGGGGAATAAGTGATCGATCTTCCTGCTCCATCGCAACAGGCACTTGAACTGAGTGTCGGACTGTCGAGTGTCATCCGCAGAGAAATCAATTCAGCAGGCGGTTCCATTCCGTTTTCACGCTACATGGAATTGTGCCTGTATACACCGGGGCTGGGTTATTACAGTGCCGGTCAGCGAAAGTTTGGCTCTGGCGGGGATTTCGTCACTGCACCCGAAATTTCGCCGTTGTTCGGACGTTGCCTGGCAAACGCATGCCGTGAAGTACTTGAGTCTCAGCAGGGCGGCGATATCCTGGAGTTCGGTGCCGGCAGTGGCCGGCTGGCCATTGATGTGCTGGGGGAACTGGAACGCATGGCGTGCCTGCCGGGGCGCTACCTGATACTGGAGCGCAGTGCCGAGCTCAGGCAGCGGCAACAGCAGGTCATAGAGGACGAGTTACCGCAGCTGCTGGACAGGGTTTCCTGGATTGATGCCCTGCCGACCGCCGGTTTTCGTGGCGTCATGCTGGCTAACGAAGTACTGGATGCCATGGCGGTTGAGCGCTTTCAGTGGGACGGCAAGGCAGCCGGGTTATTTCATGTGAGCTGTGATGGCGATACTTTTCAATGGTGCATTCAGCAAGACCAGGATGAGGCGACCGCTGCAGTGGAGTCGCTTGTATCCAGGTGTCAGCTGCAGCCCGGTTATATTTCGGAAGCCAATATCATGTTACCTGCCTGGCTGCAGAGCGTGGCCGCTGTGCTTGAACAGGGTGTGATGTTGCTGCTTGATTACGGCTATCCACGCCATGAGTATTATCACCCGCAACGCAGCAGCGGCACGTTGATGTGTCACTACCGGCAGCGTGCGCATGATGATCCGTTCCTGTGGCCGGGGCTGCAGGATATCACTGCACATGTGGATTTCACGGCGGTTGCCGAAGCGGCGCTTGCGGCAGACCTGGAGGTCACCGGTTACACCACACAGGCCTGGTTTCTGCTGGACTGTGGTCTGGATAATCTGTTGCAGCAGGCTGGCCCGACGGATTCAACGTGCTACATAGAGCTTGCACAACAGGCGAAAACACTGATACTGCCGGGTGAAATGGGCGAGCGCTTCAAGTGTATCGGGCTGGCGCGCGAGCTGACGACCGTTGTTCCCGGTTTCCGCATGCAGGATTACCGCAACCGGCTTTGACAAAAGATCGATATGGATACATTGCAAACCGTACTGCTGGCCCTGTTGCAGGGACTGACTGAATTTCTGCCGATATCGAGTTCTGCGCACCTGATACTGTTGCCGCGTTTACTCGGCTGGGGCGATCAGGGCCTTGCTTTTGATGTGGCCGTCCATGTCGGCACCTTGCTGGCCGTCGTGCTCTATTTCCGGCATGACGTGCAGCGACTGTTTGCTGCCTGGTTGCAGTCCTGCCTGGACCGGCGGATGAGTGCGGATGCACGCCTCGCGTGGCTGGTGTTGCTGGGTACCGTCCCTGCCGCGGTAGCCGGCCTGTTACTGCACGATATTATTGAGACTAACCTGCGCTCGCCCCTGGTCATTGCACTGGCAACGATTGGCTTCGGGATCTTGCTGGGGCTGGCGGACTGGCGCGGCCGGCAGGGCCGCAGTGAAGTCACGTTGACGGTGTCCGATGTGATCTGGATCGGCCTGGCCCAGGCGCTGGCCCTGATACCCGGTACTTCGCGTTCCGGTATCACCATGACAGCGGCGCTGGCTTTGGATTTGACACGTTCCGCGGCGGCACGCTTTTCGTTTTTACTGTCTATCCCGCTGATCCTGCTGGCCGGAGGGTACGAGTCACTGAAGCTGGTGCAGCAGCCTGAGCCGGTCGCCTGGGGTGACATCCTGCTGGGTACGGCAGTTGCCGCCATCAGTGCCTACCTGTGTATCCACTTTTTTATGCGCCTGATCGAGCGCGTTGGTATGTTGCCGTTTGTTATCTACCGGTTGTTGCTGGGCGCCTTTTTGCTGGCCCTGTTTTATTGACCTGTCCTGATCTGCTCAATGGCGGCGACGCGTTTTTTTTGTAACGCCAGCCCGATGTCCTTGCCGGATAATCCCTGCTGTTGCAATACCTGCGTGCCGACTGACTGTGCGGCTGCCAGTGCCTGTTGCAGGTAGTCACTGTTGAACGCACGCTGGTTAACCGCTGCATCGGCTGCACACACCAGCAGGAGATCAGTAAACCGGTCTGTTCGCCGGAAGGCATCCACGCTGCTCAATAGATCCAGCAGTGTCTCGGCAGACAGGCCTGTCGCTGCCTGTAGCCGTTGACGTTGCTGCAGTGCCAGCTGTGCAAGCTCGCGGCAGGCATTGGGTACCCGGTAACGGTCACAGAATGATGACAGTGCATCATTGTCCAGACTGCCGGGGTGCAGGTTATCCATATCACAGACCAGCGCGGCAAAACGGATAGCGGTCCGGGTGCTGAGGGTGACGGCCTGTTCCAGTACCGGCAGTGTGCTGTTTCCATGTCCATGAACGTCTTCCGCAGTGCAGTTGTCTGTGTGCACAAGCTCGGGAAACAGAACACTCAGTGCACCGCAGCCATTTAACACATTGAAGAAGCGTGCTGGTGTCTGTGTGTCCAGCGCCTTCACCAGTTCTGCCCAGACGCGTTCCGCTACCAGGTGATTTACTTCCCCGTTTTGCACCATGTGGCGCATCAGGGCATTGGTATCGTCTGCGACATGGAATCCCTGCGGTGCAAAGCGGGCAGCAAAACGGGCCGTGCGCAGAACCCGTACCGGGTCTTCGGAGAAGGCGGGGGAAACATGCCGCAAAACACCGTTATTCAGGTCGTCCATACCCTGGTACGGGTCGATCAATTCACCTGCAGGGGTTTCGGCCATGGCGTTAATGGTCAGGTCACGACGCAACAGGTCCTGCTCGAGGGTGATGCCGGGATCTGCGCAGGTTTCAAAGCCGGTATAACCGTGACCTGTTTTACGCTCGGTGCGTGCCAGTGCGTACTCTTCTTTCGTTTGCGGGTGCAGGAACACGGGAAAATCCTTGCCTACCGGTTGATAACCCAGATCAAGCATATCCTGCGGTGTTGCGCCGACGACAACCCAGTCGCGTTCACGCACAGGCAGTCCGAGTCGTTTGTCCCGTACAGCACCGCCGACCAGGTAGATCTCCATTGCTGGCAGGACTTAACTTGACGGTTGACGTCGGGAATGGCGACGGAAGCCGTTGTAGCGTCCACGTGCATTGCGGTCTGCAAGGTAGCCCGGTACCACGGCGGCAATCGGGGTCGGTGTGATGCCCAGGGTCGGTAATGCGTTGGCTGCACAGGTAGAGTCCTTCTGCAGGGAGTAGTAATTATCCAGGGAGAACGGTTTGCCCGGCATGAAGCCAAGCATCCTCGCCTGCAGGCGTGACAGGCCATCCCCAAGACCTGCAATCACACAGCGCAGTCCAAGCTGGTCGCGGGTGTAGCCAACCAGTTCACGCAGGGTAAACACTTGCGGCCCGCAAAATTCCAGCCGCTCGCCACCGGTCGCGTTATCCAGTGCGCGGCACATGGCCTCAACCACATCGGTTACCCAGACGGGCGCGAAGCGACTGTCGGGGCAGGCGAGTGGAAATACCGGTCGTGACAGTTTCAACAGGGTGGCGAAGCGGTTAAAAAAACCGTCACCAATACCAAAAATGACCGATGGCCGAAAACTGGTGACAACCAGGCCCTTCTCCGAGGCGGCATGCACCAGTTCCTCGCCCTCACCCTTGGTCTTGAGGTAGAGGCTGTGTTGTTCGCTGGCATCGGCATTGAGTGCGCTCATGTGCAACAGGCGGCTGACGCCCGAGCCGAGCGCGGCAGTGACAATTTTCTCCGGCAGTTCGACATGTACCCGCCTGAAACCTGCACCCTTGCTGCCACGTTCATTCAGGATGCCAACCAGGTTAATGACAACGTCAACAGCTGTAAATTGCTGACGCAGCTCGTCCACGTTGTGTACATCGGTTTCAACAAGTGTGACGGCCGGATTTACGATTAATGCCCGGTGACGTTCACGTCGGCGAGTCAGTACACGTACCCTGTATCCTTGCTGTGTCAGCCTGTTTACCAGGTGTTGGCCGACAAACCCGGTGCCTCCCAGGAGGCAGATGGTTTCTTTGTGCATGTATCGTTCCAGTCCTTGCTATTGGTTGAACAGTTAATCTTCGTAGGCCTTGTAGGCATCTGTCGGTAAAATATCAGGCATATATTTTTTAATGGGTGTGGCCGGCTGTTCCATGCGCCAGTCATAGATAGCCATATAGGCAAGTATGCGCTGAATATAGTCACGTGTTTCGTTGAAGGGCACCATGGCAATCCAGCGCGTGGCAGGTTTTTCTTCGTCCTTGGGCAGCCAGCGTTTAACACGGTGCGGGCCTGCATTATAGGCGGCTGATGCAAGCACAATGTTGTCATCATACTCTTCCATTACCTGTTTCAGGTAAGCGGAGCCAATCATGATGTTCTTGTCCGGTTTATATAACAGGCTGGTACTGGACAGGGGTATGTTGTATTTCTTTGCCGTGACACGGCCGGTTTTGGGCATTAACTGCATGAGTCCCAGGGCACCTGCGGGTGAGCGGGCATCCTTGTTAAATGCGCTCTCCTGGCGGATGACGGCATACACGTGTGCCGGTTCGAGCTGGTAGCCCTGCGCGATTTTGCGCACCTCTTTTTTGTAGTCTATCGGGAAGCGCAGGTTCAAATCGCTGTAGTCTTTTGTTTGTGCGACCGTGAGTATGGCACGATCATGCCAGCTCCACTGTTCGGCCAGTACTGCAGCCAGTTTTAAATCCTCTGTTGAAAGGTTCCGGGTGATCCAGGCCCACTCACGCCGGGCATCAATAAACAATTCGGCCTTGTACAGTTCACGGGCACGGATAAAGCCCGGCTGCCGGGCCAGTGCTTCCAGGCTTGCCGGGTCATACTCGATGGGCTGGTTGCCCATTTCATATGGCCAGTTCATGAAGTCAGCGGCCAGAAAACCGTGGTAGTCGCGTTCGCGTGCCAGCCATGAAAAGTTGCTCAGTGCTTCAGCCCGTTGCCCGGTTTTATCCAGCGCCATGGCACGCCAGTAACGCCATTCTTCACGCCATGCTTCGTCGGGTGACAGGTCCGTTGTGTGTTTGACCACGGCTGGCCAGTCGCCGATCGAGACGGCCGTGCGTATCCGCCATTCCCTGAGTTTTTCGTCGACAGCGGCATCCGGTACAGCCACCAGCCACTCGTGCGCGCGCGGGTTTCGCTGCCATGAGGCAGACAGGGCCATCTCTTTTTCCAACTCGCCACTCTCCGCTGCGCTGAATTGATAGCGGGGTTTCACCTGTGCCCATTTTTCAAAGGCCAGATCGGCGTTACTGCGGGCAATACGGCGCACAGTGTAGAGAATGATTTCCCGTGCGTGCGGCGAATCTTCTTTTAACTTTGGCGAATCAAGTGTCTTGACCGGTCGGTTACGTGCATCGCGCCACAGTTCAACCCAGGCGCGGTCTTCGGTTGAAAGTCCGCGCGCCAGGTACACGGCAAGACTGGGATTGCCCTGGTGTATGGCGAGCCGTATCCGCTGCCATAACCGATCCGTTGTGATGGCGTTGTTGTCCCTGAGATACTTGAACACCGGATCACAGTTCTTGACCTGAGATTTCCCGACCATCCACAGTTTCAGGGCATCATCCACCAGGCCATCGGACTGTCCGGTCTTGATCTGGCCCTGCAATTTGTAACACTGCAACGTAACCGGTTGATTGCCCTGGTATACCTCAAGGAATGTTTCCCAGTCTTGCTGACGGGCCAGCTGGTATAGCCACGATTGCCGCATGCGTGCACTGACCGAGTCGTCCTGGTACTTCTCTATGAATGCGGCAATATTCTCGTTACCGGCGTGCTGCAGATTGCCACGCATGTCCCAGAATTCCAGGTAAGGATAGAGGGGATAGTCCTTGAGCTGTTTTGCCAGCCGACCGGAATCGCCATAGCGGTGTTCGTTCAGCGCCTTGTATGCCTTCAGAAACCGGACGCGGTCTTCCTTGTAGGGGTCGCCGGAGGTAGCGGCCGTCATTGATGCCAGCAGCCAGCAGCTGCCGATAATTACACTGATTATTTTTTGCATAGTCCGTTATAGTGACAGAAAATTCAGGTTCTCACGGCAGGCATTTTAACGAAAGGAACGACATCGTGACATTCAAATCTGTTAATCCGGCTGATGGTGCTGTGTTCGCGGAGATTGCCGGCCTCACACCGGGTGAACTCGAGGCAGCGCTGCAGGAGACGGCGTTGGCCGCGCAGGTCTGGGCAGGCACCGGTACCGAGGTGCGCTGTGATCTGATGCGCCGTGCGGCAACGGTATTGCGTGAGCGCACGGGTGACTTTTCACGCATGATGACGCTGGAAATGGGTAAGCCGATCCGGGAGGCGCGCGCTGAAATCGAGAAATGTGCCTGGGTATGTGAGTATTACGCTGCTGAGGGGCCGGGCTTTCTGGCGGACGAGATAATCGAGTCAGATGCCAGCCGCAGCCTGGTTACGTACCAGCCGTTGGGCACCATACTGGCCGTGATGCCCTGGAATTTCCCCTTCTGGCAGGTATTCCGCTTTGCGGCGCCGGCGCTGGTGGCCGGCAATACCGGCCTGCTGAAACATGCATCCAACGTGCCGCAGTGTGCTCTGGCCATTGAATCCGTATTTACCGAGGCCGGTTTCCCGGACGGTGTATTCAGAACGCTGATGATCCCGTCTTCGCAGGTCGCCGGGGTGATCGAGGATGCGCGGGTACATGCCGTGACCCTGACGGGCAGCGAGCCGGCAGGGCGCCAGGTGGCGGCAACTGCCGGCGGGCAGGTGAAGAAATCAGTGCTGGAGCTGGGCGGGTCCGACCCGTTTATTGTGCTGGAAGACGCCGATCTCGATCTGGCGGTTGAACAGGCCGTGATTTCACGGTTTCTGAATACCGGCCAGAGTTGTATTGCAGCGAAACGGTTTATTGTCGTCGAGCCGATTGCCGATGAATTTGTGGTTCGCTTCAAGACGGCCGTCGAGACCATGACCATGGGTGATCCAATGGACGAGGCCAATACACTGGGCCCCATGGCCCGAGTGGACCTGCGCGATGAACTGCATCAGCAAGTGGTGGATAGCCTGTCGCAGGGTGCAGTGGCTATCACCGGCTGCAACCCGGAGGCGGGCAGCGGTGCCTTCTATCAGCCATCCATTATCGATCACGTCAGGCACGGTGTGCGTGCCTACCGCGAGGAACTGTTCGGCCCGGTCGCCAGTGTCATTCGTGCCGCTGACGAAGAGGACGCAGTACGTATCGCCAACGACTCCGATTTCGGCCTCGGTGGCAGCGTCTGGACCCGGGATAGTGCCTGCGGTGAGCGGATTGCCCGGCAGCTGCAGTGTGGCTGTGCCTTCGTTAATGGCCTGGTGAAGAGTGATCCGCGGTTGCCGTTCGGGGGTGTGAAGAACTCGGGTTATGGTCGGGAGCTGTCCCGACTGGGTATCCATGAATTTGTTAATGCCAAGACCATCTGGATTCGGTGAGGATGTTGTTTTAGTTCGGGTTTCGTCCTGAAGGACGAGGTACTTTTCTTTGCTCCGCCAAAGAAAAGTACCCAAAAGAAAGGCGGGCCCGACGGCTTGCCCGCTGACGCGGGTTCCCTGCGCTTCTCGTGAAGCCCGGCGCTTGCGCAACTCGCGGTCTCGCTGTGCTCGACTCGCTCAGACAGGGCGCAAGCGTCATCCGGTCTTCACTGCGATGCTCGGCTGCGCCAACGGGATCAACGTCAAAACCAACACCCAAACCAGATACTCCGCATCAAGAATCTGCCACCCGGTTCCCGTCTGCACTCACCGAGTACCGCAGATAATCCGGGATCAGGTGTGCGCCCTGTTTGAGCGTAGCGAGTTGCGCACACCCCCGGATTGTCGAGGAACGCAGGGCATCGGCGTCAGCCGATGAGTGCTCCGGGTGCCCTTCTCTTTGGATACTTTCTCTTGGGCAAGCAAGAGAAAGTATCTCGACCGACAGGGCGAAACCCTGCAAATAAAAAAAGCGCATAGATTTCTGTGTATCCTCACCAAAGTATGGAAATCGTGACCTACCTGCTTACCGGCGCCACCGCCGGCCTCATGGCCGGCCTATTAGGCGTCGGTGGCGGCCTGGTCATCGTGCCGGCGCTGGCAATATTGTTTGTCCATCAAGGGTTTGCTACGGATACCGTCATGCACTATGCCGTCGGCACCTCGCTGGCGACCATAATCCCGACCTCGATTTCTTCATTACTGGCACACCAGCGGCGCAGCAGTGTGCATTGGCCGGTGGTGCGCGCCATGGTCCCGGGGATACTGCCGGGTGCGCTGGCCAGCGCCTGGCTGGCAAAACAATTCAGCAGTGCCGGTCTGGCCCTGGTGTTCGGGGTGTTTGTCATGCTGGTTGCCGTGCAATTACTGATCGGGCTCAAACCCTCGCCACACCGGCAGTTACCGGGTGTCACCGGTCTGAGTGTCACGGGTAGTGTGATCGGCCTGGTGTCCGGGTTGCTGGGTATCGGTGGCGGCTCACTGACGGTGCCGTTCCTGTTGTGGAACAGGGTGGATATTCGTCTGGCTGTGGGCACGGCAGCGACCCTCGGTTTACCCATCGCCATTGCCGGGACTCTGGGTTTTATCTTCAGCGGCCTTGATGTACCTGCACAGCCCGGATACAACAGTGGCTTCATCTATTGGCCGGCCGTCGCCGCTGTGGTACTCGCGAGTGTGCCGGCGGCACCGCTGGGTGCCCGGCTGGCCCACTACCTGCCACGGGTGACACTGCAACGGGTCTTTGCGCTGCTGTTGGCCATTATTGGTGTGAAAATGATGCTGGGTGCCTGAGGCCGCCGGGTGTGGCAGGGTCACGTAATAGTCCCTGTCTGAATGGGGTAAGAGTATGAATAAATTACCTTATTCAGATATGCTTGTCGTTAAATATAAATAATAAATACAATCAGTTGCATTTAAAAAGCAGGTTGCTTCACGGGATAAGCTGGATTTATTCACGGCAAGATATTACTGGTTTGAAAAACACAGCCAAAGGGGTATTGTTTGCCACCCCTCCACAGGTGGGAGTGCGTGCCCGCTACGGCTGTTATCCCGGCGGCACCACAAAAACACTAATTCAAGCTGGCGATATTGCAAGGAGTCTCATGTCTACACTAGTTAATCCACACGGTGGCGGTGACCTGAAGCCATTGTTACTTGAAGGTGATGCACTGGCTGCCGAGCAGGCACGTGCTGCAGGCCTGACGAAAATCAACGTATCCTCCCGCGAAGCCGGTGACATCATTATGATGGGCATTGGTGGTTTTACCCCGCTGGATGGTTTCATGACCCGTGCCGACTGGGCAGGCGTCTGTGATGGCATGAAGATGGCCAATGGCCTGTTCTGGCCGATCCCGATCACGCTGTCTGCCGACGAAGTGACCGCCAAGAGTATTAGCGAGGGTGATGGTATCGCCCTGGCTGATTCCGAGAGTGGCGAGATCCTGGCCACCATGACGGTCACCGACAAGTACGCTATCGATAAAAAGCACGAGTGCATGATGGTCTACAAGACCACCGATGCAGAGCACCCGGGCGTGAAGATGGTCATGGAGCAGGGTGATGTTAACCTCGCCGGCCCGATCAAGGTGTTGTCACAGGGTGGTTTCCCGGAAGCCTACGGCGACCAGTTCATGACGCCTGCGCAGACCCGTGCAGAATTCAAAAAACGTGGCTGGAACTCGATTGCCTGCTTCCAGACGCGTAACCCGATGCACCGTTCCCACGAGTACCTGGCCAAGGTCGCCATCGAGACGCTGGACGGTGTGCTGATTCATTCCCTGCTGGGCAAGCTGAAGCCCGGTGATATCCCGGCCGATGTGCGCAGTAAAGCCATCGGTACCCTGATCGACAAGTACTTTGCCGACAACACCGTAATCCAGGCCGGTTACCCGCTGGACATGCGTTATGCCGGTCCACGCGAGGCCCTGCTGCATGCCGTGTTCCGCCAGAACTACGGTTGCTCACACCAGATCGTGGGTCGTGACCATGCCGGTGTCGGTGATTACTACGGCCCGTTTGATGCACACCATATTTTTGATGAAATCCCCGCCGGTTCACTGGAGACCCAGCCGCTGAAGATCGACTGGACCTTCTGGTGCAACAAGTGTGACGGTATGGCTTCCATGAAGACCTGCCCGCACGAAGGCGATGACCGCATCCTGCTGTCCGGTACCAAGCTGCGCAAGGCGCTGTCCGAGGGTGAAGATGTTTCCGACAAGTTCTCCCGTCCGGAAGTGCTCACCATCCTGCGCGAGTACTACGGCAGCATCAAGGACGAGGACAAGGTAGAGATCAAGATGAGTGGACATTCCGCCAAGTAACGACTCTAGAGACCGCTGCTGCCGGTTCGGGGCAGCGGAGTATAAAACTGCAGTAATCATTACACGAAGATGGAGAAATAACATGCCAACATTTGTACGTACAGATAAGTGCGACGGCTGTAAGGGTCAGGACAAGACTGCTTGCATGTACATCTGCCCGCACGACCTGATGAAGCTCGACAAGGACGGATCAGAGACTGGCCACGCCATGCGTGCCTTCAACCAGGAGCCCGAGCAGTGCTGGGAATGCTATTCCTGTGTGAAGATCTGTCCGCAGCAGGCCATCGAGGCCCGTCATTATGCCGATATCGTACCGCTGGGTGGTTCCGTGCAGCCGCTGCGTGGTTCCGATTCCATTATGTGGACCATCAAGTTCCGCAACGGCACCCTGAAGCGCTTCAAGTTCCCGATTCGTACTACCCCGGAAGGTTCTATCGATCCTTACGGTGGCAAGCCGGAAGCGGATATGTCCAAGATCGAGGAGCCAGGCTTCTTTGTTCAGTGCAACGGCTATCGTGAAGGCGATCCCAGCGAACTGATCAAGGCCTGATTCGGCACGACATCAAAATATTCAGAAAGAGGAATTAACAATGGCAGGTGAATTTGGAAATCCTGAAGTCGTCGAAGAAGAAGTTGATATTCTTCTCATCGGCGGTGGTATGGCATGTTGTGGTGCCGCCTACGAAGTAATGCGCTGGGCTGAAGGCACTGATCTTAAAATCAAACTGGTGGATAAGGCCGCCATGGACCGTTCCGGTGCCGTGGCCATGGGTCTGTCTGCTATCAACACCTACATCGGTACCGAGCAGGATCCGGCCGATTACACCCGCATGGTCTCCAACGACCTGATGGGTATTACCCGCGATGATCTGGCCTACGACGTTGGCCGTCACGTGGACGAGTCCGTGCATCTGTTCGAGGAATGGGGTCTGCCGATCTGGAAGACCGACGAGAACGGTGAGCGTTTTGACGGTTCCAAGGGTATGACACCCCTGAAGGACGGCGGCAAGCCGGTCCGTTCAGGCAAGTGGCAGATCATGATTAACGGTGAGTCCTACAAGTGGATCGTGGCCGAGGCGGCCAAGAAGGCGCTGGGTACCGACAACATCCAGGAACGTGTTTTCATCGTCAAACTGGTTAACGACAAGAACGACTCCAACCGCGTTGCCGGTGCTGTCGGTTTCTCGGTTCGTGAAGACAAGGTATTCGTCTACAAGGCCAAGGCCATTCTGCTGGCTGCCGGCGGTTGTGTGAACATCTTCCGTCCGCGCTCCGTGGGTGAAGGCACAGGTCGTGCCTGGTACCCGGTCTGGAATGCCGGTTCTACCTACTCCATGGCGGCTGAAGCCGGTGCCGAGATGACACTGATGGAAAATCGCTTCGTACCGACCCGCTTTAAAGACGGTTATGGTCCGGTTGGTGCATGGTTCCTGCTGTTCAAGTCTCAGGCAACCAACGCCACAGGCGAGATCTACATGCAACGCAACAAGGAGATGCTGGACGATTATCCTCCTTATGGTCAGGCTGCCGTTCCTGCTTCCTGCCTGCGTAACCACCTCATGCTGAAAGAGATGAAGGAAGGTCGCGGTCCTATCTGGATGGACACGGTGACTGCCCTTGCCAATCTGCGTGAAACCCTGACACCGCGTGAAGTGAAGCACCTTGAGGCAGAAGCCTGGGAAGACTTCCTCGATATGTGTGTTGGCCAGTGTGGTATCTGGGTGGGTGAGAACATCGAGCCGGAGAAGAAGAACTCCGAGCTGATGCCGACCGAACCCTACCTGCTGGGTTCACACTCCGGTTGCTGCGGCATCTGGGTGTCCGGCCCGACTGATGTTGGCGCACCAACAGACGAAGGTCTTGGTGAAGGCATCCCCGATCATTTGCCGAAGGGCTGGAACTGGGGTTACCGCGCCATGACGACTGTGACTGGTTTGTGGACTGCCGGCGACGGTGTCGGCGCTTCCGGTCACAAGTTCTCTTCCGGCTCGCATGCCGAAGGTCGTCTTGCTGCCAAGGCCATGGTGAAGTACTGCCTCGACAACAAGGATCTGACGCCTGAGCTGGATACCTCTGTTGAGGACCTGGTTGCCGAGATCTATCAACCGGTGAAGAACTACCTGGAACACAAGGACTACAGTACCGCCATCGACATCAACCCGAACTACATTACCCCCAAGATGCTGCAGTTCCGTCTGCAGAAGATCATGGACGAGTATGTGGCCGGTGTTGCAACTTACTACACCACCAACGAGCACATGCTGGAAGTGGCCGGTGAGAAGATCGACATGTTGAAAGAAGATGCCGAGAAGATGCGCGCCAAGGATCTGCATGAACTGCTGCGTGCCTGGGAGAACTACCACCGCATCATCACAGCTGAAGCTCACATGAAGCACATCGAGTTCCGTCAGGAATCCCGTTACCCGGGTTTCTACTACCGCATGGACAAGAACTTTGTCGATGAGGAAAACTGGAAGTGTTTCGTGAACTCCGTGTA
>JBDLIH010000052.1:0-22321 GCA_039714975.1 Pseudomonadota bacterium
CCTTCTATGCGATTTCTGTCCGTCAGCTCGCAGTTTTGCGCTCGGGCTTCCTCCAGACATCCCCTCGCGGGTTTGCCCTTGCCGTCGGCTAGTAGTTATTATTGATCCATGATGAATCAATTCAGGTCCTCCTACAGGGGACTTCCACCCCATAAGTTCATGCCCATGCTGGGCGTACACAAGGCGCTCGTTCGGACGCAAACTACGCTGCGCTCCGTTTGCACCGCACAGCTTGGACGTTGATGTGTAAAGGGAATATAGATGTCACATGAGGAAATTACCGATTTCAAATGCCCTAAATGTGGTGGTGATCTGGAGGTTGGATATATCGCAGGGCATTGGATCAGATTGAGATGGTGCGTAAAGGAGAAAACAAAAACAATATTTGCCGGGTCACCATTAAGAAAGAAGCGCGATTTATGGAATTCGCCTACTTTAATAGCCGGTCGTTGCGCCAAATGCAAAATCGGTATTTTCACTTATGATAATTAGAAAAGTAAGTGTCGATAGTAAAAATATAAACGAGTAATCTATGAAACGTGATGTTGATACTTGAAGGGGCACAAGCCGGATTGAGCTGGAGCGCAATTTTGAAAAAGAGGGGCTTCAGGTTCGTTGGGTCGAACTTTCCGAAGAGCAGGGCAAGTCGTCAATCAAATACAGGATATAGCATGAGTGATTTGCCTGATTGCCCGGAATGTGGCTCGGAATATACCCGCGAAGATGGAAATATGTATGTTTGTCCGGAATGCGCATAATTGATGGCATTGGTGCCATGAAGCTGAAGTCCGCGTTTGTTAAAACAACCTGATTGGCCAAGCAAAATAAAAAGAGGGCATATGACGGTGGGAAGGGAGAACCGGGCAAGACAATTATTTCAGAGTGTAGATAATCAGGACACAGAAGCATTCCTTGCTTTTCTGGCTGACGATGTCCTGTTTCACTTTGGGAATGCGGACCCGGTCAGTGGTAAAGCTGCAGTGGGTGAGGCTGTGAGAGGGTTTTTTGGCAGTATTAAGGGCATACAACATGAGCTGGCCGCAATCTGGGAAGAAGACGGTGTGGTGATATGTCACGGCACCGTGACATATACTCGACACGATTCGACTAAACTCCGCGTTCCGTTTGCAAACATCCTGGGTGTCGACAACAATTTAATCACCAAATACCTCGTCTTTGTAGATATTTCCGAATTGCTATGACCCACGGGACCTTTACCTGATTGATTATCCTGCAGGAGCGGATTGTATCCATGTTTCCTGCCGGTAGCCGGTATTATGTAAAAACCGCTTACTGCATTGGCATATCGAGTAGCAGGTCCTGTTTGGTATAGGCCTGGTAACTGTTGAACACAGCAGCGCCAATCGCCTTGCTTGAGACCTCGGTGACCCGGTACTCCTTCTGGTTCTGATAATCTCTCATTGCAACCGGTACACCCTGAAGACCGCTCAGTAACAGGCGGCTGTTTTCACCCAGTTTACCAACCAGCTTCTGGGTGGTGCTGGCCAGTTCACGCATGAAATTCATCATCGCCATCAGTGTGGCAAAGTCATTTCCGGACATGCCCGCATCCGCAGCCGTGGCCAGGCAGACTTCGCCGATGGGCTGCTGGTCTTTAAATAACACCTGTAACTGGCATCTGAATCCGCCGACGTTATAGAAACCGCGCGGTTCTGTGCTCAGGGCCTCAAGATCAGGCAGTCCACCGGCAGGGATGCCCATCTGTTGTTCGATGAATGCACGCTGGGTGGCCGGCATGTTTTGCATCTGTGTCGACAGCAGTTCCATCTGCTGGCGCAGCATGGCAATGATTTCAGCGTACTTGTCCAGTTGTTGCTGGTCTATTTCACGGTATTCCTGCTTCACCGGATCGACGTAAATTGCGACATGGCGGGCCCGGTCGAACAATACGTGACCCGGTTGCCCCGACTGTGCCATGCGCGCCATGTGGCCTTTTACCTGGATGACGGTTCTCGATGCATCTTCGCTGCCTCCCAGTCTGATGGTCGTGTCTGCAAAGGTCGACTCAGCAAGCAAGGCGGCGCTGATGATGTGGATTGCGATGCCTGGTTTTATCATTGGTATTCGCAAGACTAATCCAGATACTCGAATAATTTCACCACTTTCTGAACGCCCCCGACCTGGCTGGTCTGATTGGCGGCATCTTCGGCTTCGGAGCGGTAGAGAATCCCCATCAGGTAAACGGTACCGTTTTCCGTGACCACCTTGACGCGGGTCGGGTCGAAGTCCTCGTGCCCCTTCACCTTGAAGAGGCTGGTTTTTACCTTGGAGGTGATATAGGAGTCACTGCTGCGCGTCATGTAGGAATTGGGGGCGGCAATTGCCAGTTCGTTGTGGACAACACGTACAGATTCGACACCTCTGGCAAGGTTTGTTGCCTGCTGGCGCAATGCTTCAGTGGGTGTCTGGCCGACCAGCAGTACCACGCCGTTAACACTGATCACACCGGTATGGCTCTGGCTGCTCAGGGGTTTGTCGTTATAGATGGCGAGACGGACTTTCCATTCGATTCCTTCGTCATCAATCATGGCGCCGACTGTACGGCGTTCATGCACGGCACTGGCGCCAACGGCTGCGCCTCCGACAACGACAGCGGCACAACCGCCCAGCAGATTGGCTGCCAGGATGACCATGAGAAGCGTCCGGGTAAGTTTCATGTGCTTAGTTCTCCTGTGAAGCAATGTGTTGGTCAATGAGGTCGCACAGGCAGTGGATCACCAGCAAGTGCACTTCCTGGGTGCGCGCCGTTGATGCTGCCGGCACGCGAATTTCTATATCCGGTTCCTGCAGCAGGGCCGCCATAGTACCACCGTCCCGTCCGGACAGCGCGACCACCTGCATGTGGCGGCTGTGTGCAGCTTCCACGGCCTTGCAGACATTATCTGAACTGCCACTGGTGGAAATGGCCAGCAGTACATCACCCGGGTTGCCGAGTGCCAGTATCTGTTTGGAAAAAATCTGGCCGTAATCATAGTCATTGGCAATGGATGTCAGTGTCGAACTGTCCGTCGTGAGTGCGACTGCCGGCAGACCGGGACGTTCCATTTCAAAACGATTCAGCAGCTCGGATGAAAAATGCTGCGCATCACCGGCAGAACCGCCATTCCCGCAGCTCAGAATTTTACCGCCCTTGTCCAGCGCCAGCGCGATCAGGCTGGCTGCCTGTGCCGTTACCCGTGCAAGCGGCTCCAGTGACTGTTGCTTGGTCTCGATACTTTCCTCGAAATTCTGTTTGACGCGAGCAACCCGGTCATTGATATCCATGTATTACTCCGCAGCAGTAAAGGCGTTCGGTATCCACTCGATAGCGGTTGTGGATTCCGTGATCGATACCACATCAAAGCGGCAGGGTTGTTCGCAGGAATCCGGATGAGTCAGCAGATAATGTTGCGCACAGGCAATGAGTCTTGACTGCTTGCGCCGGTCGACTGACTCTGCAGCCGTTCCAAAGCGCGGGTTGCTGCGGTAGCGAACCTCAACAAATACCAGGCTGCTTTTATCCTGCAATATCAGGTCAATTTCTCCACGTTTGCTGCGATAGTTACGTTGTAGCAGTTGCAGACCCTGCGTCTGCAGATAGTGGCAGGCACGGTCTTCGGCATCCTTGCCGCGTGTCTGTGTATCCACTGTCTAGTTTATGACCGCATCAGGGATCGATATTTCATCGCCAGTGCCCTGTTCCAGCAGGACCGGCAGACCCTGCCTGAATTCAGCACAACGCAGGGTGCGGCTGATATGACCCTGGTTGAGCAGTGTCAGGTTGCCGGTCACGCCACGGTAGGCACCGAAGATACTGCCGTTGACCTTGCCGAGGTAGGGGACCAGGCGATAGGCATCGATGCCAAGCGCATACAGACGGGCATAGCGGCCGGCATCTGCCGGCCAGAAATCATTGATCGTTTGCTGCAAGTGTTGCCAGCTGCCATCCTTGTCCAGCGTCCACGGCATGTCACAGAAGATGATGCCATCCATATCGGCATCCTGCGCCGCGTTTGACTGGCCACTGTACACCCTGGAGGTGGCATAGACGGGGAGTGAGGAGGCGCGGTAGAAACGCAACTGTGGCCGAATCAGGCGCGCCTGGTTCGGTGCGGCAATCAGGAAGAAAAAGTCGATATCCCGGCGCCGTCGTGGTTCGAATTCGAGCGCCATTCCCAACTGGCGAGTCAGCTGCTGGTGTCGCGCCTTGCTGCTGTCCAGATTGAGTGAACCGCTGATGATTTTGCCATGGTCAGTCTTGCTGATGTCATAGCGGCGGGTGTCCAGTATTTCACCACCCAGCTTCAGCCATTCGTCTGCAAATGCTGCATAGACCCGCTCACCCCACTCGTTTTCCGGCAACAGCGCTATGGTCCGGGTATAGCCTTCTCGCCAGGCGAGGCGGGCAGCCTCGCGTGCTTCATCCTCGGGCGCCAGCCCAAACTGGAACAGCGACAGATTGGGCAGGGCTTGTTCTTCGAGCTGATTCAGCGCCAGCACCGGCACGGCCAGTTGCTGTTGCATGGCCAGTGCCTGTACGGCTTCCTTGCGCAGTGGCCCGATCACGAATTGTGCGCCATCGAGCACCGCTTGCTGATAGGCAGTCAGTGTGGTTTCGGCTGTATCCCCACTGTCATAAACCTGCAGGCGTGGTTGTGCTGCCGTATCCGGGACATCATAGTAGGCCGCGAGAACGCCATCGCGAATGGCGCCGGCGGCCTCGGCCAGCTTGCCATTTAACGGTAATAACAATGCAATCTGCTCGGGAGTTTGGCCGGCGAGGGACATGTTGTCGAGTAATTTCGGGATGAAAGCCTGTGTTGCCGGGTGCCCCGGGTAACGCTGTTGCCAGTGTGGTGTGACCTCCGCCAGTGCCTCCGGTTGTTGCAGGTACAGGCGTGACAGTTCGACCAGTTCCATCCAGCCGCTGAGCGGGTCGGGTGGAGGTGCCGTCCGCAGTAGCTGCAGTTCCGAATCGGTCAACCGGTTCAGCGTTTCCCAGATTGCAAACTGGTTATCGAGTTGTGCATCGGGATCTATGAGCAGGGGATCAAGCAGTACCCGCTCCCGGGCACTCAGGTAATAGCGAAATTCCTGCAGGTAGGCCTCGGCACGCAAGCGGTGAAAGTCAGCTCGCCAGGCACCACTGACGGGGACCTTGTCGAGCAGTGTCAGGGCCTGCTCGGGGTGTTGTTCGGCGAGGGCAAGTGCCGCCATATTGACGGTATAGGGTGGGTGCAAGTCACTGCCCGCGAGTGGCGCGGGTATTTCATCCATTAGCTGTCGGGCGGAAAGAAAATCCCCGCCGCGGATCAGGCTGTCGGCAGCCCATAATTGCAGTGTTTGCTGTTCCTCTCCGCTCGTCCGGGATGCGGCCTGGAGATAGAGTTGCGCGGCCGCCGCATAGTCGCCGCTGGCTTCCAGTAAACGTGCCTGCTGCTGCACAGGGCTGACGGTTCCCGGGCCGTGTGTGGGCGCTGTGCCACAGCCGGCAATGAGCATCGTCAGTAACAGTGCTGTGAGGGCAGTGCGCAACACGGCGGTGGGGAAAAGAACGGAAATTTGCATCGAAAACATCATTGGTGGACGTCCGCAGACTCTACTGAAAAGCTGAATCGGCGTCTACCTGTATGACGGGCAAATTGACTGCAATTTATCCATTCGGAGAACAACGTCAGGGTTTGGCATTGCTGTAGCCGGATATTTGCTAGGATGCCGGTTCTATGAACAAGTCTGACAACCGTGCCGGTGTGTTGTACATCGTGGCCACCCCGATTGGAAATCTGCAAGACATCTCTGCGCGTGCCCTCGAGGTGCTCAGGAAGGTGTCATTGGTTGCAGCCGAGGATACCCGGCACAGCAGGAAATTGCTGGCGCACTACGGCATTGGTACTGACCTGTTGTCCGTACATGAGCATAACGAGCGTGGTGTCACCGACAGGCTGTTGCGGAAACTCGCTGCAGGCGCAGATATTGCGCTGGTATCGGATGCCGGTACCCCGCTGATCAGTGATCCCGGTTTTCACCTGGTGCGCTCAGCCCGCCAGGCCGGTCTCCGGGTAGTCCCGGTGCCAGGCCCGTCGGCCCTGATCGCGGCCCTGTCGGTGGCCGGCCTGCCCACCGACCGCTTTGTCTTTGCAGGGTTTTTACCGACGAAACAGGCCGCCCGCCGGCAGCATCTGCAGGGGCTGGTGACGGAAGCAGCGACCCTCGTATTCTACGAATCCAGTCACCGTATCGTTGATTGCCTGGCTGATATGGCCGCATGCCTGGGCGATGAGCGTGAAGCCAGCATTGCCCGCGAGCTGACCAAGACCTTTGAAACCGTGTTGACAGGCACGCTGGGCGGTCTGCTTGAACAGATACAGGCAGACAGTCATCAGCAGAAAGGTGAATTTGTCGTCATGGTGCAGGGTGCGCCGCCGCGTGATCCTGCGGCGATTGACACTGCTTCCGAGCAGGTGCTTGCGGTGCTGATGTCGGAGTTGCCGCTGAAACAGGCGGCTGCACTTGCGGCGAAGATCACCGGCTTGTCGAAGAATGTGCTGTATGAGCAGGGTCTGAAGCTAAAAGATAAACGTTAACTAGATTTAATCCATAAACGCTGTAATTTCTCTCGCCAAGGCGCAAAGACGCCAAGAAAGAATCTTAATATACGGGTAAACAAAAACTTATAACTTTGCGATCTTTGCGTCTTTGCGAGAATTATTCATGCTGCCGCAAGGCCCACTCCACGTGTTCCCGTACCAGCCCGGATGGATGAGCCTGTTTCGCACGTAATGCACTAATGACATCCTCCGTGGTGGGCGCGTTTCCGAGACCGACGGCAATATTGCGCAACCAGCACGCGTAACCGATACGATGAATGGCACTGCCGCGTGTATTTTCTTCGAATTCATTTTCATCCCAGCCAAACAGACGCAGCAGCTCGCTGCTATCGAGACCATGGCGGGGGCTGAAATCATCTTCAGCACTCGGGCCCGCAAAGCGGTTCCACGGACACACCAGTTGGCAGTCGTCACAGCCATAGACCCGGTTGCCGATTTGAGAACGCAGCTGCTCGGGGATGCTGCCGCGCAATTCAATGGTGAGGTAGGAGATACACAGACGGGCATCGAGCTTGTACGGTCCAATGATTGCCTGTGTCGGACAGACGTCGATACAGCTTTGGCAGCTGCCGCAGTGATTGTCTGCGGGCGGGTCCACCGGTAACGGCAGATTGGTATACAGCTCACCGATAAAAAACCACGAACCGGCCCGCTCGTTGATCAGGTTGGTGTGTTTGCCAATCCAGCCAAGACCGGCCTGCCGGGCCAGTGCCTTTTCCAGTACCGGCGCGCTGTCGGTAAAGGCGCGGTATCCAAACGGTCCGGTGAGCGACTCGATTTTTGTCGCCAGCTGTTGCAGCCGCTTGCGAATCATTTTGTGATAGTCACGCCCGAGGGCGTAGCGGGACAGATAGGCCAGCGCCGGGTCCTGCAATACCTCGTCAGCCGGTTGTGCCCCGGCCGGCCAGTATTCCAGGCGTGCCGATATAACGCGCACGGTACCGGGCACCAGTTCGGCCGGCCGGCTGCGACGGGTGCCATGACGCTGCATGTAATCCATTTCACCGTGGTGTCCGGCTTGCAGCCACTGCAACAGCCAGGCTTCATCCTCGTCAAGTCGGGTATCGGCGATACCGACTTGCTGGAAGCCGAGTTCCGTTCCCCAGCGTTTGATATGCCGGGCGAGTGCCGGGTAATCAAGATCCGGATCGGGTTGAGTGTTTATATTGCCCATCGTTTCTGAATATACCGCAGGAGATTCACAAGGGCGATTTCATGAGCCAAACACAATCGTGGATGCGGTCCGCTCCAACGGGTGCTACGATTTGGGATTACGTGTTTTCATTGCGGCAAATTCCTGATGACGGATATAAACGCACAATCACATCACCTCTACACCACTGCGCAGGTGCGCGAACTGGACCGCCTGGCGATTGAAGAGGCGGGTATCCCCGGATACACACTCATGACGCGTGCCGGTGAGGCCTGTTGGGCGGTATTACGTGCGCAATGGCCCGCGGCACGTTCACTGGCCGTGTTCTGCGGTGCCGGCAATAACGGTGGCGACGGCTTTGTCATCGCACGTCTGGCGCTGCAGGCAAACTGGCAGGTGCAGCTGGTCCAGCTTGGGGACCCGGCGCGGATGCAGGCTGATGCGCAGCAGGCGCACGATGCGTTTTTGTCGGCAGGCGGCCAGGTGTTGCCATTTACCGCAGATATTGCCATTGAGTCCGAGGTGATTGTCGATGCCTTGCTGGGCACCGGTGTTGACCGGCCGCTGGAAGGGGCCTGGCGCACCGCGATTGAGGTCATGAATGCTGCTACTGTTCCGGTACTGGCAGTGGATATCCCGAGTGGCTTGCAGGCGGATACCGGTGCGGTAGCAGGCGTGGCCATTCATGCAGATCAGACGGTGACCTTCATTGGCCGCAAGGCCGGCATGTATACCGGTGCTGCGGCAGATCATTGTGGCAGCCTTACGTTCGATGACCTGGATGTGCCCGGGAATATTATCGAGCAAGTGCCAGTGGCGGCGACACTGCTGCAACAACCGCCGCTTGGCAGACTGGCGAGCCCACGCCTGCGTAACGCACACAAGGGCCATTATGGTCATGTGCTGGTGATTGGCGGTGACCACGGCATGGCGGGTGCCGCGCGGCTTGCCGGGGAGGCCGCGCTGCGCAGCGGTGCGGGGCGGGTCAGCCTTGCCACACGCCCTGAACATGCGACGCTGATTGCTACCGCCTGCCCGGAACTGATGTGTCACGGCGTGGCATCTGCGCAGCAGCTCAAGGCATTACTCCATTCGGCCAGCGTGTTATTGATCGGCCCCGGTCTGGGTCGCTCTGTCTGGGCACAGTCACTGTTGTCGGCGGTGCTGGAAACCCCGCAGCCCCGGGTTATCGATGCCGATGCGTTGAATAACCTCGCCGGTCAGGCACAGCCCTTCGACAGGCAGGTGTTGACGCCGCACCCGGGTGAAGCGGCGCGCCTGCTTGATAAGACAGTAAAGCACGTTCAGGCTGATCGCTTTGCAGCGGCGCATGCGATCTCAAGGCAGTACGGTGGAACAACGGTGTTGAAAGGAGCGGGTACCCTGATCCAGTCTGCCGATGGCATGCCGGTGGTGTGTGGGGCCGGTAATCCCGGCATGGCGACCGCTGGCACTGGTGATGTCCTGGCCGGTGTCATTGCGGCCCTGATTGCACAGGGTATGGCCATCGAGGCGGCGGCGTTGGCCGGCGTGTGCGCACATGCCTGTGCCGGTGATATCGCCGCCAAAGAAGGTGAGCGCGGCTTGATCGCGCGTGATGTCATTGCGGCGTTGCGCACGGTTCTGAACGCCACCAGGGACAGGGCATGAAGCTTGCGCTGGCTGATGCCGCTGCCATGGAACAACTGGGTGCACGACTGGCAGACTCAATCACGCCGGCCGTCGTGTATTTGCGCGGTGATCTGGGCGCCGGCAAGACCACACTGGCACGTGGTTTTATCCATGCGCTGGGGTATGCAGGCAAGGTCAGGAGTCCGACCTATACTCTGGTTGAACCGTACCCGTGCGCACACTGTCCGGTGTTTCATCTGGACCTGTACCGCCTGGCGGATCCGGAGGAACTGGAATGGCTGGGTCTGCGTGACATGCTGGCAGAGCCGGCACTGTTACTGATTGAATGGCCGGAGCGGGGTAGCGGCATGCTGCCGCCGGCCGATCTCACTATTGATATTGAATATTCCGGCAGTGGTCGCGAGGCTGACCTGGTGCCGACTACCCTGGCAGGAAAACAGCTGCTTACGGGCCTCGAAATGGCCTGATTCTTGCCGATTAGGGCGACCATCTCGATTGGCGTTCACCTTTTGACGCTATCCCATAGAGTTTAAACAGTATTTCTTGCATTGATCTGCAGTTTGTGGCTAGAATCCCCTGAAATGAATAGGGGATCATCAACTCAACGTTGGCTGAAAAGACTGCTCTCAGGGTTGTGTCTCTGTCTGGTTGGGCAGGCCACCGTCCTTGCGGAGACTGTCGATATCAAAGGTGTTCGCCTCTGGGAGGCACCGGACCATACCCGCGTTGTGTTCGATACCAGCGGCTCGGTAAAGCATAAGATTTTTTCCCTGAAGAACCCCGACCGCCTGGTCATCGATGTACCCTCCGCACGTGCTTCTGCCGCTCTGAATTCAACAGGAGCCAGCGCCGGGCTGGTCAAGGGTGTACGTGCAGCGAAGAATAAAAAGGACACACTGCGTATCGTGCTGGACCTGACGCAGGGGACCAAGCCAAAGGCGTTTAGCCTGAAACCCAATGGTCGTTACGGCCACCGACTGGTGATCGATCTCTATGAAGTCGACACGGCGGTACAAAATTCCAGGGCCAGCACCCCCAAGGCTGCTTCCAAGGCAGCCCCCAAAGCAGTCCCCGGGAAAGCCAGTCATGCTGTCAAATCCGCACCGGTAAAGACCACGACGACCGCGATATCCACGCTACCCCGCGAACTGGTGATTGCTATTGATGCCGGGCATGGTGGAAAGGATCCCGGTGCCAAAGGACGGCGTGGCACAAGGGAAAAGACGGTCGTACTGGCTATTGCGCGCAAGCTGGCCGAACTCATCAGGAAAGAACCCGGCATGCGCCCGGTGCTAATACGCGATGGTGACTACTTTCTCGGGTTACGACAGCGTATCGACAAGGCGCGTAAACACAATGCTGACCTGTTTATTTCGATCCATGCCGATGCTTTCCGTGACCAGCGTGCACGTGGCTCATCCGTGTTCGTATTGTCACGCCGTGGTGCATCATCCGAAATGGCCCGCTGGATTGCTGCCAAGGAGAATGCGGCTGATCTTGCCGGTGGCGTCAGTCTCGACGACAAGGACGACATGCTGACCGGTGTGTTACTGGATCTATCGCAGTCGGCAACGCTTGCGGCCAGTCACGAGGTGGCCAGCAATATGCTGAGTGGTTTGAAGCGACTGGGTAAAACGCATAAGTCGACCGTACAACGGGCCGGTTTCATGGTGCTGAAATCACCGGATATCCCGTCGATTCTGGTTGAGACCGCCTTTATCTCCAACCCGACAGAAGAGAACAACCTGCGCAGCAGCAGGCACCAGGCGAAACTGGCGCAGGCCATGCTGAACGGTATTAGTGACTATTTTGACAATCACCCGCCACCGGGCACGCTGCGGGTGGCCCGCAAGCACAAGATCAAACGGGGTGATACCTTGAGTGATATTGCCGCGGCCTACCAGGTGAGCCTGAACAACCTGCGCGGTTTTAACGGCCTTAAATCCGACCGCCTGCGCGTCGGGGATACCCTGCGAATTCCTCCGCTGCGCGGCAGTTAACTCTTTCGAAAATCCGCCTCTTCTCTGTCATGCCGCCTGGCAGTACACTGTGCGGGTCCTGTAATTGCCTGTCCTGATCAATGTCCATCCAGGTGCTGCCTTCACAACTCGTCAACCAGATCGCGGCCGGTGAGGTCATCGAACGACCGGCATCCGTGGTCAAGGAATTGCTGGAGAACAGTATCGATGCCGGTGCACAGAGCATCGAGGTGGATGTCGAGCAAGGGGGCAAACAACGCATTCGGGTGCGAGACGATGGCATCGGCATTCAGCAGACCGAGTTGTCGCTGGCCCTGTCGCGGCATGCCACCAGCAAGATCACCTCGCTGGAAGACCTTGAACAGATTGGCAGCCTGGGCTTCCGGGGCGAGGCACTGCCCAGCATCGCGTCGGTCTCCCGCCTGCAGCTCAGTGCGCGAACCGCGACGGCCGACAGTGGCTGGACCGTGCAGGGTGATGGTTCTGATCAGTCACTGGACACGGCACCACTGGCCCATCCTCCCGGCACTACGGTCGACGTAAAAGACCTGTTTTTTAATACCCCGGCGCGCCGCAAGTTCCTGCGTACCGAGAAGACCGAGTTCAAACACATTGAAAATGTAGTGCGACGTATTGCACTGAGTTGCTTTCCTGTCGCCGTCAAACTGCAGCATAACCAGCGTCCCGTGTTCCACCTCCCGGCGGCCGTGACCCGCGAGCAGCAGGAGCGGCGTGTCGCCGAGTTATGTGGCAAGGCCTTTATGGAGCAGGCCATCTACATTAACCACGCGGCCGCGGGCCTGTCCCTGCAGGGCTGGGTGGCGCAACCGACGTTTTCCCGCAGTCAGGCCGATTTGCAGTTTTTCTATGTCAATAATCGCATGGTGCGCGACAAGCTGGTCACCCATGCGATCCGGCAGGCCTATCAGGATGTGTTGTTTCACGGTCGACACCCGGCCTATGTGCTGTTCCTGGCGATTGATCCGGCCTCGGTGGATGTCAATGCGCATCCAACCAAGCATGAAGTCCGCTTTCGTGACAGCCGTCTGGTGCATGATTACCTGTTCAGGACGCTGCATGAAGCCCTGGCACAGCTGCGACCGGGCAATGAGCAGCCGGCGCCACAACCGACCAGACCGCTGGATTCCCTGCGGGTAACGACCGCGGCGGGCAGTGCACCCTCACAGGGCAGGATGTCACTGGGTGTGCAGGAGCAGGTGTCACGTTATGCCGCGCTGCATCCGCAACCGTCTTCCGGACCCGCAGCCAGGACAGAGACACCTGTCGCAGCGGCCAGGCCGGACGAGTATCCACTGGGCTTCGCGCTGGCGCAGTTACACGGTGTGTTTATTCTTGCCCAGAATAGCGAGGGGCTGGTGTTGGTGGACATGCATGCCGCGCATGAACGCATTACCTACGAAGGCCTGAAAACCGCACAGCAGGGCGAGGGTATTCGTACACAACCCCTGCTGGTGCCGATCAGTCTGGATGTCAGCCAGCGTGAAGCCGATGTCTGCGAACAGCGCCAGGGCTGGTTCGCCACGCTGGGTTTTGAGATAGACCGCCTCGGTCCGGAGCGGGTCATGGTACGCCAGGTACCGGCGTTGCTGCATGAGGCGGACATCGCGGCACTGGTACGTGATGTACTGTCTGATCTGCTGGAACATGGACACAGTCAACGCATCCAGGATTCTGTCAACGAACTGCTGTCCACCATGGCCTGTCACGGCTCGGTACGTGCCAACCGGCGTCTCACCCTTGATGAAATGAATGCACTGTTACGCCAGATGGAGATTACCGAGCGCAGCGGGCAATGTAATCATGGTCGTCCAACCTGGGTGCAGGTGAGCCTGGATGAGCTGGACAAGTTGTTTCAGCGTGGCAGGTAGTCCCTGTTCGCGCCTGCAAGGCGCTCCTACAGTTGTTTCGACTGCTTCGCGGATGCGATCCGCTCCTGCAGGTGTTTCTATTGGCGTAGGAGCGCCTTGCAGGCGCGATTCCGGGCTGTGGGCGTAACGCTTCCACCCGCCGTCTTCCTCATGGGGCCAACGGCGTCCGGCAAGACCTCGCTCGCGGTCGAACTGGTCAAGCGTTATCCCATGGAGATCATCAGTGTCGACTCCGCACTGGTGTACCGTGGCATGGATATCGGCACGGCGAAACCGGCTGCGGATGTACTGGCTATTGCCCCGCACCGCCTGATCGATATCCGCGATCCATCGGAACCGTATTCGGCCGCAGATTTTCGCGCTGATGCACTGTTGGCGATGGCGGAGATCACCGCCCGGGGGCGCGTACCGCTACTGGTTGGCGGGACGTTTCTGTATTTTCGGGCGCTGCAATATGGCCTGTCCGCTATGCCGGCTGCCGACCCGGTAGTCCGTGCCCGGCTGGAGGCGGCAGCGAAGCGCGACGGCTGGAAGGCCTTGCACGAGCGCCTGGCAGCGGTTGACCCGGAATCGGCAGCCAAAATACATGCTACAGACCCGCAACGGATCCAGCGGGCACTGGAGGTCTATGAACTCAGTGGACAGCCCATGAGTGCCTTTCATGCGCAACAATTGGCCAGCGACTTGCCTTACCGGGTATTGAAACTGGCACTGATTCCCGGGGACAGACAGCTGCTGCATGACCGGATTGCAGACCGGTTTCAGCAGATGCTGGCAGACGGACTGCTTGATGAGGTCAAAAAACTGTTTGACCGCAGTGAGTTAAGTGCTGAACTCCCGGCCATGCGGGCGGTCGGTTACCGGCAACTGTGGCGCTATCTGTCCGGCCAGCTGGAGTATGAGGCCATGGTCGAGCAGGCGATTATCGCGACCCGCCAGTATGCCAAGCGTCAGTTGACCTGGCTGCGTGGTGAACCGGACCTGGAAAGCCTGGCCGCCGGGGATAGCCGCGTTCTGGACAGGGTCTGCCAGCACTTCGACGAATGGCTGGGAAAAAACGGCCGGGAGAGCAAATTAAGTCTGTGATTGTCTTAAAAATTTAGTATTATTTGCGCAGGACAGACGGTGGATGTGTTGAAACGGAATTCAATAGACACAATATTGATTATGAACGGAACAAAAAAAGGAGTAAAAACATGAATAGAGGGCAATCTTTGCAGGACCCTTTTCTGAATGCCTTGCGCAAAGAGCGAGTCCCGGTTTCGATTTATCTGGTCAATGGCATCAAGCTGCAGGGCCAGATCGAGTCATTTGATCAATTTGTTGTACTTTTAAAGAATGCGGTCAGTCAGATGGTCTACAAACATGCTATTTCAACCGTGGTGCCGGCACGTAACGTTCGGATGCCAGGGTCGGATGACGGTGACAGTGACAGTGACGACAGTCAGCCAGGAAATGCCTGATTTGAGTAGCCAAGCAACGGGGTGCCTGTTTGTTCGAACGCCCCGATAGCGGTGAGCGGGCCGTTCTGGTCCATGTCAATTTTCCCGATGGCGCCGGTCAGGAGGATCTGCAGGAATTCACCGAACTGGTTGGTTCAGCCGGGGCAGCAGCCGTTGCCACGGTAACCGGCACGCGTGCCTCACCGGATCCGCGATTATTTATCGGCAAGGGCAAGGCGGATGAAGTCCTTGCCGCCGTACAGCAGCACAGGGCCGAGCTGGTCATTTTCAATCACCCGCTCAGTCCGACCCAGGAAAGAAACCTGGAACGGTTACTTTCCTGCCGCGTGGTTGCCCGCACCGGTCTGATCCTCGATATTTTTGCACAACGTGCGCGTACCTTCGAAGGCAAGCTGCAGGTAGAGCTGGCACAGTTGCGGCATTTGTCCACCCGCCTGGTGCGTGGCTGGACCCACCTCGAACGGCAAAAAGGTGGTATCGGGCTGCGTGGACCGGGTGAAACCCAGCTGGAATCCGATCGACGCATGCTCAATGCGCGTATCAAGGTTATTAACCAGCGCCTCGACAAGGTTGAACGGCAACGTCACCAGGGGCGCCGTGCACGACAACGGGCCGACGTGCCGGCCGTGTCACTGGTGGGTTACACCAATGCCGGCAAATCGACCCTGTTCAATGCCCTGACCGGTGCGCATGCGCTGGTGGCCGACCAGTTGTTTGCCACGCTGGACCCGACCTTGCGCCGGGTTGACGTGCAGGGTGTCGGACCGCTGGTGCTGGCGGATACGGTGGGTTTTATCCGGCACCTGCCGCATGATCTGGTGGCGGCTTTTCGCGCCACGCTGGAAGAGACCCGCACGGCCGACCTGCTGTTGCATGTGGTGGATGCGCATGACCCGGAAAAACATGCCCATATAGAACAGGTCAACGAGGTATTGCTGGAGATCGGTGCGGCCGAGGTCCCCCAGATTCGTATTTATAACAAGATTGATCTCTCGGGCGATGAACCCCGTATTGATTACCGGGATGACGGCCGGGTAGACCGGGTGTGGGTGTCTGCCGTGACCGGGGCTGGCCTGGACCTGCTGGCGGAAGCCCTGATGGCGCATTTTCATGGCACACAGGTACATGGCTGGTTGCATTTGTCACCTGAAGCAGGGCGTACCCGTTCCTCCCTCTATGAGATAGGGCAGGTCGTATCGGAGCACGTTGACGAGCAGGGTAGCTGGTGGCTTGAAATCTGTATGGCACAGAGAAATATTGATAAAATAATCCGTGAAGCCGAAGGTGACTGTGATTTTCACAAGGCAGATTCCGTGGATTTTGTTGCGGGTACTGCGCAAGCTTCTTAAACTAACCCATTATCCAGGTACATGCTGTTGACGGTATGTGCCTTGTCTTGGTCTGAATTGGAGGAATGTATGGCTTGGAATGAACCGGGTGGCGACAAAAAGGACCCGTGGGGTGGCGGTGGTAATGACGGTCCGCCAGACCTTGATGAAATGGCGCGCAAGATGCGTGACCGGATGAACAAGTTTTTTGGTGGCAAGGGTGGCGGCATCGGTAAAAAAGGCGGTGGCAAGCCACTGAACTTTGGCCTGATAGCGATCGTTGCCATACTGGCCTGGGTCTTGTCCGGGATTTATATTATCCAGCCGGCCGAACGCGGCGTGGTGTTGCGCCTGGGCGAGTTCAACAAGATCACCGAGCCGGGGCCGCACTGGTTCATGCGGGGTATCGAGACGATCGACAAGGTCGATGTCGATAACCTGCGTACCGTCAGTCACCGTGCCAAGATGCTGACCCGGGATGAGAATATCATCCAGGTCGAAGTTGCCGTGCAATACCAGGTGAGAAATGCCCAGGAATACCTGTTCCAGGTGCGTGATCCGGATTACACCCTGCAGGAAGCCACGGAAAGTGCACTGCGTGAAGTTATCGGTGGTATTTCGATGGATGAATTTCTCAGTGGTGGACGTGGCGCGATTGTTCAGCAGACCAAGGAGCTGACGCAGAACATCCTCGACAAGTACAAGGCCGGTCTGATACTGACCAGTGTCAACTTGCAGGATCCGCAGCCCCCGGAAGAAGTGCAGGGTGCCTTCGAGGATGCCATCAAGGCACAGGAGGACGAGGTGCGCTACAAGAACCAGGCCGAGGCCTATGCGCTGGATATACTGCCAAAGGCACGTGGTGATGCCGCGCGCATGCGCGAGGCGGCCATGGCCTACCGCGACAAGGTGGTTGCCGGTGCAGAGGGTGAGGCGAGCCGTTTTACACAAACACGGCTGGAGTACGAAAAGGCACCGGAAATTACCCGCAAGCGCATGTACATCGAGACCATGGAGTACGTACTGGCCAATACCAGCAAGGTGATCATGCAGGTAGAGGGTGGTAACAACCTGATGTATATCCCGCTGGACAAGTTGATGGAGAACAAGGGCATGGTTCCGAGGGCACCGGTTGAGGATGTGCAAATCAATGTCACGCCAACACCACCCGGTGACGGGCCGCGCAGACGTACATCCTCCCGTGAAGGAGGGATCCGCTAATGATGAAAAATTTTAGTTTTGTCCTGATTGCTGCGGCCCTGCTGGTTGGTTTGAGTTCGCTGTTTATTGTTGATGAGCGGCAGCTGGCCATCAAGTTCCAGCTGGGTGAGATCGTGGAGTCCAGATACGAGCCGGGTCTGCACGTCAAGGCGCCCTGGCCGATCAATAATGTACGCAAGTTCGACAAGCGCATCCTGACACTGGATACACGCCCGGAACGTTTCCTGACCGGTGAGAAGAAGAATGTCTCGGTCGACTTCTTCGTCAAGTGGCGCATTAAACACCCGGCGAAGTATTACACCTCGTTTATGGGTGATGAACGCCAGGCGGGGTTGCGCCTGCTGCAGATCGTAAACAACGGCCTGCAGCTTGAGTTTGACAAGCGCACCATCAAACAGGTGGTATCAGATGATCGTTCCGTGATGATGAAGGATTTGACAATCAAGGCCAACAACGAAGTGGAGCCCTTTGGCATCGAAATCGTGGATGTCCGCATCAAGCAGATCGAGCTGCCCGAAGAAGTACGGAATTCGGTGTATCAACGCATGCGTGCGGAACGTGAGCGTATTGCCAAGGAACACCGTGCACAGGGCCAGGAGGCCGCCAAGGGTATTCAGGCCGTTGCCGACAGGGAGCGCACCGTTATTCTTGCCGAGGCGAAGCGCGATGCGGAAATCTCGCGTGGTGAGGGTGATGCACTTGCAACCGAGATTTACGCCAATGCCTATGGGGAAAACCAGGAATTCTACACCTTCTATCGCAGCATGAATGCCTATCGCGAGGCACTTGCCAGCCAGCAGGATGTGCTGGTGCTGGAACCTGATTCCGAGTTCTTCAGGTACTTCAGTGATTATTCCGGCGAGTAATTGTAACCGGTACCTCCCGGGCTGATTCCGGGGGGTGAATGATGGGGATTATCTGGAATGATCTGCTGGCAGCCCTCGCGCTGCTGCTGGTGATTGAGGGTATGGTGCCGTTCCTGAA
The DNA here is from genome assembly GCA_039714975.1 of Pseudomonadota bacterium. GTDB lineage: Bacteria > Pseudomonadota > Gammaproteobacteria > UBA9214 > UBA9214 > UBA9214. The sequence goes on from JBDLIH010000052.1 coordinate 18,258, forward strand.
TCCGCAGTCGTTGCGGCGGATGGTGGCAATGGTCTCGCAACTGGATGACCGGACGCTGCGCATAACCGGCCTGGTGAGCATGATTATCGGTGTGGTGCTGCTGACAATCGTCAGATAGCCAGAATCGGTGTGTGACGTGGTGTAGGAGCGGCTTGCAGCCGCGAAATGTTTCAAATACGCATCGTGCCTGCAAGGCGCTCCTGCAGCTTATATAAAACGTAAAGAATTGACTATGAGCAGCAAAGATCAGTGGCTACTGCCGGAAGGCGTTGATGAAGTCCTGCCTCCCGAGGCGTGGCGGCTGGAGTACGCACGGCGGGAGTTGCTGGACCTGTTTTCGCGCTGGGGTTACGACCTCATTATGCCGCCGTTGATCGAGTATCTGGAGTCGTTACTGACCGGTACCGGCAATGACCTGGAATTACAGACCTTCAAGGTGACCGATCAACTGACCGGGCGCATGATGGGACTGCGTGCCGACATGACGCCGCAGGCCGCGCGTATCGATGCACACCCGCTGCAGCGCAGTGAACCGACACGCCTGTGCTACATGGATACAGTACTGCATACGCGCAGTGACGGTTTTGGCGGTTCCCGCAGTCCCCTGCAGGTCGGTGCCGAACTGTTCGGTCATGCAGGCGTCGAGAGTGATGTCGAGATAATCAAGCTGTTGCTGGAATCGCTGCAACTGCTGTCGATCCAGGACCTTCACATTGACCTTGGCCACGTGGGAATCTTTCGCGGGCTCGCGAGGGATGCCAGTCTTTCCGGGCAACAGGAAAATGAACTGTTCGATGCCCTGCAACGCAAGGCTGTGCCGGAAATAGAGGCAATGCTCGAGGCATACGTCAGCGATGCCGGTCAGCGCCAGCGACTGGCGGCATTGGCCAGTCTCAACGGTGATCGCAGCGTACTTGAGCTGGCGCGTGAACAACTGGCCGGGGCCAGCGAACCGGTATTTGCGGCGCTGGAAAATCTCAGTGCCATCGCGACGCTGATCGAGCAACGTGCCGGTAATGAAACGCTGAACTTTGACCTGGCGGAGTTGCGCGGCTACCGCTATCAGACCGGTATGGTGTTTGCCGTGTTTGTTCCCGGCTGTGGCCAGGAAATAGCGCGCGGCGGCCGTTACGATGCGATTGGCAAGGTATTCGGACGCTCGCGGCCGGCGACCGGTTTCAGCACTGACCTGAGAGAGTTGATGCAGCTGAGTTCGAGTTCATTCGGCGACAGCAGCGGTGCCATCTTTGCGCCAGCCGGTGAGGAAGATGAGCTGCTGTCTGCGGTACAGGCCTTGCGGCAGGCAGGTGAACGTGTCATCCGTGCCCTGCCCGGTCAGGAAGGTGATGCAACTGGCATGGGCTGTGACCGGCTGCTGGTCAATGAAAAGGGCCAGTGGGTGGTAAGGCAAGCATGATGGTTAAAAACAGAGAGAATATTCATGGGTAAAAATGTAGTTGTCATCGGTACCCAGTGGGGTGACGAAGGCAAGGGCAAGGTCGTTGATCTGCTCACAGATAAGGCCGCTGCCGTGGTGCGATTTCAGGGCGGCCATAATGCCGGCCACACACTGGTGATTGACGGGCAGACAACGGTATTGCACCTGATTCCATCGGGCATATTGCGTGACAACGTTCAGTGCCTCATCGGCAACGGCGTGGTGCTGTCGTCCATGGCGCTGCTTGAAGAGCTCGATATGCTGGATAAGGCCGGTGTGCCTGCACGCGAACGCTTGAAGATCAGCGAGTCCTGTCCGCTGATTCTTCCCTATCACATTGCCCTCGACCAGGCGCGTGAACGCGCACGTGGTAAAAAAGCGATCGGTACCACCGGGCGCGGTATCGGGCCTGCCTACGAGGACAAGGTGTCGCGACGTGGTCTGCGCCTCGGCGAGTTGCTGGATCCGGCACACTTTACCGAACGCCTGCGTGAAGTCATGGAGTATCACAACCACGCACTGCAGCACTATTTCAAGGCCGAGCCGGTGGATTACCGGCAGGTGCTGGACGAGGCGCTGGAACAGGCTGAACAAATTGCCCCGATGGTGGCAGATATCCCCGGGCTGCTGCACCGCATGCGCCGTGCGGGCAGGAACATCATGTTTGAAGGGGCGCAGGGCGCTTTGCTGGATATCGACCATGGCACCTATCCCTATGTGACGTCGTCCACCACCACGGCCGGTGGTGCGGCCAGTGGCAGTGGCGTTGGCCCGCGACATATTGACTATGTGCTGGGCATCGTCAAGGCCTATACCACCCGCGTCGGTGCCGGACCGTTCCCGACCGAACTGTTCGATGACGTCGGCAATCATCTTGGCGAAAAGGGGCACGAGTTTGGTGCCACCACCGGTCGCCAGCGACGCTGTGGCTGGCTGGATACCGTTGCCTTGCGCCGTTCACTGGATATCAACAGCGTCTCCGGGATGTGTATCACCAAGCTGGATGTGCTTGATGGCCTTGAGACGCTGAAGATTGCCGTCAGCTATACCCTCAATGGTGAGAGTATCGATACTCCACCGGCAGGTGCAGATCTCATCGAGCAGTGTGAGCCTGAATACATAGAAATGCCGGGCTGGTCGGAATCAACGGTTGGCGCCAAAAGTTTCGATGACCTGCCGGCAGCCGCGCAGGCTTACCTCAGCAAGGTCGAGGAACTGTGTGAAACCCCCATTGCCATTATCTCAACCGGGCCGGACCGTGCCGAGACCATTATTCTCAGGCACCCGTTTGAATAGGCCGGTGCCCAATCATGGCAACCGGCCTTTGATGTGATGGTGCCGAGGAGAGGACTGGAACCTTTCTTGAAACCGCCATTACTTATGAAGAAAACAATACGTTACGAATTGTGTTTTTTTAGCTGCGTTCCACTCATCTTCCACGCTGATTCTTGCCGATGCTCTGTTGGCCCGGTCTTGATCCGGGTTTTCCAGGATATCCAGGACGCTTGCTGTTTTAAATTCCGGTGGCACGGTGGCATTGCTGTGTGACAACACGCTCGATGCGCTGCAGTGATGGATAATCACCGTATTGCGCTTCAAACAGCGCCTTTGTGTGACCGAGTTGTTCCAGTAAGGAGGCCGCAGTATCTTGTAGCAGTCGGCGCAGGAAACGTGATCCCACGTCGCATTGTCTGGCAAGCGTATCCCAGTGTTTTGTGGTGATTTGCCCGGGGTCTCTTTGCCCGCCGACAGCAAAGGCGAGATGATAATCGATACGTTCAATGGCGCGTGTACATACCAGATCATAGAAGGGAGACAGACGAATCTCGCCGTTTTGTAAATACAGCAGAGACAGGTTCTTGGCATGGCCATCCGAGTTGCCGGCCAGGACATTGAAAATCTGCCAGCGCAGCAGGTTTTGTGTATCAATGGCGGGATCGGTCGAGGTGTCCTGCAGCAACTGGTAGCAGTCAGCAAAGGTCGGGCCACCGGAATCCTGGTATTTTTTTTCGTGCCCGTACCCCAGGGCCTGGCAGAAGTCTTCCTGGTGCAGACGTTGTACTTCACCGCGTTCATCCCATACGCGATCATAGCGCTCAATCTGCGCATAGAAACGCTTTTCAATGGAATGCAATTCAATATCGACGACGGGCAAGCCGATTTGTCTGGCCAGATGGCTGGTAAATGTCTCATAGGCCGGCAGATGACGATAGTCCGTCAACTCGAATTTCAGGATATGACTGGAGGGGGCTTCGCCCTCGGGGAGGAAAGTGTGGCCGTTGCGGATCAGCACAGGACATTTATCCTGTGCCCCGGCCAGTGAGAGCCTCGGTCGTTTGGCCTTCGGCCAGGCCGCATAGATTTGGCCACGTCGGGCCACCAGTCTGGCCAATTCCTTATCCGGGAGTGGACGGTAACTTCGATCTTCTGACGGATTGCGCTCAACAGACAGGATAGAGAGTGCACCAGCGCACTCTCCACCAATGGCGCGCAACAAGTCAAAATCGGTATTGGGAATTTTCAGATCACGAACAATGTGATCCCGAACACCACCCTCGGGCAGCAGGTTGGCAAAAAAACGATGAGCAACGCTGTCTTCGGCTGAAAAGTCTTCTGTTGCGAGTGG
>JBDLIH010000053.1:0-21035 GCA_039714975.1 Pseudomonadota bacterium
CCCGGTTAGAACCATAGTGGGTGCGATTACAACTCTCATCGATATTCGCATCGGTCAAAAATGATGGGAATCGATTGCGAGCTAAATGATATCACTTGTGTGTAGTGCCTACCCACCCGGCCGATCTGGTGAACCGCCAGTTCCAGGCGGACCAGCCGAACCAGCTCTGGGTTGCCGACTTTACCTACGTCGCGACCTGGTCGGGATTGGTCTTTGTGGCTTTTGTTATTGACGTATTCGCCCGCCGCATCGTTGGTTGGCGCGTATCCCGTTCAATGAAAGCCGAACTGGTTCTGGATGCACTGGAGCAGGCGCTCTGGGCCCGCGGAGACACCGAGGGAGTGATCCATCACAGCGACCGGGGCAGCCAATACCTGGCAATCCGCTATACCGAGCGGCTGGCAGAGGCCAGTATCGAATGTTCTGTGGGAACCACAGGTGACTCGTATGACAATGCCCTTGCCGAGTCTGTCATTGGTTTGTTCAAAACCGAGGTCATCTATCTAAGAGGGCCCTGGAAATCCATCGACCCGGTGGAGTACGCTACGTTGGAATGGGTGGACTGGTTCAACCATCGCCGGCTATTAGGACCGATTGGACATGTGCCGCCTGCAGAACTCGAGCAGGCCTACTATGACCAACTGGAGGAGTCAGCCATGGCGGCTTGACTCAAACAAACGAGTCTCCGGAGAACCCGGGGCGGTTCAGGGCGCTATGGCGGACCTGGAATGCTTCAATATCTACTTCCGAAAAGTAATGAAAGACGGCATTTAGGAGACGGATGACGAACGGTCATCTTTATTACTAACTTATTTAGAATAGCATCGACCTCGATTTATGGGTGAGGCAGGTTATCTGTGTCGCGCGATAAACTTTGTTGAAACGCAACCCGATTGTTTTCAACGTGAATTGTGGCCTGACATGAATGTTCATGTGAGTCATTTTATGATTTTTCCTTACGTCGATAATCGATTAGTTTTTCACGAATCTTTGGGCATTTATTGCCGAGCATACTTGCTGCTAATAATGCTGCATTGACAGCGCTGGCATAACCAGTTGTTAATATGCCTACTGGATTTACAGAATGGGTATTTGAATTTTTGTTGCCAGCGGGTTTGGGTTTTGATGCGTTTGTTTTTACTGGAACGCCAAGTACAGGTATTTCAGTTTTAGAGGCAAGAATTTCGGGCAAATGGTGTTCACCGCCTGAGCCAGCGATAATAATTTCCAGTCCGCGATCCATGGCTTTGCTAGCATAGTCATGCAACTGATTGGAATTTCGATTTGCTGTCAGAATACGTGCCTCATAGGCAATACCAAAATGCGCAAGCAACTCAGCTGTATGCTGCATGGTATTCCATTCTGATCTGGATCCTAAAATAACGCCAACTTGTTTCTGCATATAACTGCCCTTTAGTAATAACACACTAAATTAGTTTTTTTAAAAAGATCGATCAAAAGACTATAAGGCGAGCAGGAGATCCACATGCTCGCTTGTACACTGGGGGTCAAAGGTAACGTTATCTTTGTAATACGACTAATCAAAATATCTGTATCAAAGTATAGATAATCGTCTATCTGGAAATAATGTGAGTTTACGTAGGCCTCTTCGTTACCCTTGAATGGTCAGTTAACGAGTGATGAGAAGGGCATTTATTTTTTCCAGAAGCATCTGTATCGCCTCTCGACAGAAATGTCAATGTCTGGAAACCGTAGTGAATCTTCCGTTACCAGACTTTGCACGCACGTCTGTTAATGGCGGTGTTTGTCAAGATAGTTATCGCCTGAATGGTTCATGCTACCTTTCTTTCTTTATGATGCTTCGGGTTTGATTCTACGCTTGTTTCATGCTGCCTGTTACGTGTTGTTGACCGCCGTGACGGATGAGGTTGTTGCATCCTGTTGTACAGGCCATTTCGTTTCTGGAGTATCGCCACATCATTGCCACTGTGACGTTGTACAGGCAGGAAAAAATTAATACGGCTATGACGATGCTCATGGTTGTGCCAGTGTGCATCCGCAAGTTGGATGGTCAGATTGCTTCGTCTGATGTGCCGAGCCAGAACCCCAGGCTCTTGTCGAGGAATTCTTCCCAGGGCATGTAATGGGACCCGTCACATGAGAAGGTGAGCCCGATGAGACCGTTAAAGATGTTGAGCATCCCCGAGCGCAGGTAAATAGTTTCATCCATGAATCTTAGGTCACGGAAACAGCGCAAAATCTGGATAACGGCATCTTCCGGGATGATGGCATCGGCAGGGTGGTCCCTACGAGGATAGGCCAGGCAGAGATCTGGACTGCTGAGTTCTTCGATGTCGTGGATGCGGAAGCGATACGGGTCGTCCACCGTCCACAGGGTGGCGCGGGAACTCGAAAAGTGCAGCTTGGCGTGGAAAACACCATTGACTGTGATCATCTCGGCGAGCAGGTGCAGCACCACGTCGATGCGCTCATCCATCGGGCTGGTTACCCGTGCTTGGTGGAAGAGGCCGGAGCGGATGGCCGGATCGCCCTTGAGCTGCATCCAGTAGCCCGGTTGCCGGTAAAGGGCCTCGGTGGCGGGCAGTTCGCGTAGGTCGAAGTCAGCCCCGAGGTAGCCGAGCAAGCGGTTGTCGTCAGCTAGTATGATCTGCACTGCCGTCAGTGAGGGGCGCCGGGCATTACGGCTGATGTAAGCCTCAGAGAGTGAGAATGAAGCACCAGCCAGTGCCTCGACAAGATACGGACGCTCGCTCCGGTCGCGGCTGTAGTGTGCTTCCAACAGGCCGGAGCGGGAAGCGTTAGATGTGATCTGGTGCGCTCGCTCATCGAGTAGGTACAGGTACTTGCAGTATGGAAGCTCGGCCAGCCCCTCCATCAGGCGGGCCTCCAGGGCCTTCCGGTTTGTCCAGAGCTGCTTGCAATCGTCCGCGATCTGGATCAGCGAGGTTGACAGCCAGCTTTTCAGGGTGCTGCGTTGGCGGTCAATGGATTCCTGTAGAGTGGCATTCATGCTGGACTATCTGTTTGCCAACCATAACACGAACCAGGCAGGAAAAGTCACTGCGCATGTCCCGCCCTCACTGACAGCTACCTGTTAGCTGTGTTCAGTATCACAGAGAATGGAACGGAGTATCTATATACCGCCCGATCTCGGACCTTCCCGGCAGAATATCCGGGAAATCTGGTCAGATGACCGGTTCCGGGTATCAGGCGCACATTAAGCGTAAGTTCATGACCTGTTAAAGAGGCACTTGCCTTCCGGGTCGCACAGGGTGGCTGATTTAGGGTATGAGGTCGCTGCCATCTTGTCCCTCAAATGGGCACAGGCTACCCAAATCCCGTAAAAATGCTAAAATACTCTTTTCTGTCGCGATGCCGGCAAATTAATAAACAATTACCTTCAAGCGCGCTCGATCGGTATCGCTGTTGAGGTTGCAGCTCTGAGGGTTTGTGCCTAAGTAAGTTTGTATATTTTTGAGATGGTTGAATCATCGATACTTGCCAGTTTTATGCTTACTCCTGACTGGAGATACACTCATGCCTGATCTCGCAGCGAATATGGTCGAGCCCGTAGGTGGCTTTGATATCCAGAACATGATGATGAGCTACAACGTGTTTGTGCCTCGTCTTTATAACTGGTGCAAATCGCTAGGATTCGAGCCTGGCAAGATCATGCCTTCACGCGCGTTCTGCTCGGATGAAAGCCAGGGCTATCCCATCATCATGATCGCAAAGCACTTCGGTGTTTTTCCGTTCAACCACGGCATGGTGGGCGGTATCGTCGCAACTGACCGGCATGGCCCGCATGCGGCCCACGGCCAGGACATGCTCATTATTCAGGCCAGTCATGTCGGCTACGACCCTGAGAGCAATGTGTTCGGCACCTATCGGCGTGCGCAGACCACAAAAGGTGAATACAGCTCGAGCTGCGGAAAAATACAGCACGTTATCGACTGGTACAGCAAAGAGTACGAGTTCGCGCGGCAGAATATCCTGTTGCACAATGATGAAGGAGATCCGGTTGTTTTTATTGATAACCAGTTGCTGCGTGAGGACCGTGATGAAGGTTTATTCCTGCACCTGGACAGGTTGATACAAAATGGCACCAGTGGTCCACGCGTACCCAGGCGTATTCTGAGTACAGCCAAGGTGTTCACTCCTGCACAGGAATTTATCGAGCAGGTGGGTATTTCATCGTTCAACGGTGTATCCCCGCAAGCCATAGGCAAGGGCCTGAAAAGCGACATGTTTCATTACGAGCGAAACATCCCGCAGCTTGAGGAGGGTGCGCATCACCTCGAGCACAACATGATTAGCTATATGCCGCAAATCGTGTCAGCAAAGTGGCCAGCACTGACAGCGGCTCAAATCAATACCCAGATCGAATTCGACCGCACCTTCCGAACGATAGTTAAAGAGCAGGGCTACCGTGGCAAGAAAGTGCTTTTCATTGCGGGCCTGCACATTGATATTTCACCCGATAGTGGCCAGCCATTTCCACTGACCAAGTTCGTTCCCTGGGCAGCCTATGTCCAGGATCGGGATGGATATTATTACACCCTGGAACAACAGGAGCTGGTGCAGCTGCTGCAACAGCAAAGCAGTGATAATCCCGATCAGATGAACCTCGACAATGCGATACAACTCATGGCTGATGCCGGGGAAGTCAAGGTCGAGGCCTAGTGCCGCCCGAAAATAAGCGTCATCATCGGGCCGGTCAGACCATTGCCTCTTCAATCAACAGCAGTGACGCAAGCAGCATGCCGACGATGTAAATCATTTTCCAGACGTGGTTTCGCACCTGATATCCTGCATTGCCATCTGATCTGTGAAATCTGTTGATGAGTGTCGCCTTGCTGATCGTCTCTGGAGTCATTGATGCCGGCACGGATTGCGGAGCACGATGAACGCAATACAGCATGCGTGTACGTGGTCTCAGCTTTTCGACATTCAGTCGTATGTTGTGTTGCGGGTGTTTGTCACGACAGGTCGCGATGCTGTTCATTACAGGTGCAGCCTCACGTATTGCAAACAGGGCCTCACCCCATTGTCGCCATGAGCCTGGTTCAGGGATGGCTTCTTCGGTATGCTCCACACGCAGGACCCAGTCATGGGTAAAGCTGCTTTCGATCAGTGACTTGAGTTTGTCGAGATCCGGTAAATTGATGCACGGCGATTCATTATGTACGGATGCTGGCATGGGTATGATTCTCCTGTAATCGCTGCCAACGGTGTTGTTGGCTGTTATGCGGCCACATACCAGGCCGCCGGTTAAAAGTTATAGCCAGGCTGTACATACGACTTGCCCGGTTAACAGATTTATTCAATCTCGCAGTCGCGTCAGGCATATGCGACTTAATGTGCGCTGACAATCATGGGCTCGCTTTCCTCGTCATTACCGACGATTTCGTTGCTTCCGTAAATGGCGCGCTCCATTGCAACGGTTCGTTTCGTGGTTATGTTCTCTGCTGGCAGCTGCTGCAGAATCCCAAGTCTTTTAAGACGATCGCGCGGTTGTCCGTACACGCCGACGACATAAACACGCCGGCCGGCGCGCAGCATATCAAGCATTGCTTCTTCCAGTGCAAGCGCAGATGAAACGCCCATGTGGTCAACCTTGCTGATATCGATTATCAGTGCGCGACACGCTTCATTACCCGAGTTCTTGCGCGTGATTGCACGCGAGACACGAATATCATAGTGTCGGATACCACGCTGTACGGCATCAAGGTAACGTACTTGCCGAGTCGCAGTGCGCCGAAAAGAATCTGGAACAAGCCCGCCATGATGACGACGGTGAATGTCATTGCCATGCCGTTTGCAGGGTCTGATGCGATCAACTTGGCGATCACCGCGGTAAAGATTACCGTCATCGGTCCGGTGGGCTCGGAGATCAAAGTCGGTGAACCACCGAACAGGGCCGCAAACAGACCGACCATGATTGCACCGTATAGCCCGACCTCGGCTCCGGCACCGGACGCAACACCAAATGCCAGTGCCATCGGCAGTGCGATGACAACTGCAGTGACGCCGCCAAATAGATCGCCACGCAGGTTGCTGGTGTTTATCTCGTTAAATATCGTCATCAAGTCACTAGGCAGTCAGATGCCATTGCGCAACATGATTATGAGTGCAATTGCACGCAATTACTTATTGAAAGTAACAATGGTTGCTATAGAAGAGCGTCGATGATGCCGACGACAGTACCTGCTGCTATTTTGTGGTTTTTCTCTTGCGCGCAGTGGTTTTCTTTGTGGTTTTCTTTGCGCTTTTCAGCAGGTGTTTCAGCGCGGGCCACATGCTTTGCATGCGTTCGCAGATACGGGGTTCATTGTTGACTGCAAATTCAAGGAAGGTCTTCGCCACCAGTGAAAGTTCCTTGCCCTTCGGGTAGACAATGTACCAGTGGCGCAGAATAGGGAAGCCTTCGACGTTGAGAATTGCCACAGGTCCATCTGCGCCCTCGAGCGTCAGCGTATGCAGGGACAGCACAGATAATCCCAGGCCGCCAACTACAGCGTGCTTGATGGCCTCGTTGCTACCGAGTTCCATGCGCACCTTGGGGTGGAGCCCGTGCTTGTTGAAGTTTCTGAACGTCGCATCGCGTATACCAGAGCCAGGCTCGCGAATGATGAACGGTTCCTCAGCGATCCTCGAAAGGGGGATTTTCTTCTTGCCAACCAGCGGATGGTCGCGTGGTGCCATGACCACCAGAGGGTTGGGTGCGAAAGGGTAGGATTCAACCTCGAGTTCATCTTCCGGTGCCTGTCCCATGATGTAGAGGTCGTCCTCATTGGCATGCATGCGTTCGATGATATGCTCGCGGTTAGTGACCTTGAGCGCGAGATCGATGCCAGGGTACAGCCGACTGAATTCACCGAGGATTTCGGGGGCCAGATACTTGGCGGTTGTGATTACACCCATGCGCAGGCGGCCGCTCTTCATGCCCTTGAGGTCGGCCAGTTTCATTTCCAGGTTTGCGAGGGTTTCGAACATCTTGCGACATGCCCAATAGAGTTCGAGCCCTGCTTCGGTGGGTTCCACATTGCGTCCCACGTGTTCGAACAGGGGGAGTCCCATCGCCTCTGTCAGTTTCCGGACCTGCATGGAAACCGTTGGCTGGGTCAGGAACAGTTCCTCTGCCGCGCGGGTAAAGCTGCCCAGCCTGACAATAGCTTCGAACACCTGCAACTGGCGCAGGGTCGAATGCCGGATCAGGTAATCGGGCATTGCACCCGCTGGCGTGTAACTGTTGCCGTCGCTTGCCATCTTCGTCTACATTACGCCGGTCTGTACCTAGTCCGCGGTCTGCTCGGCCAGCGGCGTTTCGAATTTCTCCGGGCTTAGCACAGCCACGTCGGAAACGAATACGGTGAGGTGGTGGCCCTCATGTATCAGTGCCTCGACATCGTCGAGCATGGGTGTCATGTTGCCCTGTGGTACGATGACATGGAACTTGATGTTGGTGTCAACATCGAGCTCGCCGGAGATTTTACCGCTGGAGCCGGCACCGGATGCCTTGACGATGGTGTAACCGCTTGCACCGTTCTTGCGAACGATTTCAGCCAGGCATTCTTCGAGTATCTCGAGTGTTACAATGGTAAGCAGTTTTTGTGGAAACAACCTGTGCATAGCTGTTACCTCCTGATAGTTGGGCAATAACCGTTGTGAGTGACTTGTGGCTTTACGAGGTGCAACTTTGGTTGCCCTGTTAGTGTCTCCTGACGAAACGCCATGGCCAGCAGAAAGAAGACCAGTACTGCAAATAACGGTATATAAAGTATTGTCATTTGGGGTATTCCACTTTGAACGCACTCACAATATCGCTTCAAGTGTATATAGACTAATCAATATTATTAAGAATATACATAGATTATTATCTATGTATAATGATCTAGTCTGGCCAGACCCGCCTGCCACCCTGGTAGGGGTCTGTCGATGTTTGTGGTGTGCCAGAGTTGATGTGCGTGGCCTGTTTCGCCGGTGCGGAAGAAGCTGGTTTTCTGGCGGTCCCGGCGCGCTTCCGGGTCACGCGTTTTTTCTGGGCCGGTTCTGCAGACGTCGATGATGCCTTTGTCCTGTGCATCGAGTCCATCAGCTTCTGCCTTGTTTTATCAGTGGTTGTCATGTTGCGTTACCTCGTGGATCAATTGATCGATTTCCGTGACAGCATCTAAGCCGCGACGGCCCATGTCGAATACGCTGTGTCCTTCGAGTGCGCTGTTTCGATAGATCGCACGACGCTTCAATGCGGTACCCGCGACCGGTAGCGCGATTACATCCAGCGCTTCTCGGACCAGTCGTGACAGTGTGGTGCGTGTTTCAAGCTGATTGATCACAAGCATCGCCTGCAGTGACGGGTTGGTTTCCCGTGCGCTGGTGATTGCCCGTTCGATGTGTACCGTGGCCCACAGATCCATGGGCGATGGCTGTACCGGGACCAATGCCATATTGCCGACTTCCAGTGCTGCGCTGGTTTGCGGGGCATGAACCGAAGGCGGGCAATCGATCACGATGTACTGGTGATTCTGTAGCAGGCTGGCAGTTTGGGTGTGTAAATCGTCGCTTGCGGGGAAAACCGGAAGCGTTCCTGCCTCATCCGCTATGGCATGCCATTGCAGTGCCGACCCCTGAGGGTCTGCATCAACGATTGCGATACTGGTCTGTTTCGAAAGCCCGGCGGCCAGGTTGACGCTCAACGTGGTCTTTCCAGCACCGCCCTTGTTACCGACCACGGCAATAACAGGCATCGTCGATGTGCTCAGTGACTAATTTCGTCAACCAGACTGTCGAGTTGCTGTGCAAATCGATGCTTCTCGTTGCCCAGTGCTTCTTCACCGTCTTCGGCGTGAATCGTGATGTTCACATAGTTGCGACCAAACCCCAGGTCAGGATAAAGTCCTTCGCGCTCAGACAGATCCGCAGCCCGGTCAAGGAAATCACGCAGGGAACTGTAATCCTGGAACTCGTATCGGCCTTCAAGGCGTACCGGCCGGTTTCGTTCCTGCCATTGTCCGTTCATCGTAGACTCCACTTTATGTGATGTTGTTCATTGGTGTGTTTGCTTCGGTCTGCTGCAGTTGCTGCAGCCATTGCTCCAGGCCTTTCGCGTGCTCCTGTTCTTCGCCCAGAAGCGTTTCGAAAAACACGCGTCCGTCATGATCGCCTGTGCGGGCGCAATGTTTCGTTGCGGCTTCGTACAGGCCCACGAGATCCTTCTCGAATGCGTAGTCATGTTGCAGGAGCTGTTGCAGGTTGCTGCCCAGGCGTACCGGACGCAATTGTGATGCGTTCGGTGCTACGCCAAGAGCAAGCATGCGACCGATGATCCGATCGGCATGCTTCATCTCCTCGTCGGCTTCGTCACTGAACTTCGCGGCTACTTCGGCCAGGCCCCAGCGGTCTGCAAGACGGGCCTGTGTGCTGTAGAGCTGGACTGCGGTCAGCTCAAGGCTGAGGGCGCGGCCGAGGTAGCCCAGAACAGTTTGATCGGCTTGAGCGGTTAGCATGTCGACGGATCAGTCAGTCTTTCAGCAACCAGTCATTCAACTACGCAGCGGACGGTTGCCGTTGGCATCGCTGAGTACAGGTTCAACCTCGCGATGCGGTCGGGCAATGATGTGCGCTGCGACCAGCCCATCGCCAACGCGCTCACAGGCATCGGCCCCTGCGCGCACGGCTGCATTGACAGCGCCGGTTTCACCACGAACGAGGACGGTGACGTAGCCGCCGCCCACGAACTCACGCCCGATCATGCGCACTTCCGCGGCTTTGGTCATGGCGTCCGCCGCCTCGATGGCGGGCACAAGTCCGCGTGTCTCAATCATGCCCAGGGCTATGCCGTAATTTTCGTTGGCCATGGTCTCTTCTCCTGTTAAATCAGTTGGGTAAGGGGTTTACCTTCAGGCGGCTTTTGCACTTGAAGCATCGCCGCCTTCGGGCAGGACAGGTTCGACTTCGCGATGCGGACGAGCAATGATGTGTGCTGCGACGAGGCCGTCACCGACGCGTTCACATGCATCGGCACCGGCACGCACGGCAGCGTTGACGGCACCGGTTTCGCCGCGTACCAGTACGGTAACGTAACCGCCGCCGACAAATTCACGTCCGATCAGGCGCACTTCAGCCGCCTTCGTCATTGCGTCAGCCGCTTCAATTGCCGGGACCAGCCCGCGGGTTTCGATCATACCCAGTGCAATACCATAGTTGTCATTTGCCATCTTCAGATTCTCCTGTGTTGTTGACTTGGTTGGTTACTCAAACATAAAGGGTTACAACGTCTAACCCGTTGTGACATCTTTCCCGGCAGGCTGACCAGGTTCAGCTTCCCAGAAATCGATAATGCCGCCGATGGTGAGATCGGTCAGGATCATGTAGTCACCTGCGGCGTAGCGTGCGGCCGAGCCGCTCAATGTAAAAACCCAGTTGCCTTCGCGGGCGCCGACGGGGTCGACGGCCACGTGTTGCCTGCCGCGCGAATCGCGCAGTACTCGCAGGCTGATGTGATCCAGGCCGTCGATGCGGCGCGTGCAAACCAGCGGTTCCTGAACCTGCAGGATATCCATCAGGCAGTTACCTCTTCAGGTTCCCAGTGGTCGATGATGCCGACGATGGTCAGATCACTCGGATATTCCTTGCTACCGGCGGCTTCGCGCGCGGCTGAACTGCCGACGCAGATCACCCAGTCACCTGGGATGCAGCCGACGGCATCAACAGCTACCAGCATCGAGCTGCCGTCACTTACGACCTGCATGTGCTTGTGTTCCAGGCCCGGTATCCGATTGGTCGCAACCAGCGGTTTTTCAACCTGACAGATCTTCATCAGTGAGCCTCCTGGGCGGTGTGCGCGTTGAGAGAGCAATCCAGCACTTCGATACCGCCGCCCGCATGGATATCGCGCACGACCTGCAATGTGTGCAGGAGTCCGCCTGATGCGAGATCCGGGTAACGGTTGTTGAGTGCATCCGACACTCGACGGCAGTGTTCCTCGGCACGCTCGCGGGCGCCCGGGACGTTACCGTGGTAGTCGTAACGCACGACAACGGGTATGGGCAGTCCATGTGATACGTTCAAGCGTTTGAATATGCTGATGCCTACGTCCAGGTCGTTGCATGCCTCTTCTACCGTGTTGAGGTATGCGAAATAAGTGAGATTGCGCAGCTGTACTTCTTCGAAGCCGATGCCTGCGCCGATAAAGCGTTCGGCATGACCGACGTCATCGTAGTGGCTGCCATAATATCTGCGCACGTACTCAATCTGTGAGATGTTGTTACCCAGCAGGCGGGCAATGAATTTCGCCATGCCGTCTGCGATGCCCGCGCTGCTGTTGCTGATCTGTGTCGAGATCCGGTTTTTCGCCTGCTGTGCGGTCATTGTTCGGGTCGTCTCGCAGGCTTCGAGGCTGTCGATGAAACGATCCAGATCGATTTCGCCGTCGGCATCCGGGATGTGGATGCGGATCGCGTCGGTGTCGGTATCCAGACCGATCAGCAGACGGTCGATCGCAGCACCGCAGCAGTGCGTGTTCTGTACGGCCTGCTGGAAGGCAAGCAGGTGGTCGAGTCCGGCCTCGGCCGCCTTGCGCGTATCCGAACCGTGTGCGGCACAACCCTCGTGTTCCGGGTCCACCGAGCTGAAGTGGTAGATCACGGTCTTCAGATAGCGTGTTGGCGCATCGGCTTTATTCGGGCGGCCTTCACGGAAGCGCATCAGTTCTGTTTCTACCCATTTCTCCATACTGTCCTCGATATCGAACAGCGCGCCGGCATAGGATCGCCGCCTGACTGAACGGTAGGGCAGGCGCAGTACATAGCGAATTACGTGTGCAAGCCGCCCGTCTGCACAGGGTGAAATGTCCAGTGTGTGAAAACCACATTCCTGCAGGAACGCATCAAAATTTCTGTCGGCGTTGTTGCCGAGAGGGTCACGAGTGAAGACCTCATCACAGAAACGTCGGTAGGTTTCAAACACGCACCATGCAAACAGGCGCCGCATGTCGAGCTGGTCAACCCAGGCATCTGACAGCAGATGTGCGGGCAATTCGAAGCCGAGTTGCTGACGTGCAATCTGTTGTGCGCGTGATTCAAAATCTGCTTCGTGCTGAAGTGCGGAAACGGATCTGAGTGCGGGAACGATGGCATCGAAGGCCTCTTTCGCGCTGTGCTCATAGTCATATAGATGCGTGTTTTCCTGCACATCAGTCAGCGGATGCGCACCCATGCCACTTGCGCGCATGCCGGTACCACCGCTTGCCGGCATGTGTGCGCCTCTCGCACCCGGGCGGCCGGGGGGTGCCGGCCTGCTCGGGGTGAAAGACTGCGTCTGCTTGTTGCGTGCATTCAACATGTCGTTAACTCGATGTCCCTGCTTGCGGCTTATCCACGTGCACCGCCCGAATAGGTAATGAGCGCGCCTTTATCGGTGTTGCCGCTGGCGCCGGTAACCTTGCTGGCCGGCAACGTTATTTCATCGTTGCGTTTCTGCGGCACCATGGTGACTGCCATCGCAGCGCCCGGCGCATAGCGTATGGTCGGATTGCGGCCGATTGCCGAGGTTCCCTCGGTCCCGGTTATGCGGTCACCGCGGTCCCAGTCATCTCCGGTTATTTTCTGTCCTGCATCCATGCCTTCGCCGGTAATGCGTGACTTGACACGGCCTTCAACCATTTCTGCCGTGGCCGGGACGGCCGTCGTGTCTTTGTCCAGGTGCCTGCTGTGGCCGAAACGGGCTTCTTCAGTGCCGGTAACCTTGCCGGGCGCCATGCCGAACGGACCGGTAATCTGGCCCTGCTCGTAGCGGCTGCCGGTGATCCCGCCTGCGGTTGTTGCCACCTGTGCTTCACCGGCAGGTGTATTCACGCTGAACTGCTGCCAGGGCGCGGAGTCTATCGGCTGCGGAAAGTCGGGGCTGGCTGTATCAGCGGCCGTTGCCGGGCATGCATCCGCGAACTGGTCTGCGCCAATGTAGGGTGTACCAGACACTTCTTCACATGCACCTTTGACAGCGCCGGTCATCTTGCCGCCGATGCCGGGTTGCAGCCCGGTCATCGTTGCAGCGGGCGTGCCGCGGAGCCGGCGGCTGCGTGCAGAAGCCATCACTGAATCTTCCGGATCGCAAAATGTGCTGTATTGTTCAGCGCCTGCGTACGGCGTGCCGGTAACCGCCTTGCAGGTGCCGGGCTCTTCACCGGTGACCCTGCTTCCGCGACCGGTCATGGTGCCGGTAACCGCCTTGCCCTTGTTTGTTGCGGAGACGCCGACTTTACTGTCCCGCGGTTGCGGTATGGTGTCGCAGAAACCGCTGTACTGTTCCTGGCCAACGTAATCATCGCCGGTCACGTTGCGGCAGGTGCCGGGCTCGTCCCCCGTCACCTTCAGACTGCGGCCGACCATGGTACCGGTAACGCTGCCGCCGCGCAGTGTTGCACTGTCGCCCACCTTGGCGGGGGCCGAGCCGGTATCACTCGAAGGCATGTATTGCGTGCCGGTCAGTTCACGATTCGTACCTGGCTCATTGCCGGTCACTTTTGCGGAGCGGTCGACGTTATTGCCGGTCAGGGTCTTGACCTTGCGGGTTTCGCTCTTCGTAACCTTGCGCGGTGACTTCTTCATGAATTCTCCGCAGTAGCCCTGCGACTGTTCCGCGCTGATGTATTCGTTGCCGGTCACGCGCTTGCAGGTGCCTGCTTCGTTGCCGGTTACATTGCTGTCGCGGCCAAGCCTGTTGCCGCTGACGCTGTTGCCGTGCGACGTGGTTGTCACGCTGACCTTGCGTGGCGACGTCCTGGGATCGCTCTGGCAGAAATCGCGGAAGATGTCCGCACCCAGATACTCGGTACCCGTAACGCTGCGGCAGGTGCTGGGTTCGTCACCCGTAACACTTTCACGGCGGCCAACCATGGTGCCGGTGATGGTCTGACCCTGGCTGGTTTCGCTGGCGCCGACTTTCCAGGGGGCATCCTGCGCGGCGCCGTTGCTGGATTCTTTGTTAGGGCGAACACGGCCGCAAGGCTGCGACTTCTTTTCGCCGGATTTACCGCTGCGACTGCGTTGCCCGCGCAAGGCCTGTGCGAGTTCCCGGCCTGAAAGATGAGGATTGGCAGCGCGTGCTGTCTGTGCTGATGACATGCCATTGCCGAGGCTCGCCTTGCCGCGTGAAGACATGGCTTCACGGCGCGCAAGTGAAGCGGAGCGACCGGCTGAGCGTTTGATGCTTTGACGCATCGCTTTAATTGACGTCTTGGCGGTTGCAGGCTTGATTCCCGCAGTTCGGGACTTGCATGAACCGTCAGTCTTGCTGCCGTTGCAGCCACAATCGCATCCTTTTTCAGTGGTGCTTCCTGTTGCGTCAGTCATGTCCGTTTGTTGCTGAGAGGCAGGTGCAGTCGAAGGAGGCAATACGCCTGCGCCCCCGGAAGTCCGGGTGCGGTCCTTGCTATGGATGCCTGATTTACCGCTCGTCGACATTGCCTGGCGTCGAGCGCGTGATGCAGCGCGGCCGTTCATGGCCGGATTGTCAGCAACAGTGGTGGCCAGCATTCCAGCAGTTGCGCTGGTCGCTGATGAGGAAGCCGTTGCTGTGCCGCTTGTTCCCGAATTTTCTGCTGCCGTTGCGGTTAATCCTGCTTTACCCGTTGTGCTCATCGCACGGCGCCGAGCCAGCGCGCGTTCGCGGGAACCCATGTTGCTTGCTGTCTGTGCCATTGTTAACCCCGTTGCATGATCTGTTGTCGCATGGAGTCACCCGGCACGATGCCGGGTACCCGTTTGCGTCTTACGCTCTTCCCTCGATTACAACGAAGGCCGAGCCCTGGCTTTGCGTGTAGTTGTCGTAGCCGATCAGGCGGATGTGGTGATCGGGATACGCGCGGTGACAAGCGTCCAGTTCTGCAACCACGCTCGAGAGGTCGCTTTCACCAAAGAACGGTAGTTTCCACATGGTCCAGTAATTGTCGGTTGAACGACTGGGGTGCTCGTGCTCGATGGCGGGCGTCCAGTTGTTCGCGATAATGTATGCAATCTGATCGTGGATCTCTTCCTGCGTCATTTTGGGCAGGAAGCCGAAGGTTTCGAGTGTCTGGGCGGTCTGGAAATCACCCACTTCGTGTGATGCTGACATGTTGTATTCCTCTTGTCGTAAATGTTTGCCGTTGTCTTTGTCGATAACTTGAGTCCGTCTGGACGGGGAATTAAGCCACGTCCAGCTTGTCAACGGTCTCGAATTCGAACTTGATTTCTTTCCATGTTTCCATCGCTATCGCCAGTTCAGGACTGGTGCGAGCGGCTTCGGTCAGGATGTCACGTGATTCGCGCTCAAGTTCACGGCCCTGGTTACGTGCCTTGACGCAGGCTTCGAGTGCCACGCGGTTGGCTGCAGCGCCGGCCGCATTACCCCACGGGTGACCCTGGGTGCCACCTCCGAACTGTAGTACGGAATCATCACCGAAGATGGTGACCAGTGCTGGCATGTGCCAGACATGGATGCCACCGGATGCTACTGCGAACACTCCAGGCATCGAGCCCCAGTCCTGATCGAAGAAAACACCGCGAGAGCGGTCTTCCGGTACGAAAGATTCGCGCAGCTGGTCCACAAAGCCCAGTGTTGAAGCGCGGTCGCCTTCGAGTTTGCCGACAACGGTCCCGGTGTGCAGATGGTCACCACCAGACAGGCGCAGGCACTTCGCCAGAACACGGAAATGGATACCGTGCTTCGGATGGCGGTCGATTACTGCGTGCATCGCGCGGTGGATGTGCAGCAACATGCTGTTCTTGCGGCACCAGTTGGCCAGGCCGGTATTGGCAGTGAAGCCACCGGTCAGGAAGTCGTGCATAATGATTGGCATACCCAGTTCCTTGGCAAACTCGGCGCGTTCGTACATGTCTTCTGGTGTTGGTGCTGTAACGTTCAGGTAATGACCTTTACGCTCACCGGTTTCCTGCTCGGCTTTCTGAATCGCCTGCGCGACGAATTCGAAACGATCACGCCAGCGCATGAACGGCTGGGAGTTGACATTTTCGTCATCCTTGGTCAGGTCAAGACCACCACGCAAACATTCATATACCGCGCGGCCATAGTTCTTCGCGGACAGGCCAAGCTTTGGCTTGATGGTGCAACCCAGCATCGGGCGTCCATATTTGTTAAGCCGGTCACGTTCAACCTGGATACCGGCTGGCGGACCACCGCAGGTCTTGATGTATGCAATAGGGAAGCGTATGTCTTCCAGGCGCAGGTGTTTAAGTGCCTTGAAGCCGAACACGTTACCGACCAGCGAGGTAAGCACATTAACGATCGAGCCTTCCTCGAATAGATCTATTGGATAAGCGACAAAGGCATAGAAGGATTCGTTATCGCCGGGTACGTCTTCGATCCGGTAAGCGCGACCCTTGTAGTATTCAAGGTCGGTAAGCAGTTCAGACCATACGGTACTCCAGGTGCCTGTTGAGCTTTCAGCTGCAACAGCAGCGGCGACTTCTTCACGTGGCACTCCCGGCTGACCCGTGACCTTGAAACAGGCCAAGAGGTCAGTGTCGAGGGGTACATAATCCGGCGTCCAGTATTTCTCGCGATAATCCTTCACGCCCGCCTGGTAGGTTTTGGTTGACATATTTGTCTCCTGTTTCGTCTGTGTTAACTGGCAGTAGTAAGTCGGTTGTCTACTTATGGGATCGGTTGAAAGCATAGTCAAAGGTCTATAAATAGATCCAATAAATATTTTCTTAATAATTCATAGGAATTTATCTATGTATGATAAATATCGTAAATACCATGCATCAGGCTTCATCTTCCCCTGCACTGCAGGAATGTTTATGTAATTGCATCCGTGCGTATCCGTATAAACGTGTATGCATAAAGCCGGTTGCGCAGGACTTGACGTGGCGTTTGCAGTGTATGCTTTCTGTGTGGAAATACCGCTCTGTCGGATGTCGGTTCAGGGGCGGCATTATGCTGTAAAACAAGGCATTTATGCGATCCCGCGTTCGCTATGCAGGTTTCTCATCAAGCGCGTTTTTTCCACCATGCGGTACGTGGAGCGGTTGTTGTTGTAGCGTGACACCTTGTGCAAATCAACCCAGATGACATCGTGTGACTCGTCATTGCCGGGTATCTCGAGTTTGTCGTCTATCTCTACAAGAAAACGTATATCGATATGTTCATGTGCCGGTTCGTCGCCGATGGCGGGAATGGCATGTATGTCTACATCGAAGATGTCTTCATACAGCAGATGAATATGCGACCGATCCAGACCCGTTTCCTCGGAGGTTTCGCGTAACGCAACACGAAGAATGTCCGCGTCACCGTCGGCATGGCCGCCCGGCTGGAACCACTTGTCATGCTTGCGGTGGTGCAGCATCAGCACCCGTTCGCGATCGGGGCAGACAACCCAGCTTGATCCGGTTACATGCATCGGCCATAGATGTCTGTGAAAACAGTCGGTATGCGCATTGACGAACGCTATAGCCCTTGCGCGGTATCCGGCTTCATCCATGAAGCGCGTTGAGTGTTTTTGCAACAGCCCCAGCAACTCCTGTCGATGCATGGTTCAGGTCCCCATGGGATGTTGTACTGCGTCAATTGCAGCAGCTGCAGCTTCTTCTACGTCGGCTTCGCGGCCCGACAGGGTCAATCGTCCGTATGCGCCTACAGCGCGTACATCGATCAGCGTAATGTTGGCTGCTTTCTCGGCCTGGTTTGCCGCATACACGATATAACCGGCTGGCTCGGTCTCGAGAATGAACATGCTTTCACCGGGCAGCATCATCGAACCGCTGCGGTGCTGGCGGTTGATCAGCACGGTGTGGTCGGTCGTCATGCCGCGTATGATTTCCTGCCAGGCGATATGGCATTGCTCGCGGTCCGATATGATGGCGTCCAGGTTGGACAGCAGGATGCGGCCGGCCTCGCGCACGTCGCTCTGATCACGGTGATGGATCACCATGGATCCGAAAGTGCGTTCGACTACCTGCTGGGTGAGGTTGACTCGCGTTGCCTTGAGTGCAATATCTGTAAAACGGTGAATCGCCATGCCGGGCGATACTTCCATCCAAAGACAGGAATCACCCGGTACCGGCGGGAAGCCCTGGGAAACCGACGCCATGTACTCTGCAAGTTGCGGTTGCAGTGAATCAATGTAGACGTAGGTTCTGAGCTTTACACTGGTTTCGCTTTGCATTGAATACCATGTTCTTTGAGTCTGTCGACTACTGGGAACAGACCTGAATCATGGCCCTTCCAGGTGTGCCGCTTGTATTGGGTCGTACCATTTCCAGAGCCGCCGGTAGCCGTGACCAGCAGTTTTGATTGCTGCCCGGTTGAAGGGTAGAAAAGCTTAGGAAAGTTGATACTTAGAAACAAATAAATTGTTTCTTATATATAGATAGATATTTATCTATATGTTGCCTGCGATCAGGTCAGTCATCAGGGCGGCGCATGGGCGTCAGGCAGTGATCATCGAGGTCTGCAGGTCGAGAGCAGGCGGACCTGTATCGACCAGATGAACGCGTTCGACCTCGAAACTCCTGAGTTGATGGATGTTGCAGTACCTGCTAATCGCATGTGCGGACTGAAAATCGCTGCATAACGGCCGGCACGGGCGGGTTATGCTTGAAAGGGGCAGCACCGTGAAGGTGTTATAATTAAAAAGAGAGATAGTTGTGTGTATGAGGCAGTTTTGACTTCGTCTACATCGATGAAACCTCAGGCGTACCAATATTGTATCTGAGTAGGTATTGCTAGCTAAGTTACCAAGATCGATCATAGAACAATAGCTCTCAAAGATCTCTATTATTGATTAATTGCGGTTTGGCTATCCAGGGTCAGGAGTATTGAGCCGGCCACCGCACCGAGGCAGGCATGCTGTTTCTGGAAGTGCTTTTGCCTGCACCAGCGGCACAACTATTTTATGAGCTTGCAATCTCTCAGGAGATTTTTCTGGCGTTATGCAACTGGTAAACGGGCTAAATATGAACCATATCCATGGGCACATCTACTGTGAACTGATGGCCAGTACTGATAGCCTGAGCGAGGAGATATAGGCGATTAGGATGTATGCTTTTTCACGAAACCCGCTGGGTATCTTCCGGATGGAAGGGATGTCACTGGATTACAGTGATTTCGTTCCTCGCTTATACAATTTCTGTCACTCCGCAGGTTTGGCCCGTAGGAAACTATCACTTGGAACTGCATTTTGCGCTGACCAGGATCAAGGTCGAGCCGCGTTATTGCTTACCAAACATTTTGGTGCGTATCCCATCGAAATTGGAAGTGCGGATGCCACATTGGCTCTCAGGGACGCCGAAAAATGGATGGGCCGATCCAATGATATCGTGTTGCTCCAGGCGGGCCATGTACTGAATATTTCAACCACGACGTTCCATGCGGGATCTTCTCGGTCACTCACTGAACCTGGCGAGCCACCAAGCGGATGCGGCGCTCTGACAAGAGTGCTTGCCTGGTACCTGCGCGAGTACCAGGATGCGCTCAGTCATGTGCGGTTTCATCTGGTACACGGAAGACGGTTGGTTGAGATCGACACAGTATTGCTTGAGCGAAATGGACGAGATGGACTATGTCTGAGTCTTGATCGGCTTGCGGAAAAAGCGCCGAGTGGCAGCTTCAAGACAAACTTCGAGTCTGATTTGAAAGTAACATTTCATGCGAATATATCTTTGCCGGCCAAATTATTCGAGGGAGAGAATACACGGTCTTGCAAGGTATTAGATCCAGAGTGGTTTTCATTCAACACGTCCGAATCCAAGGTTGAGATGGCCCTCAAATGTGCCGAGGTCAATCTGCGAGACCAGATGCCCTATATTGTCTCTGCCCAAGATCCACTGTTTACAGCTGCAGAAATCAACATTCAGAAAGAGTTCGATGCAAATGCGCAACGTATCAGAGTCAGTAGTGCCGCAAAAGGAAAGAGATTGGTCTATTTAGCAGGGATTAATGTTGAAGCGCCTTACAGAGGTGGTAAACACTTATCGGAAACCGAGTTTCTCCCGTGGCAAGTTTATATTCAGGACGATGAAGGAAAATGTGAAGTCTTGAATCAGGTGGCATTTATGCGCAGGCTTAGAGAGGTAAGCCCTGTTAATCCCGATACGATCAACCTCGACAAGGTGCTTCAGCAGGGGGAGTCTGATGATCAATGAACGTAATACAGGGTGAAGTGCAAAAGTATAGTTCTGTACTAGGCGCGGGTATGAGTTACAAAGATGGTATTGATCGACCTGGTGATGAATGGCAACAGCCATATCGGATATCCACGACACCTTAAGAACTGCATCTATCCTGAACTTCTCCGCATGCCGTTTCCCACTCATTTTTAATATCTGTAAACTTCATCTGAAGTGGTCTGATACATCCGGACACCGAGTTCATGCTGCATTACCGTCCTCCAGATTGAGCTTGGGAACGGCAAGTCCAACCTGATAGTTGGCATACATCCGCCTGCATCAACGGTATCAATATGTGGATATTGAATGACTGGTTTCGAGAAAACTTGCCATTCAAATATTCATAAAGGAGGCTGTAAGCCTAACAATAGATATGCCGCAAATATCACTTCACAACAAACACCATCGACGTGCACCAACCGTCACGTCCCTTGCATACCGTTCTCCGCCCATGGCGCTCCGCGCTACCGGCTCCGATCGGTCAATGGCCGCGCCAGGCTCAGCCAATTAAGTTTCTTTCTTCTTGCATGGGTATATCTTTCTGAGAGGATGCACATGTTCAGATAAGCATAATGATCATAAAATCAGAAGGATAAAATCACTATTGGTATGTAACAACTGTCTTCGAAAGTGGCAGCAATCATGTTGCACGGGTATATAACTTACTGAGTAACGTGGGGAAACAGCACCGGGGAGCGGTCTTGGCCGAACCTTTTTCTTGGACGGTGATTCAAGGGGTTATCCTTGTATTTATCATTAGTTACAGTCAGTTATAAATCATCAAAATGGATTTACCCACGCAAACCACCCGGTTAGATCCATAGTGGGTGCGATTACAACTCTCATCGATATTCGCATCGGTCAAGAATCATGGGGATCGAT
>JBDLIH010000054.1:0-20604 GCA_039714975.1 Pseudomonadota bacterium
CGGACTTTTAATCCGATGGTCGAAGGTTCGAATCCTTCACGACCCACCATTAAATCAATAAGTTACGTTGTATCTTTCTTGCTACGCAAATCGAATGTGGGGATTTTGTGGGGCTAACTTACGTTAAGCCGCCGCAATACCACCAATTCAGGCCGGCCTGCACCTCGATCACAAACACTATTGGCCGCTTCAATCAGTCGTGACAATTCGGCAGCTGAGTAGTGTGTAGTGATCCGGCCGGAACGGTGCCCAAGCAAATCCTGCCGGTCCTCAAAACTGACACCGGCTGCCCGTAATCGGCGACCAAAGGTATGCTTGAGATCGTGTACACGTATCTTGGGTAAGTCAGCCGGGTTTTACCCCGACTTCACGGACACATCCATTTAGGCTGATAATGTGCCAGGAGGTGTGTCATGTCAAAGCGCAGGAATTACTCGCCGGAGTTTAAACGCGAAGCCGTCGAACTGACCCGGATGGACGGGGTGACGATCAGTCAGATCGCAAAGGATCTGGGCATCGGAGCCAATATGCTGGGTCGTTGGCGCCGTGAGTTTGCGGCAAACGGAAAGAAAGCATTCCAGGGTCAGGGTGCCAGGCGAGCAGCATATCGGGTGTCACAAGCGTCTCCAGTTCATCAAGTGCCCGGCGACCAAGCACCTTGGCCTTCACGGCCAGTCGTATCCGTTGTTCATCGGTGAATCGAAGCCGCTGTCCTTCGAGTTGATCCTTGAGAATACGGTTCTCTTCGATGAGATAGTCGATGACCGCCTGTTGCTGGCGGTTAAGCCAGCCGGCCAAGGCAATTACGAGGATGTGGAAGGGTTGTAGGACGCAGGTCATTGCACGAACAGATTATCCGTAATATTGTCTGATAACAATATCATACGGCTCGTTCGAATATTTGCACCGTACGTACGGGGTCACCTGAGACAGGTACCCCCAGCCGTGGTCAGACAACTTTCAGGGCATAATTAGGAATCCACCATGGACAGGTGGCGGCTCGTCCTCATTCACAACGGCTTGATGATCCACCTTTGTGTATCGTTGTTTTGCCTGTCGCGGGTGACCACAGAGTTGTCATTCGTACCCTCATGCGCATCCATGTATCGGCGAGAGCTCATTTGCTGAATCGCGTAGGTATTATTACCCAAGGGCGTCAAGATCCATGTCTGCGTGGTGTTGTTCTGCCTGTCGCGGGTGACCACAGAGTGGTCATTCGAGCCTTCATGCGCATCCATGTATCGGCGAGAGCTCATTTGCTGAATCGTGTACGTATTATTACGCAAGGGCGTCAAGATCCATGCCTGCGTCGTGTTATTCTGCCTGGTGCGGGTGACCACAGAGTGGTCATTCGAACCTTCATGCGCATCCAAATATCGTCCATTGCTTTTTTGCTGGATGGTATGCCTTCCTTGCAGGCGGGAAGCCCTCACCTTGACCGTGAATGTCTTTCTTGCTGTTTTGCCCTCCCGGTTTTCTGCAACTAATCTATACGTTGTTGTTTTGTGCTGCGTCATAGATTCTTCGCCGGATAATGATAATGGCCAGCCGTATTCCCCATTTGGCAACCTGTTTCTTGTTTTTATTTCGCCATGATTATCATACAGTCTTACTCTTTCTGCGTGCTTTACCTCCCAGTAAAACTTGACTTCCTCTCCGGCTTCTACCGTTGTCGGATTCGCACCGAAGGACACGATTGTTGGCCGGGGCGGCGGGGGTTCGACTCCAGCTGCTGGAACGACAATTCTCTTGGTAGCTTTCCCGTGCGCGTTTTCTGCGACTAACTCAAAGGTTGCCGACTCACTGTGTTGGCTTTGGAACCCACCAAGGAGTGTCGCGGGAAAACCTAACTCGCCATTAGGCAACCGAGTCCGGCCCTTTATTTCCCTGCCATCTTCATAGAGCCTCACACGGTCCGTGTCTTTGGTCTGCCAGGAGAATTCGATCCATTCACCGCCAAGATCCTCGACAGTCGTCGGGGTGATCTCGAACGAAAGGATTGTGGGCAAGGGCGCGCTCTGCTCAGCCTGAATTAGCGTGGGCGTCACTAGAATAATGAATGCCAGCCAGCCAATGCTCAGGATCGGCGCCGGAAACTTGGCAAGATTTGCGTTTCTCATCATCTTTTCTCCGAGACTAAACCTCTCGAGAGGAGCCACCACACCTCCCGCGAAGCTTTTCGAACAGGGACTGAAGCGTTGCTTGGTAAGTATAGGAGAGGATAAGAAGAATAAAAGACCTTTTCCATAACATCCACGGTTATTGAACAGCTCTTCGTCTCGCTTGTTGTCCTGGGACCGGCACAACGATCTGAATCCTGCCGCCGTTGCCTGAACACTTCCGACCGTTTCCAGCCAGTTACTGCTGTGCATGGCGAATTGCTACTCGAGCCGCTGTGGAAAGCTGATAAGGCACTCGGCAGTGAGTCTGCCTACGGAAGCGTTTTAACGTGGTCTGCGCATAGAGATCACTTGCATAAGTCCAGTCCAGCATCGCGCTGGGCCATGGCAAACTCGGAAACCAATCGAACCGCTTCCTCGAAATAGGCTCTCGCCTTTAAATTTTCCGCAGGACTCTCCAACTTGTAGAAATGATCCCTCCCGAGGAGCAGATTGTCATAGGCGTGTGGGTTAGCAGTTTCCCCAACGGTACCCAGTTGACCGGTATCGATTGGGTACGTGTCGACGAGACCGATTGATGACCAGGAGCTGCTGCTTCATGAGCAGGTTGTCCACGACAACGGGCCTCGCACCACCGGGTTGCAGTAGTTTGGCGATCGTGGTTCATAGATGTGCGGAGAGTATCAGCAAATCCTTCATGGCAGAGCAGTATAGGGGAGGTTGCGTTCAGCTTAACACTTTCTAAGTTAACGTTTTTAAGAGAAAATGGGAGATTCGCCATACACGCCATCCATTATGGACAGTATCTTGCCACATCATGGGGAATGGCGCGATTCCCGGGGAACTACGTTTCTATAGCCAATGGAATTCCATTATTGCGGACGACAGCGGCTCGATGTACTGATGGATCTTGCCAATGCGTTTCAGGACGGGTGTCGTCTGCGAAGTTGCGACGAGCTGGCTGGTTGAGTGATTCTTTGCCTGGATTCAATGCCAACATCGCCTCCTCTTCCGCCGGGAATACTATGCCGAGAATTTTCGTGCCTTCGTGCAGCTCGCAACCGTCGCGATCCTGCTCGGGCAACTCTAAGATTAGGTGCTAGATATTGCTGTGGTTGCTCCCGCGCAGTGCACCGATTCAACTGCATGCCCCGCTAACGTGATTGACCAATTCTCGTAACTATGAAGTTTCCCTTCCTGTCGTTATAGACATCGAACGATTGGTAATGGTTAGGGTCTCGAAGCATATTAAGATAGGTAAGCTCAGAGCTTATGCCGGCGACCCTGCCTTGGCTCCAAGAAATAGAAAAATTTCTTACATCCTTGATGATGATTCTATCTGGTTCGTCATTGCTTACAGTTCTATCTAGCCATGAACACTGACCAGGCATCAACGCGTTTATGTTCTCCCAATTAGAACCAGCCTTCTGTGATCCTCTTTGAAACGAGATCCAAATCTGAGGATTCTGTGAGAAGTTTGAAAAAGGTGTGTAGTTAAAATATAAATCGCCTCCACCACGGCATACGAGTGGATAACTCGTTTGCGCAAAGGATATGGATGTAGCAACTAATCCCATTAGCATGACAACAGTTTTCAGCATCTTCATGATTTCCTCTGTTAACTCCCTGTGTAATGTATGTCTAGACCCCGCAGCTCGATGTCTGCCGGGATTCCAAGCTCGACTAGCTACTCGTTGCGGTACTGGATTGTCGTTGCTATCGGCCGCAACGACACACTGTACAGGTATTGAACCGTCGGACCGTGTAAAGCCCTTGACTGTCATTGTCGCTCGCGAGCTCCTGAACCTCACATCCCCATAGACCGTTTCCCCCTCGAGCCGCTCAAGCCCCTCACAAGGCCAACACCTGAAAGGCTTTGCGATTGCGGTGACTGGAACCTGATCGGAAGTGGATCATAATGAGTATGGACTTTCCCTGCAACACCACGCCCAGGTAGGCGGCCAATGGGGTCACCAAGCGCAAGTAAAGACAACGTACTGTTATTTCCAACCGCCACGAAGGCGTTGAGTCACGTTGACGGATCGGTCGGTTGTAAGGAACGGTTAGATGGGCTACTGAAATATTACCATCGGGAAGCCGCATGAGTATTTTGACCACACGGGAAGAGTGGAGCAGCATGAAAGTGGTCTATGCACAGTTGCAACGGCGCAGTGAACGGCAGGGGAATCAGCAGGGTATGGTCGCACATGGAAGGCATATGAGCATGCCAAGAGGCGTTTCGGTCGGTAACGCCGCGGCGTGTTACCGCTGTGGTTCACCTGCGGACAGCCAGGGGCTTTGCGGTGGATGCATGGCTATGCAGCAGGATTGGGAGCAGGATGATATTGATTCTGAACGCCAGCAGTACGAGCAGCAACGAGCGGACAATGAATATACCCGGCAGCAGGATGACCAGATGTATCAAGATAACCAGCAGGATTTCAATACCTACACGGATTACTCAGGTTATTCCGATTATTAGTGCTGGTAGTATGTGGCGGACGACCGTGCCGTATGTCCGGAAGAGTATTGGCAGGCACTAAAATACTAAATTCAGGCAACTGGTCCTGACACAGTCGTGTGCCGGGTCGATCGGGGATGCAGGGTTTTACTGGCAATGATTCTTGCCGGATATTAAATATCGCTGGATGTCGGTGATATTTTATCTATAATCAATTTTGATTCTGGAAGAATAATTGGCTGCAGAGAGCAGTTTGCCAGGCAAAGGGAGGGGGCTATGATTGATCTTGGAGATCATCACGTTGGCAAGTGGGTCAATAGTATTGTCAAGGAAGCGGAAGTCTCGTTTTTACCGCCATCCGGGCAGGTTCCTGCAAAACCGACGGTTAATATCTACCTGTTTGACCTGATGCCTGCGTCAGTGACACGCAATAATAACCGCACGCCGCCCCTGCAGATCCAGTTACGTTACCTGGTTACCACCTCCGCTAAAGATCCCGTCAAGGCGCACAAGCTGCTCGGTGATCTCGTGTTTGCCGCAATGGAGCATGCCGAATTTGATGTCGACCTCGAACCGTTACCAGCAACCTGCTGGACTGCGCTGGGCATTGCGCCTGCACCTGCTTTCCTGTTGCGTATGCACATTGTCCGCGAGCGGGAGCAAGAGGCGCAGCGTGTGCGGAATGTCATGGATATCAAGTCGTCATCCCTGAACGGGGTCAATGGCGTAGTCGTTGGCCCCGGCGAAATTCCGATTGCCAATGCGCGGGTTGAATTTCCCTTCACGGGAGCTGCCACGCGCACTGACAGCAAGGGCCGGTTTTACCTGGCAGCTATACCGGTGTCGCCCGATGCCAGGGAATTTCTGGTGCAAGCAAAGGGTAAGGAACTGTCTGTAACAATGAAACCGAAAGATATGCAGAAGCAGCCCGTCGTAATCCATTTTGACGTTTTGGAGGCCTGATATGCCGAGTTATCTCACACCCGGGATTTATGTAGAAGAAGTTTCAACCGGCACGAAACCGATCGGTATGGTGGGAACCAGTACCGCCGCGTTTGTCGGTGTGGCGCCTGCCAGTAATGCCAGGCTGAATGAAGCGGTTGCCTGTAACAACTGGTCAGAGTTCATCAAACACTTTGTTGGTGACGGTGATCAGGGTACCGACCTGGCGCGCGCCGTTTACGGATTCTTTGATAACGGCGGCAGTCGCTGCTATGTCGTCAATGTCGGTGCGGGCAAACCTGTTTCCGGTGACAAGCGCAAGCGTACCGGGCTGGATTGCCTGGAAGCCATCGATGAGATTGCAATAGTCGCAGCGCCGGGTTATTGCGATGCGGGTTCCTATGCAGCACTGCTGTCGCACTGCGAAAACCTGCAGGACAGGGTTGCAATACTGGATACACCGGAGGACGTAAAGGATATTGATCGACTAAAGGAAGTCGCTACCCAGGAAGCTGGTGGTGGTGCTGGTGCAGCTGGCGCGGGCGCAAAGAAAGCCACTGGCCTGCGTCCACAGACATCCGACGGGGGGTTTGGCGCGCTTTACTTTCCCTGGATCGCGGTCAGGGACCCGCTGGCACCGGACCAGGTTGTAAATGTACCCCCGTCGGGGCACATGGCCGGGATCTATGCCCGTTCCGATGCAACCCGCGGCGTGCACAAGGCGCCGGCTAACGAATCGATACGTGGTGCGCTGGGCCTGGCCTACCGCGTGACCCATGCAGAGCAGGGTGAGCTCAATCGCAAGGGTGTTAATTGCATTCGCTTTTTCCCCGATTCGGGAATCCGGGTCTGGGGTGCGCGAACGCTGGCCGAGGAGGCCAGTGAGTGGCGTTACATCAACGTACGCCGTTTGTTCAACATGATAGAGGAATCCATCGAGGAAGGTACCCGCTGGGTGGTGTTCGAGCCGAATGATGAACGCCTGTGGAAATCGGTGGTGCGCGATATCACTGCGTTCCTGACCCTGGTGTGGCGCGACGGTGCATTGAAAGGTGTGACGCCGGAGCAGGCATTCTTCGTCAAATGCGATGCCGAGACAAACCCGACGGATGTGATTGATGCCGGTCGCCTTATTGTCGAAATCGGTATAGCACCAGTCAAGCCGTCGGAGTTCATCATCTTCCGTATCGGCCAGTGGTCGGGCGGGGCCGATGCCGGTGCCGAGGGTGAAGCATCTGAAGGCGAAAGCAAGGAATAAGGGGGAGACATGGTGGCTGAAACAGAGATTTTCCGAAATTACAATTTTTCCCTGGAACTCGGACAGGGGGTGGTGGGTGGCTACTTCACGGAAGTCAGTGGCCTGGGTGTCAAGGTGGAGGCCATCGACTATCGCGAGGGTGGTGCGGCGCCTGCCGTGCGCAAGCTGGCAGGTCGCGTCAGTTACGGAGATATCACCTTGAAGTGGGGTATGACGCAGTCATCTGAAATGTGGGAATGGTTGATGACTGCAGTCAATGGCACTGTGCAACGCCGCGAAGTGTCAATCATACTGCTGAGTCCGGATGGCCAGGGTGAGCAAACCCGCTGGAACCTGCACAACGCCTGGGCAATGGAATGGCGTGGCGCCAAACTGGATGCATCGGCACAGGGGGCCGCCATCGAGTCCCTGATACTGACGCACGAGGGGCTGGCAAGGGCGTAACACGTTGGCGTATGTACAATCGTGCACTCAGTAAGGCATACACCTGGTTGGCTACGCGCTTGTATGTACTGGCCGACCGGGTCATGCGCCAGGCCGCAGAGGCTGATGTTGCCAGCCGGAACGGTGCCGGTACGGTCGCCGGAGAATCATTGCCCGGTTCACCGCCGGCGCATTGGCTTGACCTGGTCCGTCGGCGTGCACCTGAACTGTATCGTTCCGTTCAGTCTCGCCATGGAAACGCGGCCAGCCCTGCGGATCCGCAGGGTCCCGGTCATGTAGATACCACACTTGCTGTTCAGGATATTTCGGCTGATGCCAATCGCCTCTTGCAGTCAACTGCACAGTCGGATGCGCCAGGCACGCGGCAAGTCATGCAAGGTGTGGTATCCGGACAGTCTGCGCCAGTGAGGGGTACGGACATAGCAAACGCGGATCACACAACTGACGACCTGCAGACTGGACATACACAGCCATTATCGCAATTGCATCCGACTGACCTGCGACAACCGGAACAGGCGGTTCCTGCACAGCCGCGCAATGACAGTGCAGATCCGGTACTGCCCTCGCAGGACCCGGTAGGCCGCGAGCAGCCTGTCTGTACAACCAGTCCACCCTCCATGAGAGTGGCGCAGGTGCCGGACGCACCTGCAGTCCCGCAGTCGGTGACTTCCTCCGGGGCTGATTCAGACGTTCAGCAGCCAGCCATTGAGCCGGTGCGTGGCCTGGCGATGCCTGATGACAGCCGCGCGGCAGCTTCACCGGTGACTCCCGGGGCTGGTACAGATGTTCAGCAGCCAGCCATCGAGCCGGTGCGTAACCCGGATATGTCTGGTGACGGCCACACGGCACTTTCGGTTGATTTGTCAGCGTGGCTGGCAACGCAAGCGCACATCACGCAGGGTAAAGCCGGTCTGCATCTATCCCCGGTGCCACTGCAGGCAGAGACTGAGAGTGCGTATCCAGGGGCGGTGGAACGTTGGCCGTCATTGCCGGACCCGGTGCAGGAGACGCATGCAGGACCGGATGATCACTGGGTAGCGTTGCCGGACGATAGCTGGACGTTGCCATTGCATTCTGGTGTAACCGGCGGGTTGCGGGTTACAGACGAAGGACACGGTAGAGACAGGTTCTATTTTGATGCCTGGACGGGGAGATCATGGAGCGAGTAGTGTTTCTGCTGGAAGATGCGGGTGAGCGTATCGCATGTTTACTGAATCCGGAAAGCCTGGTGCTGCGGCGCAGAGCCGGCATCCGTCAACGCGAATCAGCCGGTGGCCTGGTGACCGGCAGCCGTATGACCGATGACTCGCTGATTTATACCGGTGGCGGCATGACCAGCATTGAAATGGATCTCGTCTTTGATGTGTCAATCGCGGGTTCATCTATTGTCACCGAGGATGTGCGCGAGTTGACCGGGCCGCTCTGGCGCCTTGCGGAGAATGCTGCTGATACGCGGCAGCGCGGGCAACCCAGGTTGTGCCGCCTGGTCTGGGGCAAGAGCTGGAACATCCCGGCAGTCGTTTCTGCCGTGTCGGAGCGGCTTGAACATTTTAACGCTGAAGGTGTGCCGCGCAGGTCCTGGTTCAGGATGCGGCTGTTGCGCTGCCGGTTGCCGGAACCGGACGAGTCGTTTGACCAATTACAGGGAGTCCCGGGGGGCGAAACCGGCACCGCAGCTGCCAGGGCATACGTGGTGATGGGGGATGGTGCCGGTGCAGCCGGTTCGGCGGGACTGCCAGCGGAACCATTAAGCCTGGTTGCCTACCGGGAAACCGGCGATGTGTCGAACTGGCGTGAATTCGGACTGGACAACCCGATGTCGGTAATACCGGGCCAGTTACTTGAGATTCCTGATCTCTGAGGTTGAAAGATGGATGCCATTGCAACATTGCCGCAAACACGCATTGAGGTGAAGGGCCGCGAACTGGCGGGTGAATATGCCATTGCATTACGGCGGTTGTGCGTTCGCCAGTTATGCTCGGAACCTGCCTGTTGCGAACTCGATTTCGTGGAGCGTTACGATGTCGATAGTCTGGTCAAACTGTTTGAGCCAGGCGTTTCGCTGTCGGTAGCGGTCGGTGAAAACCCTGACCGGCCGGTATTTGCCGGGCAAGTCACCGGTATTGATGTTGATCACGGCCCTGATAACAGTGTGCGAGTGCGCATCCGCGCGCATGATGTGTTGCACCAGCTGCAAAAACGCCGGCCGGTACGCGCACACGTGGATTTCAGTCTGGCCGAGCTGGCCCGCGAACTGGTCGCTGATCTGGGTATTTCTGTGGATGCTGCAGAATCGGGGACGGTCTGGCACCACTGGGTCCAGCACGCGCGCTCTGATCTTGAATTATTAAAGGAAATAAGTGAGCGCTGCGGGCAATACTTCGCAGTGCGTGGTGATGTGCTGCATTTTTACACGCTTGCCGGTACAGGTTCCGCCAAAACACTGGTGTATGGTGACACGTTGTTGCAAAGCCGGATTCGTCTGCGCACCGATCCGGCGACGCGTTCAGTGGATGTCATGGGTTGGGATCCATGGAAGACCGAGCGGCATGCGGGGCGCGTGGATACAGGGCGAGGTGCGCGTGAACCTGGAGACCTGCTGAGTCCGGGCGCTGTGGGTGGTAGCGGGCACCGTGCCATGCGTGGCATGGTTATACAGAGTGACGATCAGGGCGGTGCGCTGGCACAGGCGGAACTGGACCGCTGCCTGGCGGGCGAAGTCAGTCTGTGGGGCATTGCCGAGGGCGACCCGGGGCTGTACCCGGGCTTACGTGTCGATGTGCAGGACCTGCCAGCACCGCTCGCCGGTGAATTTGTACTGACGGCAGTCAATCACACCATTGATTTCCAACACGGATTTACGTCGGAAATAACAACAACAGTGCCGGAGCGGGTATCACCCCGGCAACAGGGTGCGACGGTGTCGTTTGGCGAGGTCACGCAGGTTGATGACCCGGATGGCCTGGCCCGCATCAAGGTGTCACTGCCAACCTACGATGATATAGAGACGGGCTGGCTAGAGGTTGTGCTGCCGGCTGCCGGCCGTAACAAGGGCCTGGTCGCTCTGCCGGATGCCGGTGATCGTGTCCTGGTGCTTATGCCGGAGGCCGATCCTGCACAGGGGGTTGTGCTGGGTGGTTTGTACGGTGTTGAGGCACCATCAGATAGCGGTGTCGAGGATGGCGCGATCAGGCGTTACACCTTTATGACGCCGGGCGGGCAAAAGCTCAGCTTCGATGACGACAGGAACGCGGTGAGAATCGATACGGCGGATGGTAGCCATCTGGAAATGGCCGAAGAAGGTCTGCAAATTCACGCACATGCGGACCTGTCAATTGCGGCACCCGGCAAGACAATCACAATACGGGCGGCATCAATCCGGTTCGAGGATGGCTGATATGAAAATGATGACCGAAGATGCCGTGGTGGTGTGCACACATGAGACTGGTATTGTGGGGATTATCGCAACACAGAATCTTGTACGCATCAACGGCCGCCGGGTACTGGTGGAGCGCAATCCTGAGGGGCGGCCGATCGTGGGGTGTCCGAATGCGGCGCCGCCGAGCAAGCCGTGTCTGACGACACTGGTGGTCCAGGAAGGGTATTCCGGATTGTTGCGTATCGATAACAAGCGGGTGTGCCTGGATACGGTCACAGGGCTGACCGATGGCACGCCGCCAGGCACGGTGAAATACAAGGTCAGAAGTCCGGGCCAGGCCCTTGTCCTGGAGGGCCAGTAAACATGGCCGGGCCACGCGCATGGTGTTTTCTGCACCCTCATTTTGATTCAAGTGAGATACCTGGATTTAAGAATTCGCGCAGCGGCGGTATCGAGATGGTCGAAGGTGACGCGGCGCTACGGCAGTCGTTGTTGTTATTGCTCACGACATCGCCGGGGGAGCGTCTGATGCGGCCTGAATATGGTTGTGACCTGAGCCAGTTGATGTTCATGCCAAACGATGCGACTACACATGGCCTTGCCATTCATTATATACGGCGCGCCGTTGAACGCTGGGAACCCCGTATCGAGATTCTGCAGCTGGACGCCGTTGCGGACCCGATGCAGCACGGGAATATGCTGGTATCACTTGAGTACAGGGCCAGGACGACCTTGCAAACCGGCCATCTGGCCTACAGCCTGTCACTTGCCTGAGAAGTGCATATATGTCACTGAATTCACCCAATCTCGATGATCGTCAGTTTGACGACCTGGTTAATGAAGCAAAGCGCATGATTGCGTTGCGTTGTCCCGGCTGGACAGACCTCACTCCCGGTGACCCGGGCATGATGATGACCGAGCTGTTCGCACACCTCACAGAAGTCATGATCTATCGCCTCAACCGTGTACCGGAGAAGGCCTATGTTGAATTCCTGCGCCTGATCGGTGTGCAATTACAACCGCCTGCTGCTGCCAGTGTTGAATTACAATTTACTCTGGCACGGCCGAGTGAGCATGCAGTCGAGATCCCGCGTGGTACCCGGGTTGCCGCTGCACGTGGCGGTCGGGAGGGGGAACCGCCGATCTTTATTACCACGGTTCCGGCCTCGATTCCTGCCGGTGAGGAACGCGTGATGGTACATGCACTGCATTGCGAACTGGTGCAGGGTGAAGTGGCCGGGCACGGTACCAGTATGCCAGGGCTGAGCGTGAGCGCCCCCCGGCCGCCGCTGATAAACCCGAGTGGCGATGATCTGGACCTCGTCGTCGGTGTAGAAGCCATGCCTGATGAGTTGGAAGTCAATACAGCTGCGATCCATCACGATGACAAGGTTTTCCGGATATGGTCCGAGAGCGATAATTTTAGCGATCTGCAGCAGGACCGTTGTATCTATACGGTTGACCGGTTAAGCGGCATGATCAATTTTGCACCGGCCGTGCGCTTGCGAAATAGTAAAACTGGTGCGCTTAATGCGTTGCCTGAGGCGTTGGCCGAGGTGCCTGTCGCTGACCGGGAAATTCGCCTGTGGTATCGGCGTGGCGGCGGTGTGGATGGCAATGTTGCTGCGAATACCCTCACAACCCTGAAAGACAGTATTGCCGGCGTCGAGGTAAACAATCCTTCACCAGCGGTGGGTGGCCGAGACTCTGAGCAACTGGACAATGCATTGCTGCGCGGTCCGCAGGAACTGCATTCGCTGCAGCGTGCAGTCACGGCACGGGACTTCGAGCTACTCGCAGTGCGTGGTTCCGGCGCTGTTAACCGGGCCAGGGTATTCACCCGTGCAACACTGTGGGCGCATGCGAAACCGGGCACGGTCCAGGTTCTGCTGGTACCGGAAGTGCCGGAGGATGCCCGCCCTGACGGATGCATCAGTTATGACACCCTGCGTGAGCATGAATCCGGGGCCGAGCGTAATAATATTCTCAAGACGATTGATGAACGGCGGCCACTTGGTGTCATGTGCCTGGTGAACTGGGTACGTTACAAGCCGATCAGCATCGAGGCGCGCGTGATTGTCCGGCGCGAGGAAGATCCGGGTGCGGTGGAACAACGGGTATTAAGGCGTCTCCATGATACTGTTAATCCTCTTGCCATTACCGGCGTGACACCTGGCTGGCCGTTTGGCAAGGCATTCAAGGCATGGGATGTTTTTAAAATTATTGGTGCGGAACCCGGCGTGGTTTCGGTCGATGATGTGCGCCTGGTGGTTGATGATGCACCGGAAGGCAAGGTGCACCGGATTGCCGCTGACTACTACCAGGCCAATACCTGGTATGCATTGCGTGGCCAGATGATTTACCGCAGCATGAATAATGGCGACGGCTGGGAAGCATTAATCGAGTTTCCCGGCGAGGAAGTCGAACTGGTTGTGACCTACCCGCACCTGGAGAGCGGGTCCGGGCGCCCCGGGTTGCTGGCTGTCTCAAACCGGGTACCGGATACCAATGGCTCACGAGTGCATGTATCGCATGATTGCGGAGAGACATGGGAGCCGTTACGACTGGTGAATGACTATCATATCGATGACATGGCCTGGATTGACCGGGATGGTTTGCCCAGCCTGTTGTGGGCCACTGATAACGGCCTGTATGAACACACACTTGCACCGGGTGCGGTGCCGCAAAAGATACCGGTTTACCCGCAGGAACAGGACATGGGGTTCTATTCGGTAACAGTCTCATCATCACCCGTGAACGGCACCTACGTTGCCGTTGCCGCCAGGCAGCGTGGCATTTTTCTGTCCAGCGAGGCCGGCAAGGGCGAGACATTCACGAATATCGGACTGGAAAATGAGCTGGTCCCGGTTCTTGCTGTACAGCAGCTGGGGCCGCATCGTTATCTTTGGGCCGGACTCGGTGCGCCCGGTACAGACAAGGGCAAGGGTTGTTGTCGCTGGTTGCTTACTGAAGATAATCCGGAGGGCTGGGTCTCGTACAGCGCTGGCTGGAAGGCCGGGGGTTGCAGGTCGTTGACCTTTATCGGCACGAAGGTTTATGCGGCCTCACTGCGGCTGGGCGTGCTTAACCTGGATGTGAGCAAGAAAAAAGCCGCCTGGCAGGCATCGGACATTAATTGTGGACTGCCTGCCGCGGAAGTCGGTAGTTTGGAGCCGGTTGAGGTTGTTACCAGCGATCCGAACGGCAACTGGTTGCTTGCCGCCCCACTGGGTAAAGGTATTTATCGTAGCAGTGACGGGGGTATGTCATTCAAGTCGTGTTCCAGCCGGAAGTTCTCGGAAGAGGTGACGGTACCGGACAACTGGATCCTGTGTTCCGGGCAACATGACATCACGGTGGTGGGTGAAGATGAAGGCTGAGCAGATACAGTATTTGCTTCCCGGCGTTGTGCAGGAGAGTCTTTGCCCCGGTTCACCGCTATCGGCGTTACTGGATATGATGGAATCGTTACATCAACCATCGGAAGATGTAATAGAATCCATTGCAATGTATTTTAATCCCTATACCACGCCGGATGCCTTCGTGCCTTTTCTGGCGCGGTGGGTTGATATTGATCGCTTTTTCCCCGAGGACTATTCCCGGGTACGGGTTGCCATGCCGCTGTCCTCAGGCATGGGACGGTTGCGTGAACTGGTGATGGCGGCTGCACACTTGTCGCAGTGGCGTGGTACCTCTATTGGTCTGATTGGTTTCCTGGAAACGGCAACGGGCGTACGAGGGTTCACGATAGATGAGCAAACCGAGGATCGGGAGGGTGCAAGACGTCCCTTCCATCTAGGCGTCACGGCTCCCGTGCAGGCGAAGATCCATCGTGCATTGATTGAACGCATTATCGACCAGGAAAAACCGGCCTACGTGACTTACGAACTGAAATTTGAGGGTGATAACCCGGGGGATGGATAATGGCAAAGATTGTCGAAATTACTCAGCAAAGCAGTGTTTCCTGTAAAATCGGAGGGCAGGCAAGCGCCGAATTTTCGGTAACGAATATTACCGCTGGCAATATACCTGTCGGGGTACGTGTCATTGCTGATGATCCGAAAGCGGAATCCTGGTTTGAGTTGGAGGGTGGCCCGGAGTGGCAGTTCGAGCAAGGCGAGAACAAGCCCATCAATGTCAGCATCAAGGTGCCGAAGACTGCCAGCGAAGGAAAACGGACATTCTGTATCGAGGTGTTCTCGGCCGTTCCCATGAAGGGTGGTATTGATTTCACGACGGGCGAGAAAATGGCCCTCGAAGTGACAACCCCGATAGTGGAGATAGTTGTCTGGCCCTGGATTGCACTTGCCGCGGTGCTGGTCCTGCTGATTGGTGGCGGCACGACCTGGTATTTGCTCACCCGGGTGCCGGACGTGGTGGGGGAACCCTACGATGTCGCGGTGCAGACGCTTAATGAGAAAGAATATCATTCGGTAGAGAAAAAGATCGAGGTAGATGCGTCGGGGGAAGCCGGGATCGTTATCAAACAGGACAAGGGGGAAGAGGACGAGGAGGGAAACCTCCCCATAATCCTGTCTGTGGCGGGCGTGACGCTGCCCGACATGACCGGCAAATCATCGCTATGGCTCGTGGACAAGCTGATCGTACTGGGCCTGGGTGCCAAGCTGACCGAGAGAACGGACAACAGCATTGACCCGAATACGGTCATTTCCCATAACCCCAAGGGTGGCGAGGTCATCGAGAAGGGGGGGGTGGTGAACGTGGTGCTTTCAAGAAAAAGCACGACAAGCACACCCAGACCGCCCATTTTTCAATTAAACAAGGTCCTGACAATGCAAAAATTGCCGCAACTCCAGCGCAAGCTGCGGGAATTCGAGCGGGACATGGAGCCGGACAGCGGTCAGGCGCCGGCGCGGTGAAGTGACAGGCGAGGCTACCGGACATGAACACCAAAAAAGTTTCCATCATTGGCCTGATCGTTATCGGCATCCTGTTTGCCATCGGACAGGGCGGTGGAATATTTCGGGAAGACAAGGACGTTGACGAAAATGACCAGGCGGGGCAGCGCAAGGCGTCGCAGGAACAAGCCGGGTGGACGGATCCTATCCGGGGCGGACTGGCTCCATTGGGTCTTATCGATGGGATCGATGTAAGCCGTGTTACTGCGAAAGCGGCAGCCATCCCGCCATCTCCCGACACGGCTGCCGGCAACTGCATTGAGGAGAAGTCTGATGACCATTACATACTCAAGCTTGGTGCCGGTTGTGAGCTGCAGGCGGATATCACAGGTATCGACAATGATGACAAGCAGAGCGTAGAACTGAACGTGACCGGGGGGTGTGATCAGACAAGGGATTTTGCCCGGCTTAAGCGTATCACCTCTGCCATTGCGGTAAGTCCGCACATCAAGGTGCCGGCCATTGGTTCCGGTATGCAAGTCGGGTCGACACCCGACGAAAGTAGCGACACCTGGCCCGGGTTGAAAATTGCCTATCACCCGAATGGCGGTAATAAGGTGGAAATGGAGGAGCCGTGGAAATGCGGCGACGAGCCGGTCACGCTGATCATATTACGCAAAGGTGGTACGCTGACACTGGAGTGCAGTGAATGCAAAGGCAGCAGGAAGCTGGAAGTGCAGATCGCCTGACCGATCTTCCCCTTTGTAGTTGAGTGCAACGCGTTATTGCGCCATTGGATTATTGTTATACAGCGACTTCATGAATGACGCTTGTAACTGTGCCTAATCTTGCCTGAAGGGTTCCGGCGCACGCACGTGTATATTCCGACCGGCATGTTATCTCAGCGGCTTGTCTCGTCTCTGGTGGTAGCCGGCATCAGCTGCTCAACGCCCGGTCCACGCGCAATGCCTTGATCACCGCCGGGATGGAGCTGATCAGCAGGTATAACGCCCAGATGACCGCAAGGATGGCGATGATGATGGCGGCAATGTCATCGGTGATGCTGACCAGGAAGCCGGCGGGGGCGAAGCCGTGCAGGAAGCTGACAATCACGCTGGCCAGCAGCGATGTCAGCAACATGAACACCAGGCTTTTCATCTCCAGGAAGCGTTCGTGTGCCAGTAGCAGGAACACGGCAAAGCCGAGCTTCAGTCCCATGATGGTCGATAGCGTAATGGCAGCAGTACCAGTATTGAAATCGGCATACTTCGCGAAATAAACGGCGGTGCCGAACGGGACTGCCATCAACAGGGAGACCATCAGCATCAGCAGTGCCAGTGCCACGTAAATCATTACGAGAGACAGCAGTAACATCAGGAACGACACGACCAGCGTCAGGATGCCTTGTACGCGTCCCTGCAGCCGGTCCGGCAAAATCAGTCCCAGCCCAATCAGGCCTACGCCAAACAGCAACAGGCCATCAAGCAGCGCCAGGTAGGGAATGCCCAGGCCAACCGCACCGACGGCATCGGCATCCAGGAAGAAGCTGGCACCGGTCTCGAGCAGTACAACCAGCACCATCAGTACCAGTGCAACGATAAAGAATGGCTTGCGCATTGCTCCCATGGCTGTTTTTCCGGGTTGTCGCTGACTTGCTTGTTCGGTTGATGTTCTATTTCAATACC
Organism: Pseudomonadota bacterium; assembly: GCA_039714975.1. Lineage (GTDB taxonomy): Bacteria > Pseudomonadota > Gammaproteobacteria > UBA9214 > UBA9214 > UBA9214. Next base: position 17,149 of record JBDLIH010000054.1, read on the forward strand.
AGAAACAGGATCACACTGATGGCCACGATGCCGATATCAACCACCCAGCCCCACCAGGGAAGGTCAGTAACCGCAACCTTGACGCCAACTGTACCGGTCCTGCCCTTGATCTTGCTTGTTGTCCCCACGATCCAGGAAAAAACACCCACAGCCACGCTGCATACTCCGAATATGATAAAACCGATCGTATTAACATGATCGAGGTTCGGGTTGATGGCACCGTTGAGGGTCATTGCTACACCAACAATGATTAATGCGAGAAACCCGAGCCATCCAGGTATCCATGACAGAAGTTTTCCTATATCCATGATATTACCTCTCTCTTTATCAAGACCACATCGGAATATTGTTTCCACCTGCGCCTGAGTCATTGCTCTCGGCGATGCGTTCCGAGTAGGCGTTTGCGCCGCGGTGCAGCACGATTTCATCAATCGCGCCGATGAGATGGAAAATCCAGCCGAAGGCGGCCAGGTTCAGGGTATGACCGGCCTCATGCTTGATTTCCCAGTGACTGGAATTCATGTCGACGAAGGCAAAATTTCCCATGTTGAAGGCGGTGTCCCATGCGTTGATGTTACTGACCAGGCCGCCCCTGATAAAGATCGTACCGGTAGGCCAATCGATTTTGATACCCTGCAGTTTCAGATAATTCACGCGGAAGCCGGTTACCACGGCCAGTAGCAGGCTGAAAAGCAGGAAACACAGGCCCAGGCCGACAATCGGCCAGCTCATCGGTAATACCCAGTTCGACCAGCCAATGATGCCCTGGTATACCTCTGTCTGGCTTAACCAGTGCAGTGCTGTCAGGAAATTGATTACGCCGATGGTGATGCCCGCGATCGTAGCGGCCGCGACCGGTGACAGGGTGCTCATCAGGCTGAAGACAAGAAAACCGTTCAGGCAGCTGTTCAGGCCCAGTAGCAGTCCACGTGAAAATTCCGAAAGTTTCAATGCCGGTTTAACACTGACGGCGGCTGTTATATAGGCTGCCAATATCACGATACTGACGACTGTCAACATGATCCAGCCAAGTCCGATTGTGAAATACAAGACTGCAATGAGAGCTGCACCTGTTAGTGCACCAATGGATGATAATAAGCTATGCAGTTTCATGAAATACTTCCTGTTTTTCCTGATTACTGTTGATGGCTGAATTCTAAACCATGACCTTTCAGAACCACGGCTGGAAGAATTTCTCTGGAGCTGGTTTTTCACCGCGCTCGATGTCACGTTCCACGATATCCGGACAGTCCTGCTTGTTGGCGTAGCCGCTGGCTGCCATGCCCGCCTCGTTCAGGCCGATTGCAAACACCATAATGGTCGCCGAATTGATTAAATACAGTACCATGCGCTGCACTGCCGGGACTGCCTTGTCTGCCCATGTCAGCAGGCCAAGCATCAGGCTTAAACCCAGCACACACCAGTTGCCAGGCAATCCGAACTGGCTGACCAGAATGGCTGTGATGGTGGTCACTGCCGTACCGGAAATTGCTGGCGTCATCATTGCTTTTGAATTAAGAAAATCGTCCATCGAGGTGTTTGTCTCCGCTTGTTACCGAATATGCCTGCTCGTCATGGCGTTAATCCACACTGTCTTGTGGCGGAGCAGGCCTCGGCCAGTCCCCTGATGCCCGGTAGTCCGCGGGTCGTCCGGGCGTCTGCTATGAGCTGTTTATGTCGCCAGCAGGCCTTTCTGTACATGGTTCTGCGGTCCCAGCGTTTCCAGTCCTGCTTTTTCTTTATTTCCTGGTACTCCACACCGCGGTCACCTTCGTTACCGTCCCAGCCGTGGGATCCCCAGGCAATGCGTTTGTCCGGGTCTATGACCATGACAACATGACCGTCCGGTTTTTCGCGCTCTTCGTCACGATAGACGAGGATGTCGCCGATACGGTAACGGGCGTCATTGTCGCAACGGACAAATTCGTCGGGCATGCGGGTGCTGTTTCCCGTCATCATGGCCGTGGATAAATAGCGGTCACCAGTGTTATAGGGCAGACCCGCGCGCGTGAAAGCAAACCAGATGGCACGTGAGCAGTCGATGCCTTTCTCCAGGTTGGCTTCATCGCTTGGCAAACTCCAGTCGTGTTGTTTGTATTCATAGCCATCCCGGTCTACGGAGCTTGTCGTCAGCCAGTGTGCCTGCTTCAGTACCTTGTATAACGCACTGCTCCTGTCGTCGGGCAGGTAGGGCCGGATATCAAAATCATTAATGGTGTATTCACGTTTATTGGATGGCTTGCCGGAAGTTGCTGCCAGGAAGCGCGCATTGGCCTCGACGCGCATGGTGATGGAGCTGAGTGTCCAGGTGTCGGATTCCACCCCTGTATCGTCTGTTACAGTTTCCTGCGCAATTCCGCGCGTACCGGGTTGCAGGTATTTGTCCAGGGCCCGGAACAATGCGTTCTGAGACTCGATGACACCCGAACGTGTTTTGGCGGTTTGGGTAAGCCGGTGCCACGGCACCGGGTTGGCTTCATGTGTGCCGAAGACGATAATCCGGTCCTGTACATCCAGCGGGGGTATCCCCCTGAAGGTTTCACCTTGCAGATCGAAGGTGGCTGTTTCGCCGGGCGCCACCCGTACAGTGCGTCCATCAACGGGAAAACCGAAGATGCTGCCATCGGTGGACAGGATCACGCCGCCAATTTGCACACCGGCCGGGGTATTATGATCCAGCATGCCGAGGTTGGTATCCTCATGCAGCGTGACCTGGATATTGAACTGGTGACACAGCGGGATGATTTGTTCCTCGTTGGGCGCTGCCTGCACCCACTCGCCGTCCGCGCATGCGTGCTGGACCTTGACTGGTACGAGTTGTAGTTGCAGGCTGTGATTGTCCGTAAAATCCTTGCCGCCTTCTCCATTGAGCTGTAGCAGGGCGCGCTGTCTCGCATGTTGCCACAGGTTCTTCGCTATGACATCGTCATTTTCATAAATAATGCGGGTTGTATTTTCCGGCCCTTTAAGCAGCATGTTGCCATCATGGCCGATACTGAGTTCAAAATCACCGGGCCCGCCAGTCAGCTCGGTCAACATGTTCGCTTCCGGGTTTTCCTCGACAGTCTTGCGGATGCTGGCGGCACGCTCAGTCGGTATGCCGTCCGGTTCGCCTGTCGGGCGCAGGCGTACAGTGATGCGCGTATATCCGTCACCCGGCCGCACCAGCACGGCAATATCGCCGGGTTCCGGCGCGGGCATGCCGGTATGTGCAGCGCTCACACGGGCCGTTGCCGTCAAGCCGGTAATATCTTCAATGATGACCGTGGCCCGTGCCTTGCCCGGATCCTGCGTGTCACTGCCTTCCGCGGTACCGGCGTAGATACGCAGTTCCGAGCCTGTGACGTAACCGGGCAACGGTGGGCCACCCAGCGTCAGTGTCTCGCCGATATTGATAACTTCCCAGGCAACCGGTCGTCGGGCGCCGGATGCACCGAAAACATGTCGTTCAAGGTC
>JBDLIH010000055.1:0-20513 GCA_039714975.1 Pseudomonadota bacterium
TTCAATCTCGGTACCGCACTGCGGGCATTTGATGTTATCTGATTCCAAGGTATTCCCCTTCGCGATCCGGTGTACCAATAATATACACGGAGATAATTCTACTTGCAGGAGCGGCTTGCAGCCGCGAATCGCGCTTGCAAAGCGCTCCTGCGACAATAGATACCACTGATGATAAATTTGTTTGCATCAATTACATATCACTAACCAAGACTCATCATCCTGTCCTGGTCGCGCAGCAGGAATAACGCCAAACAGGCTGCCAACATTGGCCAGGCTGCAAAGAATAACAAGTTCGGCCCTTCAAAGGGTGCCAGATACTGATTGAAGGAAGACAATGTAGAGACTGCATGCAATATCAAGACGACACCATAGGTGAAAGTCTTTTTATAACCCGTCAGAAACAGCAGCAACAGAACCATTTCAATAGCGCCCAATGCATACATCACAACACTCTCCAAACCAGCAATGTAATAAAACGACTCGTAGACCTTTGCTGCATGCCCGGGATTCATGAATTTATCAATCGTCCACATGAACATGACCAGAAAGACCGACACACGAAGTAACAGCAGTGATACTTGAAGCTTTTTGTCATGCTCTGTCATGGCTATATCTCCTGTAAATAATATGGCAGCGCCCCCTTATTTAACCTGATTGACAGAAAGGCGCAGCAAGGGTTCGTTCTGGTCAATAAAAAACTGAAAATGATTCAGAAAATTCATACCCAGCAAACCATCCACACCCAATCGGCTACCCAGGTCCAGCACACCGATTTCAAGTTGATTGACTTGCCAGTCACCCACCGTCAGGGAATCGAGTTTGTAAATTGGCGCCTCCACCGAACCGTTCGCGGTATTAAAGATACCGGTCCTGCCGGTATCCTGGTAGCGGATGCCTCGCTGTTCAAGCACATCCGGTGTGAATATCGTCAGGGAGGCGCCCGTATCGATGAGCAATCGGATGCTCCGGCCACGAGCAGGCCTCGCATCCACAATAAAATGATTGCCACTGCGGTGTAAGGGAATGCCGACAACTTCCGAGGCAGCATCCCATGCATCTGTAGCTTGCATGTCGGCTAATGAAAGGCTCAGCTCCGAGAGCATCGCCTGTGCCTGTGCGCCGACACCAGGGTCCTGTGAGACCAGCAGCAATGAACGACGGGCGGCCTCCTTGTCGTCAAGCGCCAGTTGTGTCGCCGCAAGTCCCATGAACCAGGGGGCATGGTCGGGTTCCAGCTGGACAAGGTGCTGGTACAAGGCCAGCAGCGCGTTTTTATCGTCGTTGCGTTTCAGTGACCGTGTCAGTTCGGCCACCATGGATCGAATACGCACGGATATGCGCTGCAGCATGGCCGGGCGATACGCATACCCCCTGGCTTCATACAGCTGGTCAATCGCGGCGTGAAGTTCTTGCTGGCCGTGATACGCTGTCGCCAGCAGGATGCGCGCCTCCACATCACGGTAGGCAGTAACCAGAAAACGTTGCAACAGCTGCTCTGCCAGACTGAAGCGACGCTCCTCAATGAGCTGGCGGGCATGAGCCAGGATTTGCGCCCGGGCATCTGCCACCGCCGCGTCGCCTGCCTGCATCTGTAATGATGCATAGCGCTCCATGACCGCATCGAAATCATTGCCTTGCAGCAAAGTCACTGTGTCATCGACGCGGCCCGATGCCATTGGTGCAGAAATAATGGGGGCCTCTTCCGGTTTGCCTGATTGTGATGCAGCCGGAAGGACGGACTGTGCAGATTGTCCCGGATCAGCATCCCGATAATTGTGCGCATACCAGCCAAGGCCCCAACCCGCCAGGAAAATCAGTAAGCCGACTGTCAGTGTGCGCAGGGTCTTCATCTCTGTTTTTGGTATTCTTGTGTGCAGATAGCTTTATAGTAGATGGAGGTCAAGAGAGGTTCAGGTAATGATATGCCACCCAACACCATTAAAACAGACGTCCTGATCATTGGTGCCAGTGCAGCAGGCCTGATGTGCGCAATCGAGGCAGGCAAACGCGGCCGAAAAGTAATCGTACTCGACCATGCCAATAAACCCGGCAAGAAGATCCTGATGTCGGGTGGTGGTCGCTGTAATTTCACCAATACCGGGATCAGCGCCAGCAACTACATCTCCCACAACCCCCATTTCTGCAAATCCGCGTTAAGCCGTTATACCCAGTGGGATTTCATTGCCCTGGTGAATGAATATCAGATCCCCTGCCATGAACGTGACCTCGGGAAATTATTCTGTGATGACAGCGCCAAAGACATCCTTAACATGCTGCTCGCAGAATGCAAAAAGGTAAATGTGAGCATTCGACTTGACTGTGATGTTAAAAATACCGGATATAAGAAAAACAGAACGTTTGAAATAAAGTCATCACAGGGAATATTCCAGACAACATCGCTGGTCATCGCCAGTGGCGGCTTATCCATACCAAAAATGTGTGCCAGCCCGTTAGGCTATAAGGTTGCCGAACAGTTCGGCCACCATATATGGCCAACCACAGCGGGACTGGTGCCCTTTACCCTGCAACCACACGACAAGGAAAGTCTCGCAGAACTGTCAGGTATTTCCGTTGAAAGTTGCGTGAGCAACGAGCGCATACAGTTCAATGAAAATATTCTGTTCACTCATCGAGGTTTGAGTGGTCCTGCCATATTGCAAATCTCCTCTTACTGGAAGGCGGGTGAAGCGATCAGCATAAACCTCCTGCCAGAACTCGATGCAGCTGATTTTGTAAAAACACGACAAGCCACACAGCCCAGCATTAAATTAAAAACGGCCCTGGCTGAAGTCCTGCCGAAACGAATTATACCCGCAGTATTAGGATATGAAACTGCGGACAAACCCTTACAGGAACTGTCACAGGTTCGCATTGAAGCGATAACCAAACAGCTACAACACTGGAAAATCAAACCCAATGGTACCGAAGGTTACCGCACCGCCGAAGTCACCCTGGGTGGCGTCGATTGTAATGAGTTATCTTCCAGAACCATGGAATCCGGCAAAGTTGCCGGCCTGTACTTTATCGGTGAAGTCGTTGATGTGACGGGATGGCTGGGCGGTTATAATTTCCAATGGGCCTGGTCATCGGGTTGGTGTGCAGGACAAGCAGTTTAATAGACGACCATGAGTCTGTCACCTACAATGCCGGCTTGATATATGGCCTCACACCAGAGTTATAAATTCCCGTGGCGGGAAGACAATTACTTCAAGGTTCTCGTCGATAGCACAGCGTTCTTTCCGCGCATGCTCGATGCCATCGACACAGCCCGACAGACCATATTACTGGAGATGTATCTGGTCGAATCCGGCACAGTCGCCGATCGCTTTATCCATGCCTTGCTGGCGGCCGCAGAACGCGGCGTGCAGATTTACCTGCTGTTCGATGATTTCGGAAGCCAGAGGCTGGGACCGCATAATCGCGAGCAACTGGCACATCGGAATATTCAAACCGTTTACTACAACCCGTTACCCTCCTACAGCATTTTGTACAACCTCTACAGAATAGTCTGGAAACACACGAACCGCGGCCTGTATCGCAATCATCGCAAGTTGTTACTGGTTGACGGCAGGATTGCATTTACCGGTGGCACCGGGATAAACGACGATGTTGACTCTCCCCAGGCACCCGGGATGCGCTGGCGTGAAACCATGATCGAGATACAGGGACCGGTACTTGGCGATTGGCAACAGCTGTTTTCAGAAAGCTGGAACAGGTATGCCAAACAGGCATTGACGTTACCGCCCCTGACGCCAGTCACTGTCCCCAATGGCCAAACGGGCCGGGTGACCATGAACGAGGCCCGCCGCAGGATAGGCATACAGCGGTCGTTACTCAAAAACATCATGGATGCCAGACAACGCATCTGGTTTGCCACGGCATACTTTATCCCATCCTGGAGCATACGCAGGAAACTGAGACGTGCCGCCAGGAACGGAGTCGATGTGCGCCTGCTGTTACCCGGACCCGTGACCGATCACCCGGGGGTGCGCCACGCAAGCCACCGCTATTACGGCCGGCTGCTGAAAAACGGCATCCGCATCTACGAATACACGCCGCGCTTTTTCCACGCCAAAACGGTACTTTGTGATAACTGGGTAACTATCGGTTCCTGTAATTTCGACCGCTGGAACCTGCAATGGAACCTGGAAGCCAACCAGGAGATCAATGACCCTGAGATAGCTGCAACCGTCGTCACCATGTTCATGGATGATTTCACCAACAGTATCGAAGTGACCTCCAGTGAATGGGAACAGCGCAGCTGGCATTTGCGTGCGCTGGAATGGTTCTGGAGACGCGTGGAAGTTTTGTCCATGAAAATCAGGCACCGGCGCCGCCGCTGAAACCAGAGGGGCCAGACTGAACCGGCTTGCCTTATCTCCCTGCCCGGCAGGTTTTCTGACTTCATTGAGGGAGATAAGAACGACAAAAACCATTATCATCGTCTCATGTCAAAACTCAGCCTGTTAGTCATCCTGTCGGCCATCAGTATTCACACCCACGCGGAATCATTTCCGGGTGAAGTGAAAACGGTCGACATGGCCACAGAAACGGCGACGTCTTCACTGCCTGTCGAAGCCTCCCCGGTACTAGACCTCAATGCCTTTTCAACCATGGAGCAGATCATCCCCGCACTGGCCGAAAAGCGTGTGGTCTTCATCGGCGAGCAGCATACGCGCTACGACCATCACCTCACCCAGCTGGAGATCATTCGCCGCCTGCATGCCCTGCACCCGCAACTGGCCATCGGCATGGAAATGTTTCAGCAGCCATTCCAGCAGCATCTGGATGAATACGTGGCAGGCAGCATCGACGAAAAGGCCATGCTGCGCGCCACCGAGTACTACCGGCGCTGGCGCATGGATTACCGGTACTATGCACCTATCCTGCGTTATGCGCGTGAGCACCGGCTGCCGGTAATCGCGTTAAATATTCCATCGGAGCTGACCCACGAGGTGGCGCACGTCGGCCTTGACGGCCTGAACGACGAGGACCGCAAGCAACTCCCGGCCGACATTGCACCGGCCGATGAGGCCTACCGCCAGCGCCTTAAAAAAGTATTCGACCATCATCCCAAAGAGGAAGGCCACGACGACTTCGAGCATTTCCTCGAAGCCCAGTTGCTGTGGGATGAAAGCATGGCGGAACGTGCCGCTGCCTTTCTTGAAGAGCACCCGGATCATCACCTGGTTGTTATCGCCGGCAACCAGCACCTGGCCTGGGGCAGCGCCATCCCGCAACGACTGCAGCGGCGCACGGCAGTCACGACGGCCAGTATCCTCAACAGCTGGGACGGCATCGTGAAACCGGGCCTTGCCGACTTCCTGCTGCTGCCCGAGGAGCAGCCGCTGCCACCCGCCGGCAAACTGGGCGTCGTACTGAAAGATGACAAGGGCCAGACCATCATTGCCGTCGTCTTCAAAAACGGTGCCTGTGCTGAAGTGGATATTAAAGCCGGAGAACGCATCACCGCCATCGACAACAACGCCATCAACAGCATCACCGACCTGCGAATGGCCTTGTGGGACAAGCTGCCCGGCGACACCATCCATATGGATACCACGCGCAAGCGCCTGCTGATGCCGGACAAGAACCTGAGCTACGAAATCACGCTGCATTAACATGCAAAAACAGCAAGGGTTCATCATCGGGCTGATCTGTCTACTCTGCCTGCCCCGGGTGGCGACGGCACAGATACACCATTCCCTTGACGTGACACTGCAGCCCGACACGGCCGGCATCGAGGTGCGCGATACCGTTACCCTGCCGGAGGGTCATCCGTCATCACTGACCTTTTCCCTGCACCCTGCCCTGACGCCAACACTGCCAGGCGACAGCACTCGTCTGGTCGAACTTGCACAGCAGACCGATAGCCGCCTGCCGGCATTAAACCAGTCAGCCGGCATCTCGCCGCGCCGCTACCGCCTGGACCTCGCACAGGGGGAAAACAGTTTTACCCTGCACTACACCGGCAGCATCGCACACACTCTGCAAAGCCAGGGGGAAGAGTACGCACGCAGTTTCCAGGAAACACAGGGCATCATTTCACCGCAGGGCGTGTTTCTCTCCGGCACCAGCCTCTGGTATCCGCACATTGACGACACACAGGTGACGTTTGATCTTGAGGTCCGTTTACCGGAAGGGTGGAAAAGCATGAGCCAGGGCGAGCACCTCGACGTGCAGCCAGCCGGTGACCACAGGCCCGTTGAACACTGGCGCGCCAGCAATCCGCAGGAAGAGATCTACCTGGTGGCCGGCCCGTTCAACGCCTGGTCGAGTGTCGACAGGGGTGTCACGGCCATGGTGCTGCTGCGCGAACCGGATCCAGCACTGGCCCGCAAATACCTTGATGCCACCCATCAGTACATCGCCCTCTACGGCACCCTGATCGGCCCCTACCCGTTCAGGAAGTTCGCCATGGTCGAGAACTTCTGGGAAACCGGCTACGGCATGCCCTCCTTCACCCTGCTGGGCTCGCGCGTCATCCGCTTCCCTTTCATTCTGACTTCGTCATACCCGCACGAAATCCTGCACAACTGGTGGGGCAACAGCGTGTACGTGGACTACGACAGCGGCAACTGGTCCGAAGGCCTCACCAGTTACCTCGCCGACCACCTGATCAAGGAACAACGCGGCGGCGGGGACGAATACCGGCGCAATTTACTGCAGAAATACACCGACTATGTCAGCCGACAGGGTGACTTTCCGCTCACTGCCTTCCGCAGCCGGCACAGCGCGCGCACCGAAGCGGTGGGCTACGGCAAGACACTGATGCTGTTTCACATGTTGCGCCGGCAACTGGGTGACGCTGCATTCACGCAGGGTTTGCAGGCCTTCTATCGGCAACACCGTTTCAGGGTCGCCGGCTTCAGCGACGTACAGGACAGCTTTGCAGCCGTTGCCGATGAACCGCTGGATGATTTCTTCCGGCAGTGGGTGCAACGCTCAGGCGCGCCGCAGCTCAGGATCAGCGAGGCGCGTGCACAGCCCGAGGGTAACAGCTACCGACTGACTGCCATGATCGAGCAGACGCAACCCGGGCCGGCGTATCACTTGAGACTGCCGGTGGCCGTACACATGGACGGCATCGACCAGGCCTACCAGACCCGTGTCTCAATCAGGGAAAAACAGCAGACGATCACCCTCACGCTACCGGCGCGGCCGCTACAACTCGATGTCGACCCGGAGTTCGATGTCTTTCGCCGCCTGCACCGCAACGAAATCCCTCCGGCCGTCAGCCAGGCCATGGGCGCGGAACAGGTACTGGTGATACTTCCTGGCAAGGCACCCGCAGATCTGGCAAAGGCCTATCGCGCACTTGCCACGCGCTGGCAGCAGGAAAAACCCGGGCATGTCGAAGTCGTTGTTGACACCGGGTTGCAGGCCCTGCCCGATGACCGGGCCGTGTGGCTGTTTGGCTGGCACAACCGCTTCAGGCCACAATTAAACGCCGCACTGAAGGCGTATGACTTTGCAGCCATCGGCGAGAGCGTGCGCATTGCAGGCACCACGCTGACACCGCAAACACACTCGCTGGCCGTACTGGCCCGGCAACCGCATGCCCCCGACCAGGCACTGGGCTGGCTCGCAGCCGATTCCGCTGCCGCCCTGCCCGGCCTCGGACGCAAGCTGCCGCACTACGGGCGCTACAGCTATCTCGGCTTTACCGGTACAGCACCGGACAACATCCTCAAGGGACAATGGCCAGTGGTGAATTCCCCCATGTCGGTACGCGTAGTACAGACTGACGGCACAACTGTCAGTTTCAACCCGGCCTCACTGGCACCGCGCCAGGCACTGCTAGCGCCTGACGAACTGTTTTCCGTTGAACGCATGCAGCAGGATGTTGCCTTTCTGGCTGATGAGAGCCTGGCCGGACGTGGCCTGGGAACAGCGCAGCTGGAACGTGCCGCAGACTATATCGCGCAACAGTTCAAAGCGGCCGGCCTGCAACCCGGCGGCGATAACGACAGCTATTTCCAGGCATGGCAGCAACAGGTCGAGGCACTGGGTAGCAACATGGCTCTGAAGAATGTCGTTGCCGTACTGCCGGGCAGCGATCCTCGCTACGCGGGCCAAAGCCTGGTGGTCGGTGCACACTACGATCACCTGGGACGCGGTGAACACAACGGCCGCCGCCAGGACCGCGGCAACATCCACCCCGGTGCCGACGACAACGCCAGCGGTGTCGCCGTGATGCTGGAGCTGGCACGCAGCCTCAGGGACACTCCCCTGCCACGCACGCTGGTATTCGTCGCCTTCACGGGCGAGGAAACCGGCAAGCTGGGATCACACCATTACGTCCGGCATGCCGACGCCTACCCGGCCGACAGCATCATCGCCATGCTCAACCTCGATACGATCGGGCGACTGGGAGAGCAGCCGCTGATCCTGTTCGGGACCGGCACTGCGGATGAATGGGTCCATATTTTCCATGGCGCCGGCTACGTGACCGGTATCCCGGTCAAGACCGTGGCGGACGATTTCGGCTCCAGCGACCAGACCGCCTTTATCGAGGCCGGCATCCCCGCGGTGCAGTTTTTCAGTGGCAGCCACGAAGACTTCCACCAGCCGGGGGATACCGCGGAAAAGCTCGACTATGACGGGCTGACCCGGGTCGCCAGGGTGCTGAACGAAACGGTCCGCTACCTGGGAGAACGCCCCGAGCCATTGCACTCGACGCTCGGCGGTGCTCAGAGCCGCGTCCCGGTAACCCGATCCGGGTCACGGCGTGTCAGCTTCGGAACCGTCCCGGATTTCACCTACAGTGGCACAGGCGTGCGGCTCGATGACGTCCGCGCCGGCACACCAGCGGAACGTGCCGGGCTACGCAAGGGCGATATCATCCTTGTCGTGAACGAAACTCCGGTCGACGACCTGCGTGCTTATTCGGAGGCGCTGAAGCAACTCGGTCCCGGCGATGAAATACGCGTGAGCTTCCTGCGCGACGGTGTTGAAAAGACGCTGAACACGCAGGTGACCGAACGCTAGTCTGCAACCCCCTACGGACACAACCATGAACAACAACTATCTGAAACACTTTTCCGCCCTGCTCCTGCTGGCTGCCCTGCAGACAGTGCATGCCGATGACCGGAATGGACCCGCTGTTAGCGTCGAGCCATTGAGCGGTGAAAAACACTTCAAAAACCTGCGCCAGCTGACCTTCGGCGGCCAGAACGCCGAGGCCTACTTCTCTCACGACGGCACGCAGCTGATCTTCCAGTCAACGCGCAACGCGCTGGAGTGCGATGCCATCTTCCGCATGCGCAGCGACGGCAGTCACGTCCGCCGGGTATCGTCAGGTCAGGGGGCCACCACCTGCGCCTTCATTGCACCCGACAACCGTTCCATCATCTATGCATCGACGCATCTGCTACAGCAGCAGTGCCCGCCGAAGCCGGACTACTCGAAGGGCTACGTCTGGCCGCTGCATGCCGGGTACGACATCTTCAGGGCCGGGCCCGAAGGTGAAAATCCGCAGCGCCTGACCGACAGCGACAGCTACGATGCCGAAGCGGTCTACTCACCGCAGGGTGACCGCATGGCCTTCACCTCGCTGCGCAGCGGCGACCTTGAACTCTACCTGATGAACCCCGATGGCAGCGGCGTGGAACAGCTCACCGACCAGCCGGGCTATGACGGCGGCGCATTTTTCTCACTGGACGGTGAATGGATCGTGTGGCGCGCCTCGCGCCCGACGGGCAAGGCGCTGCAGGATTACCGGTCGCTGCTCAAAGACGGACTGATCCGACCGGGCAAGCTGGAACTTTACATCATGAACCTGGAAGCACGTACGCCGGTGCAACTGACCGATAACGGCGCTGCCAACTTCGGCCCCTACTGGCACCCTGACGGCAGGCACATCATATTCTCATCCAACATGCAAGATCCCGAAGGACGTAACTTCGACCTTTACATGATCGACATCGACAGCCGTGACATCGAGCGCATTACCTACTACGAAGGCTTCGACGGCTTCCCCATGTTCTCCCATGACGGCCGGCAGCTGGTGTTTGCCTCGAACCGCCAGGGCAAGATCAGGGGTGAGACCAATGTGTTTATCGCCGATTTCGTGCAGCACTAATCATTGCCGCCCCTGTCTTCAGCGTTGTTTTTGAGCCCGCAGTCCTGCCGCCGACACAGATAGACAACACAGACACTGACGAGAATTGACACGTAAGCTCCTGTTACAGTTAGAGAATCCCAGTACATATCGATAGCTCCATAAGTTATACAGAATTTAATTACATTAGTAGATTTTGATCTTGTAATATTAAGCGACCCTGATGTGCATTCCTTAAGGGGTTAAACAGGATTCAGGTGATTTTTCTGGCCTGAATGAGAACGGCTTCACAAAACATCAGCTGGAACATTTCGTGCCCCTTCAGGTCAGAGGGCCTTTATTTCGAAGTCTGTTTATTCCACCTCACAAGCCCGGGTACACTCCACGTCATGAAAAATAAACGCTATCAAGGATTCGCCCTGTTTTTGGCTCTGATTCAGCTCACGCTGCTGACCGGCTGCACAATGACCGGCATCACTCGCCCGCAAGCCGCAGAGACTGCGCCGGAGGAACCACGCCAGGTTGATCTCTTTTACATCACCGATCGTGCACCGGATCCTGATGGCGGCCTGTATTTCAGCGGTGCACGCGGCAACCTCAGCTACGGCATCTCCCAGATCAGCATTCCACCGGGCCACGTCATGGGCCAGCATGAGGAACCGTCGCTGCTCAAGTTCGAGTGGGATCATGAGGAAGACAAGCACATCAATGTGCGCGATGTCCTGACACTGGACCGGGATGAGTTCACCACCCGCCTCAGCCGCGCCATCGAGGCATCCCCGGGCAAGAAGCTGATGGTGTTTGTCCACGGCTACAACGAGGAGTTTCCCGATGCCAGCCGGATGGTGGCGCAATTCTCCGATGACCTGAAATTCCCCGGCCCTGTCGTTGTGTTCAGCTGGCCGTCCCAGGGCAGCCTGACCAGCTATATTGTGGATGAAACCAATGCGGAATGGGCGCAATCGCATTTCGTGGAGCTGCTGTCAGCCCTGCTGGAGCAGGTTCCGGTGCACAGCATCTACCTGGTCGGTCACAGCATGGGCAACCGTATTATCGGACGTGCCATAATCACAATGGCCGGCGAGCGCCTGGAAAGCGACCTGATGCTGTTTCGGGAAATCATCATGATTGCGCCGGACATCGACGCGGATGTCTTTCGCAAGGACATGGCACCGCGACTGGCACGCACCGGAATCAACATAACGCTGTATGCCTCGTCCAGGGATCGCGCCCTGCTGGCATCCAAGGCATTCCACGGTTATCCGCGCGCCGGAGATTCCGGTGAGGACCTGGTGGTCGTGGAAGGCATGGAAACCATCGATGCCAGCGACGCAGCGGGTGGACTGCTTGGCCATTCCTATTTCTCCGAAGACCGCCGCATTATGGAAGACATTTTCGGGCTACTGCAGACCGGCCAGCGTGCCGACAATCGCTTCGGGCTTGAAGCCAGGGAAAGCGAACAGGGGCGCTACTGGACGTTCAGGAAATGAACCGCAGGTATGGAATCAGAGCCCAATTATTCTTAATATCAGGTCCTCCCTAGAAAGAATTGTGCTCTACCCCATTTGATTTCAATGAACAAACAAACCAAAACCGTCAATCTCGGAAATCACCAGGCGATTCTCGACGAAATCAGCGCCCTGCTTGGAGCCTCCGGCAGCATCGATGAAACACGTGCCAAAAAAGTGCGCAAGGCAACCGACGCCCTGCGCAACAGCAACGATGCGGCCACCGCCGGAGACGAGCAGCCTGCAGAAAACAAGGAACTGGATGCGAAAATCGATGCCGGACTGGAAAGGCTGCGAGCGCGCGTCCACAAGCAGGTGGAACGCCGCAACAGCGACTATGAAAAAACGCGCCAGCTGACGGGCGAACTGGAAACCGCGCTCAAGGACAATGAACTGCAGCAGGCGGAGCGTTCATATCACAAATTGATGTCGATCATGGGCAACATCCCGGGTCTTTCCGAACAGCGCTGGCAGGACATAGAAAAGCGGCTGAATCGTGTCCGCCCGCGGCTGCGCAAACTCGAATCCTGGCGTCACTGGGGTACCACCCAGGCACGGCAGGACCTCACCGACCAGATCAGGCAGCTGAAAGACTCGGGTCTGGCTCCGGAGAAACTCGCCAGGCGCATCAAGCAGGCACGCGAACAATGGCAGGCCTGGGACAAGTCCGGCGATCACGCCGAGAAGGCGCTCTGGAAGACATTCGACCAGGCCTGCGAGGAAGCCTACAAGCCCTGCAGCGCGCATTTCAAGAAGCTCAAGCAACAACGTGCGGAAAACCTCAGGCAGCGCCAGGCCGTTATCGACAGTCTGAACGCGCGCTTCGACTCAAGCGACTGGAAACAACCCGACTGGCGGGAAATCGACAAGTTCGTCAGCCACAGCCGCCGTGATTTTTACAAGATCGGCAATGTCGACTTCAAGCACCGCAAGCAAGTCGCCAGTGCACTGGACGAGGCGCTGGAAAGGTTCGAAGACCACCTGTCCCGCGAACGCGAACGCTCATTGAGGACCCGCGAGAAACTCATCGCCGATATCGAGGCACTGGCTGCTGTGGACAATCTGCGCGACGCCCTTAACCAACTCGATACGCTGAAAAAGCAATGGACAATCACGGTCACTGGAAAGCGCAATCTCGAAAACAGGTTGTGGAAAAGCTTCCAGGCCGCCTGTGACGGTACCTACCGGCGCCGCGACGCCGAGCGCAAGCAACACGATGCCGAGCGCGATGCAAACCTGAAGCAGAAGCAGGCACTGATCGAAGAACTCACCCGGGCCGCTGCCACCGCCGACAAGGAACTGCTCGCCAATGCCTCGACACTCGCCCGCATCCGGGAACGCTGGCAGACAATCGGCCGGGTGCCACGCAATCACGAAAAGAGCCTGGAGAAGCGCTGGGGTGGAGCACAGCAGCAATTCCGCAAGGCACTAACAGCCGCGGAGTCCCGTGCCCAGGCCTCCGAACTGGACAACATCGCCAAACGCGCCGCGCTGTGCAATCTGTGGGAGCAGACAATTCTGGCGGACGGCACGATTGATACGGATGGCGTCCAGGCCGAATGGAATGCCCTGCCCGCGCTCTCCAGCGCCAATGCCGAGATGATGGATCAGCGATTCGCACAGGCACTCAACCGGCCGGATGACCCCACGCTATCAGGGAACCTCGCAGCAAGGCAGGATGCCTGCCTCAAGCTGGAAGTCCTGCTGGAGCTGGAGTCGCCACAGGAATGCCAGGCCGAGCGCATGGCCTACCAGATCGAACGCCTCAACGCATCGATGAAGAAGGCGCTGGATGCACAGGAATCGCCCGAGGACCTGCTGCTGGCTGCGCTGACTACCGGCGCGGTTCCTGCCGAGGCTGTCGGGGCGATTGAACAACGCATCGAGGTATGCCTGGCGAGCTACAAACGCCGGTCATAAGGACCGTTTCGCTGCAGACTAAACACCCGTGACCCCATGTACCACCAGGTGGCGGTCACTGATGACGTCGACTGCCAGCCCGGCAAGCCCCGCGCTGGCAAGCTGGGCCTCAACCTCTTGAGGCTCGAATGCGGCACACAAGGAGTTGTAAAAGTCCCTGCGCAGGATATCCGGCTCACCGGCAGCGTATTCATCCACCAGTCGCTGTACATCGGCAACCGTCTGCGGACGAAACAGGTCGACCACGTAGACCTTTGTGCCAGGGGATGCATACCGGAGGACCGTCTCCCATAACACCATTGGCTCATGCAGGTGATGCAGCAAACTGTTGCTGATGACCGCCGAAAACGGCAGCCCGGGGAGTATCGAGTCGGGCAGTAGAGCTTCGATGAAGCGCACGCGATCAGCCGTCACGGACTCGCGTACCTTGCGCGCATTGGCCAGCCGGATCATGGCACGTGAGCCATCCACACCCGTGAGCGAACAGCCCGGGTAGCGTGCGGCAAAGCGGAAACAGATGTCACCCGGCCCGCAGCCGAGATCAAGGATGTGGCCCGAAACCTCCTCCCCCGGGAAACAGCGACCGAAGGTATCCACGATACGGCAGTGGGCCTCGGCAAAATCCGCTGCCGCGTAGGCCTCGGACTGTGCCTGGTCATCCATCAACTCGGGTTCGGTAACGCGTTGCATGTCTGATAAAGAAAGGCTGTCGTATTCCGGATACAGGTTATCTTAAGTCAGAGTCCGGTATGTGCATAATCACAGCAACCGGCTATGCTGTATGCCATGAAGATGCAACACCGCCCGGTCCGGATAATATTGCTGCTATGTGGTCTGTTGCTGGCATTTTCGGCCGCCGCACAGGAACAAAGTGTCCGCCCGGGCATCAACCGTCACTTCGAGGACCCGAACTGGCAACGGTGGGTCAGCACCTTCGAGCGACCCGGGCGCGAAGTCTACGACCAGCGACATGCCATTGTCGCTGCCAGCCAGGTTCGACCCGGCATGACAGTCGCCGATATCGGCGCCGGCACCGGCCTGTTTACCCGACTGTTTGCACCCGCCGTCGAACCGGACGGTACGATCTATGCCATCGATATCGCCAGCACATTTATCGACAATATCCTGCGCACCTGCCGCGAACAGGGTCTGTCAAATGTGCAGGGCATCGTCAACACACCCGCCGATATCGGGCTGCCGGCCAACGCCATCGACCTTGCCTTCATCACCGACACCTACCATCACTTTGAATACCCGCAGCAGACACTGGCTTCTATCCACCAGGCGCTGCGCAGCAACGGACGCGTCATTATTATCGACTTTCGTCGCGACCCGCGCATCAGCACGAAGTGGGTCATGGGGCACGTACGCGGCAACAAGGAACAGGTCATTCAGGAAATGCAGACAGCCGGCTTTCGGCTTGTGGATGACAAACCACTGATGAGAACCAACTACTTTCTGGAATTTGTTAAATCCGAAAAAGAAACTGGCGAGTAGTAAACAATCTCCATCGAAGAACCGGGACAGGTCACGATTAACATACAAAAAACGTGGTCTGCCCCGAACAGAATCCCCGGGTCATTCAACATGCCATGTACTTTTGTCCAATTCCACCGGGGAGACAGAAGGTGATTTAATTAAGCTTCCAGCTTCATGACCTGTGCTGCATACGAAACCAGCAACATCCGTCATCAAAGCCGGCACATGAGAAAACCACATGAACAGACTATTAACCGGCACAGTGATATCCGTAGTTCTGTCACTCCCGACCCAGGCGGCAGACCGGATCACCGACGAGCAGATACAACAGGTTATCAATGCCACAGACGCAGCGGCAGCGAACCGCGACGCAGCAGGTATCGGGGAGTACCTGAGTGACTCGTTCGAAAAAACAATCGAGTTTCGCTATAGGAAATGGGTGGCAAAGGTGAAAGTCCACAAGGACAAGTACCTGGAACTGATTGACGAAGGCTGGGTAAACTCCGTGGAATATGACTATCAGCGCGATGACACCAAGATTCATATCATGCCGGACGGCCTGAGCGGACTGTCGCACTCAACCATCACCGAGAACATTGTCCAGGACGGCGAGAAAATGACCAGCAGGTACCGCGAATACGCCACCTACGAACTGGAAAACGGGAGGCCGGTCATCACCCGGGTCAGCGGCCACACCCTGCTCGGCGATACGACACCGCAATAGCAGGAACAGTAAACCCGCCTCCTACCCCAATAACCGTGACCACGGTCGCTTGACGCAAGGCAGCGTTACAATCCATCCTTGGACCGATGAGGTTTTCGACAAAATCCTGCAACAGCTGTTCATGGTTCGCCTGGATCGCGATTTTCTGCGCTAGTATTTACCTGTCCGGATGCAGCACACTTTCGGATTGGCGCCCGTCCTGGGCAAGGTCTGCACAACCCCTCACCCCCAGTGACAGGTTTCTGCTACCGCCCGAAGGAACTGATGTCGTTGGCATGGTTCAGATTGCGACCGCACGCCAGGAAGATACACTGTCCGATATTGCACGCCGCTACGACCTGGGTTACGAGGAAATCGTTGCCGCAAATCCCGGCGTTGATCCATGGCTACCCGGCAAGGGCTCCCGGGTCGTGCTGCCCACACAGTTCGTGCTTCCGGATGCACCGCGAGATGGCCTGGTTCTTAACCTGGCGGCCATGCGGCTCTTTTACTATCCCAGGCCCGCAACGGATGAGCCACCCACGGTGATCACACACCCTATCGGCATTGGCCGGGAAGGCTGGCAAACCCCTGAGGGCACGTCACACATCATCGAGAAGATCGAGGAACCCACCTGGATCGTGCCCGCGTCAGTGCGCAGGGAACATGCCGAAAAGGACGACCCGCTGCCACCTGTCGTGCCACCCGGACCCGATAATCCTCTGGGAAAATTTGCCATGCGGTTGAGTCTCCCGAGCTATCTCATACATGGCACCAATCAACCCTGGGGCGTGGGTATCCGGGTCAGCCATGGATGCGTGCGGCTCTATCCGGAGGACATCGCCCATCTGTTTCCGGAGGTTCCCAGGGGAACACGGGTAACTATCGTAAACCAGCCCTATCTGGCCGGCTGGCACGACGGACAACTCTACCTGGAAGCTCATCAGCCGCTTACCGAGGAGACCAAACACTGGGGCAAAAGCCTCAAGCCCATGGAACGGGCGGTAGCGACAAAGGCCGCGGAACCTGATGCAGTCAACTGGGACAAGGCAAGAAAAGTAGCACATGAGGCCAGGGGCATTCCGATACCTGTCTCACCCGACAGCCAGGATCTCGCAGAAATATTGAGCACAGCACCGCGGGTACCCAGCAAGCCACCGTGGGCGCTGTCATTCGAAGGGGAAGGAAAGAAAATCCGGTAACCATGGAAACAGGACCGTAAATCCTGGTTACACCTCATTACACAACATGGGACACATTCACCAGACCGACCGGGCACTCAATGCGGTGAACTGTCTGACATGTACGACTCATCATGAAATGCCGGCTCAAAATATCTATACACTCCGCCCCTATTGATTTACATTGATTCATTGCAAAAATGACACTGGAGACCATGAATACCATGCATAAAACTCAGCAGGGCGTTTCCGCCATCGGCCTCATCATCATCCTGGCGATCATCGGCGCAGGCGCCTACATCGGGCTTCAGTACATCCCGCAATACATCGAGTGCGGCACCGTGGATTCCATCCTGGGCAACATCGAGAAGGCCCACAAAGAAACGCCCGTCAGCAGCACGAAAGACATCCAGAACATGATCGAAAAGCAACTGGATATAAACCAGATGGATGACCTGCGGGACAACATCACAGTGACACAGGACGACGAGACATACATCGTCAAGGTAAGTTATGAAAGAGAGCTGAACCTCATCTACGAGAAGAAACCCATGAAATACGAGAAAACCCTCACCCTGAGATAACAAGACCCGCTCAAGGGGATTATCAAAGTAATTGATGAATGAACCTGGGTCAGATCCTAATTATCCCTAATATTAGCGGAAATCGGGATCTGACCCCGCGCACTGGTAACTGCGGCTGCCCCAATCACTTCAGCTGCATTATTTCCCCAGGCATTACGCACATAGGACAGGATGGCGGCGAGGTCGACATCATCGACAGCATGACCAAATGCCGGCATGCTGTTACGGCCATTAAGCACGGTGGTTATCAATGCTTCAGCGGGCCCGGTAGCGACAACACTGCCCTTTAGCGCAGGCGCGCCAATGGTCTGTTGTCCCTCGCCTGATGACAGGTGACACGCAGCGCAATTCTTCTGGTAAAGACTTCTGCCTTTTTCCAGCAGATACAAATCGGGTTCACTCCATGTTCTTTGCGCCGTATTCCACGTCTTTGCGGCCAGCTCGATATCAACTTTCGCTGGTGGTGCAGAGCCCTTGTCGCAGGCACAGAGCAATATTACGGAAAGTGCACCAATACCTGAAGATAGAAATTTCATCGATAGCACTCTGTCAAGCCAGCTTGCAAAACCAGGCTGCTCCTGTAGATGTCATTGCCACCGCATGGTTTCACAATAATCAAAAAACAAAAATGGGATGGAGAGGTTATCATTTATTCACCCTGTTTTTTCGCCGTGATTTATATCCGACTGGAGTAACGTAACATCGCAGTAAATCTATCCATGGGCAGTTCAGCCACCTCACGCGAATAGATATGCGTATTCAGATAAAGCAATTCATCCTCTAACTGGTCTTCCTGCAAGTCCTTGTACCAGGCCTTGAGCTTGCCCTTCTCGCCTGAACTCCAGCGGTAGCCACGCTTCTTCAGGTCATCTTTTTTCTCAAACGGTGCACCTTTCGCCCATAACCGCACCTCCGTGCGTCGCGCATGTTCGAGCAAGCGTTTTAACACCCGTTCACCCGACTGCGGCAAGGGCCGTGAAAGAATCTCGATCCCTGCCTGGCAATCAATCGTGGCACGGTGGCCCTCAAAGAAAAAGCCGAACTTGTAGGCCAGAAACTCAAGCTTCACCCCTTCTATGCCCTCTTCCTGCCAGTTAACGTCGGCAATCGAGCAGGCCCAGGAGATGTCTTTGAACTCATCCAGCAAACCTTCACAAAACGGCCGGTCAAAGCGTGCATTGTGGGCAATCACAATCGCCGCACCGGATAACAGCTTTTTTACTGCCGCAACATCAATCAACTTGCCCTGCACCATCTCATCGGTAATACCGGTGATCTGCCGGGCGATCTCGGGAATCGGCATGCCGGGATCATTAAGCCCGTTGTACTCAGGCAGTAAACGATAGATATACCCGGCGGCATCAAACTCAAACGGCACCATGGCCAGTTCGATGATCTTGTCTGTGTCGGCATCCAGGCCGGTGGTCTCGGTATCAAGGAAGATCCCGATCCGTTTAGTGGCCTCGTTAGGCTCACAGTAAGACGCCACCGGCGTGAAACGCTTGATAATGCGGTAGTCGCCAGTGGCTTCAAGTTGTTTAATACAGTCGTTCATAATGCTTAACCTGTATTCTACCTAACCCTGAGTTTAGGGGGATGTCGGCGTAATATCGGGGACAGACCCCAACAATCCAATGCCCCCCTGCTGCGAAGCAAGCACCCCGACAACCTCCGCCAGCCCGCCGGTCACCCGCGCCAGGCCGGTATAGTCGAGCTGCCCCGGCGTATCCGTCGAAGTATGATAGTGCGGATAACGGAACGGCGCCGTGTCGGTAACCATGATGGCCGGGTAACCGGCCTCCCAGAAGGACCAGTGGTCCGACCAGTGCACACCCTCTATCCCGCTGGGTGCCGCCACGCCTTCCGAGGGAAACGCCGTCGCTGCACGGAACGCCCCGACTGCCTGGCGAACCAGAGACCGGGAAGAGAGATTACCCACGAAGCCAATGAAATTACCGGTATCCGGGTAGAAGTAGCTGAACGGAAAGGGATAGCGCTGACTGCCCGGCTGATCAGTGTAATAACCCAGCGTCTCCAGTGAGAGCATCGCCTCGATGCGCTCACCCTGCGAATGCGCACGGGCGGCATACCGGTTACTCCCCATCTCATCACCGTAGAAGAAGGGTGCCTCCTCATTGGCAAAGGCCACAAAGCGCACGGTACGCGGCAACGTCGTACCGGCAAGCAAGCGGGCAAGTTCCAGCAGGGCGGCCACACCCGAGGCATTGTCATCGGCACCCGGGCTGCCGGCTACCGTATCGTAATGCGCACCGACGACGATGATTTCATCTGCCGCACTGTGGCCAGGCAGTACGGCCTCGAGATTGTTCACGGTCAGACCGCGGCTGGGAAAGGATTGAACATTAACCTCGTAGCCAGCATCTTCCAGGGTCTTGCGGATATACCCGGCAGCGGCGGTCATTGCCTCGGGGCGCCAGACATTGCGCTCACCGATCCGGCCAGCCAGCTCTGCCACATGGCGCCTGAGATTGTCATGGATCAGCTGTTCCCTGTCTGTCAGGGCCGGCAACGGACCCGACCAGGTACTGCCGGGCATACCGGTCATAAACCAGATCCCCGTCAGTATGACAAGCGGGACAACAGCCAGGCGGACGGCCCACGCAAGTCGCTTGCTAACGTGCATCCTTGAGTTTGTCACGCAGCATCCTGATTAATGTTTCAACATTATCCTGCATCTCCGGCGGGACCACTTCGAATACATATTCAAGCCTGTCGAGCGCCTCCTCGATTTCATCCCTGCCCGTCAGCTCAGGCATTCGCCTTGCAATTTCGTTGATATAACGATCTGGATGAACAATTGCCATAGCCACCTCGGAATAATAAATGACATTAAATCACACTTGCCGACCGAATTTTACAGGCGACTAAACGGGGTCAGACTAAACGGGGTCGGTGACAAAAGATACTTATTCTTATCAGGATCACGCAAAACCAGCCGGCCCTGCAGCCGTCGATGCCGATGAATGTCCGGGCTGATGCCATGGCCGTATTGTCGCCGCCATTCACGGGCCACGCCAGTGATGGAAAAGATATAATAATCCTGTCCCCCTGCTC
>JBDLIH010000056.1:0-19782 GCA_039714975.1 Pseudomonadota bacterium
CAGTACCTGGATACCGGTGATCAGGGTCGACCATGCCGCGGTGCTGGGGACCTGCTTCAGCTGTCACAATGGCACCACGGCCACCGGCAAGACGGCCAATCACATTGCCAGTGACAATACCTGCGATGACTGTCACACCACCAATGGCTGGGTGCCGGCTGTATTTGACCATATCAATGTGGTTCCCGGTACATGTACCACCTGCCACAACGGCACTACGGCAACCGGGAAACCATCAGGTCATGTCACCACATCTGCGCAATGTGATGAATGCCATTCAACCATTGGTTGGTTACCAGCCAGTTTCAATCATGATCAGGTTGTTGGCTCATGCTCGAACTGTCATAACGGAACAACTGCTACTGGTAAGCCAGGTGGGCATTTCGTTACCGGGCTGCAGTGTGACGAATGTCATACGACCAATTTCTGGATCCCGATTGATTTTCGGCATTCATCACCGGCATATCCGGGAGACCACAGCGGCAATCTTCTCTGTACCGCCTGCCATAAAGCCAATAACGAGGTAGTGACATGGTCGGCGCCTGCCTATGTGCCGGATTGTGCAGCCTGTCATGCGAATGATTTCAAACCGAGCGCGCACAAGAAATACGAGAATCCCGATACATTCTACAGTATCAGTGATCTGAGAGATTGTTCGGGGAGTTGCCATATGTATACAGACAATGGCATGACGTCCATCAGTAAAAACCGGCCCGGGCCAGAACATCGAACCACCGATGGCGATTTTTGACGGATGAAAAGGATGCGGATGCTCGGAAGAAAAGCAGTTCCAGGACTTTTGCTGGTTATTTGCGTGACGCTGGTTGCTCAACTGGTTGAATCCCAGCCGGTCAGAAAAAAGATTCTCGACACTCTGGATGTGCTCGAGGGTGAGGCAGTGACAACACTGCGTATCAACCTGACCACACGGGTACGATATATCCGGCATTTCCCGTATGAGTCAGGTCAGGAACTGCGTATCAAGATAACACCATTTGACATCAGTCATGATAATGCAGATGCGTTTTTTGAGCGTGAAACCCTCGTGCCGTTTGACCATGAAGACCTGCCACTTAACGAGGTAGTCTATGAAGGCGATATCGAAGGTGGGCCTTATTTGACTCTGTTTTTCAGCCATTGTGTCGATTTCTGGGTGGAGCAGGGCAGAGACTCCCGCAGCATTGTGGTTTACATAGACGAAGTCGCCCCGGAAGTTCCTGAGCAATTGGATACAGAGTCCGCTGGCGAATGAAACCGGTATTTCCCAGCCAAGCCGGACTTGCACGCCTGTTGTGCTTGCTATGCTGTATGTTGATTTCCATGGCGTCACATGCGGCAACCGATGTACTTGATGGAATAGATATTGCGCGTGGTGAGGAACAGTCCACAATCCATATTCGGCTTAACATACCATTAAGCTACAAATCACATGCACCGGTACGATCAGGTGATCTTCTGCAAATATTTGTAGAGCCGCTCCCGTCACTTGGCGCAGCGGAGGATATATTGCTCGGGCGGCAGACAATCCAGTGGAGTCCGGACAAGCAGATCCCGTTATTCGATGTAAGCTACGAAGGTGGTGGATTTGCAAATACAAGCATAACCTTGCATTTTCAGAAAGATGTGGAATTCGATATAACCAATACAGCTGATATCAGGAGTATCGATGTAGTTATCAAGCACCCGGTAGCCAGTAAAGTTGTAATTCCTGTGGGGGTGGCTGAGACAGAGTTGGAAAAGCCGAGTGAGTCTGTTTTAGGCGTCATGCCTCCCGGAGTGCAGGAAAATCAACGTGGCAGTCGTCCTGCGACAGCAGCTAAAAATATTACTGAAAAAACCGCAGTCGACACTGTTGCCCCTGCCGCGGCAGGTGTTGCTCCCTTTCCCTATGTTATTAATCTCAGGACATCATCCACACCGTTCCAGGCAAAAGAACTACCGGACTCCGAAGTGTTTAAGGCCTACCGCCTTTACACCACTACCCTGGATAAAGACGGTAAGAAATTGTTCCGGCTTCGGCTTGGTTTCTTTAAAGGGATGGCAGAGGCAAAAATTGTCAAAAAAGAACTGATGACACAATATCCTTATGCATGGATTACAAAAGCGTCAGTAGCCGAGCGGGTACGTTCAAGTGAATCAGTGCTTGCCGGTACCAGGTCTGTGCCTGGGGTCACAAGTACAACTGTACCGGAGGCCATGACAAAACCGTCTGTACCTGTTGCATCACAGGAACAGGGTAAGGGCATCATCATATCACCAGAGCGGCTGGATTCCCTGATGCAGGAGGCGCGCGAGTATATGACGGAGAAAGATTATGCAGGCGCGATTCGTCTATACACCAAGGTTCTGCAGTATCCCGATAACAAGTACAGCCAGGATGCCCTGGAATTCCTGGGTCTGGCCCGTGAACGCAAGGGCCAGCTGGCGCATGCCAAGATGGTATACAGGGATTATCTTGAACGCTACCCGGAAGGTGAGGGTACAGAACGTGTCAAACAGCGATTGGCGGCCGTGCTAACTGCCAGAAAACAGCCCAGGGATAAACTGAGAACGACTCAAACCCGGGCGAGTCCCGGTCAGAAATCAGATTGGGATGTTTATGGCGGGATTTCTCAGTACTACCGGCGTGATGAGAATACAACAGGCCTCGATGATGCCGAGATTACGACAGTCAGCCAGTCATCTCTGAACAGCAACATAGATGTCACAGGCCGACGGCGTAGTAGTGACTATGACCTTCGGACACGTTTTACAGGTGGTTACTTGCACGATTTTCTCGAAGGTGATGTTAATAGTGATACAACTGTAAGTTCGATGTATTTTGATGCCCGGGACATAAAACGTCATTTATCCATGCGTATTGGCCGGCAGTCACGCAGCACAGGCGGGGTGCTGGGACGATTCGATGGTCTGCTGCTGGGTTTCCCGCTGGGCAACACATTCTCTGTGAGCGCAGTGGGTGGTCTTCCGGTTGAATCCTCGACTGATTCTTTTGACGATACGAGTCGATATTTCTATGGGCTCACCCTTGAGGCCGAAGGGTTTGCCAAGGGGTGGGACGCAAATGCCTTTGTTATTGAGCAGCAGGTAGATGGTCTTACTGATCGCCGTGCAATCGGTGGTGAGCTCCGATATTTTGACCCCACTCGTTCATTTTTCAGTCTGGTTGATTATGATATCTATTTCAATGAACTTAATATCTGGCAATTACTCGGGAACTGGACATTGCCTGACAAGACCACGGTTAACCTGGTTGCGGATTACAGGAAGAGTCCGATCCTGACAACCAACAATGCGCTCATAGGACAGGCTGTAACTTCAATTGATGATTTGCAGGGCAGTTTTTCAAGTGATGAAATAAGTGATCTGGCGCGTGATCGTACCGCGACCAGCAAGCTTGTGACGCTGGGTGTATCACGACCAATGAATGAAAAACTTCAGTTTAGTGGTGATATTACAGCATTAAACCTGTCCGATACTGATGAATCGGGCGGTGTTGTGGCAACGGCAGGAACCGGGACTGACTATCTATACAACTTGCAGTTGATCGGGAGTAATCTGATCAATCAAGGTGATATTACAATCTTTGGTCTGCGCTATGCCGACGGAGATGACAGGGATATTTATTCATTGAATTTCAATACCCGATATCCGGTTACCAGGGATTTTCGGATCAATCCGCGGTTCAGGGTGGACTACCGCATAAACCGGGATGACAATACGGACCAGATGATTTACCGGCCATCATTGAGGCTGGACTACAGGGTTAAAAGAAGACTGCGCCTGGAAGCTGAACTGGGTGGTGAGTATTCAGATCGTGAAATTGTTGAGGGCTCTGACAAGGATAGCAGTTATTTTGTAAATATAGGCTACCGGATCGATTTCTGAGCTCGCTGTGCCCATGTTGTGAAAACGCCACGGGCTAAAGCCGGTGGCTTCGGTTTGCGGTATGACGATCACCTGTTCGGGTCATTAGAGAGGCTGTGCAGGGTCAAGTAACAATTTGATATGGTTGATCGCCGCCAGCAGGTTTCTGTTTGCTTCCGTTGACAGCGGCAGACCGAGGCCGAATTCGTAACCGCGGATGGACAGCAGCCAGGCCGGCGGCGGATTGCTGCCATTGACCTGCCGGTACACTGACAGCAGTGCCTGCGGGCTCATCGCATGCGTGGTGTAGCTGGCGTCCTGTTCCGGCTGCAAGCGGAAAAACTCGAACGGTGCGCTTGCCGAGGTGCTTGCATCCACAAACAGCACGCGCTTGCGGCCTTCGAGGTCGATGGTGTGTTCAATCTGCAGCTGGAAATCGGTGAGCAGATCGACACCGTTGAGGTCTTCCTTCTGCAGTAGTTCATACATCGCCGGCCCGAGTGCATCATCGCCGCGCGAAGGGTTTCCCCAGGTGAAAATCAGATCCGGATTAGGCGGGTGCTGCAGCATATGATGGATTTCCTGGATTGAACAGAACCGCCGCTCAGGAAAATGTACGCTGTATCTCTCCCGTGACACGTTTCTCGAGCCTGTCGATGACTTCTTCCTTTTCGTTCACCAGGATGATTTCCAGCGGCATTTTCCCCATTGCGTGAGTGGCGCATGACAGACACGGGTCGTAGGCACGAATCGCGACCTCGATCTGGTTCAGCAGCGGCTCGGTCAACTGCCTGCCGTCGAGGTACATGCCCGCGACCTGGCGAATGGACTCGTTCATTGCCTGGTTGTTATTGGTGGTGGAGACGATCAGGTTGGCCTTGTTGACGATACCGTCATCATCGATCTCGTAGTGGTGAAACAGTGTGCCGCGCGGCGCTTCGAGTACGCCGACGCCGCAGTGCTGCAGTTCACCCCTGTTGAGCAACTCCGTACCGCTGATGTCGGGGTCCAGCAGCAGTTCCCTGATGGCCTCGGTGCAGTAGAGCAGTTCAATCTGGCGCGCCCAGTGGTACGCGAGCGAGGCCTGCACGGGCCGACCGCCACCGGCATCCATGAAGCGTTTGCGCTGCTGTTCGGCCAGCGGTGTGCTGAAATAGTCACAGTTGTTCACGCGTGCCAGTGGCCCGACCCGATACCAGCCATTTTCTGCGCCAAGGGCCTCGATGAACGGAAACTTCATGTAGCTCCAGTTCTTCACGCCCTCGCGGATATAGTCGCTGTAGCAGGTGTAATCGACGTGGTCGAAAATCGTGCCGCCGTCCGCATCTTTCGCGCGCAGTCCGCCGTGGTAAATGTCGAATTCACCGTTTGCGCCAATCATGCTCATCATGTTGGTATCGATCGCAGCGAAGGCCATGTGGTAATCGAGTTGTTCGAAGAAAATGCGCTTGATCAGCTCGACCGCGTCCTGGCCCCACTGCACTATCTGCCCGATATCTTTTTGCAGGTAGTCGATTTCTTCGCGGTTCAGCGCCTTGTTGACACCACCCGGGATCGCACCGGTGCCGTGAATGCGCTTGCCGGCAGTGAGGCGAATGACTTCCTGGCCGTACTTGCGTAACAGCACGCCCTGTTTGGCGATGTCCGGATTGTCCTCGATGACACCGACAATATTGCGGTGGCGGACATCGTCATCAAAACCGAACAGCAGGTCAGGCGAGCACAGGTGGAAAAAATGCAGGGCGTGGGACTGCAGGGTTTGCCCGTAGTGCATCAGGCGACGGATCTTCTCGGCAGTCGGTGTCAGCTGTGTCGTGCCAACCAGCATATCGGTAGCCTTGGCCGCGGCAAGGTGGTGGCTGACCGGGCAGATGCCGCACAGGCGTTGTACCAGCACCGGCAGTTCCCAGTAGGGCCGGCCCTGAATGAATTTTTCGAAGCCACGGAATTCGACAATGTGCAGTCGCGCCTGTTTGATGTGCAGGTTCTCATCCTGCAGTAGCGTGACCTTGCCGTGGCCCTCAACACGGGTCAGCGGATTGATTACGACGCGTTCGAGTTTCTTCGGGTTGTCGGCGGTTTCGAGGTTTGATGACATTATTTTTTAATTCCTTCATCGTCATCCCGGCGCATGCCGGGATCCAGAGTTTTAAATGTACTGGATGCCGGCCTTCGCCGGCATGACGAATTAATCATAGTGGATCTGTTTATAAGGAAAGCTGACCGGCCGGCCTTCGATCAACCCGGTCAGGAACGTCCAGATCGCATCAGCCGACGGCGGGCAGCCGGGCAGGAAATGGTCTATATTGACCACCTCGTGAATCGGGTGCACCTTGTTCAGCAGCAGCGGGATTTCCGGGTCGTTCGGTATTGCCGGGTTCGCCACGCCAATGCCGTTGATGTAGGATTCATCAAGGCATTCCCTTAGCTCGAATGCGTTGCGCATCGCCGGAATGCCCCCGTTCACCGCGCAGGCACCTATCGCCACCAGCACCTTGCAGTGTTTGCGGAAATCACGCAGCACTTCAACGTTTTCCGCATTGGCGACGCCGCCCTCGATGAGGCCGATGTCGCAATCACCCACCGTCTTGATGTCCGTGATCGGTGAACGGTCGAACTCCACCAGTTGCACCAGCTCCAGGATGCGTTCATCGATATCCAGCAGTGACATGTGGCAGCCGAAACAGCCGCACAGCGTAGCGGTTGCAACCCTGACTTTATCCGTCATGTTCATCTCCCTGATCGCCGGATTCGTGTGCAGCGACATCGCCGACGATACTGATCGGCTGTCTGTCATACAGGCGTTCGCCAATGGGCTGCTCGTAAGCACGGTGTTTGGGCAGGATCGCACCGACCGGGCAGACACGGGCGGCCTTGTCGGTGGCGGTGAACGCGCTGTCGCCGAGTTTGCCGCCGGGCGAGTTGATCGTCAGGTGACTGCCAATGCCGCGGCCGCTGATCGAGAACACGCTCTTGTGATCAATGTCGCGGCTGGCGCGCACGCACAACTCGCACAGGATGCAGCGGTTGAAATCAATGGCGGTATCCGGGTGCGATGCATCCATGGCGCGTCGCGGGAAAAAATGGGTGTAGTGGGGCGACAGCATGCCGGTGTAATAGGCCACGGCCTGCAACTGGCAGGCGCCGCTTTTTTCACAGCCGGGACACACATGGTTGCCCTCGACGAACAGCATCTGCAACAGGTTGCGCCGCTCCTCGACGATGGCTTCGGAACGGTTGTCCACGACGAGTCCCGCGGTTGCCGGCTGGGTGCAGGCGGAAACCTGGCGGCCGTTGATGTTGACGATGCACACGCGGCAGCTGCCGTGCGGTGTGAATTCGGGGTTATGGCACAGGTGTGGTATGTAGACCCCGGCCCGCAGGGCTGCATCCATAATGGTATCGCCGTCGCTGAAATTTATGGCGACACCGTCGAGTCTGAACATGTTTTCAGTTTCGCTCACGAATCACTTCCGATGTGGGCACCGGCATCATCACGCCCGCTGATGTCCCGTGCTTCCTGCAGGGCAGCATCGAGATCGAAGGCCGGCTCGTAGCCGCAATGGGCAAGCCGGTCTTCGACCAGCTGTGGAAACCGGTTCAGCAGGTCGAGCACCGGCTTGGGTGCAGTGCTGCCAAGGCCGCAGTGGCTGGTCAGTTTCATCAGGGCGCCGATCTGTTTCATCTCGGCGACATCGTACTGCGTGGCGTGACCGCTGACGAGCTTGTCGACCAGGTCCTTCAGCAGCGAGCCACCAACGCGGCAGGGGGTGCAGAAACCGCAGCTCTCATGCGCAAAGAAATGCGCAAAGTTCTGTACCATGTCGAGCAGTTTGCGATCGTTGTTGAAGACCATGAACGAGCCGCCGGTAGAGACGTCCTCGAACGCGATGCAGCGTCCGGCATCTGCCACCGGCAGGGTGGTGCCCGCTGCGCCGGCAATCTGCACTGCCTGTGTGTTTGTTGCGCCACAGTCTTCGAGCACCTGCTTGATCGTCACACCGAACGGGTATTCGTAGATGCCGGGGCGTTCGCAGTCGCCGCAGATGCTGAGCAGCTTGGTGCCGGTGGAGTCTGCTGTACCGGCACGGCGGAACCAGTCGGCACCCAGCGCGGCGATTTTGGCAGCCGCCATGAAGGTCTCTACATTGTTGACCACGGTCGGCTGGTTCAGGTAACCGTGTGTTACCGGAAAGGGTGGGCGGTTACGCGGGATGCCGCGCTTGCCTTCCAGTGATTCGATCAGGGACGATTCCTCGCCACAGATATAGGCGCCGGCACCCAGATGGATTTCGATATCGAAATCGAAACCGTCCTTGCCGAGGATGCACTGTCCGAGCAGGTCGTTTTTGCGGCGCTGTTGCAGAACGCGTTCCAGCGGTTCGAGCAGGTAGCGGTATTCACCGCGCAGGTAGAGATAACCCCGACGCGCGCCGATCACGCCGGCGCACAGGGTCATGCCTTCGAAAACGCTGTCGGCATGGCTGTTCAGCAGGATCCGGTCCTTGAAGGTACCGGGCTCGCCTTCATCGGCATTGCACACCACATAACGGTTGTCGGCTTCGGCCTGCTGGCAAAAACGCCATTTCATAGCCGTGCGGAAGCCGGCACCGCCGCGGCCGCGCAGGCCGGATGTTTCGATGGCATCAAGCATGGCGATGTCGCCGCTTTCAAGCAGGGCTCGCAAGGCGCTGCCATCGGGACTGGCGGTCGCGGTTTCGTCCGAGAGCAGCAGGTCGCGCCGCCGGATATTGTCGTCAACCCGGAAAAATTCGGCCGGCCACTCTGAGACCCCGGTACCGGCCTCGATCAGCCTGCAGATGTGCTCAATGCGGCTGTCGCTTAGCCGGCTGACCACCTGGCCGTTGACCAGCATGGCGGGTCCCTGGTCGCAGATGCCGCTGCAGGAGGTCGTGTCAACCGTGACACGGCCGTCGGCACGCGGTACACCGGCTTCCACGCCGAGCGTGTTGCAGAGCTGTTGCAGCAGCCTGCGGGAGCCGAGCATGTGATCGGTGATGCTGTCGCTGAGCAGGATGTCATAGTTACCGCGCGCCTGTTCATGCAGGAAGGAATAGAATCCGATGACACCGCGAATTTCAGACTCGGGCAGCTGCAGCAGAGTGGCCAGTTGTGTAATTGCCTGACCGGGAATGCACGAGAGCCGGTGCTGGATCCGGACAAGATACTGCAACAGGTACGACCGCTCGGTCATACGTGATGTGCCAGCAGATGCAATTATCGTCTGAATAATCTCATCAGGTGTCATACATCAGGTTCCTGCCTGAGTGTTCATGCGAAAACCATTTCCTGTAGCCCGGATTCCGCAAGCTCCATCCGGGCTACAAATATTCGCTTGTTTATGATGGTCACTACCTGTCCATGTCCGCCAGTGCTGCATGGGCAGCGGCCAGGCGGGCCACCGGGACGCGCGGGCCCGAGCAGGACACGTAGCTCAGGCCAATGCTGTGACAGAAACGGATAGAGTCGGGATGTCCGCCGTGTTCGCCACAGATACCCACTTTCATGTCCGGACGTGTCTGGCGGCCCCACTCGACGGCCAGTTGCATCAGCTTGCCCACGCCCTCGATATCCAGCACCTCGAACGGGTTGTCCTGCAGTATCCCGAGTTCGTTATACATTGGCAGGAACTTGTTTTCGGCATCCTCGCGTGAGAACGAGAAGGTTGCCTGGGTCAGGTCATTGGTGCCAAAGGAGAAGAACTCGGCTTCTTCGGCCAGGCTGCCGGCCCGCATGCATGAACGTACCACCTCCATCATGGAGCCGAACTTGAAGTCCACTTTGACACCGTATTTATCCTCGACCACCGTGTGTACGGCATCAACAAAACTCTTGACCCGTTTCAGTTCCTGCGAGGTACACACCTGCGGCACCATGATTTCGGGACGGACGTCAAAGCCCTCCTGCTGGCATTCGGCTGCGGCCTCCAGTACGGCAGAAATCTGCATGGAATAGATTTCCGGGAAAGACAGCCCCAGGCGCACGCCGCGATGACCCAGCATCGGGTTTACTTCGTACAGGGCACGTACTTTTTTCAGCATGGCGTCCTTTTTCTCGATGGCTTCTTCGACCAGGCGTGGATCGGTCAGACACTCGATGCCGGGCTGTTGTTCCTTGCTGCTGTACATGAACTGCACGGCGTCAGCCAGGATCGTCATACCCGTTACGGTATCTTTCAGGTGAGTCAGCTGCTTCAGTTCCTCCACCAGTTGCTTTTCCGACGGCAGGAACTCGTGGATGGGCGGGTCCAGCAGGCGGATGGTCACCGGTCGCGGTGACATGGCCTTGAAAATACCCTTGAAGTCCTCGCGCTGAATCGGCAGCAGCTTGTTCAGTGCTGCCTGCCGGTCGGCAGTGGTCTCCGCAACGATCATTTCAATAACGACAGGCAATCTTTCCACGTCGTTGAACATCCGCTCGGTACGACACAGGCCGATGCCCATGGCGCCGTATTTGAGTGCGCGTTCGGCATCGTGCGGTGTGTCGGCATTGGCCATGACATTGAGACGGGCGGTTTCATCAGCCCAGCCCAGCAGGGTGACGAGCTCCGAGGAAAACTCGGCCTCGATCATCGGTACTTCGCCGAGGTAGACATCGCCCGTGGTGCCGTCAAGGGTAATCAGGTCACCTTCGCTGATGGTCTGTCCACCGACAAAGGCCTTGCGCATTTGCACATCGACATGAATGCCCTCGGCGCCCGCCACACAGGGTTTGCCCATGCCGCGTGCAACGACTGCCGCGTGCGACGTCTTGCCGCCACGCGCCGTCAGAATGCCCTGTGATGCAAAAAAGCCGTGGATGTCCTCGGGTTTGGTTTCCTCGCGTACCAGGATGACGCGCTGCCCGCCATGTCCCTGCTGTTCGGCGCGATCAGCATCGAATACGGCGTGTCCGGTTGCCGCACCGGGTGAGGCGGGCAGGCCACGGGCCACCGGTGCATGCACGGTGGCAGGGTCCAGGCGCGGGAACAGCAGCTGTTCCAGCATATCGGGCTGGATACGCAGCAGCGCCTGCTGTTTGTCGATCAGACCTTCCTGTGTCATGTCCACCGAGGTGCGCACCAGTGCCGTGGTATTCATCTTGCCGTTGCGGGTCTGCAGACAGTAGAAGCGCCCCTTTTCAATGGTGAACTCGAAGTCCTGGACTTCGTGATAGTGGGCTTCCAGTCGTTCACGCAGGGTCTGCAGCTCCCGGTACATGTCCGGCATTTCCGCTTCCAGCATATCGATCGGCTTGGGGGTGCGGATACCGGCAACCACGTCTTCACCCTGTGCATTCACCAGGTACTCGCCGAACAGCCGGTTTTCGCCGGTATCGGGGTAGCGGGTAAAGCCCACGCCGGTGGCGCAATCCTCACCCAGGTTGCCGAATACCATGGTGCACAGGTTGACGGCGGTACCATTGGCCATCTCCGGCGTGATATTGAACTCGCGCCGGTAGTCGACTGCGCGTTTGCCCATCCAGGAGTCGAACACCGCCTTGACCGCCATCTCCAGCTGTTCCATGGGATCTTCCGGAAAGGACCTGCCGGTTTCGCGCTCGGCCACTTCCAGGAAACGATCGGAGATTTCACGCAGATCGCGGGCCGTGAGTGCAACGTCCTGTTTGGTGCCGGCCTTTTCCTTGACGGCCTCGAACTCGGCATCAAAGACCTCGTCCGGCACGCCCATCGCAACCTTGCCGAACAGCTGTATGAAGCGGCGATAGGCATCCCAGCCAAAACGTTCGTTGCCGGTCTGCGCAATCAGGCTTTTCAGGGTGTCGATATTGAGCCCGAGGTTGAGGATGGTATCCATCATGCCCGGCATGGACATGGCCGAACCGGAGCGTACCGAAATCAGCAGGGGATTCTCGCCGGCACCGAAGGTTTTGCCGGTTTTTTCCTCGAGCGCCCGCATTTGTGCCCGCACTTCATCCATGACACCGGCGGGCATTTCATTCTCGGCATTATCCAGGTAATACAGGCAGGCCTCTGTAGTGATGACAAAGCCGGGCGGCACATTGATGCCGATCTGGGTCATTTCGCACAGGTTGGCACCCTTGCCACCAAGCAGCATTTTGTTACTGCCATCGCCATGTTCAAATGCGTAGACGTATTTCTCCTGAGTATTCATAAACGTTCTCCTGGTAACACAAAATATTCAGGCCGGGCCAGTGGCGCAGGACTGTCGGAAATGATGGTCCTGGCCTCGAGTGGCCCGGGGAATTTGGTGAGTGTTGTCAACAAGGTTGCAAAAATCAGTAGCAGCTTCTTCGTGGGGGGTAGAGTAGGGAAGGTTGCCGGCTTTAACAAGACTGGCCAGGTATTCATAGTCGGACGCTAATCAAAAACCAGCACTCGAAGTAAAGATGGCAACCAATACGTTTGTCAGTTCGATACCTGAATCATTTTCAATGTATTGAATGCGTTAATTTTCTGGCGCCATACCCCGCAGGCCTTCATTAAGTCAATCAAGTGGCGCATGACTCCCATATCCCTGTAGGTCGTACAATTAATAAAAACATATAAAAACAGGAGGTTGCAGTTTTTCTCTGCTCGCCAGGATCACTGTCAGCGGGAGTGGTACGCATATTGCAGTCTGTTCCAGAGTGAACGAACCGTGGTGAGAGCAACCACAGGCACCCTGGGAGTGACACAAGGATGACTCTGACACACCGGCTTTGGCTACCGGCGCTTGCAATGATCGCCTCCGCGCTGGTCACGCACCTGCAACTATCCCGGGATACCCGTGTGATCGACAATGACAGGGCGTGGGATACAAGACGGGTACCCGTCCCCTTGCTGCCGGGGTACATTCCACCAGAACCCGTGCTGGCACAGACCCTTGCCGGGAAGGGCGAAGCTATTGATATCTGGGAGCGGCTGCGCGCCGGGTTCAAACTCCCACCACAGCTAACACCGTCCGTGCAAGCCCATGTCGACAACTACCGCAGCCACAGCCGGCATATCGAGAATAGTTTACAGCGTGGTGAACCCTACCTGTTTTATATCCTCAGTCGCGTGGAGGAACGTGGTTTACCGGCAGAACTCGCCTTGCTGCCGGTCATCGAAAGTGCCTTTGATCCCTTTGCCAGATCGCCCGCCGGTGCGGCCGGTATCTGGCAGTTCATGCCGGTTACAGCAAAACAGCTTGGATTGCGCCGGGACTGGTGGGTTGACGGTCGCCGGGATATTGTCGCAGCAACCGAGGCCGCACTGGATTATCTGAGTACGCTCCAGCAACGCTTCGACGGCGACTGGTTGCTGGCCCTGGCTGCATACAACGCCGGCAGCACACGGGTTAACAAAGCCATCCGCCTCAATCGTAGCCAGGGCAAACCTGTTGATTTCTGGCACTTGCCGTTGCCAGAGGAGACCCGGAGTTATGTGCCGAAACTGATCGCGCTGCGTGCCATCATCGCCAACCCCGAGACCTATAACATCACACTGCCGGCCCTGGCCAATAGCCGTTACTTCACTGCTGCCGATATCAGCGGTCAGCTCGACCTGCAGGTTGCCGCGCGACTGAGCGGGGCTTCCGTGGACGAGTTGCAGCGTCTCAACCCCGGCCTTACCCGGTCGATCACGCCGCCCGCCAGTCCGCACACCCTGCTCATTCCCAGGGCCAGTGAACAGCGCTTCCGCGAACGACTGGCCCGGCTACCTGCAGACCAGCGCGTACAGTCGATCAAGTACCGGGTTCGCAGGGGTGACACATTAAGCACTATCGCACAGCACAGCCGGACGACGGTTGCCCGGCTACGCCAGATTAATCAGCTGGGCAGCACCCGGATTTTCGCCGGCAAGCTGCTCATCGTGCCGCTGGGCGGGCATGATGAGAACGCCAGCGGGGATATGCAGGCCTCCTGATATGAATTCGTGGGCAGTGCCTGCTACCACATCAGATCATCAGGTACCTGATAATCGGCGTAGGGGTCATCCTCGTCAGGTGCCTCGGTGGACCGGTTACTGAGTATCTGCGTGCTTTTGTCACGCAGCTGAATTTTCTCGGCAACCAGGGTGGGAATCAGTTCGTAGCGCTGATCCAGCTTGATAATGCAGAGACGCCCGTTAGCCAACTGTTTTAGCTGTGTCCCGGTGACGGCCATGCGCTTGACCAGAGTGCCATCGGTAAAGCTGTAGTCGATATCACCCTCATCCCCCGGCTGGCGGTTCATCTCGACAAGTTGGCGTATCTGCGCAGCGACTGCCTTGCGCTCGGCCTCTGCCTTGCGCTGCTGGTTGAGCTGACGATCACGCGCTACCTTCTCGGTTTGTGCCTGTTGCATCGCCAGCTTTGTTTCATCAGCCGTCTCTATCTTGTTCTTCTGTTGCTGTTTGACCTGCTTGTGTTTGTTCTTTTTAATCTTGTGTGCCTGCTTTTTATCAATAAGGCCGGCCTTGAGCAATTGGTCCTGCAATGACATGGGTATTCCCCGTTGTGTGAAAGTTTATGGTGGTGACATGTAGTATGGCTTCGACAATTACTTCAGTATAATCGAGATTGACAATACGTGGTCAGAGGAAAATTGCCGTATGAAAAAAATACCAATGCTGAAAACTGCCATGACACCCTTTCCTTACTCGGTTGATCTGGACGCCTCTTTTGAAGAGGCAAGCGAGTTGATGGGGCATCACAATGTACGCCACCTTCCGGTCACCAAAGACCGCCAGGTGGTCGGTGTTATTACAGACAGGGATATGACATCGGCTATGCGTGTGCAGTCGCTGGCGAATGAAACAGGCGGCCTGAGTGTCAGCGAGCTGTACATGGCCGACCCCTATATTGTCAGTATTGATGAGCCGCTCGAAAACGTCCTGCTGACCATGGCCGAGAGGCACATCGGTTCCGCCATTGTTACCCGGGCAGGAAAGCTTGCGGGTATGTTTACCTCGGTGGATGCCTGTCGCAGTTTCGGCGATTATCTTCGTGAGCATTTTCCTCAGCCTGGTGGCAATGACGTGGCCTGAATCGGTGACATCTGCCCCTGCCGGAACATCTGTGTGCGGCATAAGTAATTTTTGTATTAAAGTCCCGTCAGGACCGCGAGCTGCTAATCCGTGCGAGGATATCCTTGCGGGCATTGGCCAGCATCGAGTCACGGTCGATGCTATCGAGAATATTTTTTATTACCTGCTTGGGGCCATCTTCACCCCAGGAGCAACCGGCCGCCAGGTATTGCTCGGATGCACGCCCGACCACGTAGGTCGAGTAGTATGCTACGGCACCCTGTGCACCGGCGGTCAAAACGGTCGACAGGCCGGCACTGCCGGCTTTTAACAGTGACGATGCCAGGTGTACCAGCCAGGTAGCTCCCATGAGCAGCAACAATTGTCCGCTGATGGCCTTGATCAGGGTGCCGGACTGGCTGCGTGTCATGGGCAGGCCGTAGACCTCGGATAGATGTGCCACCATGGAGACATCGACGGCCACCGCGGACACCAGATCCGCAACGGGCACCGGGTTGATGGCCACCGCGACACCCTTGACCAGGCTGTAATTGCGGATGACCTTTTCACCCAGCTGTCTGCGGGTGGCAAGCACGCGTGCGCCCACCTTGTCGCTCAGGTCGCCGGCAAACAGGCTGGCATTCAATGCGGCAAGGGTCTTGCCTTCCGCCTCGAGGATGTCCCAGATACGGTCTCTCAGGGCTGTAACGTCAGGGGGCGAGGGACGTTCGCTCTCGATTTCCCGGCCTTCGGCATCCACCGCGATGACGATGCGCGGTGCCGGGTCGGCTGCGACCTCGACCAGGTTTTCGGGGGGGATGATCTGTTCGAGACGCGACAGCAGACTGTTACGCAGATCTTCACGCTGTGCGGCGCTATAGCGGTCACGCTTGTTCAGTACCAGCAGCAGGGGACGGTGTTCCTGAGCCAGTCCCTGCAGTGCACTGTACTCACTGTCTGTCATGTCACCGTCGATGACAAACAGCACCAGGTCGGAGCGCTGTGACACCTCGCGGGCCATGCGTTCACGCGCCTCGCCATCGATTTCATTGATGCCCGGTGTGTCGATCAGGAACAGCGAGCCGCTTTCCTGCTCATCCCATTGGGCTATTTCGTTCTGTTTTGTCTCGCCGTGCAGGGCACTGGTGGAAAATCGTCGCTCACCGATCAGGGCATTGAGTACCGAGGACTTGCCGACACTGACGCGACCCAGTACTGCAATGTGGATGTGGCCGTGCTCCAGCTTGTCCAGCATGGCCTGCACCTGGCTGAAGTCAGCCGCAAGCTCCGCGCGCGCCTCGGGCGGTAGCCGCTTGTCCTGCAGCAGCAATTCCAGACTGTCACGGGCCTGGTCGAGATGGGTGTCAGCGCTCATGGGTGTGTGTCATTGCGAGGAACGAAGTGACGAAGCAATCTCCAAATGATTACCCCGGATTATGAGATTGCCACGCTGCGCTCGCAATGACAGCAGTGTATTAATCATTATGATTCTGTTCCTTGCGCACATCGAGTGCCAGCCGTAACAGCTTGCGGGCCTGTGATTCCACATCGTTGACCAGATTGTCCCTGAACATCAGGCTTGCCGGGGCGGGCCGCAGTTCACCACGGGTCTCCAGTGTCCGGGTGACGGCACGCCCAAGTGCATCGAAGATCAGTCCATAGGCGACGGCATGCATCAGACCGCCGGCCAGTGTACCAATACCGGGGAAGGCCTTGGCGGCGTTGCCGGCCACGGCCAGCAGCAGGGGTAATGCTGTGCGTGCCTGCCCCTGCGTCAGTGTCAGCAACTTTTGCAGTTCAATCTCGCGTACCGGGACTTCGTATAGTTCACACAGCGATTTGACCATGCGCGTGCCCAGGTATCCCTGGATCAGGATATCGGTGCCGGGACTGATTGCCGCCAGTCCGCCGGCAACGGCACGCCGGGTATAGGTCTTTACCAGGTCCGCGGAGGCCTTGACACGATGGTCCGCCTTCGATTGTTCCAGCTTGCGGGCGGTCAGTTCAAACACGGCGGTATCACGCAAGTGTTCCAGCAGCGCCATATTGCTGTCGAGTGCGGACTGTACGGCTGCGCGCAGTTCGTCGATTTGAGCTGGCAGGCGCTGTTCTTCCTCGTGCTCGCTCCCGTCCGGCCCGATCTTGATGACGGTGCGCGTTGGCAGGGTGGCGATGCCGGCAATGGTCACCTGCGGGCTGGATGCGAACCTGTCAGCCAGACGCTGGCGGATTTGTTGTTGCTCAGCAACTGAATAACGATCCAGCTTGTTGAATGCCACGATTAACGGTTTTTTCAGTTCCAGCAGTGGTTGCAGGGCCAGGTACTCGTTACGTGTCAGGTCGCCGTCACAGACAAAGATCACCACGTGTGCCCGTTGTGCCTCGTCCATGACCATGCGGTCATACTCGCGGTCCACCTGATTGAGGCCCGGCACATCGACGAGTACCACTTCATCGCCGGATTCTCGCTGCCAGTGGTAGTGCTGGATGGTTGTCGTGGTCCCGCCAATGACATCTGTCTCTACACTGGCACCGGGTAGCAGGGCATTGATCAGTGAACTCTTGCCGCTGCTGATTTCGCCAAACAGTGCGAGATGAATAATTTCCAGTTCGCGGCGTCGTGCCAGTTCCTTCAGTTCATGCCTGGCAGCCTCGACATCGACGCCTGCGGCGGTGGCGGCCTCCAGATGTGACTGCAATTCAGCTTCTGTTAAAGGTGCTGCTGCTTTACCGGTGCCGCGCCGGGCCGGGCGTACAATCAGCCAGCTGAGCCAGATTCCGAATCCCAGCATCAGGCTGGCGAGGGCGGCGATCAGTGCCACGACCCAGGTCGGCGCCGTCTGTAACTGCTGCCACAGTGACAGGCTGAACTGTGCGGCGCTCAGCACGAGCGCCAGCAGTACGATCATCACGATGAAGACGACTGCAGCAAGGACCAGTCTGAAGGTGGGGTTGCGAGGCATGACTTTAATATACATGAGATTGCCCTGTTCGCGCCTGCAAGGCGCTCCTACGCAGCAAGACACTCCGGTATGAGTGTCTTGCAGGCACGAATTCAGGTGTCAAATATGATCGCAGGTGGCAAAATGATTACATCGGCGCACTCGGGGCATAGCGATGTTTTCATTCAGCCTTTCGGCATTTATCAAATTTCTGGTCGGGGTTTTCCTGCTGCAGGGGGCGACGGTATTACTGGTAATGACGGTACAGGATGCCGACCTGCACAGGAGTGGCTGGCTGGTTGTCGCACTCGGTATACTGATTGGTATGATTGCCGCGCTGTGGTTTTCCGCCATCAGCAGCCATGCCAGCCAGCATTCCTTTGTCCGTGCCAGTGAAAAGTTTAACCGGCAGCGTGACTACTTGCGCCGGCAGGCCGAAAAGGAAAAAACAAAAGAGATCAGGGATGGTCACCGACAGGTGCTGCGTGAAACCAGACGTGTACAGAACCGCTCGACGCTGAAACTGGGGGTGGCGATGGCAGGCATTGCCGGTCTGGGTGTGTTGCTGTTATTTACCCAGTTCATGACGCTGGGCCTGCTGGCCGTGTCCGCGACCGGTGGCGCCCTGCTGGGCTACGGTTTCAGGGCTCGCCAGGGCCGGCTGCCCGTGGTCCCGGTCGGTCTTCTTCCCGGGAAGCAGGCGGGGCATGGCGAAGTGCAGGCCGGTGAAAAGGCCGTGCGTGCGCGCAATCCCGATTAGGTGGTATTACTCAAACAGGCACCTTACCAACCCGACCTGCAACCTTTATAATATACGGCTGATTCGACGTTTTATGGTGGCTTGTGCTGGTCCCCCCGCGACGATAAGCTGTGAACCCCGTCAGGCCCGGAAGGGAGCAGCGGCAGCAGTGGATTCGGGCGCCGGGGTGTG
Organism: Pseudomonadota bacterium; assembly: GCA_039714975.1. Taxonomy (GTDB): domain Bacteria; phylum Pseudomonadota; class Gammaproteobacteria; order UBA9214; family UBA9214; genus UBA9214. The sequence continues at coordinate 18,692 of JBDLIH010000056.1, forward strand.
GCTGGTACAGGTCACCTCCATTTTTTACGCCCTATCTGCATAATATAGCTCTATATAGTATAACAGGCGATAAACAGGCCAACCCCATCAATGAGTTATCAGGTTCTTGCACGTAAGTGGCGCCCCCGGGATTTTACCGAGCTGGTCGGGCAGGACCATGTGCAGCGTGCGCTGATCAATGCCCTGGACAATGATCGTCTGCACCATGCCTACCTGTTTACCGGCACCCGCGGCGTGGGCAAGACCACCATTGCCCGCATCCTGGCCAAGTCACTGAACTGTGAAACCGGCGTCAGCTCGAAGCCGTGCGGCAAGTGCAGCGCCTGCGAGGAAATCAATGAAGGCCGCTTTGTCGATCTGATCGAGGTCGATGCCGCTTCCCGCACCAAGGTAGAGGACACCCGCGAACTGCTGGAAAATGTGCAATATGCGCCGACGCGCGGCCGCTACAAGGTCTACCTGATTGACGAGGTGCACATGCTGTCGCAGCACAGCTTCAATGCGCTGCTGAAGACACTGGAAGAACCCCCTCCACATGTAAAGTTCCTGCTGGCGACCACGGACCCGCAGCGTTTGCCGGTCACGGTTCTGTCGCGCTGTCTGCAGTTCAATTTGAAGAGCCTGACGGTGTCGCAGATAAGCGGGCAGATCGAGTCGATCCTGAAACAGGAAAAAGTTGATTACGAAGAGGGTGCCGTGCGCCAGGTGGCCTTCGCGGCGAACGGCAGCCTGCGCGATGCCCTGAGCCTGCTGGACCAGGCGATTGCCTTTGGCAATGGCAGTCTGAAAGAAGATGAAGTCCGGAGTATGCTGGGTACCATCGACCGTGATGTCATCTATCGCTTGCTGGAAGCGCTGTCACGGGGTGACGCCGCGCTGCTGATGGCCGGGATTGACCGGGCGGATACGTTCGCCCCCGATTATGCCGCGCTGCTCGCGGATGTGGTGTCGGTGTTGCAGCGCATTGCCATTGCCCAGACCCTGCCGGAGGCTATAGACGATACTTATGGTGACCGTGATGCGGTGATCACCCTGGCTGCCGGGATGTCTGCCGAAGATGTACAGTTGTATTACCAGATTGCCCTGCTGGG
>JBDLIH010000057.1:0-19564 GCA_039714975.1 Pseudomonadota bacterium
CAAGCTTAGAAACAATGCCTCGATCTTGCGCCATTCAATATTGCCATTCACTGGCTCTGTGAAGATCACCTTAAGCCTTTTTCTGTGCTTGCTGTTCACGAAGCATATGATATCATATTGTGATATCATCACAAGAGTGAAATAACTGTTTTTTTGAACACGCCATGGTGGTCGTCATAGTGTTCATGGGCTGTTAATTCAACGCAATTCCTGTTTTCACTGCTGGATGTGTTGTGGTACCGGGGATTGAGGAAAGTGGATACGATTATTGGAGAGTGACCAATTCAAGGGCTCAATGATAATCTCGCAAAGGCGCAAAGCACGCAAAGGAAAAAAGGATTAATTATTCCTTAGCGCTCTTGGCGACTTGGCGAGAGAAAAATGGCATTCTCGCAAGACACGCAAAGGGAAAGGCGGCTACCCGTAGCGTCAATCGCCTTGTTGAAGAAGATTTATGAATACTTAGCGCTCTTGGCGGTTTTACGAGAGCAATAATTATCTCTGGAAACTCACAAATCCCTCATCTTTCCTGACATGACCCCATGATTTATCAAGAACTTACCCTAAAGTACGATATTATTTGCCCTAATAGGGTTTATACTTTGTAATCATGTAATTATCCGGATAAACACACATGGAACGCATCAAGCAGGCACTGGAAAAGGCACGGCAGGAACGACAGATCAGACAAGGGAGCGACCCGGCTCCCACACCCGGCACACCCCAGGCAGAGACAGAACCGGCAGGCACCAGCCAGACCCAGTCACTCACGGTGGATGACAACGTGTTGCGGGAAAACAGGATCGTTACCGGGCTGGAGCCAGGCCCCTTCACAGATGCCTATAACCTGCTACGCACACAGGTGCTGCAGCGATTCAAGGAAAACAACTGGAACGTGCTCGCCGTCACCAGCCCGGGGGAAAGCGAAGGCAAGACCCTGACGGCCATCAACCTTGCAATCAGCATTGCGCGCGAGGTCGATTACACGGTATTGCTGGTGGATGCGAACCTGCGTCATCCCTGGATGCTTGAACATCTCGGCCTGGCACATCGAAAGGGACTCAGCGACTATCTGACTGACGATACTCCCATTGCCGAGCTACTGATAAAACCCAGCCGTGTCGAGCACCTCGTAGTACTGCCGGGAGGCCGACCGTTGGTCAACTCGGCAGAAATGCTGAATTCACCCAAGATGGCAGAACTGGTCTCGGACATGAAGTCGCGCTACCACAGCCGCATCATTATTTTCGATCTGCCGCCGGTGCTGACTTCCGCTGATGCCCTCGCCTTCTCACCCTATGTGGACGCCGCCTTGCTGGTGATCGAGGAAGGCGTCACGCAGAAACATGAAATCGAAAATGCAGTCGAACTGCTCAGTTCGACCAATATCATCGGCACCGTACTGAACAAGGCCGAACTGAAGAGCGCCTGACCCCGGCTGTCATGTACAGAGAATTCTACAACTTTAGCGAGAAGCCCTTCACGCTACTGCCCGATCCGGGTTTTCTGTACATGAGTGACAAGCACCGTATGGCCTTCACGCTGCTCGAATACGGCCTGATGAATCATGCGGGCTTCACGGTCATCAGTGGCGACATCGGTGCCGGCAAGACCACGCTGATTCGTCACCTGCTGGATAACATGGACCGGGAACACACGGTTGGCCTGATCTCGAATACACACCGTTCATTCGGCGAACTGCTGCATTGGGTCCTGCTGGCCTTCAATCTTGACCATGCCAACCTGAGCAAGGTCGAGATGCACCAGCGTTTTGTTGATTTCATTATTGATGAATATGCCCATAACCGTCGCACGGTGCTGATTGTCGATGAGGCCCAGAATATGTCGGCCGAGACACTGGAAGAGCTGCGCATGCTGTCCAATATCAATGCCGATAAAGACCAGGCCCTGCAGGTTGTGCTGGTTGGTCAAAATGAATTACGGGACACGCTGCAACGCCCGGACCTGGTCCAGTTTGCCCAGCGGATCTCGGTGGACTACCACCTGCAGCCGCTGTCCGAGGATGAAACGGTCCACTACATCCGCCACCGCCTCAAGGTGGCCGGTGGCAGCCCGGATATCTTCAGTGATCTCGCCTGCAAGGCAGTACACCGTTACAGTAACGGTGTCCCGCGCCTGATCAACCTGCTGTGTGACACCGCGCTGGTTTATGGTTATGCCGAGCAGAAGTGGCAGATTGATGCCAGACTTGTGATACAGGTTGCGCAGGAAAAACAGAAGGGCGGTATCTTCCCGACATTTGAACCGGCGCTTGAGGATGACTTCCCCGAAGAGGAACTGAAACCGGCGGAACTCCCGGACCAGGCGCAAGCCGATTCAGCCACTTTGACAGTCACGGAAACTGAGGCAAAACCCGTCACAGAGGATGTTCCTGATGCAGAAACACCCGCTCTCTTGACACGCGAAGGTACAAGTTCAGATATACAACCGGATACCCTCGACACCTCAAAAAGCGAGGGAGATCTTTACTGGGAGCAGCAAGGTTCCGGGCAACCGGCTAAAAAAAAAGTTCGCCTCGCACTGTGCGCCGAAAAAGAGGTCTTAAGGCAATACTTGTCAAGGCTGTTAGAAAGCTATGGGTTTGATGTTATCAAGGCAAGTCCGCTTGGCGCCGAAGAAATCAAGGCACTCAATCCGGTAGACCTGAATATCCTGTTAATCGATCGGGCAGAAGATTGCACCCCGCTACCGGCTGACGTTGCCAATGTGCTGGCCAGCTGGGATGGCCCGGTGCTATACAACGACACCACGGCCACGGCTATCAGCCTGAAGCAGGCAGACCCGAACTTTGGCCAGTTACTGGCTGACCGGATTCATTCGCTGGCAGAAGCTTCGTAGGCTATAGAGCAAATTGCGCAGCCTTGCACATTACATAATAATGGTATATTTTCTATACCATGCTATTATTTGAGTATGACGAACGAAAAAGCCAAGCCAACCTGAAGAAACATGGCATCGACTTTGTCGAAGCACAGCTCCTATGGGAAGACCCTTTTCTCATTGAAATTCCTGCAAAAGTTGAAGATGAACCAAGGTTTTTGGTTATAGGCCGCATTCGAACTAAACATTGGTCAGCGGTCGTAACCCCCAGAGAAGCAAAAATTCGAATCATTTCCGTTCGTCGCTCCCGAAAAGAAGAGGTGGCAATATATGAAAGCTAAGAAATTCGATTCTGACTTTGATAGCGGAAAGGATGTTACCAGCATGCTGGATCTGTCCAAAGCCCGTCGACCACTTCAAGAGCAAAAAAGAGTCAACGTAGATTTTCCAACCTGGATGATCGAGTCCCTCGACCGGGAAGCCAGTCGGCTTGGAGTTACACGTCAGTCCATTATCAAGATATGGCTAGCCGAACGCCTGGAACAAACGGCTTCCAACGAATAGGGATAGATGCACACTGCACCCTGTCCAAATTTCATCACATGACTTGCCGTGCATCGTAACCCGACCTACAGAGAAAGCATGTAGTATGAATAAACCCCACATTCTTGTTGTCGGCGGCGCCGGTTACATCGGCTCACATATGGTACTTGACCTGCTGCGTGCTGATTACCCGGTCGTGACACTGGACAACCTGTCGCGCGGACATCGTGCACTGATCCCGGGGGGTGAATTCGTCGAAGGCGACATGGGCAACCCGGCCGACCTGAAAAGAGTCTTCCAGCAATATCCGGTCAAGGCCGTGATGCACTTCGCGGCACATTCACAGGTCGGTGAGTCCGTCGATCAGCCACTGATGTACTACCGCAACAACGTTGCCAATACCGTGACCTTGCTGGAAGCCATGCAAGAGGCGGGAGTCAATCATTTTATTTTTTCCTCCTCTGCAGCCGTCTACGGTGAACCGGAAAAAACACCGATTACAGAAACCCACCCCTGTGCACCGACCAACCCCTACGGCACAACCAAGCTCACCGTTGAATATATTCTGAAAGATGTCAGCCAGGCCACTGACCTGTCCTATTGTAGCCTGCGTTATTTCAATGCAGCCGGTGCCGACAGATCGGGTGATATCGGTGAACGGCATGAGCCCGAGACTCATCTGATTCCGCTGGTCCTGCAGGTTGCCACCGGGGAACGCGCATCAATAAAAATATTTGGTGAGGACTACCCTACCCCGGACGGTACCTGCCTGCGTGACTACATACACGTATCCGATCTGACCCGGGCACACCTGCTGGCACTGGAGTCTTTACTGCAGGGTGGTGATAGTGCCACCTATAACCTCGGTAACAGTACCGGTTATTCGGTCAAACAGATTATTGAGGCCGCGCGCCGGATAACCGGCCATGAGATTCCCGCTATCACTGCCGATCGACGTGCCGGGGACCCTGCCGTTCTGATCGCCGACTCCACTCTGATCCGCAAGCAACTCGGATGGAATCCCCGATATGAGACTATTGAGGAAATTATTCAATCTGCCTGGCTATGGCATCAGAAAGAAGCGGCGGCGAAGGGTGGGTAGTTTCCACTCATAAACACTGTAATTTCTCTCGCCAAGACGCAAAGAACGCAAAGTAAAAACATATTAATAGTTCTTTCTTGGCGTTCTTTGCGTCTTGGCGAGACTCCATTCATTTTAAATATAATATTTCATGCTTAAGCGTACGACTCGTTTCCTGTTTCTGGCACTGGCTATTACATGGGCCGGGGTTATTTTCTACCTGTCCAGCCTACCCGGCATCGACACGCCATCGCTCTTTCCGGGTCAGGATAAGCTATTCCACATGGTTGCATTCGGGATTCTCGGCTTTCTGCTCATGGGGGGCATGAAGGTCACCACCCGTGGCTACCGGAACGGACAAGCCTGGTTTGTGGTGGCACTGGTCGTACTTTACGGGCTACTCGATGAGTTCCACCAGTATTTTGTTCCGGGACGTACCATGGATATTTATGATGCACTGGCCGATGCCGCTGGTGGCCTGCTGGGAGTGTGGACCATGTACTACCTGGCAAGGATGCTCGCCAGCCGAGCCACATCACACCCATCGGCACTGCAATAATAGATGCTCTGCTACATTGGGGTGAGTACCAGAATTTTTTTTAAATAGCCACGGAATCCACGGAAGAACACGGAAAAATAAATACCTTCTGGAAATAATTCCGTGTCCTTCCGTGTGCTTCCGTGGCAAAAAGATTTATAGATCTTGTTTTTTCGTGAATTCCGTGGATTTCGTGGCCATATTTACAAATAGCATGACCAGTCCCGGCTGTCATCACCAAACACCAGGAAGAACGGATTTAACAAGGAGTCCTTGGTGTTATAACGAAGTGGTTTCATGGCGGTATCAGTCACAAAGCCACCGGCCTGTTCGACGACACATTGCGCCGCCGCCGTATCCCACTCCGAGGTTGGCCCCAGTCTTGGATAGACATCTGCTGCACCTTCCGCCACCAGGCACAGTTTCAGTGAACTGCCCATACCCACCATGTCGTGCTCACCCAGCTTCTCCAGGAAACTGTTGAGTGAATCACCACGGTGAGAACGACTGCCCACAACCATGACCGGCCCATCACCAAGCTTCCTTACATTGATAGCGCGGCGCTCACCACCCGGCTCCTGTTTGAACGCACCCTGCCCCTGGCAGGCCAGGTAGCTGACGCCTGTAACCGGCACATGCACGACGCTCAAGACCGGCACGCCGGCGTCAATCAACGCGATATTGACCGTGAATTCACCATTGCGCTTGATGAACTCACGCGTCCCGTCAAGCGGGTCAACCAGCCAGTAACGTTGCCATGACGAGCGTTCCGAGAAAGGCAGGCTCGCTGATTCTTCTGACAGGACCGGTATATCCGCAGTCAGGGCAGTGAGTCCATCGACAATGGCATGATGCGAGGCCAGGTCTGCGGCCGTCAGTGGTGACTTGTCATCCTTCTCCTGTATGGAGAATTCCTCACTGTTATAAACCGCCAGTATCTCATTCCCGGCCTGTAGTGCCAGTGCTGCAACGCCTTCCAGCAGCCCGGCAAGTTCGTCATTCCCGGTATTCATCGAGTATCCTTGTTTATCCTGGTGCAGGACGGGCACAAGAGAACCCCTGTGCCCGTTCTGCTAATATACGGCCATTCTAACACGACCACAGGTTTTTCATGGTTCCATGGCATGACATCGAAAGCGTCTTTCTGGACATGGACGGCACTTTGCTGGACCTGCATTTCGATAATCATTTCTGGCGTGAACATGTCCCGCTACGCTATGCAGAACGTCATAATCTGGATATACACACCGCGAAATCAGAACTGGTCCCCAGGTTCAAACTCAAGGAAGGGACCATGGACTGGTACTGTGTCGAGTACTGGAGCCGGGAACTGGAACTCGACATTGCCGAACTCAAGCGTGAGATCAACCACCTGATCGCAGTCCACGACCATGTGACGGAATTCCTGCAACGGACCCGGCAGAGTGGCAAGCGGGTCGTCATGCTGACCAATGCCCACTCAAAAAGCCTGGACCTGAAAATGGAAGTAACTGGCTTGACCGATGCCTTCGACGCCCTTGTCTGCGCACACGATATCGGCTATCCAAAGGAAGATCTGCGATTCTGGTCATTACTGGGCAAAGACGAACCCTTTCAGAAGCAGAGTACGCTGTTTGTCGATGACAGCCTGTCAGTGCTGCGCACGGCACGTGAGTTCGGTATTCAGCATATCGTTGCAATGCGCAAACCGGACAGCAAATCACCACCCCGGGAAATCGAGGAATTCAATGCCATTGATGGTTTTGACGAGATTATGCCGAAGCTGTAGGAGCGGCTTGTAGCCGCGAATCGCGCCTGCAAGGCGCTCCTACGACAATAGATAGCCTGCATTATAAGGGTTCATCACGACTGGCGGCGAACTTGTCCCAGGTCTTATAGCGTTTCTTTACATAGCTCAGCAAGGATTCATAACTGTCAAAGAACAGGTCAAATCCCTCGCTTGAATCCTCGTCGAACTCGCAATAGTCATTGCTGTATTCCCGGCAAATCCTGGGGCGGTCCTCGTAGATTCCACAGCGACCATCAGGGAGCAGTTGCAGACAGGGATTTCTGATTAACAGGAACCAGCCGTCTTCATCCTTGTAGGCGTGGATATCCCGATGCGACAGCTGCCAGAGCATATGGTCGAAATCCGACATGGATCGCGGCGTAACCAGTTCCTCGGTGATGTACGTGCAACACCTGGAATTGGTGCAGAACCCGCACTTGTTTTCAGTCGTCACTTCAACACCCAGGGGAATATTTTTTACCATCGTCATGTAATCAATACTCTTGCTGAAATGTGGCATTCCGCAGAAATTTCTAACCGGTCAGACACCGGACTGTCTGATACGCGATGCCCGGCGCGCGCGGGATATCAGGGTAATACGCCTATAATTGACCCGACATGTCAATGCGGTAATCACCATTTGGCTGACGCTGCGCAGCTTGTTCAAGTATGTCCAGGGAGTCGACACTGACGTCATTGTCCGGGTGCAACAGCAGTTTAATGCGCCAGGCATAATTGGCCGACAGGGCGAGTTCACCACTTGCCCCGAGTTCACCGCCGCTGGTAACACGTCCGACAAGTTCGCCGTTATCCGTCACCACGTCAAGCGCCAGCTGTCCCAGCACGAGGTTTATCGGTTCCAGAATGACGGCATCCCGCCATTCAAGCCACCCGCTCACCTCACCGGAATAGTCTGCACCCGGATTAAAGGTCTCGAAGACAAGATGCAACGTCCCGCTGGTTTCCACCGGCGTCGGTGAGTAATGATTAACCAGGCGCCCTGGCAACAGTTCGATGTCGACATCATGGACATGAGTCCCGGTCAGTGTCTTGCCGATACTCAGTTCACCTTGATTGGCCGGACTCGTCAGCTTGATACGATATTCAATCCGCCCCAGCAACAGCGCAAACGGCCTGAACCGCCACTGTACTTCACCAAGATCGAGCCCCTGATAGACAAGCTGCGCAGCCTGTCCCGAGAAGACGGAACCGGATACCCTGTTCAGGGATAAATCAGCAACCTGGTCCTGTAACATTCCGCTGACACGCGCAGCCGGAAAGGTAGTCACCAGAATCAGCAGGTACGCACCCACACCCAGCGCGACCAGTCGCCAGACACGCGACACTATTACGAGGCCTGCAGAGTCAAACGCGCATTGACCCGCCCCGCTGTACCACTTCGCTCAATGGTAACCGTCTCGGCATTGACACCATGGATAGTACTGAGAGTGCCCAGCCATTTCACCAGCACATCGAAAGGCGCACCATCCAGCCAGACACGTACACTGTCACTGCCTTCCGGCTCGACCCGCTTCAACGCCGGTCCGAGGCCACCGGCACGCGCCGTACTGTCAGCAACCGACAGCAATGAGCGGCCACCCAGACCCTGTGCGGCACGCCCGCTGCTGCGCTTCAGGCGAGCAAGTGTCTGTACACTTTCCTGCATCCACAACGCAGTCGTGCGCTGTTCATCAACGGTATTCCTGAGTGTGTCGTATCCGGAATGAATCGGCGACAACACCAGAATGTAGATCAAAAACAGGACCAGCAGTGTAGCACCTGCCGCCAGCATCATCCGTTCACGTGGTTCCAGATTGTCCAGCCAGGCCTTCATGTACCCACCCCCGCGATGCGCAGGCGGCTCTGGACACGCTGGTCCTGCCCGGTGGTCGCCGACTGGATCTCAACCGATAACCTGCCTGTCTCCATTAACGCCTGCTTCAGTTGATCCAGCAGTTGCAGATTGGCAACTGTGAGTTCCACATCAAGTCGACCGGCACGAAATGTCGCGCCATTGACTTCCACGCCATCCATACCCTTCAGCACCGAGCCTGACTGTCCCAGCAGGCTGAGAAATCCTCCACCGGCGCCCTGCTGGCGCTGCAGCTTGTCAAGCTGCTGCTGCATCTGGATGCGGGGATTCACAATCCGGCGCGTCCCGGGCATCGCTTCCTTGAAGGTCTGCTCTATCTGCGTGTGCAGCTGTTCACTCTCCCGGGTCAGTCGAAAATAATCAATGCCCATCACAACATTACTGAGCAGTATACCGGCGACCAGCAAGGCTGCCGTCGCCCGCCAGGGCCGCAACAGGGCTGCCCAGTCTCCGGAACGACTGTAATCGCCCTGCAACAGATTAATTGATCTGGCATCCAGCCCCTGTGCAAACACGTTAAGCGGATCACCGGCGAACGGTTCCACGCGGGTCTCCCCGACATACTCGGTCATGTCCGGTCGCAGGCTGTCCTCACGGACAAACAGGTGCAGGGGTGGCAATGTGGACTCTTCATCTGTCATCCGGGCGGCTAACAGTATGCCGAGGTTATCGCTATCAACAGCGAACCCGGAAGTGCTGCCGGTGCGCACCAGTGCCACATCATTCTCAACCAGCACACTGGTTTCACCACCGTTATATGGAAGTGTAAGCGCTTCGGGTATCACCTGTTGCACATCCAGACCGGCCTCCGAAAACCCTGCCGTGAGCGAGTCCATGAATTGTTTGCCTATGACCACCACCGGCCAGGCGCCGTCGTCCAGACTGGTACCGACTGCGAAGTGCAGGTTTTCCACCTCTTCCGAGAGCTGCTCTTCCAGTGCATAGGGCACTGCACGCAACAGTTTCTGCCGGCTGCCACCCGGTATACTGACATGGGTCAACAGGCAGTCCGACCCGGACACCAACACCACAATCCGCTGGCCTGACGCCTCACTGGCCGCATCGGCCAGCGCACCTGCATGGATACTCCCTTGTGGTCTGCCTTCGCCGTCCAGATTCAGCCAGCGCCAGACAGACTCATTACCGGGATCTCTCCTTAGTAACAGTGTGTTACGCATACGTATGCCCCAGTCTCATATTGCCCGGTATCCTACCTGAAAAATCGCTGATGCGCAGGGAATACACGGCTATTCTTCCTCAGGCAGGAGTCGTTTACCGGTGCGGGTTCGGGAAATCACCTGCAGGCCTTTCTCAGCGCGCAGGATCCTGCTTTCCAGTCGTGCCTGGCCACGCCCCACACTGACATCGGTCTGCACATTGAACCAGTCACTTTGAATACCCACATCAACAGCCAGCTCCAGGCCGGCAAGCGCATTATGTGCCAGAAACGCCTTCTTGTCGGTAAAAGGCTCTTCATCCCGGTCTGTAATCAGTTGCTCAACATCACTCTCACCCAGCTCAGCGTGCAGGGCCAGTAGCACCACCGGCGTTGCCGTGTTGATATTGATAATCGTCGTTTCCGGCAAGGCGGTTAAATGGGGCTCAAGCATGGCCAGCACCTCTGGCGTATAGCCCTTTACCAACCGTAATTCACTGATATCGACCAACGGCCGGTTGCCGGCCCGGTAAGGCAAGTCGGCCAGTAAATATTCATTGTCCTCGGCACCATCCGGAAAGGTGGCGTTAATGTCGGAATCAATCCAGTCCTGTAATGCCGGTGCCAGCGATGGCTCCAGGCCGAGTATCTCCAGCAGGCGTTTGTAATAGTCCAGCTGTATCTGGTCGATTCCGCCCTCATCACCAACCAGATTATTCACATTAAAGCGCCCCTGAAGGTCTTCAACATGCCCATTCACGAAACCGCCTTCCACGGGAATCGGTGGCAGTGCGGTAGACCAGTCTTCATCGAGTGAATCATGCTTGTTGTCAGCACGATCGCGCCGCAAGATCACGTAGGCCCAGCTTTCAGCGGCCATAGCATAGGCATAGGCCTGCTCACCATTCAACAGGTTACCGGTACGACGCATATCCACCTGAAAGCGTGTCGCCATCGCCACGGCAGCCACGGTAGCAAGGCTGACGACGAGTAATGCCGTAACGAGTGCGACGCCCCGTTGCCTGCCGTGGCTATTCAGAGGGTGGTTCATTGCGGTAACTGGAACAACCAGACAATCGGTCCGTACATTTTATGTTCCACGGTCACCTCTACAATCCGGGGAAGTGACGCCGGTTCAATCGCAGGGTCGGCGACGTTCTGCGTATCCGGCCACTGCTCTTTCCATTCATTGTCCGCGCCGAGGTAGCGGATCTGGAATTGCTCGATAGCTTCGGTCAACGGCTGAATCAATGGCTCACTGTCCTGAGCGCGATCGAGTACCAGCCAGCTATAACGAACCAGCTGATCTTCTTCGAAGGCATAACCAACCCGTTGCAGGCTACTGCGCTGGCGACCGGCAGGATTGCGCCAGCCAGCCCGGGTCAGGCGAAAGTTCTCACCACCAAGCAGAGGCGGTTGCTCGTCACCGAATTCATCCCGAATGGGTCGCAGCACCACCTGTTCTATATCACGCTGCATAATCAGGTAGAGTTTTTGCAATTCGCTCAATCGATCAGCCGCAACCTCGGTGAAAGACTGCTGCGTCATCACGGTCTGCAGGCCTGTATAGGACATCGTCGCCAGCAGACCGAAAATGGCCAGTGCCACCAGCAATTCCAGCAGTGTGAAGCCGGCACAGGCTGCAGAGACTGGATTTTGCGCCCTCAATTCGGTTGTACCAGGAAGCCGCTTATGACAGAAAGCGGTAATTCATTGTCTTCACTCTCGATAGAAAATACTTCCACATCCAGCCGCCGCAGTTCAGCCTCATCCGTCTGGGAAGTAACGGCCAGCCAGCGCCACTCGCGGTTGCCCATTTCCTGCGTACCCTTGCGCTCACCGACATCGGGCCACTCTTTGTCCACCTGGAACTGCACCAGTACATTACGTGCCACCCACAGCGCCATGGTGCGATCACGCAGGTAGGACTGGTTACTGGTATAGTCACTGGTTGCCTTGATCACTGCACCCATGGACAGGGCCAGGACTGCCAGTGCGATCAATACTTCCAGCAAGGTGAAACCTGCGGTATTGCTGCGCTTCACAAGGTCTCCTCCACTTCCCAGCTCACCGACCCCAGCAGTGAAGCTGTCAGGTGGTAACGAAAGCGGCTTTGACGTGATTCCAGAATGACCGTGAAGGGTGTCATTTCGCCACTGGAGAGAATAAAGACTTGTGGTTCCAGCAACTCCTCTTCGTCCTGATTTTCATTGCCCGCATCATCTGCCTCCGCTGCGGAAGCGGTCAGGATCGGTGGTTCACCCTCTATCTCGAGGCGCAGTTCAACATCTGCCGGCAAGGTGTAGGCCTTTAGCAAGCCGTCTTCTCCGGTTGCCTGCCAGCGCTCCTCATTGAGTATCAGAAACTCGTAACCGTCCTCGCTAAACAGCACCGCCAGTTCTTCCCCCCGCAGCACGGCTTCATCACTGGCCAGTTCCAGCAGGGTGGTCATGCGGTGTGATTCCTGCTCCATCAGCTCGGCGTAGTCATCACCCCCGAGTGAAAGCATGGCAAAGGTGAAGATGATCCCGATCAGCACCAGGACCACCATCAACTCAAGCAGGGTAAATCCAGCAGATCGCCTGACGGGTGACACAGGCCCGAAACGCATGGGACTTATTGCAGTCCCCAGTTGCCGATATCGTCGTCGCTTGGCTGCTGGTCCGGTCCCAGCGAAAAGATATCGATGGAGCCGTGTTCGCCGGGGCTCAGGAATAAATACGGCTGCTGCCAGGGATCCAGCGGCAGGCGGTCAACATAACCACCCTCTTTCCAGTTGGCCGGCTCCGGTGAAGAAGGTTCCTGAATAAGCGCCTCCAGCCCCTGGTCCGTCGTCGGGTAGACATAGTTATCCAGCTTGTAGAGATTCAGAGCGGCTTCCAGCGCCCGAATGTCCTGCCTGGCCTTGGTCTTGCGTGCCTGGTCTGGACGATCCATGACCTTCGGGACCAGGATAGCGGCCAGAATACCGAGAATGACGACAACGACCATCACCTCGATCAGGGTAAAACCGTGCTGCTTGTGTTGCATGTTTTTCATTGAAGATAACCTTAGCTTGTCCAGAAAACAGGACCCGGCAGATGATGCCGGGAGAATAGCGCTTATTCTAAAGGTTTTAGGACCCGGGAAACAGGCGCTGGTTCATCAACGCAGTGATTAAAAATCCTCGTCATTGCGAGCGAAGCGCGGCAATCTCATGCTATGGAATCAATAACCTGGAGATTGCCACGTCACTTCGTTCCTCGCAATGACGGGTAAGTCTAGTTTACAACAAGCTGATTACGCACTTTCAGGGCATACAGGTGACGTTCGGCATCCACCAGGTGCTGCCCCCAGTGCAGGCGATAGCTGGATTGCCAGTCCGCTGCCGCACGGTGCGGCCAGGCATCGCCCATCAGCTCGAGACCATGCTGCAGGTCGAAGTAGATATCGGTGAGATCATCCGCCAGACTGCCTGACATGTGCATTTCCTCCGGCGAGGCGTCAAATTCCAGCCAGTAGCTGTCACGCTCACCCAGTCGCTTGCGCAAGCGGCTGTAGAGCTCGAAGCGTTCATCGAGATCGACACCGGGAATTTGCAAATCGCCCCTATCGTAGGCATTTAGCGATGTCACCGCAGAATGCAATCGCGGCATCAGTTTGTACAGCAACTCCAGCCAGCGATCAGAATCATCTGCAGGATGTTCTATTAATTCACAGTAACGCTCGGCCACGCCAGTCATTTCGGACAGGATTTCTGTTAACGTCGTCATAAATAGTGTATATATTCCAAAGTGTTGGAATCTTTATTCTGAATGCTGACCCGCGTTAGCAACTGTATTGCTAAAAGTGTAGTCAATTAACAGGAAATTGCGCATCAGACTTCGACCATCTCAAATTCCTCCCTGGAGGCACCGCATTCAGGGCATACCCAGCTGTCAGGGATTTCAGCCCAGCGCGTACCCGGCGCAATCCCCTCTTCAGGCAGCCCCGCGACCTCGCTATAGACAAAACCACATACAACACACAGATATTCCTTGAAATCACTCATTCAGATGGCCTCGCTCGTCTATTCCCAGTCACAATTGGCTGTGAAGGGTAATGAGTCAGGGCTGATAAGTGAAGCGCAATTGAAACAGGCCCCACACATGACCCTTCTTCTTTAACCTTTCACCCTGCGCCATTATCATCGGTAACATGACCCCCCCCCCGATCGTTATGACGTTCTCCGGCCATGATCCTTCTGGCGGTGCCGGTATCCAGGCCGATATTGAAACGCTGTCCAGCCAGGGCTGCCTGGCCACCACTGTCATTACAGCGCTCACTGTGCAGGACAGCCGTGACGTAACTGAAGTCAAGGCTATTGATGCCAGCCATATCATCGCCGCGGCACGCACTGTACTGGAAAACATGCCGGTCGCGGCCTTCAAGATCGGCATGATCGGCAGCGCCGACACTGCGCAGGCCATTCACAACATACTGCAGGACTACCCGGACATCCCGCTGGTACTGGACCCGGTGCTGGTATCCGGTGGCGGTACGCAACTGGGCGATGAACACCTGCTGAACTCAATAAGGGATCAGCTACTGCCGCATACCACCGTATTAACACCCAACAGTATCGAGGCACACCTGCTGGCACCGGAGGCCGACACACTGGATGACTGCGCATTCGCATTGCTGGACAGGGGTGCAGAGTATGTGCTGCTAACCGGTACACATGAAGACACGCCGCATGTTATCAATTCCCTCTATCATGCCCGGCAAATGCTGGAATCATTTACCTGGGAACGACTGCCGCACAGTTACCACGGCTCCGGCTGTACACTGGCAGCCTGTACCGCCGGCATGATGGCCCATGGTCTGGATCCGTTCCATGCTGTCCATGAAGCACAGGATTTCACCTGGAACGCGCTGCAACAGGGTTTCCGTCCCGGCAAGGGGCAACATTTTCCGGACCGCCTGTTCTGGTCGAAACAGGACGATTAGGTGAACCAGCAGTTTTTATCCGGTGGCCTCTATGCCATAACCGATGCTCACCTGATCCCGCCGGGTGAACTGATAGACCGGGTTGCCGCCGTGATCAGGGGTGGCGCTGCCATCATCCAGTACCGTGACAAATCGTCTAACCACGAAAATCGCCGGCAACAGGCCACTGCACTCGCGTTACTGTGTAACGATCACGATATTCCGCTGATTATCAATGATGACGTTGAGCTGGCCGCGGCAACCGGCGCCAGCGGTGTGCACCTGGGTAAAACCGACAGCAGCGTTCGATCGGCACGCGCAGCGCTGGGTGCCAATGCCATCATCGGCGTTTCCTGCTACAACGCGCTTGAACGTGCGGTCGAGGCTGTCAGTGAAGGCGCGGACTACGTCGCCTTCGGCCGGTTCTTTCCGTCACAAAGCAAACCGGGTGCCGTCACGGCAAACCCGGAATTGCTTGGGCGCGCACGTCAAATCCTGCGCATACCTGTTGTAGCCATCGGGGGCATTACGCCTGAAAACGGACAATCATTGGTCACGGCAGGGGCACACTTGCTGGCCGCGATTCATGGTGTATTTGGGCAGGCGGATACAGAAGCGGCAGCAAGGCGGTATGCAGAACTTTTTACGCCACGTCAGGAATAAAACATGTTCGTCATTCCCGCGCAGGCGGGAATGACAAGTACTTTTTATGCGACAATCCCGAACAACAATCAGCAAGCAATGGATACGACAACATGACCCGATCACACGACCTGTTTCAAGCGGCCTGTACACACATCCCCGGGGGTGTGAATTCACCGGTACGCGCCTTTAAAGGCGTCGGAGGTGACCCGGTATTTTTTACCCGGGGGGAAGGTGCCTGCCTGTATGACGCTGACGATAAACGTTATATCGATTATGTGGGCTCCTGGGGGCCCATGATTGCCGGACATGCACATCCCGAGGTGATTCATGCCGTGCAGGAAATGGCCGCCAACGGGCTGGGTTTCGGTGCACCGACAGAGATCGAGACGCAGATGGCCGACACACTCTGCCGCCTGGTGCCCTCAATGGACATGGTGCGAATGGTCAACTCGGGTACCGAGGCGACCATGAGCGCTATTCGCCTGGCCCGCGGTTACACAGGCCGTGACCGTATTATCAAGTTCGAGGGTTGCTATCACGGCCACTCGGACGCCCTGCTGGTCAAGGCCGGCTCCGGCACCCTGACACTGGGGGTGCCGACTTCACCGGGGGTACCCGCCACTGTTGCGGCCCATACCACCACACTGACCTACAATGATCTTGCCGGAGTTGAGCTGGCATTTGAGTCCATCGGCAGCGAAACTGCGGCGATAATAGTCGAACCAGTTGCAGGCAATATGAATTGCATACCCCCGGAAGCGGGGTTCCTCGAGGGTTTGCGTGCACTCTGTGACCGCTACGGCTGCGTACTGATCTTTGACGAAGTCATGACCGGCTTCCGGGTCGCCCGCGGGGGCGCCCAGGAACACTACGGCGTGACCCCGGACCTCACCACCCTTGGCAAAGTGATCGGCGGGGGACTGCCAGTGGGTGCCTTTGGTGGCCGTCGCGACATCATGGAGCACATTGCTCCGCTTGGCCCGGTCTACCAGGCAGGCACACTCTCCGGGAACCCGATATCCCTGGCCGCCGGTCTCAAGACACTGGAACTGGCCTCCGCGGACGGTTTTCACCGGCAACTGGACGCAGCGGCCCGGCGTCTGACGACCGGTCTGCAGGAGCGCGCCAGCCAGGCAGGCATCCCCCTGAGCACCAACCAGGTCGGGGGCATGTTCGGTGTTTTCTTCACCAGTGAAGTCCATATCACGCGGTTTGAACAGGTAACCCGCTGTGATATGGAGGCATTCCAGCGTTTTTATCACGGCATGCTGGATGCTGGTGTCTACCTGGCTCCATCGGCCTACGAGGCCGGTTTTGTGTCATCGGCACACACTGATGACATGATTGATGCCACGCTGGATTGTGCCGGGCAGGTCTTCGCACAAATGTAGCCCTCCATGAAGAAGGACGACCCATAGTATGGAGGCTCATATTCAGGAACTGCTGCACTGGATCAGCCTGCATCCGCATGCGTTCATCATTGCAGTTTTCTTTATTGCCCTGATGGAATCACTGGTGGTCCTGGGTTTGCTGATACCGGGCGCCGCGCTTTTATTTGGTGCCGGCGCCTTAATGGCCACGGGTACCCTGCCGATCATGCCGATCATGCTGTCTGCCTCGGCCGGCGCCATCAGCGGCGATCTCATCAGTTTCCTGGTAGGTCATCATTACCAGCAGCGCCTCCGTGTGATCTGGCCCTTCAGATACTACCCGAGGCTGGTCAATCGCGGGGTCGACTTCTTCGTCAAGCACGGCGGTAAAAGCGTTTTCATGGCACGCTTTATCGGCCCAATTCGCCCGATAGTACCCGCTATTGCCGGGATGATGACCATGTCTTTCACGCGTTTCCTGGTGGTGGACCTTATTGCCTCGCTACTCTGGGCACCGGTGTATCTACTCCCCGGCATGGTGTTCGGCGCCTCCCTGGGGCTGGCTGCCGAAGTCGCCGGACGTCTGGTTGTGCTGCTGGTGGTGATTGCCGGTATAGCCTGGCTGGGATTCTGGCTGGTCAGTACACTGATACGGATATTGCAACCCCACGCGGCCTCCGGACTGGCAAAACTGCTGGACTACAGCCGCGATCACCCGCTCATTAAACCCCTGGCTGGCTCATTACTGGACCGGGACCACCCGGAAGCCCGCGGCCTGGCGATCCTCTCGGTGCTGTTTTTCATCACCCTGTGGATATTATTGCTGATCTCCAGACAGGTGCTGTATGGCCACGGGTTTGACGGCATTGATTCCTACATATTCCACTCACTGGAAGACCTGCGTACACCGTGGATATACAAGGCCACGATCTTCATCACTCAGTTTGGTGACCAGACACTGCTTGCATTCGTCATAGCCGGCAGTTCTGCATGGCTGTTCTGGAAACGCGATACCAAGGCTGCCTGGCACTGGCTGGCCGTTTATGTAGCAACCGGCCTGTTGACCTGGCTGTTGAAAAGCACAGTGCATATCGACCGCCCGGTCGACTTCCAGACCGGCTTTTCATTTCCCAGCGCACACACCAGTATGAGCCTGGCTGTCTACGGGTTCCTGGCATTAATGATTGCCCGTGAACTGCCTGTCCCACGTCGCTGGATACCCTATTCTGCAGCCGGACTGATTGTTGTCCTGATCGCCATGTCGCGCCTGTACCTCGGGGTTCACTGGTTCTCGGATATACTTGCAGGATTCAGTCTGGGTCTTGCCTGGGTTGCACTTATCGGTATCGCCTATGACCGGCATCCGGCGCCTCCCCTGCCCGTCAAACGCCTGCTGACAGTGACCCTGCTGCTTATGACAGTAACCGGCATATGGCATACACAACGGTTTTACACGCAGGAACTGGCACATTACTCACCACAGGTTGAAATACACAGAATCACCCTGTCCACATGGAAAACCATTGGCTGGGAACAGTTACCGGTTTATCGAGTGGACATTGAGGGCAGCAATGAGCAACCCATGAATTTTCAGTGGGCAGGGTCGCTGGAGACATTACAAGCCGAGTTACACCAACGGGGATGGGAGCCGGCTGCATCCGTCGATCCAGTGAATGCCATGAACTGGCTGGCACCTGAACCGGGCATCAGTACACTTCCCGTCCTGCCCCAGGTCAATGATGGTAAGCACCAGCAGTTGCTACTGGTAGCACCACACACACCGGAGGATAGCTATCTGACCGTCATGAGGTTATGGCCGTCAAACCAGGAGTTGTACAGCGGTAACGTACCGGTATGGGTTGGCAATGTCAGCAAGCTCATTATCGAACAGAAAATTCCGTTGATTGCCTATTTACGCACTGCGCCTGACTTTGAAGGCCCCATGCAGCAGTTACACGCCGTTCTGAAACGCTTGCCCGCTATCGTCACGACACTACGTTACCGGAAAAACGCAAAAGAAAATCCCCGCTGGGACGGGGATGTCTTGTTGGCCTGGGAGACAGGTTCCTAGATCACGGTTTTCTTCACGGATGCCGAGTAATCACTTTCAATGCCGTTAGCATCATAGGTTGTCAACACTACATAATATGTTCCTACAGGAACGCCGGTCACGGTAGCAGACTGGGCCGATCCATCCTTGATGTTTGCCCCCTTTATATATTCACCTTCATTCTTGCCATAGTAGAGGCGATAACCATCAATTTCAGACAGTGCCAGGGGCTCGCCATCGGTACGTGTTGCAGGGGCCGACCAGCTCAATGTCAAAGTTCCGGTTTTAACAAAATTTGTGTCAGCAGAAGTTTTCACTGCAACTGAATAACTCGATGTAGAATCTGCACGATAAGCATCAGGTATTTTTTTTGATGATGATTTGGACGAACCACCCCCGCCGCATGCAACCAGCTGTGTAAAAACGATGGCCATGAGTACTTTCAGTGTAAATCCTGCTTGCTTCATATTTACCTCGTGACGCTGCCTGCCGACGCTGCCGGAGACAGTCAGTTAATAAAAAAGGGCTCTGGGAAATCCGTTTACGTGGAACGGCTAATCGTTTAGCCGGACTGTGTGACAATGATGCGCAATAAAAAGTTGCGCATATGTCCTTACGCCATGCTGGACTGATACAGTCAGCAAATAACGGGGGGTATTCTAATGGAAACGGCGCACCTTATTACACACACATTGCAGGGATTGGCGTCATAATTATGGCACCAATCCCCCATAACTTCTTAATAAGGCGCT
>JBDLIH010000058.1:0-19536 GCA_039714975.1 Pseudomonadota bacterium
CCTTCACCCATCAGGTGAATCATCTCCGGGATGTGGATCTTGACCGGGCAGCCGCCTTCGTTTTCACCGCCATCCATCTTCGGCAGTCCGAGTTCGCAGGGCCGGTCGTCGCATTGCTTGTCACGCAGCACCTCCAGCCAGACAAACAGTTCGACTTCGCGGAAGTTGTAACCCAGCCCCATGTAACCGAGATAGCCCTGGTTCACCAGGTCGAAGTCATCGGCGCGTTCATGAGGCGGGCGGATATAGGGCGGAATATTGTTCAAGCCGGGCCAGCCTTCGGAAAGCCCCTCGAACATTGGATAACGCCCGGTAAGATACCTGTCTATTGCGCGGACAAATTTACGCTTGAATTTGAGTGGTATGTTCCACAGGAACCGCAGCAGCAGGGTGCTCATATCGTCATTTCTGAGCAGGAGCCCCCAAAGGGTATGGGTAAACTCCTCGCCCAGTTCATCCTGCTGGAATTCCCAGGCAATCGCGCTGGTTCCCTCGGTGATGAACATTTGTTGAAAAAACTGCGGATCATTCACCAGGCGCTTCTGCAGCAGCCCTACCTGCTTCTGGAACAGCTCCACCGACTCTGTGTGTTCCAGTTCCGTGATCGCTTCCCGGGCTTCCTCGATATGGTGCCGGTTGTTCTCAATCTCCAGGTTGGCCTGGTAGTAGCGCGTTACATCCTCCCGGTGATACTCGCATGCGGGATTGGCACTGTCGTCTGATGTCTGCGTCGGCTCGTCAAGATGCTGTGACATACTGTTGCCTCCTGATATCTACTATATTAGTCGTAAGCCTGACTTATTACCCTGCTTATTCCGGCGGGTGAATGCGGATGATCTCCGCATCGCAGTCATCAGCTACGCGTGATGCACGCTGTACAAGTTCAGGCGTGATTTCGATCCTGTCAAGCACGCCCGGTATTACCCGGCTCACTGTCATGGTGGATCCGTCGACCACGATCACGGTTTTCTCGAACAGCTCGCTCAGGTCCTGATAACAGGTCTTGCAGTTGGTGCACTTTGGTATGTCTTCCTCGGTGATTTCCACCAGCGCGCCGCCCCCCTGACCGGTCGGTGCAGGGGAGCCTGTCTGTGCGGCTGTCTGTGTAACCGACCCGATGGTAACCGGTATCGTGAGTTCCGTCGGCATGGCAGGTGCACCTGACGCAGTTGCGAGCTCGGCCATGCCCCGGGCGATGGAATCAATGGAGGCTTCACGGGCGACACTGGACTTCTGATACTTCTGCTGCCATTCCTCCAGCTCATGGTGGTGGCTCGCCTCCATTCGGTCGATGTGCAGGCCGCCGAGATACTGCAGCATGCGCCAGTTTCGTCGGCGTTCCTCGGTCAGGTCGACCATCACGGAAGTCATGGTCAGCTTGAACAGCTTGCCGTCGTTGTTGGTGGACCAGATGAAGGGCGCCTTGCCATATCGATTGTCCTCGCTGAGATCAATGTATTCGTGGATCGGCACTGGTTCGCCTTCGCCATTAAGCGGATGGAAATGTTTTTTGAAACGACCTTCGTGCAATGCGAAATCCGCCACGGTGAACGGTATCTCCAGCAATTGGGTATTACCCTCATTGTCAATATAATTCAGTGTGGAGGTAATCCAGTCCTTGCCAACGTCCGGGTTTCCCTCAAGGGAGAAGCGTTCTGCCAGGGTGTCGCCACGGCGCGGGTCATGCACGAACACGGGATTCAAGCGGCTCTCCACCGCGAGGATGGCACGCCGGCTGCCGGCATCGTCGGCTATGCCGTGCTCAGGCTGGCAGGTGGTGTAGGCATCGAACACTGCCGGGGAATCGTTGTAGCTGAGAAAGTCCATCGTATTTTTCATGAAGTGGCTTTGCATCGCGGCATTGGTCTGGATCACCAGTACGTTCGGATGGAAGGCCGCGATCAGACCCAGTTCCTTGCGGTCTTCAAGTTTACCTCTGTGCGCAACACCGAATCGGGTCAGATCTGAATCCTGCGCAGTAAAGCTGGCGGTAGAGGTCTGGCCGCCGGTGTTGGAATAGGCCCCGGTGTTGAGCACCACGATCTTGATCGGTGTATCCGAAACCAGCAGACGCGACAGTGCACCGAAGCCGATGTCATAAGTAGCACCATCGCCGCCCATGCTGATGACGGCAGGCAGCAGGGCACGTTCTTCTTCGGAAAAATGATGCCAGTTGAAACACTTGAAGAGAGTATCGTGGGTTTCCGGGTCGTACTGGTCTTCCAGGTCGAGCCTGGCGGTACGCATGGCGGTGAAATCATCCACGGCACTCGCGCAAATCCCTTCGAAAATACCCTTTGCCACGGCAGGCGTATCCTGGAACAGGCTGTTTACCCAGGGATCCTTGTAGGGATTGGCGGGGAAAGTAGAGGCATAAACACTGCTGCAACCGGTTGCGTTGGCGATGGCTGCGCCGGCCGGGCCGTTACCGGTGGGGCCGCTCTCAAACTGGTAGAGCCGCTTTTCAAGTGTGCTGATCGTGTTCTGCATACGCTCCAGGCGGTCTGGATCCTGCTCATCGGGCTGCAGTGCCTCAAGCTTCCTGTTGAGGTCGGTGATCAGTTCATCGAGTTCCCTGACGTGCGACTTGCGTCGCTTCTCGTGTATGGCCTTGTTGGTGGCTGTCAGCAGCCGGATGGCAGTCACTTCACCGCAGCCGCGGCAGGCACCATGACCGCCGGTCATGGCATAGTAGTTGTCGTGGTCCAGGATCAGGCGTTTGCTGTCACCACCGGGCTCGATTGCGTTTTCAGTGAAACGGGCCGGGGTATTCGGCATGCGGCTGAGGAACTCGAAGTTCAGCCGCATTTCGTTCTGCAGCCGGGTGCTCTGCCGCTCGGCATTCAACGCGCCCGGACCACAGACATCGACGCACTCGAGGCAGCCGCTGCATTTCCACGGATCGATGTTGACTGAATACAGGCCACCGGTGCCGGCCGTGTATTTCTCCATTGTGTCGAAGAACGGGCGGGTCTTGACCACCGGAAAGACCTTGAGGGCATCGGTCATCTTTTCGAAATCCCGTTTCAGACTGGCATTGTCGGTATCCAGGCTGTCGAGGGACTCGGCGACGATTTCATGAAACGCCTTCGGGTCCTTGCTCGGCAGGTTCCGGTAGGCCTCGCGAATGGTTTTGGTCAGGGGGAACACCTGGCTTGTCATCTGTTGCTTGTGCTGTTCGGTCACATCCAGTTTGTTAATCGCGGTCAGCAACAGATCATGGATTTCGTGCACCGTGTTGGGGATCGCGGCATCCGGGCAGACCACCGCGCACTCCATGCAGCCGGTACACAGGTGAGCGCTATAGGTCGGTACCTCGAGCCGGAACAGGCCCTTGTCCTTCCAGGCGGCGCAGGCGACCGGCATGAACAGACCGCTGCCCGGCATCACCGGTGCTTCGCCGATGCTGCCGTCCTTGATGCGGTTGGCCAGGATATCGTTGTAATAGGTCTGGTCGAACAGCCCGTTCGTGACTGTCTTGCCGGCAGCCCTGGCCATGGCCGCAGAGATCTCGACATTGAGACCACCCTCCACAGGTACCAGTTTTTCCGCTTCCTTGAATTCCTCGGTACTGTAGTCGAGCCTGTACGTGGCGCCCAGTCCTTCACGGACGACATTCATGTTGCTGTCGACCACGACCTGACCCTTGGCACCGAATTTTTTCTTCACCTGTTGTTCGACCTTTTGCAGGATGGACTCTTCAGTTCCGCCCGCGGCAATCCGGTCCACGTGGCCGCAGATAGCACCGATGAAGGCGATGCCCATCATGCGGATCTCAAGTTCAGGGACAGGCGCGTGTTTCCTGGCGACGCCGAAGGCGTCCACAATGTAGAGTTGTATCCGCTTCTCGCGAATGGTCTTGCGTGCATGGGCCGGCAGTTCCTTCCACACCTCGAGCGGGGTGTGATGGGACTGCATGATCAGGGTGCCATCTGCAACGAGTCCTCGCAGGGGATTGGTATGGCTGAATACCTTGTGGTCCGGGGAGACGACGATTTCAACGTCTTCCAGTTCAGCATTGGTAATCTTGATGGGTTCGGGGCTCAGGGAGATATAGAAATTGGTCGGTGCGCCACTTTTCTCCGAACCGTATTTTGGCGCAGACTTGGAATGCATACCCAGTACGCCAGCAAGGATATCGGTCAGCAATTTGCCGGTCGCGATGGTCCCATAACCGCCCACCGAGTGGAACCGGATGCGGAAGGCATCCTGTGGCAACAAAGAAGGGTTCTCCTTTGTCTCGAGCGCCATAAACTCGGTCTCCGGGTAGGCCTGCTTCAACTGCTGCTGCCGTTCAGCATTGCGCGGTGAAGGGTTTTTCTCAAAGAACTGGGAACCGAGGTAGAAAAAAGGAACATTGAGCGTGCTTTCCATGTTCCTGTAGGCGGCAACGAGGTGACGCGGCTGCAAGTCATGGGCGCCTATACCGAAAATGCCGGTACTGATCTTGGGCAGACTGTCGATTGGCGGGATGCCCTGGTGACGGATCAGGTCACCGTTCTCCCTGGCCTTGAACAGGGATTGGGTCACCAGGTTGGTGAGCGCGGTGACCTCTGAACGTTCAAGGACGGTCACAGCTTTCTTGCCCTCAAGCGCGGCAACGAGGTCGCCTTCCGGGAACGGCTGCAGCTGCTTGACAGAGACCACACCGACTTTCTTGCCCTGGCCACGCAGCCAGGTAGCGACGGCTTCGGCGTCATCGGTTACGGACCCCAGGCCAACGATCACATGCTCGGCATCGTCGGCCATGAATGTTTGTATCGGGTTGTAACAACGACCGGTCAATTCACCGTATTCGTCCATTGCCTGCCTGATGAACTCCGGCACCTTGTTTACAAAATGCGTCCTGTGATCGACCAGGCCGGCCTGAAAATCCGGCTGGTTCTGCACGCCGCCAGTGAGGCCGGGATTATTGACATCGACCATGGCGGGTACCAGTTGCCGTGTTCCTTTTTCGTAGGCGTTGATCCACTGCCTGCGCCACTGGCCTGCAATTTCCTCCGGAATCCATGCGCGGGTGTCCTTCACCATGTCACCCGCGTTATCTGCCTCGATATCATCGGCCCGGTTTTCGAGGAACTCACCCAGAGCAGCCAGGCTGTCTGGCTGTATGTCTCCGGCATGCCTGTTCAGATACTGTTGCAGCTGGTAGACGCGGCCCCTGGCGCCGTACAACATCTCCTGGGCGACTGTCGGGGATTTGATTCTGCCAGACGGGTCGCCGAGAAATTCCTTCAGAAGTTCAGGCTCGGGCAGCAGGGTTTCACATTGCATATGGCTGGTGGCGAAGCCATCCATGGCGTTGGCCACCGGTACCATCGAAAGGGAACTGACACGGTAGGCGATCGCGGCCAGGTCGGCAGCCTCCTGCGGATTGCTGCCAAACAGAATGGTATAACCCGAGGGCAGCAGGGCGTAGACATCATCATGTCCCGCCATTACGTTCAGTGAGTGCTTGGATACCGCACGCGCGGCCACCTGTAACACGAAGCCGCCTGCCTTTTTACCCACAGTGACATAGTGGGACTCGAGTCCATAGAGAATCCCCTGGCTGGAGGAGGCATTGGAGATGAAACGCCCGCCGGTCAGGGTCGCGCCCATTGCACCGCTCTGGGCTGAATGCTCGCCCTCGGGTTCAAAGAAGAACGGGTGTTTGCCCCAGACATTGACGCCGCCCCTGGCGCGATAGGCCTCGAACATCTCCGAGATCTCGGTGGAGGGTGTGATGGGGTAACCGATTACACCACCACAAACATGCCCCATCACATGAGCAACCGCACCATTACCGTGTATGACATTCTCTATGCCCGGGTATTTGCAGGACTTTTTCGAAACGCTGTTTTCCGGGGGAGGCAGTGTTCCTTCAGCAGTCGATGAGGACGCTATTTGATCAGTTCCTGAATTCTTGCCTTGAGATTGGCGCATAACTTTTTTCCTCTGCCGGACTCACATAACCTTGTATTTTTACAGGTCATATTTATCATTTCAGTGTTAATCATATAGCTGAGGGCGCAGGATAATTCATTGTTCCTTGTCCTGTCACGTAATCGTGACGTCCCTTAAAAATAAAACATTCAGTTCAGTCATCAGCCACCGCCCCGACAGCAGCGGATGACAATCTGATTGTGTCTCCTTGAAGAATTGTGTTAACTGTTGTTTGTACAAGGACTCCGACCGGTCACGGACTGTGTATACATCGCTGCCAGCGACCGGACATGCAACCGCACCTTAAGCAGGTATAGCAACTCATGACCACCACACCCGGCACAGAATCTCATCCCACTGCCCGCACTCTTATGGACCCGAATCCGAAAGTTATGCACCCGACTGACAAAATCAGCATGGGGGTTCACCACATCATGAAGCATCGCTATCGGCGACTCCCGGTAGTTGATGATGCAGGGCATTTCATGGGGGTATTCGGGGTGAGCTGTTTGCTGCGACTGGTGCTGCCAAAGGCCGTGGTTATGGAAAAGGGGCTTGAGTCGGTACCCTTTGTCCGCGATAGCCTGTCAGACCTTCACCGGCGTCTGAAGGCGGTCGAGGATGAACCGATTTCCCTTTGCATGCGTGATGAAATGGTCAGGGTAGCTCCCGATACGCCCTTGCTTGAAACGCTGCTGACGCTCTACAAGACCCGCGCCAGTCTGCCTGTGGTTGACCCTGATACCGGTAAACTGGTTGGTGTTATTTCCTATTTTGATGTCGGCGATAAAGTACTGGCTGCCGGGGTCTGAGTCATGAGCCATGCAACGGAAGTAATGGATATAGTTTTCGGGCTGGATCCCCAGTGGTATGCAGGCACGCTGTTCGTGCTGACTTACCTGTTTATCATGAGCGATCGCATTAACCGCGCCATTGTGTCAATGACGGCTGCCGGGCTCATGGTGCTGGGGGGGGTGCTGACCCAGGAGGCTGCTATAGAAGGGGTTGACTTCAATACCATAGGCCTGCTGACCGGCATGATGATTATTGTTGCTATTACCCGGCAGTCCGGTGTCTTCCAGTTCCTTGCCATATGGTCGGCTAAACAGGCAAAAGGGAGCCCATGGGGCATTCTGGTGATGCTGTCCATGGTCACGGCCGTGTTGTCTGCCTTGCTGGATAATGTCACTACCGTGCTGCTGATCGCGCCGGTCACCCTGCTGATCACCGACTCACTCGAAGTGGAACCCTATCCTTATCTGTTTGCCGAGATATTTGCGGCCAATATCGGTGGTGCGGCAACGCTCATCGGAGATCCGCCGAATATCATGATCGGCACGGCTGTTGGTTTGAGCTTTAATGATTTTCTGTTCAACCTCGGGCCGATTGTTGCCGTGCTCCTGCCTGCGATGATGATACCCATCTATCTGATCTGGGGCCGAAAACTGGTGGCGAGCAGTGAGGCGCGTCAGCGGGTAATGGATTACAACGAGGCCGATGCCATTACCGACAAACGGCTTTTATGGCAATCCATGCTGGTGCTGGCGCTGGTCATAACGGGATTCATCGTGGCGCATGATATTCATCAGGAACCCGCGACCATTGCCATGTTTGGTGCCGCCCTGCTGCTCCTTATCTCCAGTCTTCCGCGCAGCCCGGGGGAGCAGAGCCAGCAGCTTGAGTACATATTTTCCAAGGTAGAGTGGATTACCATCTTTTTCTTTGTTGGCCTGTTCATCATTGTCTATGGTGTTGAGAAAACCGGGCTGCTGGAGCTGCTGGCCAGCAAGATGATGGAGATGACTGGCGGTGATCCCGAACTGACCACTGTCGCGATTATCTGGACCTCAGCCATTGCCTCTGCCCTGGTCGACAACATCCCTTTTGTGGCGACCATGATCCCGATTATAGAAAACATGGCGGGCTTGCTGGGTGGTCCAGAAGAACTCATGCCACTCTGGTGGGCGCTGGCCCTGGGCTCATGTCTTGGCGGGAATGGCAGTCTGGTGGGCGCCAGTGCCAATCTGATTATTGCCGGTTTTGCAGAGCGAGCCGGCCACCCGATTCATTTTCTGCGTTTCATGTTAATGGCCTTTCCCCTGATGCTGGGTTCAATTGCCATTTGTACGCTGTATGTCTATCTGCGCTATTTATGAACCTCGTTACCGGGGTGGATGGCGATCAGGATTTTGCTGAACCGGCTGTTTTTGAGCCTGTTTTTTTGCTGGTGCCGGGCTTTTTGGCCGAACGGGCCGTTTTTTTGCGCGGCTTTGGTGAGTGGGCCGCCGGCTGCCCGGGTTCATCTGAATGCATGAGTCTGTAATCGACCCGCCTTTCTGCCTCGACCCAGTCCTGTGACGGATCGCCGCCCTGGAAACCGCGTCGTTCGGCTATCAGGTAGGCTTCTTCGGTAATCAGGCGTTGGCGGTGTTCTGCATCAATACCTGCCTGGGGCACTGATGTAGTGGCGGGGTGTGTACCCGGCTTTGCTGCAGCAAGCACATTTTCCAGTCCGGTTTCAAACTTTCGTTCGAGTCGTGCCTCCAGTTCCTGCATCTGCGTGTGCAGTTGTTCCAGTTCATCCGCCAGTATTTTTAATGTCAGTCTTTCAGCCATGGTCATGTCTCTCCATCATGTTTCCGGCACAGCCAGGAAGTGAGTTTATAACACATATATCAGCGCTTGATTCGACAGTATGTTCAGTTTCGTTCTCAATGTTATGTAATGCTTGTGCCATGGTACAGCTACTTCTGTATTCTGGATATCAAAATAGATTCATTGATTCCTGATTTTTGTTTCTACTGCGGTCGCCGGTTCCTCCTATACCGCCGCGTAGTATGTTGCGCGGTTTCCTTGCCATTGAAAAAAGACCTGCATTCATCGCTCATCGTCGTCCTGCTAACATGATTGAAAATCAAGAGGCAAAACATGTGCCATTCTGTGCGAGGCGGGAAAAGTCCTGCAATATGAAGCGGTGGCGGGATTTGAGCCGAGTGCTAGCGGAGCCGGGATCGTTTATTCTGTCGCCGTTATCCGACAGTTAATCCGTAACGGGGGTTATCTGGCTGATTTGAACAGAAATCCCTTGTTGCTATAAGGTGACACATATCTGTGTGTATGGCTTCTAACTCATTAATTACTGGCAGATTTCAAATCTGCCTGCGTTTCACCCACAATAGCAGGCCTGATCCGGGAAAAGTTGATCTCTATGCGTCTGTATCGTCCCAAATCCATTCGTCGCCTGCTGCTGGTTGGCTTCGTGCTTGTGGTCGTACCGCTGATAATGGCATTGATCCACGCCATATATTCGGTCGACCAGCTGGTCGTACAGGGACAGCGCGCCTTGTTCGCAACCGTGCGTGCTACACATGGCAGTGAGCAACTGGCGGATACCATTACTGACATGGAGCGAAATGCCCGACAGTATAAAGTACTGGGTGATATCGTCTTGCTGGAGGTCTATCAGGAGAATCATCAGAAATTTCTCGATACAGTCAAGCGATTGGCGCTATTGAATCTATCGGCTATGCAGCGTGAGCGCCTGGATATAATCATTGAGGTGGAGGAGGGGGTTAATGACACATTAACCAGTTTTCCTTACGATGCGCCGGAAACGGCCGCGGCGGTTGAAGGTTTTGCGGGTCTGGCCCGCGATGCAAGGGAAATGCTGATCGATAACCGCAAGCTGGTAGAAAGGGAAGTGGCACGGCTGGATGCCAACGGGGAGCGGGTGCAGAGTGGCCTGGTGGTGCAGGCGATGGCACTGGTACCCGGTGCAATGATCCTTACGGGTATATTTACCATATTGATTACCCGACCTATTCGGCAAATGGACAAGGCGATTCGTCGTCTCGGAGAAGGTGATTTCTCAAAACCCGCTCATATAGTGGGGCCGCGAGATCTGGAACATCTGGGTGAACGGCTGGACTGGATGCGTACCCGGCTGGTAGAAGTGGAACAGGATAAAAACCGTTTCCTTCATCATATCTCCCACGAGTTGAAAACACCGCTGACGGCCATTCGCGAAGGGGCGGAACTCCTGAACGAGGA
Organism: Pseudomonadota bacterium; assembly: GCA_039714975.1. GTDB lineage: Bacteria > Pseudomonadota > Gammaproteobacteria > UBA9214 > UBA9214 > UBA9214. The sequence continues at coordinate 9,976 of JBDLIH010000058.1, forward strand.
GGTTGCCGGTAGCCTGAACGCCCAGCAGGGTGAAATTGTGGCCATATTGAGGGATAACACGCTGCAATTGCAGAAACTGATTGAGAATCTGCTGGATTTCAATATCGCCAGCTCACGGGGCTCACAGCTGCACGTGGAACCTGTATCCTTGGGTCCGTTGATTGAGTCGGTACTGGCCGATCACAAGGTCGCTGTGTTGGCCCGACAGCTTGAGCTGGAAATAACCCTGCAGCGGGTTGAAATTGATGGTGATCGTGCCAAGTTGCAGACACTGATAGACAACCTTGTTTCCAATGCCATCAAGTTCTCGCCGGAACAGGGCCGCTTGCGCGTTCGGCTTGAACAACAGGGTGAACAGGCGGTCATTGAGGTAGAGGACTCCGGTCCCGGGATTCCGGTTGAGGAAAGACGTCGGGTATTTAATGCATTTTATCAGGGGTCATCATCGGCCATCGTTCATGTGAGAGGTACCGGGCTGGGTTTGTCTATTGCCCGGGAATATGCCCAGGCGCACGAAGGTTACATCGAAGTGATAGACAGTGACGGTCCCGGGGCGTGCCTGAGAGTGGTGTTGCCAATTAAAAAATCAGAGGTTAAGTGTGCGTAACTTGATGTGGGTTGTGGCAATTACAGGCTTGAGTGCCTGTCAGCTGGTTAATCTTCAGCATGTGGACGGCCCCTTCGCGGTGGGGGTGGATGATGAAGCCTACTGGCTGGAGGAGTGGCATCGGGTCATTGCGTTGCCCGAGGATCAACTGCTGCTGACGTTCAGGACCAGGGAACATGAATTTGAGCAGTCGGCCAATCCAGGAACCCGCCTGCACCTGGCTTTACTGTTGGCGGAAGGGCCTCAGCCTGTGCGTGACCAGGCTCGTGCGCTAAAATTACTCACAGAGCTGGACGCCGGACAGGCCAGTGACAGTGCCAGGGCGTTGGCGGCATTGCTGAAGCAGGTTATAGAGGAGCAGCGGTGGTCAATTGATAAAATGACCGAGTTGAATCGAAAATTGAAGACTTCCCAAACGCATGTTGAAGCGTTGGAACTCCAGCTGCAAGAGTTGGCGACCATTGAGCAAAATATTCAGCAACGTGAATTACCGGATAGTGAGAAGGAGTAGTGATGAGTGCCTGTCGTTACCGTGTTTTGGTGGTGGATGATGATCCGGCTTTGCTGCGCCTGCTATCGATGCGTTTGTCAGCCGTGGGTTACGAAGTCGCTGCCGTGGAGAGTGGCGAAAAGGCCCTTGCCCAGATTCCCACTTTCCAGCCGAACCTGGTAATTACGGACTTGCGTATGGATGGTATGGACGGCATGGCGCTGTTCGACCAGATCCAACAGCGCAGTCAGGCGTTGCCGGTCATTATTCTCACGGCTCATGGATCCATTCCGGAAGCGGTGGATGCCACCAGCCGTGGTGTGTTCGGCTACCTGACCAAGCCCTTCGACAGCAAGGATCTGCTGGAGCAGGTCACGCGCGCCCTGCGGGTCACCGGCGAGCAGCACGAACGCCGTGAGGAAGAGGACGTCGCTGAATGGCGTCAGGGTATCGTGACGCGCAGTCCATTGATGGAGGACTTGTTGGGACAGACGCTGTTGGTCGCATCCAGCGATGCCAGCATATTCATCCATGGTCAAAGTGGATCCGGCAAGGAAGTGCTGGCACGCGCCATTCACAAGGCCAGCCCGCGTGCCAGGGGTGAGTTCGTTGCCGTGAACTGTAGTGCCATTCCGGAAACACTGTTCGAATCGGAGTTTTTCGGTCATGTCAAAGGCTCTTTCACCGGAGCGACGCGTGATCACAAAGGTCTGTTCCAGGCTGCCAACGGCGGAACACTGTTCCTGGACGAAATCGGTGACATGCCGCTGAGTTTCCAGGTGAAATTGCTGCGAGCCATTCAGGAGCGCAGCGTTCGTCCGGTGGGTGCAACCCGGGCGCAGGATATTGATGTGCGTATTCTCTCCGCGACCCACCGTGATCTGGACGAGCTGCGTAAAAGCGGAACTTTCCGTGAAGACCTGTATTACAGGCTGAACGTCGTGGCCCTGGATATCCCCTCACTGATTGACCGGCGTGAAGATATTCCGTTGCTCGCCAATCATTTTCTGGGCACCCTGGGCGATGCAGTGAAGAAATCCGTCAAAGGCTTTTCACCGGATGCCATGGAAGTGCTGTTATCGGCGCCCTGGCCCGGTAATGTGCGTCAGTTGTTCAATGTTGTTGAGCAGTCAGTGGCATTCACCACCACATCGTTGATACCGGCCAGCCTGGTGCAGCGTGCTCTTCGTGGCGAGGCTGACGGCGAACTGCCGGCGTTTGCCGATGCGCGTTCCCGTTTCGAACGTGAATATCTGACGCAGTTGCTGCAAATCACCAATGGTAATGTGAGCCAGGCGGCACGCATTGCAAAGCGTAATCGCACGGAATTCTACAAACTCCTGCACAAGCATCACCTGCATCCTTCCCAGTTCAAGGGTGCGTGAGCAACCTGATAATACTTGTCGTTATGCGGTGATAGGTTAACTTGCAATTAATTAAAACAATTACCCGTCAGTCTGGTGTAATCATCAGAGGCGGGTGCAGACCGGATATTCGCCAAGCCTTTTGATCGGAGGGTGGTGAATCAGGCGGTGGAAGATCTTCTTGACACTGACTGACAATATCTAGAACCAATCGGGTAACCATGCCCCGCTGCTACTGTCCTGCTTAAGTAGCGCCAATGACTCTGTGCTTCCTGATGTTTCAGCGAGATCCCGGGCCCGCTCACGTTTGTTGTTCCTGATTTCCGTTTTGGCATCGGCTTTCAGGAGGATTTTGACGGTGTCAGCATGGTTATTGGCCGCTGCAAGCATGAGGGCGGTATTACCGTTGTTGCTGCGAGCATTCACGTCAGCACCTGACTTGATCAGCTGGCTGATAATCCCGGCATTTCCTGCATCTGCTGCAAGGATAAGCGGCGTGTTTCCATCACGGGTACGGGTTGATATGTCTGCCCTGTATTTGATCAACAAGTCAACAATGTTTTTGTTCCCGCCAACTGAGGCGATCGTAATGACGGTTCGTCCTGTGGAGTCCCTGATATTGGTCTTTGCCTTGTGTTGCAGAAGCATGTGTACGTTCTTTGCATGTCCCTTGATTACCGCGTATGACAAGGCAGTAAGGCCGGCATCATCAGGTTGGTTGATCTCCGGTGATCTGGCAAGCAGGGCGCGAAGCAGGTCTGTCGTTTCCAGTTCGGCTGCAATCATCAGAATTGTCTTGCCACCGCTTAATCTGAAGTTGATGTCAGCACCATGACGTAAAAGAAGGTCTGTAACATTCTTGCTACCTTTGCGTGCCGAATAGCATATGGCAGAACAGCCCTGATCATCCTTTGTGTTGATATCAATGTCTCTACCTAAAAGTATTCCTGCAGTATCAGGATCGCCCGATGCAGCTGCCCACATGAGTGAGGTCATGCCATTTACCTGTTTCACATAAGGACTGGCTCCCGCCTCCAGTAATATCTGTACTATCCTGCTGTTTCCCTTGAAGGCTGCGCGTGTCAATGCTGTGTGGCCCTGTTCATCGATGCTGTCGATGCTGTCCCCCCGATTAATTATTTCACGTACAATTTCTTCCTGACCGCGCCAGGCAGCCTCCATCAGGGGTGGCCACCCCTTATAGGGCTGCTGTATCTCCTTTACATCCGGACTTGATATCTGTCTGGTATTTTGCATGCTCAGTCGTTTGGTGATTGACGCATTATTCTGGCCATAATGTTTTGCAGGGTGTGCGCCGTTGGCCCGCAGATATTTCAGTATGTCGTCATGATGCTTGCGTGCCGCGATATCGGCAGCAGAATCACCCATGGTGTTTTTGTTCTGAAGACGTGCGCCGTGTCCTGTCAGGGCGCGTACAATCTCCATGTGATTCTTGCTGCTGGCGATCATTAGCGGGGTATTGCCCCTTGCATCCGTCGTATTAATATCCGCATCAGCATCGAGCAGTGCCTTGACTGTGTCGAGGTGACCATTGCGGGTTGCGACGTGCAGTGCGCTGTTGTCATAGATGTCTTTATGATTGATGTTGGCATTATTGCCTGCCAATAGCCGGACAATAGTTGTAAAGCCCTGTTCGGCAGCTTCAATCAGTGCGGTTCTGCCGTATTTGTCAGATGCGTTTACATCGGTGCCAGACTCGATTGTTTTGCCAGCGGTTTGTTCGTCCCCCTTTATGGCTGCCCACCTGAGCACTTCATCCTGGTTGACTGGATGACTTGACTGTACGTCATCTCTTGTGCGACGTGCAGCTATATTGCTGACATTGAGCTTCTCCAGTGCCATCGGGTGACCCTGTGCAGCAGCCTTGTTGTACCAGTGTCTGGCGTCTGCCTCGCTTGCCGGTGTTCCCCATCCATTTTCATACATGACACCGAGGTTATATTCTGCCTGCCTGTGATTTTGCTGTGCTGCCTTGCTGAGCCAGGAAAAGGCGGCTTCATGATTCTTTGGTACTCCATTTCCTGCCCGATACAGGGCGGCAAGCTGATACTGGGCAGCTGGATTGCCCGTGTTCGCCAGTGTTTCAAGAAGGGGAATGGCCTTTTCATAGTCGCGCTGTCGAATGGCCGTCCGTATATCTTCAAGCCCGTCAGCCCTGGCGGCAGGAAATGCGAACAGGCAGGAAAATATAAGAAAATATATTCCAGTACGCATAAATGACGGGATTGAAATACTATGCCGTGCGAACGTGCTATTACGTGCCATATTTAGTTTCCACCTGGATGCCGATTTCTTTAAGAAAAGGTGTCGGCAGGATGCCTCCTGCGCAAACGATCACAGCATCATTCTCAAAATCAATCGCGGTACCCTGCTGATCAATTTCGACCCTGTTGTCATGTATTTCCTTGACATTGGAATTCATAAATACATTCATTGCACCTGAATTCTTCAAGTCATCTACTTTCTGACGGTTCTTTTCCTTTGCGCGAGAAAATGACCCGCTACGGTAGGACAGGCTGACGACTGTATCTGGTAACTCGGCAATACTGATTGCGGCCTCAAGTGCGCTGTCACCACCCCCGACAACCAGCACTTTTTGGCTGCGATATTGCTCAGGGTCTATCAGTCGGTACACGACTTTTGTGGAATCTTCACCAGGTACACCCAGTTTTCGCGGCGTGCCTCGTCGGCCAATGGCCAGCAGAACACTTTTTGTATGATAGATACTTCCTGGTGTCCTGACTTCCAGCCCCCTGTCTGAGGTCGTGATGGCCTCAACACGCTCTCTGTAATTAATCTGAACACCTGTTTTCCTGATAACCTTATTCCAGAAATCCAGTAGCGCCTCCTTGGATATTTCCCTGAATTTGACATTACCGATCAGGGGAAGCATTACAGGCGCAGTCATGACAATCTTTCCTCTTGGGAAATGAGACACTGTTCCGCCAAAGGTGTCCTGTTCCAGCGTTACAAATCGCAACTTGCCTTCCAGTGCTGCGAGGCTCGCTGAAAGGCCTGCAGGACCGGCACCGACAATAACAACATCCAGTTCCTGGCTGCTGTCCTTGCGACAGTGCTCGATTATGGAAGTCATGGCCTGGCGGCCCTGTTCAATGGCATTGCGAATCAACCCCATACCCCCCAGTTCGCCTGCAATAAAGATACCGGGCACATTTGTCTCAAAGTCGGGGGCAACAAGCGGTATATCAACGCCACGCTCTGATGTACCAAATACCAGTGTGAGCGCGTTCATTGGGCAAGCTGTTTTGCATGCACCATGTCCAATGCAGTTTGTGGGGCTTATCAAGGCTGACTTGTTTTCAATGACTCCCAGTACATTTTTCTCCGGACAGGCACTTATGCAGGAACGACAGCCAAGGCAGCGGCTTGAATTTATGACAGGATGAAGCGAGGCAGGCTGTGTAAGCCCTGCTTTTTCGACCTCATCACGTACACGGGTGGCCCTGCGATGTCTGCGTGTATGCAAACTGTAATAGAAACCCCAGATGAACAGCATGGGTGTCAGATAGATAAAGTACGTTACATCAGCCATTAATAATTACCGTTATGCAGATTCTGTATACAGCTACAGAGCATATTAGTTAAAGCCCCTGTATTTTGTGATTGCATCGGCAATCCTTTCGATCAGTGTTGCATGCAATAATTAAAAAAAGGGAAAACAATCCCAAAAAGAGGACTTCGTCACATACTGTGTTTCTTTCTGTTTATGACTTATGTCTCAGTAATTATGCAGATAAATCAAGATACTTATATCTGTATTACAGGTGTGGGAAGTCTCCATAAACAGGGTTTTCATGGTTGGCATTTTGCTTAAGTATGTCATATACAAGCCCGATACTGCAGGTACTTAATATCACGCTGTAAATATATTCTTGCTTGAGGAGGGCGGTAATGAGTGGAGCGCAGATTGCCTCTGATGTTGGAAAGAATTCAGTTATCCAAACCAGAGACTCAGGTGGATTGCAGCAGAGTGCAGTGAATGAATCCCGTATCCCTAGGAATAATCAGAGCCACTCAATTTCGTCGAGGGGGTTGCATATACCGGTATTTTTCCTCTTGGTTATGATGGTTGTCTTTATCGGCTGGCAATACAACCATTACCTGTATCTTACGCCGGAGCAGGGGCTTGGGTATGCCCTGGGAGTCACAGGTGCATCACTGATGCTGATGCTCTTGTTGTATCCATTGCGTAAGCATGCGCGCTGGGCAAGTGGTTTAGGCCCGGTCCGGTACTGGTTCAGGAGCCATATGCTAATGGGTGTTCTTGGACCTGTCTGTATTCTTTTCCATTGTAATTACCAGCTCGGCTCAACAAACGGGAATATCGCTCTTTTCAGTATGCTGCTGGTTGCCGGAAGCGGTCTTGTCGGGAGGTACTTCTATACAAAAATCCACTATGGATTGTATGGCTGCAAGGCAGACCTGGTTCATTTAAGCAGTGATACAGCAATGGCAAGGGCGGACCTTGGTCCGGTTTTTGACATCGTACCCGGGATGAAAACCAGGTTACAGCGTCTTGAAGAGAGGGCGATGTTAACTCAGTGTGGTTTTCTGTCATGTCTGGGTAATGTGCTGCTTACCAATATACGGTCGCGATGGTGCTGGTTTGTATCTGTAATTGAACTGCAGAAATTCTTTAATTCGGCAACCCGGCTTGAGAATTTGACGCAAGAGCAGCGCCGCTATTATTACAAAAAGACAAGTCATCACCTCCATGTATACCTGCATACAGTACGCAGGGTGGCCGGGTTCTCGTTATTCGAAAGGCTATTTTCCATGTGGCATGTATTCCATCTTCCGATCTTTGTGATGCTTTTGATTACCGGAATTGTTCATGTGTATGCAGTGCACATGTACTGATTATGTTGCAAGTTAACGTGCTGAAACGGTTTCTGACTGCTATGACCATAACGATGATTGCAACCGCAGCAGGCATGGATGTTGCTGTTTCTGCAGGAATAAAGTCACTGGTAATGCCGGGGCAAGTGATTGAAGGTCATGCGAAATACGAGGATGAGTGCGGTCGGTGTCACAAGCCGTTCAGCAAGGAAAGTCAGAGCAGAATGTGCCTGGACTGCCATGAAAAAGTTGATGATGACATAAGGCAGAAGCAGGGTAGTCACGGAATGGGTAAGACAAGGGACATTGACTGCAATTACTGTCATACCGAACACAAGGGACGTGATGCAGACATCATCCAGATGGGTATTGAAACCTTTGATCATGACAGTACAGATTACTTGCTTAAAGGTGCGCATATTATGACCAACTGTGACGCCTGCCACGTTCCCGGGAAAAAATATCGTGAGGCGCCGAAGAGCTGCGTGAAGTGTCATAAGGAAAATGATAATCACAAGGGACACCTTGGTGATAAGTGTGCGGATTGCCATGATGAGCGTAGCTGGCTGAGTCAGGAGTTTGATCACGACGCAACGGAATTCACGCTTCTTGAAAAGCATGCAGATGTGGAATGCAACAGCTGCCATGTAAATCAGCAATATAAGGATCTACCCAAAGATTGCCACGTGTGCCACGGCGTAAATGACGTGCATGCCGGTCGCTATGGACCAAAATGCAGTGAATGTCACTCGGAAGCAGGTTGGGATCGCACACGGTTTGATCATGATCGTGACACAGAATATTCGCTGGACGGGAAGCACGGAGAAGTGAAATGCGACGTATGCCACGCCGGAAAACTCCATCAGGAAAAACTTGATAGCGAATGTATCTCATGTCATCGCGGGGATGATGAACATAACGGCCGCTACGGTCGCAAATGCCAGTCTTGTCACAAGCCACATGGGTGGGACAAGGCGAGATTCGATCATGCGGTTAAAACGGATTATCCGCTGCGCGGAAGGCATCAGGAAGTAAGCTGCGCCTCCTGTCACAGGGGAGAGGCTTACGAGGAAAAGCTTGCATCGGACTGTTTCAGTTGCCATGGACAGGACGATGCCCACAAGGGCCAGGAAGGAGAGCAATGTGAACAATGTCATGATGAAGATGGGTGGGGTGAACGTGTCCGTTTCGAACATGACATGACAAGTTTTCCGTTAATCGGTCTGCATGCTGTTACGCCCTGCGAAGAGTGCCACCTGAATACTGAATTCAAAATGGCAGTAAGTGACTGCGGCGTTTGTCACCAGCCGGATGATGTACATGAGTTGCGCCTTGGACAGCGTTGCGAACGCTGTCATAACCCGAATGGCTGGTCATTATGGGAGTTTGATCACAACGTACAGACTGATTACTCACTTGATGGTGCGCATGAGGGTATTGACTGTCTGTCCTGTCATGATCGGGATGCGTCGCAAGGAATCAAAATGTCGACTGCATGTGCTGATTGTCATCGCGCAGATGATGTGCACGATGGTCAGTTTGGCAGGTATTGTGATCGTTGCCATATCACGAAGTCGTTTGATGTGGTTGAGATCAGGTGAGAGTACAGGTCAGGAAGTGGCGGATGGTTATGTTGCATGAACAGCTTATGAAAACAGATTCAAATATCAAGAGTGCATTTTTCAGGTCGGATGTTCCTGTATGGCTGGCAGGAGTGGTGATTCTGTCCATTTGCATCCTGATGTTTCAACCTGTTGGTGTCAATGCGGCTGAATCGCAGTCCGGGTTCAATCATTTCTCAACAGGCTTCCCGCTTGAGGGTGCACATAAAGACGCACAGTGTACAAGTTGCCATCTGCGCGGTTTATTTGAGGGAACTCCTGTAACGTGCGCGGCCTGTCACAATCAGGCCAGCCAGATGCCTGGAGACGTGTTACCGCAAAACCATATTCAGACGAACCAGATGTGTGATGAATGTCACGCGGAACAGTTCTGGAAGCCTCTTGCAAGGATGAACCATGACGCAGTTATTGGTTCATGTGCCATCTGTCATGATGGGGCCACGGCCACGGGTAAGACAGTCAGCCACATTGCCAGTGACAATACCTGCGATGACTGTCACACCACCAACGGCTGGGTGCCGGCGACCTTCGATCATGCCACGGTGACCGGCAACTGTTCGAGCTGTCACAATGGCAGCACCGCGACCGGCAAGACGG
>JBDLIH010000059.1:0-18450 GCA_039714975.1 Pseudomonadota bacterium
TAAGAGCAAAAGCAACGGTACCTGCCAATGTGCCTACAACGTAAGCAAGAATAAGGGCAAGTACTATCCCAGTAACTGCAATTATGCGGCGAATGGGATCCTTGACCGTAAGGGCTACTTTAATAATAAGGATTGGAGCAGTAAAAAATGCGGCGATAGCTTTAGCTGGATAAGTTTTTATTTGGTGCCAAATATGCCTTAGACGGCTGTGTTCGTCAGACGCATCCTTTGCTATTGCGTCTACAGATTTAGAGATGATTGTACACGCTGACTTATACATTGCTCTCTCCGATTACTCTTAGTTGTTTCAGCTTGATTTTTCAGGAGTGGGCTAACAAAAATCCTACCAAATTGTGCGGGCCTGTAGTTGATTTGAATCAAGAAAATTCCCATCTCCAATTTCAAGAATCTACTCTTTATCATCCATCCATGGGCAATATTGAACGGCAATTGTGGGTCGTCTCCCAACCTTTAGACAATTATCAGATGGTTAATCACTTAACGACTGCATACGGGCGGCGATAATTGTCACCAAGTGTCTGTTTATAAAAGAAACGACGAAATGACCGTTTCCGGGTGTAAACTTGCCGTCTGATGCCCCTTGAACCCCTGCCGCAGTATCTGCGTTTGGTGATCCCGCAGCAACGCTTCAGGTTACATCGCGGAAGGCATTCCCGCCTGACGGCGTCGAGAGTGATAGACAAGAAGCCGTTCCGAGCGGTTGGATAGGCAGATGGATATTTTTCACTCAATGTTTTCTTCGCGTTGTGACATCAGTTTGAAACTCAAGCCGAAGTGCCGATACAGCTGCGGTCTGTGGGCCGGGGTGGGCCGCCTGGACTCGGGCATCCCCGAACCGGGAACGGCTGGAGAGCGGGGCAGTCAGGGGGGAGAGACGGGCGGTTTTGCCCCAGACGCATGCCGCCGAGACTGCCCCGTGTGGCGACCCGGGCAACGCCACGGTTTCAGAATTCGGCCCCGCATCACCCGACGCACCCGTCGCTCCCGACGCCATCCATATTTCCTTGGAGTGTAAGGAAAAGCGACGGGTCGTCGGGAGCGTCGGGTCAGTGCCGCTTTAATCAGGCATCGCGTCGGTGAGTACGTCGGAGGCCGCGGATGTCGCTTCCTGAAGCGCCTTCGTGGACAGGTGGGTGTAACGTTGCGTCACGGAGGGGTCGGAGTGCCCAAGAATTTGCTGCACCTCGAACAGCGACCGATTGTTCGATATCAGATATGACGCAAAGGCATGTCTCAGGTCATGGATCCTCAAATGCGGCAATCCTGCATCCCGACGCAAACGATTCCAGACTTTATGAATCGTTGTGTATGGCTCACCGGTCCTGACGTTGACGAACAAATGGTCATACTTACCTTCGGTCTCCAGGTCATCCAATATGGCCAGCGCTGTCTCGTTCAGGGGGACAGAACGCACTTTCTTGGACTTGCTGATTTCGGAAGGTATGCGCCACAGCTTTTGCCCGCGGGATATGTGCTCCCATTTGGCCTGTAACGCCTCATTCATGCGTGCACCTGTGCTCAGAAGGTATAAAACGATGGAACACACCGGGCGATTCTTGTCGTGTATGAGAACGTGCATCAGCTGACCAAGCTGCTTTTCATTCAGGTAATGCTCGATTTTGTTATCGATATTGAACAAGGGAACCCTGGCGGCGGGGTTCTTATCCAGCATCTCCCAGTCCACCGCAAGATTCAGCGCATGACGTAGAAGTTTCAGGTAATGGTCGCACGAAGCCGGCGACAAGCCTTCTTGGCGAATTGCCGTGTGGAACGCCTGTACCTGTTGGCGCGTTATGCGGTTGATCTGCACACCCCCGAATGCTTTTTTAAGGCGTAGCCGAAACAACTCTTCATCTTTGTAAGCCGTACGTTTGCGGGGACGTACATAGGGGAAATAATGTTCCTCCATGAACACGGTGAGTGTCGGTACAGCAGCCCGGTCCTTTTTCTCCTGGCGGGGATCACCACCGGCCGCAATCTCGCTTTTCAGCTCGAGGGCCTTCTTTTTGGCGTCGGCCAAGCTGATGTCATAGGTCCGGCCGATCTTGACGTACTTCGTGCCGCCGAATTGCTTGTACCGCAGCAGATAGGTGCCCTTGCCGGGACTGACATCAGAGACGCTCACCAGTAAGCCCGGGATTTCAGCCGAGCAGAATTCTATTTTTCTCTGCCCCTCGGGGCATTGCAGTTGATGTTTAATGAAATCTGAATCAAGTTTCACGATAGGCATGATGGGCCCTCCATTGTGGATGATTAAAATTGAAAAAATAAATAGAAAGAATCTGGCCACCCGTTATCCACAAGGTGGCCAGAATTGGGATTACGGTTTCAAGCGGTACCACAGAGGCTTTGCATCTCTCTCGCTGGCAAAGAGATAGGGTACGAGTTGCTCATCAACAAGGTCGGCCATAGCCAGTCCGGCCTGTGTTTTGTACGTGCCCAGACCATTCCAGTAGCGCTCACCACAAATCATTTTTAGGGTGTATGGAATGCCGTACTCCAACTCCGGGGCCCTTTCCAGAACACGATCACGAACTGATAGGTAGAGCAATGTCGGGACAGTTCGACCACACAGAAGGGTTGTGATTTCGTTGCTGTCTGACATATCAGAAGGCCTCCATGTTGGTGAGGGTTATATTTCTGTGCTTTCCACGGCCGAATTCAACCTTGATGCCTTGACGTTTGAGCCCCGCCTGCAACGACTTGAGACGCTTGGAAAGAGCGCTGGCTGTTTGGGGCCATTCCCGGGAATATCGGTATTTATTACCGAGGAAAGAGTTGAGCTTCAGCAGCAGTTCACTCGGCTTTCCCGACCAGTCGCCATCTACTTTCTCCGAAACGAAGGTCATGACGGCGGATGCCAGCGGATCTTCCAATAGGCTGTCCAGCATGCCTTCGTTCAGGGCATCGCTGTACACATCTTGGTAAACACCGGGTGGCACGCCGTCGACCATTTCCATCGCCGCCAGCCAGCGAGAGAAATCGTACATGCGCTCGGGGCTGGTTACCTTGACCGTGGGAATGTGCTTCAGAATGTCGGCTACGAGGTCCAGCAGACCGCGAAAGATCTTCGGTAAATCGGCCTGAAAATCACGATATAACTCGGTTTCCGAGCGACAACTCTTCTCGTTAATTGAGAGCAAGTGCAGGGGCAGGCTCCGCTGGGCCAGATCGGGCTGTTCGATGAAGCTGTGGATGCCGTTCAGCACAAGAGCCACATGCAACCTGAATACCTGCTGTTCACCGTCGGTGTACAGACGCCTCGCGGTCACATAACCACCGGTGGCTGCGATGCACAACTTGTCGGCCATCGCCGGACTGATGTTGCGCATGTTGTCATAGAACAGAACGTGCGAGTTCATGGAAGCGATCACCAAGTCTTTTTCGTTGCGGGGAAATGACTGAACGCCCACGATACTAGGGTCGATCAGGGTTTGAATGAGCTTGCACAGGAATGTCTTACCGCTTCCCTGATCACCTTGCAGTACGAGAATCACAAAGTTAGTCGTCGATACCTTAGGGTGCGCGAGCATGTAGCTCAGCCACGCAAGTAGGAGAACTTTGTTGACAGGGTTAATATTGAGGTATTTATCGAGCAGCTTGAGGTCGCCGACATCGGCTGGCATGGGTAAAGACCGCATGGTGGGTGTTCTGTGGAACAGGGTTTTTGATCCCTTTTCGATGACCGCGACCTTGCCGGGCTTGATGCGAATTCGGTGACCATTACCGATATCCAGTTCGACGCCGTTCTGAAACGGGGCGCACCGATAATGTACGTCACGGACATCACCGCAGTGTTCTGCGTGTGCGGTCAGTTCCTCGTTGATTTCCTTGAGATCATGGGCTTTCAATCGCGTACCTGATTTATGTGCATGGCCTTGCAGAAAACGATTCGCGGCCTTGCCGCCGATCTGAAGGGCGATGGCGTTGCTACCATCCTCGATACCCATGTAGGCGTTTCCGTCGCTGCCCATGAATATGGACACACCGGTGGGTATGCAGGCGGGTAGGTTGGTGCGGGTGGGCAGGGCGGGTGCTATGGGGGATGAGCCGGGGAGGGCTCAGTCAGGGATGATCAGGGTGACACCCTGCGCTACCGCATAGAGAAACACGGAATCAAACCGCCGAGCTAGAAGCGCATTTTTGCACCTACGGTAAAGACATTGGTTTCAAAAGTTCTGGCCTTGCGACTGGAATCGGCGTCCTGGTAGGCATAGTAGGCATCGACACTGAAGGTATCGTCGATCTTGTAGTCGGCACCGACGGTGAACTGCCAGCGATCGTCATCACGATGGAAATTGCTGTCAGTGGGCGTGCTGGTGTCGTAATCACGCTTGCGGTAACGCACACGCGAGCTGAGGTAAAGCTTCGGCGTCGGGGATGAACGTACTTTCAGCCACATGTCCCATTGATCGTGTTCGTTATTGTCGCTGTCCGAGTGTCGTTCACCGTACTTGAACCCGACCTCGGGTGAGAAAATGCTGCCCCAGCCGCGGTAGCGCAGTGCCGCACCGCCGAGATAAAGCTTGTCGTTCGGGCTATCTTCCACCACCTGGCGCTGGAAGTCCCCCAGGATATTGAGTTGCCACGCCTTGCTGAAGCGGTTCGAATATGTCCCGTGCAATGCATAGACGTCTGCCGATCTGATGCCATTGCCGGTTTCCGCATTGGGGACATCATCACGATAGCGCGCCACAATACGGGTGCCATGCGGGCCTGATTTTCCCTGTACACCGCCTGTCACCGCCCAGCTGCCATCCAGGTCACGGTTATAGTCGAGGTAATTCAAATCGCCAAAGACAGACCAGTTGCCGCTCTCACCGACAGGCATGACCAAGCCAGTGTAGACTTCATGGGCGCCGACACTGGTTTTTGAGACGCCATCCGGTGCTTCAAAAAAATTGTCATAATAATGGTAGCGGTAGCCGACGGCATACTCTGTATCCTTGCCCGCTGATTCGGCGACCAGGCCGGCAACCGGGCCCAGCCTGACATCGTCAGCTGGTGAGCCCTGATCCACCCCGGTCTCTTCGGCATGGCTGGCGCCAAGTGAAAGGGCGGCAAGTACCCCTGCCAGAACATATTTTGATTGTTGCATAAACCATCCTCCTAGAGATTGAAACACATGATATATTTAACTTCTTGATATTCCATGCCTTGGTTCCCAGATTGTGCACCGCTCACCACGCAGTACCGAGACCAGGCCGCGCAGCATGGCCATATTGGAACGGATAAAAAAATAGGGCATCCAGATAAGGGGCAGGGTCTTTCTGCCGCTGTCGGGCAGCAGTTGGCCAATGCCGGCCAGTAACAGCAGGGCCAGTTGCAGTAGCAAGGTTGTGGTGTAGAAAGCATTCTGCTGTACCAGCAGGATATTACTGAGCAGTAAGAGGATAAGCAGTGATGGCAGCAGATAGCGTAACAGCTTGTGGGAAATCAGTGCCACGGAAAACCAGCCGCTCAGCCAGAGTCTTTCCCGCAGATTGAATAGTGCCCGCAGACCGTGGTTGGTGACACGGGCCTTGCGCAGAAATTCTGTATGGGCCTGTTCCGGGGCGACCTCGTATACCAGCGCGCCAGGGCTCTGCACCAGGCGATAACCGGACAGGACAACGCGCAGTGAAATGGCCATGTCATCTGCCTGGGCCGGTTCCTGCAGATACGGATACAGTTTGCGCCGGATTGCAAAGAATGCACCTTCCGCACCGGTGCAACTGCCCAGCCGGCTTTCCATCTGTTTCAGAATGCTTTCGTAGCGCCAGTAGCCGGCTTCACCCTGTGCAACCGGTTGTTGACCGGGTTTCAGGGGTGCCTTGATGGCGGTGACACACCCGACGGATGGATCATTAAATGCACAGGTCAGCTCCCTGAGACTGTTTTCCGGTGCGAATGCATTCGCATCAGTCAGTACCAGCACGTCGCCGGTAGCGGCCTTTGCCCCTTCGTTCAGTGCCTGCATTTTTCCTGAGCGAAGTAATTCCATCAGCCTGATTCGCCTGTTCGTGTACTGTCCGGAAATTTGCCTGACACGTTCGCTCGTATTGTCCGAGGATCCATCGGAGACGACAATGAGTTCCAGATTTTGATCCGGGTAGTCGAGGGCAAGGCAGTTTTCCAGTTTTTCCCTGATTACCGAATCCTCGTTATAGGCGGCGATAATTATCGAAACAGTTGGCGTGTATGCGGAGTTTGTCCTGACGGGCTTGTGCAGCACCAGTCCCAGCAGCGCGACCAATAGCGGATAACCGGCATAGACATAGAGGATGATCAGCAGGCAGAACCAGTAGATGATTTCAGGCATTGCCCGGAAGCTCCTTCCCGGCCTTAAGCGCTATGGCATCGGGTGACAGGCTGGTCTGTATTGTTCCAGCCGCCCGGCTCCAGCTGAACCGGGTCAGGCTCAGTTCACGGGCATTCTCTCCCAGCCGGTCGCGCAACGGCTCATTAGTGAGCAACTGCAGTAACGCATCTGCCAGTTGATCCTGATCACCCGGTTCTACCACCAGGCCGGCCGGACCCTCGCTGACGTATTCGGGCAGGCTGCCGGTACGGGTCACGATGACAGGCACGCCGAAGCTCATGGCCATCATCAATGCTCCACTCTGTGAGATGTTCCGGTAGGGATAGACGGCGATATCGGCCATTTCCATCCATGCGGCAATTGCCTCGGAGGGTATGTAACCGGGTTCAATAATAATCCGCCCGGTGAGGTCCAGTGAATCGATCCGGTGCAGGTGCGCATCGAGATCGAAGCCACCCAGGGGCGGGCCGGCAATCACCAGTCGTGCCAGGGGTTGCTGCCGGGCAATCCGGTCAAAGGCCTCAATCAAAAGATCCACGCCCTTGTATGGCGCCAGGCTGCCGGCAAGGAGAATGACCTTGTGTTCTGGTTGCAGTTGCAATGAATCTCGAACAAGCTGTCCGCTCAGCCCGGGATCCTTTAATTCTTCAAACAAGAGTTCATTGCCGTGCGGTATGACGCAGACCCGGACCGCCGGTAAGGAGAAGATTTCCAGCAGTCGTTGCCGGTTACTTTCATTGTGGACGAATATTGTCCGGAACCGGCTGTAAATCAGCTGGTAAACACGACGATTAAGGGAATTGGTGGTGAAATCACCTGCCTGGCTGCCACTGCAGCTGAACCGCTCGACGTTATGGCAAATGTCTGACAGGGGGATGCCGCTGCGGCGCAGCAGCAACACACCGGCCAGATCAATCTCAAAGCGCATGTCACCCAGAAGAATGGCGTCGGGTCTGTGCCTTTTCGCTTGCCGGTAGAGTGTCAGCCAGGCACCCAGATAGCGCACGGCCCGCCACAGCCGGCGAAATTTCCGGCCCAGGGGACCACGACAAGTATCGTCTTCCGGTTTGGGATCCCATAGTTTCAGCCATTTCCCCAGGCGGAAGTTATGGGGTAATGTTTCGAGTTCGTAGTGACGATCGGTGACCAGGGTTACAGTTACTCCCTGCTCGGCAAGCGCACGGCAGAGCTGGTAGGCATAATGAATCAGGCCCCCCTTGCCGGCGAATTCAACGACCCAGAGGTTCATGTTGCCTCCTGTCCCAGTCCATGGGTGGTCTGGCTTGATACGGCCTGGTAGCAGGACTGCAGGCGTTCCTGCCAGGCGGATAATGACAGCTGTTGCATCGCATGGTAGCGACCCTGCTCGGCTAGTGAACTGGCCAGACCGGGGTCCTCCAGCAGCCGGGTGACTGCCTGTTGCAGGGCGAGGGACGAGCCCGGTTCGGTCAAAAGGCCGGTTTTTCCGTGTTGCACGATTTCAGGGATGCCGCCGGTATTGCTGGCGATGACCGGGATCCCCAGCATCATGGCCTCGATCAATACCGTGGGAAAGGCATCGAAAAGACTCGGCAGGACAAAAAGATCGCTCGCCGCCAGCAGGCGCGCTGTATCGTGGCGGAAGCCGGTCCATGTAACCCTGCCGGCTATGCCCAACTCGCTGGCAAGTGATTCCAGCTGCTGTCTTTCCGGGCCGTCACCGATCAGCAGCAATCCGGGATCTGGTTGTTGCAGGCGGGCAAATGCTTCCAGGAGGTATTCCAGGCCCTTGCCCGCGCGCATTACCGAAATGCAGGCAATGACGGTCATGTCGGCGTCAAGGCCAAGATTCTTGCGTACCTGCCGGCGCGCAGCCGTGTCAGTCGGGATGACGGGAATCCCGTTATGTATCACATGCAGCCGCTCAGGCCTGAAGGTTCCATTGGCGATCCATGCGTCCCGGGCCGCGGCAGAAACCATGACTATCCGGGCAGCGTAGCGTTTCAGTAACAGGATCTCTAGTAGCTGTCTGAGCAGCTTGCGCTGTAAACCGAGGCCTTTCTCCGGCATCACATGCATGCTCGCGACCAGGGGGATTCCGGTCTGCATCGAAAGCAGCGATCCATAAATTGAGGAGGTTGTCAGGTGGCTGTGAATCATGTCCGGCATCAGCTCGCGGACATGGCTCAACAGGCGTCTGTAGCCAGTGATGTCACGCAGGTTGCGGATATTGAAAATTTTCAATGGTGTGCCGCTGTCGTGAATTCGCTGTTCGAAGTCGTTTCCATCGATACGTTTCAGGCAGCCGATGTGTAATTCCAGGCGGCTGGCGTCATGCTGTTCCGCCAGGCTCGCGGTCAGGGATTCTGCACCACCTGCGGTGAGCGAGTCGATCAGCCAGAAAACGCGAAACACGGAACGTCCCCCAGGCGTCGGTAACAGGCCAGCCATTGAGCGCTCTCTTCCTCGTCGGAATCTGCTGCCCTGGCTCGCCGCAGCAGATACCAGGCAAGCATCGGCTGCAGCCATTCGGACGGAAGATTGCTTTTTTGTGTAAATTTTCCGAGTACCTCGCGAGCAGTTGTCGAAATAGGTGTAGGTCTCAGGAAGCAGGTCTCCAGGTATTCCAGCCTGCTGCTGCCCGCCTGGCCCTGATCGTGTAACCCACAAGTCTCTGCATAGCTCAGCAGGAAAAAGAACAGATCATCCAGCGGGTGCCCTGTCTCGCGGGTATGTTCCCAGTCCACCACACCCGTCAGCTCCGCATTGCTGAATAGCGTATTGCGTATCCAGAAATCTCCATGGGCGATGCACACTGGTATCTGCTGGCTATTGACGATGTTCTGCAACTGGCGCCACAGGTCACCCCCGATTTCGGCCTGCTGTACTGTTTCGCTCAGCTCATTGAGAGAATGCGTGGTAATCACTGACCGGCGCTTGCTGCTGGTTGATTCCTGGAACAGGGCGAGCCAGTCGGCTGCGCCATGCAGGTGTTTGCGTATCAATGCACCGGGCCGCCAGGATTGTCTGAGTTCCACGTAGCCTGATCGCCCGGGCAGTGCGGTCTGGCAAAGCCATTCCTGTCCTTCCTGTTCATGGTAACCGAGCAGCTCGGGCACTGTGGATAACAGTGACGGTGTCAACTGCTGACGAAGCCGCCCAAGCCATGTGGCCTCGTTTCCAAGCCTGCCTATCCCGTTATTGCGGTGCTTGACCAGGCAACGGGGGCAGGGGGCCGTATCGTCAAACAACAGCCGCAGCGATTGTCCACGCGCTGATGTTTCGTAATCACAGGTTTCGATGAAGTCCTGCGTGGCGGATATGTTAAAGGGTATACCGGAGAAATCTCCAGCACTGGCTGATGGTGCCGGGCCATGCTCCCAGGGTGTGGCAATGATGTTCAGTAACCTGTCGCCCAGGCTGGCAGGGAGATTACGCAGCAGGGTGGACAATGTCTTTTCGCGGCGGTTATGCGGTGCGAAAAGGTGGCTGATGAAGTAAGCGCCCGGGTGCGTGCCGGCCGTCAGGACATAACGGTCAAAACGGAGCAAATGCTCCTTATTGCCGGGCTGCATGTCCAGAATGGCTGTTTTCATGACTCGTGTCTCAGGGTTTTGCGCAGCAATTCGAACAGATCAGGGGACAAGCGGTACAGGGCGATGAGGTAGGCCACCAGTAATATGGAGACATGTGCCGACAATGCTAGCAGCTGGTGGTCACAGCACTCGGCCGTATGGAATAACAGGCTGGCAGCGATGATGTAGAGGCAGGCGATCAGACCGTGTGACGCGGAACGCAGCATCTTTACCAGTCTGATATTTTCCAGTCGGCTGACTACCGTGTAATTCAGCAACAGGTTGATCATGCTGCTGGCCACCATGGCAACGGCAGTCCCTTCGATGCCCCAGCGAATTCCGGCCCACAACAGCGGAAGCAGTAGCGCGGCCTTGATCATCGATAATCTGGCCAGCAAGGCGGTGTGTCCGGAGGCCTTCAGCAGGTCGCCTGCCGGGGTGCTCAATGTCCGGATGGCGGCGTAAATGGCCAGCCATTGCATGGCGCTGGTAGCTGCTGCCCAATCGGGACCAAAAACCAGGTTGACCATGGGTGCAGACAACAGTGCCAGGACCACGCTGGCGGGGAGGGCAAACAGGCTGAGGTAGCGCAGCGTCACCAGGAAGGCCTGTTCTATCCGGGCACCGCTGCGATTATGTTCGGAAAAAGCCGGAAACAGTACTTTACTCACCACCCAGGTCACCATGGTGATCGTCGCTTCCGGCAGTTTTGCCGCGATCTGATAGAATCCCAGGGCATTGGCACCGAGCCAGCGGCCCACCACCAGGACATCCAGGTGGTGTGTGAGCGCCGACAGCAGGTTGACTGCCACCAGCCCCTTGCCATAGTTAAATACCGGGCCCAGCAGCCCCGGCTGGTAACGGAAGCGGGGGCGCCAGGGCACGATCAGCCACAGCGCCAGAAGCCAGACTGTCAGTCCGGCCAGCTGTGCATACACCAGGCTCCACACCCCGTGGCCCGAGATCGCCAGACTGATGGCTACAACAGACTTCGTCGAGACCAGCCCCAGTTCAGGTAATGTGCGACGTTTGAAATCCAGGCGACGCTGACAGATGGAATCATGGGTGTTGCCCAGGCCCTTGAGCAGAAAACCGATCCCCAGGACCGGCAGGATTTCAGCAAGCTCCGGCATCCTGAAAAGGCTGGCCAGTAAATCAGCCCCAGACCAGGCGAGCAGCAGCCAAAGGCTGCCCATCACCAGATTGAGGGCAAAGGTGATTTCGGCCACGCCCTCAAACTGGTCCTTGAAGTAGATCAGCGCAGACCCGGCACCCAGGTCTCCAACGGCATCCGCAAACAACATGATCGTCAGGGCGATTGCGATCAGGCCGAAAGACTCGGGGCCCAGGTAACGTGCAATAATGGCGATCGCCAGCAGCCAGATCAGCTTGCCGGTGCCGGCAGAGAAGGAAGCCCAGAGGAAACTGCTCAATGTGCGGTGCTTGAGGGAAGTCACGGCAGCAGGCCACGGGCACGTTGTTTGAGTAATTTCAGGTGTCTTCCTGCAAGGCGGTTACGCGGATCACCGGAATGGTGCCGATAGAGCCGGTCTACTGCAGCGGTTATTTGCAGAAACACATAGGTATCTGCATCGCCGGGTCTGCTTGTGTGTTCAAAGCCATTGAAGAAGGCTTCAAACAGGGCCTTAAAGCGCTTTCCGAGAAGGGGTACGGCAAAAAACAGCTCGGACTGGATCAGAAAGACCGCCGCTTCTGCATAGGGATGGCCAATGCCTGCGCCTTCCAGGTCTATGACACCCAGCTGCCGGTTACCACAGATCAGGTTCCCTGGCCAGAAATCGCCGTGAGTGGGGACGTCTGATTTACCGGGCTGGAGTCCGGTTTTTGCCAGTTGTGCTTCAATACGGTCGGACTCGGCGGTGGTGAAAATATCCTGGAGTGATGCCAGTTGCCGGGAACAGCGTTGACGCAATTTCGGGATTCGGTAGTCACTCGCGTATTGCAATCCGTTTGGCCAGGGAATGTGCTGATAGTGATGCAACCAAATGCCTGCGGAACGAAACCAGCTCTCGAGTTCACTGCCATGGAATCGCTGCTGCCGGATCAGTTGGTCCAACCCTCGCCCCTCGAGTCGTTCCATCGACAGTGCATTTGCGGAAAGAAAGAGGGGCGAGGCTGTTCTTGGAATCACAGTACCGGTATCGGAGGGCAATTTGCCGGATAGATTGTCCAGTATTGTGAATTCATGGTGGGCGCGGATGCGTGCCAGGTTCGCGGAATTCTGGTTGCGATGCAGTTTGAGTATCAGTGAATATTGTTTGTCCTCACATGTCGCCAGTAATGGCAGTATGCAGGAGTCCGGGCGGGTGATTGCGGCACCGGAACGTGCAAGCAGGCAGTCTGCAAGGGGGCTGGTCGAGAGTGGTTCAACCAGTTCGCCCGGCAGGGGTTCGATTTTGTTCACCTGGTAGAGGGCTTCTGCAAGTTCACTCGCGATCACCGGCAGACTGAAGGCCTCCTTTACACGTTGGGGTGCGTGTTCCGCAAGCCGACGCCTCAGAGCCGGGTTATCAATCAGGCTGGAAAGCGATGTGAACAGTGCCTCCAGGCGGTTGGGCTCATAGAGCAGACCGTTCCTGCCGTCCGTGATGAGCTCGGGAATGCCGGACAGGGACGGAGCAACGACCGCGCAGCTGCTGGCCATGGCTTCCATCAGGGCAACGGGTATGCCTTCCATCTGGCCGTCGGCAGCCACGATACTGGACATAACAAAAATATCACTTGTCTGCATCAACTCGCGTACCTGCTCCTGCTCGAGCGCCCCCGGGAAATCCACTTGCTTGCCGAGTTGCAGGGCATCCCGTTTCTTGAGCAGGGTCTCCTGCAAAGGGCCATTGCCAACGATACGGCAGTGAAAATCATATCCGGCCTTGTTGAGTTCGTTGCATGCATCGAGCAGAAGGTCAATACCCTTGTAGGGTTTAAGTGCGGCTACGCAGAGTAGAGACAAGGTCTGGTGTGGATCGCTGCGCTCCTGTTTTTTTGTATAGGAGGGGCTGTCGATTCCCACGTGAATGACCGTTGTCTTGTCGGCAATGGCTGCGCCGTAATGCCGGCTCAGGAAGAGGCGGTTGTACTCCGATATGCAACGGATAAAAACAGCATCCTTCAGCTTCTGCTTCAGCATCAGCTGATGAACAAAAAGATCGTGTGCATGGATGGTAATGCTGTAGTTTATCCCGCTGAATTGCCGGATGAGCCATGCAAGGGTAGTGGGGTAGGTGGCGAACTGGGCATGTACGTGGGAAATGCCCGAGTGTCGCAGCGATTCTGATATCAAAGCGGCCTTGGGGAACAGTGCCAGGGTGCGCAGCAGTATTCCTGGTTTTTGCCAGTGGGTACGGAGCAGTAACCACAGGGTTCGTGCATATTTTCCGGGTGCCTGTGCTGCAAGCCGTATATTGGCATTCAACATGCCCAGGCTGAACCACGGGGTGTAGAGGGCACGCTCCACCCACGGGATTGCCGCCTGGTGAGTCAGTTGGCGGGTTTCTTTCATCAGCGGCACCAGCGTGACGGGCTGGCCCTGCTGTTCCAGGGCATCCAGTTCCCTCAGGATGAAGGTCTCTGTAACCACAGGGAAGCGTGAAACGATCACAGCGACCGGTGTCTTCAGTTGCCGTGCAACCGGGGATGGTGGTGACTGCTGCGGGGCAATACTCATCGGCCCGGCACACCGCTGTCTGTAATTTTTCCGGGACTGGCCGTGAAGGATGCCAGGGCCGCTATCAGGCCGATGACAATGAATACAGGACGCTGAAAATGACCGTGCAGCAACATGCCAGTCAACAGGTATGCCAGGGTACTATTGCGCAAGGCCAGGGCTGATATCGCCAGCCCGGGTTCCTGTTTTACCACACGCGCAGCCGATGCCTGTGCAGACCACAAGGCACTTATTAACAGGGCGCCGAGCAGAAACAGGCCTGTCAGTCCGGTTTCTGCTGCGGTCTCTAGAAAAAGGTTATGCGCAAAATGTCCCTCGTCCGCATCGCCGTAGTGACGTGCATCCGAGCCAGCCTTGTCGGCATATTGATCGTAGTTCACACTATAGTTGCCGCTGCCAACACCTGTCAGGGGGTTGTCGGCAAACATCTGCACGGCCGTGTTCGCAAACAGCCAGCGTAATTCTATGGAACTGTCCGGGTGCAGGCTGTTTTCGTGCCCCGGGACAGCTTCGGCCACGGTAGCAAGCCGTTGGCCGATATTGCCGCTCAGCAGCAATAGAGCCAGTGCCGCGGATGCCAGGATCAGAGGTACATGGCGCCAGCGGACAAGCCTGAAACTGAACAGTGACAATACGGATACAAATAGCAACACAATCATGGAACCGCGTGTGTAGGTCAGACCGACGCCGAGCATGGTGAGCACCAGACAGATCAGGGCGAGTAACTTCATGCGCCTGTCTTTCTCGGTCAGCAGCAGCGACAGAATGGGCGGTGATGACAGCACCAGAAGTTGGCCAAAGAAGCCGGGATCGCCGATGGGCCCCGCGAGACGGTTGCCAAATAAATCGCCGACGATTTGTGCGTGCTTCACCCGGGCAAACCCGCCCATTTCCCCCAGGCTCATTCCCGTAAGCTGTTGCACAATACCGAGCATCGAGAGTGTTGCGGAAGCTATGGCCATACTCCAGATGGCAGTGCGCAGCCTGTCAGGGGAATTGACCAGCAGAACCACAAGGAAAAAAAGGATGAACGCCTTCATCAGCTCGGCCGAGTTTTCCAGTGCGACTGAAGGGTCGATGGCCCGGGTAGCGCTGAACAGGGGAAACAACGTATAGGCCAATGCCGGGAGCCAGAGCAGAGAGATTTTTCCCGGATCAACCCGGCGTGTCTGCAGATCACGGAAGGTGGCGACGAGAATCGCGATCAGGGCCAGATGAAATACACCCGGAATGCCATGAAAACGGCCCAGAACCTGGGAGATGTTGCCCCAGACCAGCACGATCAGAAATACCAGTGCAACATCCGCCCGGGCGGCGACCTTGACGGCGCCAAACAACCCGGCACCCAGGGCAACGATCATCACGACGGATTTTAGGGGAGATGTGTCATTGACGGTGCTGCCTGCAATCACAACGAGCGTTAGTAGAAACGCTGCCGGCACCGTGTACAGCCACATGGCGGACCAGTATTTTTCAACCGTCAGGCGCATCACTCCGCTTCCGGTGGCGTATCTTTTCCCCTGGTGGCGCAGCGGGTAAATACCGCGAGAAGGCCTAAAACCATCCCGATTACTGCGCCTGCCAACAGGTTCGTGCGCCAGCTGGGCCAGCTGGGCCGGGTCGGTTTGCTTGCCGGTGATATCTTCCTCAGGCTGTAGATGCGGTACAGACCTGGCGCCAGTTCAACGGTCTTGGCGGCCAGCTGATCAGCCAGCAGAGTGCAGAATTCCGCGTTCTCCGATGTAACTTTCAGGGTGATAATATTCGTATTGGGCAGCACCCGGGTATCCAGATCAAATTCGGCATCGTGTGGCTGCTTTATCTGATCCAGTGCAGCCTCGACCAGTGCTGTTTCCTTGGGCAGGCGGGAAAAGGTGGCAATAATGGTGCGCCTTTCCAGGGTTTCCATGCTGCGCAATAAATCCCTTGAATCTTCCAGCCTGGAATTCGGTGTAACAATGAGCCGTACTTCGGCACTATACAGTTTGGTCAGTTGGCTGGTCACCAGGGCACTTGCTGCGAGCGACGCCAGCATGCACAGCAATAACAGGCCCATGCCGGACCTCAGGCAATCAAGAAGCTGTAGGGGAGCCAGAATATCCGTATTCCGTTGCAGCGCCATGCTTAATATGCGCCTCGCCCGTAAATGATAGCCGGGATGGTTTTGAGCATGATTTTCAGGTCCAGCAGAAGACTCCAGTTACGTACATAATCGATATCCATCTGCAGCCGTTCACTGTCGGTCGTGTTATTGCGACCGCTGACCTGCCACAAGCCGGTAATTCCTGGCTGTACACGGTAGCGAGTGACCCAGGCTGGCCATGGCAGAGCGTCGACCTCCTTCTGGACCAGAGGACGTGGTCCGACCAGACTCATTTCCCCGCGCAGGACATTGATTAGTTGTGGCAGTTCATCAATCGAGGTTTTGCGCAGAAACCGGCCAACCGGGGTGATGCGAAAGTCATTATGAAATTTAATGAAGCGCACGCAGGATGGCTGTTCGGGAAGCCTCTGTTCAGCATCTTGCATCATGGTGCGTAACTTCAGTATGGCGAACCTTTTACCGCCGCGGCCGATACGCTGCTGGCGATAGATTATCGGCCCGTGACTGGTCAGCTTGATCAGCAGGGCGGCAATACTGATGACGGGGGCGGTGAGAACCAGCAGCATGGATGCCAGCACCAGGTCCAGGCTGACCTTGACGACTATCGACATGGGGTGGGAGGAGGCCAGTCCATCGTTCAGCAGGCAACCAATCCCTGTTGAGGGCGTCATATGCGCCAGTGGTGTCTGCGCCACGGAGAATTCGTGGTCGCCGGTTTCCTGAGCTGTAAGTGTGTTCATGTCACTGATTTTCCATTTTTCGGCAAGACTTTATATTTGGGATATATATCCCATTCTAATGTCGGGCGTCAACTTCAAACTCACCGTGAGCCACGGGCTTATCCCGACCTTATCAAATGCTAAGTACTTATCCCTCGCCTGCGTATTGTCCTCAGGTACAGCTTGACAACTCCCGGGGATAATTTTCCAGTTGCCCCAGAAACCGATTCCAAGCCATACAATGGCTAATGCAATAGCCATGCCATCAGGATAGAAAATATTTCAGGGATTTCTTTTTGTCATAAAAATTCGGCATATAGGCAGATTGAAACCGGCATACAGATATCGCCCGTCAGGTGGCTTTTGGGGTAAATAACCAAATGCATGAGGAGATTTAACCCACCATCAAAGTCGTTTTTCGAATACCGGCAGTAAATGTGATCACAATAGGGCATCCCGGATCATTCGCTGATCGCGGTCAATCTTCGCGAAATAGATGTCCTCAGCTGCCTTTTCCGCAAGCCTGAGCTGCTCGATAAAGCCACCCATAACTGCCTCCAGAAGCATAAGAATAGTATAATATTATTATACAGCGGCAACGTTGGGATTTCATTAAATTTCGGGTGCGACAAAGTGTCACATGGTTAATTTATTAGGCGAACAAGATGGAAGCTGTGAAGGTCTCCTTCGGGTCGAAGATGTTCTCGGGGCATCCTGCATAACCGCAACCATTGTTATCGAAAGATAAATTAGTACGTGAAAATTTGAGGCCAGCTTCTACATAATGATTGTCATTTAAGGCGTTTATCGACTCGAAGTCCGCTGTCGCATTAATGGAAGATACTGCGCTGCCAACACCAAGGCTCTGCGTGACAGTGGCGAATGAGTATGTTGAGAAGCTAACGACCGCAATAGTAGCTGCAACAAAAATATGTGATTTCTTCATAATGAAATCTCCTTACTTTGCTGGGTGGGCCGTCTCCTGCCCTTATCACCTGGAATAACCTAAAAGGTAAAATGGAGTTCTGTATGCCCGGTGTCAGTGTTAAATGTTTCACACTTAATGGATGTAACAATGTGACTCAGCACACAGAATTGAGATTTTGTTGCACAGAAACCCTAAAGAATTGCAAGATAATAACAACGCGAAAACATTGAAAGCACCGTCCAGGTGCACGATTTCTGTTTCAGAACATCATTTCACAACAATGCTGTAACAGTGGAAAAAGGTTACGAACCGGGGGTATCTTCTATGGGTTGGAGGTGTGTGTTTAGCAAAATACACAGCAGCTTATCTCAGGAAGGTCCCGTTTCAACCGGAAACAAGACATTGCCGGGGATGGATCGGCGCGGTGAAGACTCCCGCAACTACCCGACGCACCCGACGCCCCGTCGCTTCCCCATCCGCCACAATTGCTTACGGACACTGCTCTGAAGCAAGCATGCGGGCCCTCATTCAGGAAAAACACAAGTGGAACGCATCAAGGTTCGACAATCTCCAGCCTAACCTTGCCGTGACCCGCATCAATCAAACCGATTTTCTTTGCGGCGGCACCTGACAGGTCAATGATCCGGCTCTTAACATGGGGACCACGGTCGTTGATTGTGACTTCGACTGACTGCCCGGTTTTCAGGTAGGTAACCCTGACTTTCGTTCCGAAGGGTAGTGTAGGATGCGCGGCCGACAATGCATTCTTGTCGTAGGGTTCACCGCTGGCCGTCTTGTTCCCATTCAGGCTGTCGGCGTAATAGCTCGCCTCACCTTCCTGTGCATCTGCAGCAATAGCGACTTGTATCGTTCCCTGTATCACACACAAAAGCATGACCAGCTTGAGACTGAATAATTTCATTTCTGTTCCCCTGAAGAAGCCAAGCTAACATGGGCCCCTTTCTCTTTCAAACGGGAATAACGGTTTCATTTCCCGGGTTCACACCGTTTGGGTGCTCGCGCCACGGCACCACACCAGGGGACTATGCATCCCTTGGTCTCGATGCCATAACGCCATGAATTCTATGAGGATGGTGGGCCCGGAAGGACTCGAACCTTCGACCAAGGGATTATGAGT
>JBDLIH010000060.1:0-17827 GCA_039714975.1 Pseudomonadota bacterium
TCTGGAGCCGCTGTCGTCTGCGTGCCTGTAGCCTGTATCATTCCTTCTACCATGAGCTCCCCGCGACCCTCTGAACTTCCCGTTACAGCCGCCGCACTTGTTCAAATGGGCCGCCACCCGGGGCCGTTTATGCTTGCACTGGATGGTCAGGCCGGTGCAGCGGCATGTGTCAGCTGTGATGTGAGCGTGCGCGCCATTCCCGGCAGACGCCTGGTCTGTCGGGGTGCATGGCAGGGGCTGGCTGTTTATACCAAGGTATACATGGGGCCAGACAAGTACTGGCAGGCAGAGGTCCGTGGACTGCAGGCCCTGAACAGGAATGGCATCGCGGCGCCGGCTGTGTTGCATGCCGGTACCGCAGATAACGGTGCGCTGCATATCATTGTGCTGGAGGCTGTCGAGCCGGCACAGACGCTGGCGCTTGCCTGGGAGCAGGCCAGTGATGAAGCAGCCCGTATTAAACTCCTGAAGCTGGCTGTGTCCACGATTGCCCGGCATCACCAGGCCGGCCTTGAACAATGCGATATTCACCTGGATAATTTCCTGCTCTCGGATGAAAGGCTGTATACGCTGGATGGCGGGGGTATCCGGCCCCCGGGCGATACCGAATTATCGTTCAGACGCTCGCGCGATAACCTGGCACAGTTCTTTGCCCAGTTCTATCCCCGTTTTGATGAACTGATCGAGGCCGTGCTACCGGACTATGTCAGTCAGCGATCCTGGTCTGAAGGACGCTTATCCGGCGTTGGGCTGCTGCAGCGGGTGCGTTTTTTCAGGTACAGGCGGCAGCGGCATTTCCTGAAAAAAATATTCCGTGAGTGCAGTGCCTTCATTTGCAGGAAAAGCTGGTTCGGTTTCCGGGTATACGACCGCGAACTGGCGAGCCCCGGGTTGCTGGATCTGCTGGCAGACCCGGATGCCAGCCTGCAGCAACCTGACGCGCGTTACCTGAAGCAGGGCAATACCTGTACGCTTTGGTCGGTTGCTGCTGGCGGGCAACAGCTGGTGGTGAAACGCTATAACATCAAGGGGGCTGTGCACCGCATCAGCCGGGCTTTCCGGCGCACGCGGGCGGCTACCTCGTGGAAAAATGCTCATCGACTGGCGATGTACGGTATCCTTAGCGCCCGGCCGGTGGCCCTGTATGAACGACGTTTCGGACCGCTGCGTGGCAAGGCCTGGCTGGTTATGGAATATCTGGGCGGTGATGACATTATGCAGCTCTGCGAGCAGCCCCGTCCGGATAATGAAGCAACGCTGATCAGCGACACGACTGCACTGCTGGCGCAGTTGGCCCAATGCCGCATCAGTCACGGAGATATGAAAGGCACCAACTTTATACAGTCACCCCGGGGAATCGCGGTCATTGACCTGGACTCCATGTGCGAGCATGACTCCGACGCGGACTTTCGACGTTCGCAACAGCGAGACTTGCGACGCTTCATGCGTAACTGGCGGGATTGTCCGGATATAGAGGCGCAGTTCAGGGAATCCATGCAACACAACAAGCTGGTAACAGAGTCATGAATATTCTCGGACTTTCGGGTGCCGTTGGCCATGATGCCTCCGCTGCGCTGTTTGTCGATGGTGAGCTGGTCGCGGCAGCCGAGGAAGAGCGTTTCCTGCGCGACAAGCATGCCAAGGGCAGGTTTCCACTGGAGTCCAGCCGCTTCTGCCTGGAATTCGCCGGACTGCAGCCGAACGATATTGATATCGTGGCCTTTCCCTACAGCCCGATCAGCCTGATGTCCCCGGCGCGCTGGCACTATGCGCGCCGCTACTGGTATGCGCCGGACCGCGCCCTGCAGGCAATTTTCAACGGTAACCGTCGCTACCGCCGCAATGTGCGCGGTGTCATGGAGATGCTGGGCAAACTGGGCGTGAGCACCGACAACATCAGTTTCCGGCCGGTGGAACATCACCTCGCACATGCCAGCAGTGCCTATCACCTCAGTGGTTTCAGGGAAAAGACAGCCATCCTTGGTATTGATGGCAAGGGCGAATATGCGACGACGTTTTTTGGTTACGGTGAGAACGGCCGCATTCACAAGCTGAAGGAATTTTATGATCCGGATTCCCTCGGCGGGGTGTACGGTGCCATGACGGATTACCTTGGTTTCGAAATGCTCGACGGAGAATTCAAGGTCATGGGGATGGCCCCCTACGGTGATCCGGATAAACACGACCTGTCACGGCTCATAAAATATGACAAACGGGGTTTCAGCATCAATACACGGCTGGCCAACGTCATCGGCTGGCGCCGCTACAAGGAGAACGGCAAGGGCTACTATTTCAGCAAGGAACTGATCAACTGGCTGGGGCCGAAACGCCAGGGTGACGAGATCGATGATCCCTATATTGATTACGCCGCCAGTATCCAGCGCCTGCTGGAGGATGTGTCGCTGGGCCTGATTGACTTCTACCTCGGTGATCTGCTGAAAGAGACCGGTAAACTGTGTTTTGCCGGTGGTGTGGCACTGAACGTGAAACTGAACCAGCGCATTATCGCGATGCCTGATGTGCAGGAACTGTTTGTGCAGCCCGCAGCCAGTGATGCCGGTACCGCGATCGGTGCGGCATCCTATATAGCCAATGAGCTTGGCGAGTCATTGCACAAGATGGAGCATGCCTACCTGGGTCCGTTATATACCACGGAACAGTGTATTGCCGCCTGTGAGGCGCATGTGGAAAAGCCGCTCTTCGAGGTGTTGTATGACGCACCGGCACGTGCTGCGGAACTGCTGGCATCGGGTAACCCGGTTGCCTGGTTCCAGGGACGTATGGAGTTTGGTCCGCGGGCACTGGGTAACCGCAGTATCCTTGGTGACCCGAGCACAAAGGCCATTGCCGACCGTATCAATGAACAGATCAAATACCGGGAGCGCTGGCGGCCGTTCTGTCCGAGCATGCTGGACACTGTGGCCGCGGACATCCTGCAGACCGACCATCCCTCGCCATTCATGACCTTTACCTTTGATGTCGCGGAGTCCTGGAAATCACGCATACCCGAGGTGGTGCACGAGGACGGTACCGCACGGGCACAGATTGTCACCCGGGACACCAATTTGCGTTATTACACCCTGATTGAAGAACTGGAAAAACGTACCGGCAATGCGGTGGTACTGAATACTTCGCTGAATCGCCGTGGTGAACCCATGGTGTGCTCACCCGAAGATGCGCTGAACATGTTTTTTGGCTCTGATCTGGAATATCTGATTATGGAAGATGTGCTGGTCAGCAAGCAGGGTATTGAATGAGAACTGCCGCAGGCCCGGGCGTTTTCGCCGATATCCGTTTTCCTGCCGTGGTACTGAGTCTGCTGATATCGGCCTGGTTTGCCTATACTGCCGGTCTTATCAATAATGACGGCATCCACTATTTATCTGCAGCCAGGCTCATTGCTGCCGGTGACTGGGCGGGTGCCTGCCAGATGGAGGTACTGCGCTGCTGGTTGTTGTTTCCTTCCCTGATTGCAACCGTTGGCAAGCTCACCGGCCTTGGACTGGAGAGCGCCGCCTATCTGTTGGGTGCGGTATTTTCAGGGTTGATGGTGTTTGCCTTCCTGACACTGGTGCGGGAACTTGGTGCGAATCGGACCACGCTTGTCATCGCGGCCTTCGTCATTCTGTTGCATCCCTTCCTGAACAATGCCCGTGCCGATGTGATCAGGGATCATGGCTACTGGGCCCTGTATCTCCTGATGGTGCTTTTCTTTATCCGTTTCTGGCGTGATGCGTCCTGGCAACATGCATTTGCATGGATGGCTGCTGCTGTTGCTGCCACCCTTTTCCGCATTGAAGGCATCGTTTTTCTCCTGTTTCTGCCGCTTGTGCTGGTGGCCGACACCAGCAGGCGATTCGCGGAGCGCCTGTTGCGATTGCTGAAGGCGCATGCCTTTACCGGACTTGTCATGCTGATGTTGCTCGCCTGGTGGGCGCTGGATCCCGCATTTTCCGCGGGTAACAGTGGCCGTTTGTTCGAGCCAGTACAGCGCCTGGCTGAGACCCGGGAGCAACTGCACACCGGTCTGGAAATCAGGGCACAGGTCATGGGTGAGCAGGTGCTGGGGAGCGAACTGGATCACTATGCCCTGTCGGCCTTGTGGGCGGGCTTGCTGATGATCATCGTCTATAAGGTGATCAATACACTTTCACCACTGTATGCACTGCTGTTCTTTTTCAGGCAATTGCGCGCCCACTTTAGTCCGCCTGCCGGGGTCGTGCCGGTCATTGCCTGGCTTGTCGTTTTGAACCTGTCGATTTTACTGGTTGAGGTGCTGACGCGCTTTACACTTTCCGGGCGCTTTGCAGTGCCGCTGGCGCTGACGCTCATGCTGATCGTGCCCTTCCTCCTTGAGGCTATGTATTCGCGCTGGCAGGCAGGTGCCTTGCGCGGCTGGCAGCGATGGCTGGCACTGCCGCTTGTTTTAGCGGCCCTGTTGTTTATGGCGGTTGACGGCTTTTATTCATCCGGCAGCGGCAGGCATGACTACCTGCGCGATGCCGGCTACTGGCTGCGAGACCGGGTGGATTCCACAACCAGGGTATTCAGCAATAACGCCCGGGTAATCCATTATAGCGGACAGGACAGCAAGCGGGATAAATGGGTAAATGACAAGCGAACTTCCAGGATGCTGAAGCGCGGATCCTGGCGCAAGTATGATTACATTGCAATCCAGGTCGATGGTGATGACAAGTCGTTACGGGATAAGGCCGTGAAGGCCCTGGGTATGCCTGTGATGGAGTTTTCCAACAGCTATCAGGATAGCGTGCTTGTTTTCGAAACAGCTGTCCTGGCGCCGTAGGCTGTGCCTGCCGTTACCGCTTCCCGGGTAGCCATTACGTAAAACATGGTTATGCAACAACGGTCAGTATTGTTCGTGTCGAAAGGGGAGGATTCGCCGTCAACCCGATACCGGGCAATAAGCTACTTTCCGCTGCTGCGACAGCATGGCTGGGAAGCTTCCCATATTACCGATGACAGGACGGCGGAAAGTCATCGCAGGATTCTTGCGGCAGCGCGCGAGGCGGATGCCGTGGTCATCCTGCGCCGTGCCCCCGGTTGGTGGTACGGGCGGCGCCTGCGCAAGGCCAGTCGTGTGCTGATTTTCGATCTGGATGATGCGATCTTTGTGCCGCGCAGTGGTCTGTTTTCCCGACGCCCCGCACGGTTCAGGCATATCGTTAAACGCTGTGATTGTGTGTGGGCCGGTAACAGCTACCTGGCATCGGCAGCCTTGCGTTTTAACAACCGTGTGTCACTGCTGCCGACATCCATCGAGATCGAGCGCTATCAGCCTGCCGTCGACAAGCCGCACGATCGGGTGGTGCTGGTCTGGATCGGCAGCCGGTCGACGCGCAAGTACCTGACCGATATACTCCCGGCACTTGAACAGGCCTGTACCGGATGCAGTACATTGCGGCTCCGGGTGATTGCGGACTTCACACTGCAGTCAGATGTCCTGCCCATCGAGAATGTGACATGGTCCCGGGCAACGGAGGTGGATGCACTGGTGACTGCGACCATCGGCATCGCGCCTATGCGGGATGATCTGTGGA
Organism: Pseudomonadota bacterium; assembly: GCA_039714975.1. GTDB lineage: Bacteria > Pseudomonadota > Gammaproteobacteria > UBA9214 > UBA9214 > UBA9214. The sequence goes on from JBDLIH010000060.1 coordinate 5,559, forward strand.
CCCGCGGTAAATGTGGCCTGAAGGTGCTGCAGTACATGGCCTCGGGTCTGCCGGTGATTACGTCTCCTGTTGGTGTCAACAGGGATCTGGTGGAGGCGGGTGTCACGGGTCTGCATGCCGGCCCGGTGCAGCAATGGGTGGATGCCATTCATACCCTGGCGCATGATCCTGCCATGATTGCGTCCATGGGTGCTGCTGGCAGGCAACAATGCGAGTCCGGCTATACCCTGCAGCAGACCTTCAGGACCTTGCTTGGGGATTTGGAACAACGGGAGTCTGGTTAACTATGACAGCAGAGCAATATTCGGGCACAGCGTGTCCTGTCTGTGGGGGGCGCACGCATCATGACTTTACTGGAAGCGACCTGATGTTTGGTAATAGCGACAGCTATGACTACAGTTGCTGTGAACAGTGCGGTGCCGTGTTTCAGGACCCTATGCCCGCTGTGGAACAAATTGCCGATTTCTACCCGGATGAGTACGAACAGTATCAACCCGAGCGAGTGAAGCCTGTAAAGAACTATGAAAAAGGTGCACTGAGGGCCGTGCATGGCTACCGGCATCTCGAGGTTTCAGCCGTTTATATTGCCTTGGGGCATGTACTCGGCAGGATAAAGTATCGTACTACCCCGCACTTTCTTGCCGGTCATCGTGCACTGGATATCGGCTGCGGTAATGGCAAGTTTTTGAACAAGCTGTGCAGCCTGGGCTGGGATGCGCAGGGCGTTGAGTTCAACGAGGGTGCGGTGGCGGTATGCCGTGCCAGTGGTCTGACCGTTTCCCATGGTGATCTGCATTCAGCGGGATTTCCTGATGCGAGTTTCGACATGGTCTCGGCCAGACATGTCATCGAACATATCCCGGATCCGAATGCATTCATATCTGAAATCGCGCGTATTCTAAGGCCGGGCGGTCAACTTTACCTGCGCACGCCCAACAGCAGGGCGCTGGGACGGAAACCGTTCGGTAAGTACTGGTACCCCAACGAGGTGCCACGCCACCTGGTGTTGTTTGCGTCCGGAAACCTTACCCTGCTGGCAGGGCATCATGGCCTGAATAAATTGCGCATCACGACTCAGAGCAGTCCCAAGGCGGTGCTGAACAGTGTGGATTATGCAGCCGGGTGGCAAACGGAAAGCTCAAAAAGACGTCCGCTGCGCCGTCTGCTGGCCCGCCTGCTGTATGTGTGGCCGGCCACGCTGCTCAGGCGGGGCGACGAAATCTTCGCAGTCTACGTGAAACAGTCATCCTGAGCAGTGGCTTCAGGCTTAGCGTTTCTTTGCGGCCTGCGCACGTTGTAATTTTTTGACGCGGCGTGGTTTCTGCGGGTACAGCTTGGGTTCGCCCTCTGGCCGGTGTTTGAAACGCCGGTGTAGCCACAGGTATTGCTCGGGGTTCTCGCGCACCTGTGCCTCGAGCAGGGCATTAAACCGTGTGGCATCCGCCGTTTCATTGTCACCCGGGAAGTCCTCGAGAGCTGGCCGAATCGTCAGCGTATAACCACTGGCATCCGGCCGTCGCTTGATCTCGAAGGGCAGTACCGCCGCACCGGTCATTTTTGCCAGCTTGGTTGTGGCGGTCAGGGTGTTGGCCTGGACACCAAAAAACGGGGCAAAGACACTGTCTTTGCGTGCCAGACTCTGGTCCGGTGCATACCACACCACTTTGCCGGCCTTCAGGGCCTTGATGAAACCGCGAATATCATGGCGGTGAATGATGCAGTGGGCAATTTTCCTGCGAATATTTGTCAGGATGTGGTTGGACAGCGGGTTGCGCAATTCCTGGTAGGTGAAGCATACCGGGTGATGCCTGAGGAGTACTCTGCCGGCGAAGTCCACCGAGCAGAAGTGACCGCTGAGCAACAGTACACCCTTGCCCTGTTCCTGTGCGGCCTTGATGTGTTCCAGTCCCTGTACCTGTCCCCGCTTGTCAAAGAAGCGGCCGGGTGCCCACAGGCTGGCGGCTTCTTCTACCATGCTGAGTCCCAGCGACTTGACGAACCGGGCGTACAGCTGTTGTCGTTCTGTGTCATTTTTCTGCGGGAAACACAGGTCCAGATTGGTCTTCACAATCAGCCGGCGGTAGGGGTTGATCAGCATGAAGAGTCTGCCCAGCATGGGTCCCATGGCTATTTGCAGGCGGTAGGGCAGCAGGTGCAGCAGACGGGCAAGCGACATTCCCAGCCATGTGGGCCAGTAGCGTGGCGCGAGAAAATCTGTGTTTGAAGCAGGTTCAGGAGTTGCTTTCAAGGCTATCGCTGTGCTGTCTGGACTGGGTGTTGTACAACTGCGCGTAGACGCCATTCTGTTGCATTAATTCAGTGTGTGTCCCGGCCTCTACTATGTGGCCGTCTTTCATGGCCAGGATACGGTCTGCATTTTCAATGGTGGAAAGGCGGTGCGCAATAATGAGGGATGTTCTGCCACTGCGCAGGCTGTCCAGTGCCAGCTGTACGATTTTTTCCGATTCGGTATCCAGCGCCGAGGTGGCTTCATCAAGAATCAGGATCGGGGCATTCTTGATGAGGGCACGGGCAATGGCAATGCGCTGTCGCTGTCCGGCCGACAGGCGCACACCGTTTTCACCGATCAGGGTATCGAATTGTTGTGGCAGTTTCTCGATGAACTCAAGGGCATGTGCCTTCTCCGCAGCCGTGCGGATATCCTGTTCGGACACATCCTTTCCCTGCACTCCATAGGCAATATTGCTGGCCACACTCTCGTTGAACAGGATGATGTGCTGGCCAACATAGGCAATCTGTTCCCGCAAGCTGGTCAGCTGGATCTCCTGGGTGTCAATGCCATCCAGAAAGATCTGCCCGGCCGTCGGATTATAGAAACGCGGCAGCAGGTTGGCGAGCGTTGTCTTGCCGCCGCCGGAAGGGCCGACCAGGGCGACGGTTTCACCGGCCGGGATGTCGATATTAATATCATGCAGCACCGGGCCTTCGCTGCCATGGTGAGTGTAGCTTGTGTGTGAAAACCTGATGTTGCCCTGCACCTTTTCGATGATCTTCTGCCCGCTGTCGAGCTCCGGTGTTTCATCAAGTAACGCAAAGATACTTTCTGCGGCGGCCAGGCCGTTCTGCAGCTGTACGTTGACCTTTGTAAGTCGCTTGATCGGTGATGAGAGCAATGCAAGTGCAGTAATCAGCGCGACAAATGTACCCACCGTAATATCACCGGACCTGGCCTGCATGGCGGCAAAATACACCACGATGGAGAGTGAGGTCACGGTAAGCATTTGCACAATCGGGACGTTCAGCTCCGCGGCAACGGCAACCTTCATGCGGTAGCGCCTGATCCAGTTACTGACTTTATTGAATCGTCTGTTCTCGTATTCCTCACCACCGAAAATCTTGATTTCACGATTACCGCTGATGCCTTCCTGCACAACGTGTGTCAGTTCACCCATGGTATCCTGCAGCGAGCGGCTCAGCCGGCGCATGCGCTTGCTGAAGTAGCGAATGACCACTGCCGTCGGTGGTGCAATGACCATGATGATCAGTGTGAGTTGCCAGTTCAGGTACAAGGCATAGCCCAGCAATCCGATAATGATCAGGGTGTCCTTGACCAGGGTGACAATGACATTGGTAGCGGCGTCGGTGACGCGTGCTACATTGAAGGTGAACTTGGCAATGATGTTACCGGACGAGTTGTTGTCAAAGTAATGGAGGGGCAGCCGTTGCAGCCGGTCGAACATTTCCCGGCGCAGATCCATGACGATGTGATTTGCCACCAGTTTCATTCCATAGCCGCTGATGAAACTGGCAATCCCGCGGATAAAGAACAGCCCTATCAGCAGCAGTGGCAGGTGTAGCAGGCCTCTGGAACTGTCAGCGACAAAGCTCTCGTCCAGCAGCGGCTTCATCAGGGCCGGCATGGCGGGCTCGGTCGCTGCAAAGGCCGCCGTCGCCAGTAATGAGAACAGGAAGGCCTTCCGGTAGGGCAGCACGTACTTCAGGAGGCGAATGTATAAATCTTTGGAATTCATTTGCTTATAATTTTACAGCAATTCCATGACCGGTTGTCATGGTGGCCGTGATACTACACTATGTCCTTGAAATATTGGTTAATCGTTGACTTCATGCGGCGTTTATCACGTGGTTGCTTATGTATAATAATCGCCTGACAGGCTGGGACAGTTAATTGAATGTGTTTCAGCAATTATTTCAATAAAAACCTGAGAGGTTCCTGGCGTGCCAAACCCTGATACTGCGTCTTCTGCGGGTGACAACGACCTGATTCCGTCAAATGCGGAAAACAGCTATGAAGTCACCCAGGCAGATTTACCGTTACACTGTCCCATGGATGGTATGAGCCTGTGGAACTCCCACCCGCAGGTTTATCTTTCCATTGAGGCAACCGGTAAGGCCAAATGTCCCTACTGCGGCGCCGACTACATACTCAAGGACTGACAATCCGTGGTGCTCGTGTCCGTCATGCGGCGGGAGCGGGCGAGTCCAGGGTGGTCTGGCGTTTTAGCGATACAAGGGCCGGTCACGACAGTCAGAGCCTGGGGCTGCTGGATGCCCTGAAACGTCGTCTTCCGATAAACAGCTTTGACATTCCGGTATCACCCGGTGCCGGTCTTGACTGGTTTCGTGGGGAGTTTCAGCCGGGTTCCCTGTTACCGGACCCCTGGCTGTTGATCGGTGCGGGCCATTCCACACACCTGCCCTTATTGGCCGCACGCCGTGCCCGTGGCGGGCGGGCAGTGGTGTTGATGAAGCCGGACCTGCCGAAGCGCTGCTTTGATCTGTGTGTGATACCGGACCATGATCGCCCTCGCCTGGCACCCAATGTACTGGCCACGCGTGGCAGTCTCAATCGGATGCAGGCCGGTGTTAATACCGCTGATACAGGTCACAACCGGCGTGGACTGTTGATGATCGGTGGACCATCGCGCCACTATCACTGGAATCATGAGCAGGTCGTCGAGCAGCTGGCCGGTGTCATCCGCTATTCACCGGTACGACACTGGGTCCTGACCACATCCAGGCGCACACCGCCCGGGTTTGCAGAACATGTCCGGGACATGATCTTCAATCGCAATCTTGAATTCACCCTTCATTCCTGGCGGGATACACCGGGCCGATGGCTGGCCCTGCAGCTTGAACGGGCCTGTTGCACCTGGGTGACGGAGGACAGTGTTTCCATGATTTATGAGGCCCTCACCGCGGCTATCCCCGTGGGCTTGCTGTCCGTGCCGCCGCGCCGCCAGGATCGTATTGTCAGGGGTGTGCAGGCGCTGGTGGCCTCGGGAAATGTGATGCGCTTCAGTCACTGGTCCAGAGGTATTCCGCTGCCGCGTTCCGTAGAGATCTTTGACGAGGCAAATCGTGTTGCCGAACGGATTTGCACGTGCTGGGGACGCACATCAAGCAGTCCCTGACGGTACTGCAGGTGCTGCCTGCCCTGCAGGGAGGTGGCGTTGAACGCGGTACCCTCGACGTGGCGGCTGAACTGGTGCGTTGCGGACACCGCTCCCTGGTGATGTCCGCCGGTGGCCGGCTGTTGCCGAAACTTGTTGCGTCCGGCAGTGAGCACATCACCTGTCCGGTGGGGCACAAGTCGTTGACAAGTCTGCGTTATGTCCTGCAGCTCAGACGTCTCATGAAGTCAGCCAATATTGATGTTGTACATGCCCGCTCGCGCCTGCCTGCATGGATCACCTGGCTGGCCTGGTCCAGCATGGATCCGGTAATACGGCCACGGTTCATTACCACCATACACGGTCTGTATTCGGTGAATGCCTACAGTGCCGTGATGATGAAAGGCGAGCAATTGATCGTGGTATCCGATGTGGCGCGGGAGTATGTATTCAAAAATTACCCGGCCGTGGATCCGGCACGGCTTCATGTCATTCATCGTGGCGTCGATCCGGTTGTTTACCCAAGGGGATTCAAACCCCGGGAGGCCTGGCTTGCCGACTGGTATCGTCGCTACCCGCAGCTGCAAGACCGTTTTGTCATTACCCTGCCGGGCAGGGTGGGAAAGCGAAAGGGCGTATTCGATTTTATTTCAGTTATTGCCGACCTGAAGCGTTCAGGTCATGCGGTCCATGGCCTGATCGTCGGTGAGATTGCAAACCACAATCGAAAGCTGGCCGGGCAGCTGGAAACGGCTGTAAAAGCAGCCGGCATCAGCGATGCCATCAGTTGCACCGGTTTCCGCGAGGATATTCGCGAAATCATGTCGGTCTCCGATGCCGTCGTGTCGTTGTCACATCGCCCCGAATCCTATGGACGCACGGTGAATGAGGCCCTGAGCCTGGGGGTCCCGGTGGCCGGTTATGCCCACGGTGGTGTCGGTGAACAGCTGGCGCGGCATTTTCCGGCGGGCGCCGTGTCTCCCGGTGACCGGATTGCCGTGGTGGAGCGACTGACGGACTGGCATGCAGTTGCCCCGGAGATGCAGGGGGTACAGCCGTTCCTGTTGCAAGACATGCTGCAGGACACGCTGGCACTGTATGAGCAACTGGCAAGGGGTGGTTAGGGAACGCCATTGCGAGCGTAGCGCGGCAATCTCATACTATGGGATCAGTTATTTGGGGATTGCCACGTCACTTTGTTCCTCGCAATGACGAATTATTTTTGGATTTCAGTCTCATGGCGGGCGCGGCATGACGGATCAGGCGGCGTAATAATGTGCTCCGGTAGCCACTGAATCCCGCTGCCGTTTCATAGTTTTCCAGCAGGCGACCGTAGCCGTACTGCCCGAGATATTCACGGTCACGGCGATCATGCAGCAGATGCCGGAAGTTGCGGGCACGTTTCAACAGCCCCAGCGGGCGCCGCTGTATCGACATATCCGCGATATCGATCAGGCCAAACGTACCCTCTTCAAGTACCAGGACATTGCCAAGGTGAATGGAGCGAAACAGGATGCCCTTGTGGTGTAGCTCCGCCAGGAAGTCTGCAAGCCCTGCAATGAGTCCTTCCCCGTCAGGATGACTGGCAAGGTGGTTACGCAGCGTGTCACCAGGCAGCAACGGGTAGCGGATGAGGTGTCGGCCCTGTTGTCGGTCAAAGCGCAATTGCTCACATTGCGCGGTGATAATCCCCTTTGCCTGCAGGCGCCGGGCATTTTTACAGAAGCGGTAGGCATAGGGGTAGAGGCGGGCCGAGGTGAACCGGCGCCGCGGGTAAAATAACTTGATGATGTAGTCATCCGGGGTCAGCAGCACCTTGTCGCCGCGTTTGTCCCGTTCCAGCACCCGCGCACCGGCACGTAACTGCTCGAACTCTGTGGCGCTGATGGCTGTGCATTCAAGTGGCGGGGTCATGGCGGTTGTCTGTCGCATCCTTACTTGGGGTGATGTAACCGATCTATGCTAAAATTCGCGTTTCATTTTTCCAGGAGAAGGTGCGGACTCTATTGTGCCACACCCACTTAATTAAGGACGCAAGTACTATGAAACAACTTCAAAAGGCCGGGGCAATCGGATTAGTGGTCAGCAGTTTGTTAATGCTGTTTTCCGCCGACGTGGTGGCGGGTGGCAACAAGGCCATGGTCGAACCGATATTTACCCGTTACGCCAGGATATACCAGGCACCGACCCTGGATTTCCGGACGGAGTTTTTCAAGGACAAGCCGATGGAGGAGGCGACGGATTTTGATGGCTATAGCCTGACACTGGATTTTACCTGGCCGATCAATGACCGCTCGCAGATTCAACTGTTCATGCCGTTCTACACCAGTGGCGAGGGTGTCTATGACCGTCCGGGCGAACCCTTTGACGGGGCTGATGTTGATATTGAGGGTTGGGGTGGAGTGCGTGAGTTTCCCTCGATTATTTATGAGCGCCGCTTCCTGTGGCTGGAAGACAAGACGGGTGCCAACGTGGCCTGGCTCGCGGGTATAGGCAGGCGTCTGGATACCTTGCTGGTGGAGGCCGGTGGGGATGAAATCGACCGTTTCAACCATAGCGGTTACAACTGGCAGCTAGGGTTCAAGATGGACGGCGATATCCAGCAGGGCTCAATGACCCTGTTGGGGAATCTGCGCTATGTCAGGTTCAATGATTCAGACGATATTAACCTGACAGGTGATGACGTGAATTTTGGCGTGTTGTATGCGACCGGCGCGGTCATGTTCAATGATTACGGGCGCTTTACCCCGGTGCTGGAGGCCATTCTTGAGGCTGATTTCGAGGATTACACCGCCTTCAGTCTGGCCCCCGAGGTTATATATACGCTCAGCGACAACTTTGATGTCAAGTTCGGTTTTCCGTTCCGGCTCACCAGTGATGGCCAGAAATATGCGGCCGACCTTGAGCTGACCTATCGGTTCTAGTCCACGGGCACATCAGAATACCCATGCAGGATTACAGCGCCAGTGACTGGCCGTCCATGGCCAGGGCTAACGGACTGGACAGCTTCGAGGCAGTCTGGGCACTCGATATCGGCTGGTTTGAGGAGCCTAACGTGCGCCGCGGTGGCTGGAGTGGCGTGTCCCGACTGGAGGTTACCTGCACTGACGGTCGTAGCGAGGCCATCTTTATCAAGCGCCAGGAAAATCACGAAACATTTTCCTGGCGGCATCCCCTCAAAGGTGTTACCACCTTCCGGCGGGAATTCCAGAATCTGATGCTGTTGCAGTCTTTTGATGTGCCGACGCTGGAGGTGCTGTATTTTGCCGAACGTAACGTGGGTAATGACCGGCGTGCCATTCTGGTTTCCCGTGAATTGACGGGTTACTCGTCCCTGGAAGATTGTATGGCGTACTGGCAGCAGCATGGCTTCCCTGAAAAGGCCGTCTGGCAGGAAACGATCCAGCGCATTGCCACGGTGGCGAGGCATATGCATCAGCATCGCATGCAGCAAAATTGTTTTCTACCCAAGCATATCTTCATCGGCGAGCGGCATGGACAGATGGATGTACGGCTTATCGACATGGAGAAGGCCAAGCGCCGCTGGACCAAAGAAAGGGCGCTGGTACGCGATCTCGATACCTTCAACCGGAGAAGCGCGGGTATCCGTACCGCTGACCGGTTGCGATTCCTGCTTGCCTATCATGAAGTTGACCGCTCCAATGCACGGGTCAGGAAAACATGGAACAAGCTGGTCGCCTTGCTCCGCAGGAAAAGCCGTAATTTGTTGCACACTCAGTGAGTACATCTTCCCCCGGCAGACACATACTGATTATCAAGCTCGGTGCCCTGGGTGATGTCGTACTGGCCATCCCGCAGATCGTACGCTTGCTGGAAACCCACGCTTCTGACCGTGTGACCTTGCTGACGGCACCTGAATACAGCGAGTTGCTCAGCGGGTTTCACGGGCTGAACATTGTGACCTTCAAGCGCAAGGGCCTGGTCAGTATGCTGCGGCTGCTGCGCTGGTTGCTCGGTCAGTCATTCGACGTGGTCTATGACCTTCAGGGTTCACAGCGCAGTCGCATTATGACGCTGCTGACGCAGGCGCAAAAGCGTGCCGGTCCATTGCCTGCCCTGGCATACACACATGCGCCGTCACCCGGAAACCACGGATCACATGCCTTTGATCGATTCAATGCCGTCCTGCCTGCAGCAGGACTTGATGCAGCCTCGCCAGTCCCGCAGTTGCCACTCAGCAAGGCCATGGTGTCCCGGGTCGATGTCTGGTTGCAGCAGCAGGACCTCAGCAGCAGGCGACTGGTGCTGATACATGCCGGTGCCAGTCAGCGCTGGCCGAGCAAACGCTGGCCAGAGCAGTATTTCCTGGCGTTGGCACTGGCGCTGGAAAGTCGCGGCCTGACCGTGATCTGGCTGGGTGGCGAGGCAGAAGCTGATTTGAACAGGCGCCTCGCCAGCAAAACCGGTATTGATGCAAGCGCTGTATTTGGCCTGGGTGAATTGGCCGCCCTGGGGCGCCGTGCGGCCCTTGCCATGACCAATGATTCCGGGCCGATGCATATTCTCTCCACCGCAGGTCTGCCCGTGTATGCCTTCTTCGGTCCAACGGACTGGCAGCGCAGTCATGCACTGGGGCAGTCAGCACATGTGCTGCTGAATCCGGTGCCCTGCAGTCCCTGTCACCTGCCGGTGTGCCCGCCGCAGCGGCAGCATGTTTGTCTGGCGGGTATTACACCTGAAACCGTGCTAGCTCGTCTTGAGGTCGATGGTTTTCTCAATAAAAACATCCAACTGGCCACGGAAGCACACGGAAAAACACGGAAATAATTAAGGCGGTTTTCTTCCGTGCCATTCCGTGTGCTTCCGTGGCAAGATGTTCTAGTAAGTGCCATTTGCCTCTGGGGTGAATCGTTCCCTCACAACTCAAGAACGGCTGCGATGACGGCTGCAACCGTGACGTCAATGATATTCCCGCTGTCACTCTGTACCCAGCGTGCCTGTGGATGCCAGGGGTGGTAGCGCGCAGGGTCGCCGGGGCCAAAGACCGTCAGTGTTGCTGTATCACAGGCAGCGGCCATGTGCCCCAGGCCGGAATCATTGCCGATAAACAACGCTACCTGTTGTAATACTGCCGCCGCCTGTAACAGGCTGGTCTTGCCGGCAAGATTGATGCACGGCAGTGCTATCCCGTCTGCGACCTGGTGACAGCTATCCATGTCTTCAGTGCTGCCCAGCAGCACGACCGCATCAAACTGTGTCTGCAGTCGATCAGCCAGTTCACGGAATGCGGCGGCTGGCCAGCATTTGGGATTCCAGCGGGCGCCCGGTCCCAGGGCCAGCCAGCGCTTGCCTGGCAAGGTGGCAAGGTGCCGGTGTGCAAAATTCAGATCGTGCCGCGAGAGCCACAGACGGGTTGCCGGTATTTCGGTGATGCCTTCGCGTGGACCAATGACACCGAAATGTCGCTGCAGCGCATGATAGCCCGCTGCCTGGCTGCCACGACGCGTCAGTCGACGTCCGGCTCGCAGTAACAATGTCAGTCCGTCTGTACGCAGATCAACGACGAGGTCATAGCGTTTTGCGCGTAACTGTTTTACCAGTGTTCTTAACCCCCGCCAACCGGCCTGCTTGTCTTTCAGGAAGGTTTCCCCTTTGTAGGGGCAGTGGCTGAATAGTTCACCGGCGCGTGCATCGGTCACAATATCCATGACTGCCTGTGGATATTTCATGTGCAACGCAGCCATGACGGGTGTTGTCATGACGGCGTCACCGATGTTGCTGAGGGTGATCAGCAGGATGTTGTGTATGTCGCGTTGTGCCATGGACGATCAATACACCCCGGGTTCTCCTTCGGGCCGGGTCTTGAAACGCCGGTGTACCCACAGATATTGCTCGGGCTGTTCGCGGATACGTGCTTCGATAATCCTGTTAATGCGGCGGGTATCCGCTTCAACAGATTCCCCGGGAAAATTTTCCAGTGGCGGGTACAGCGTCAAACGGTAACCCCGGGCATCGGGTAAGCGGGTCTGAAAGAACGGCACCACGGCCGCGCCACTGATGCGTGCCAGCCGTGAAGTGGCCGTGATGGAGGCAGCGGGCATGTCAAAAAAAGGTACGAAGACACTCTGCTCCCGGCCGTAGTCCTGGTCAGGTGCATACCAGACCGGGACGTTGTCCTGCAGACTCCTGAGCACACCGCGCAGGTCGCCGCGCGGGATGGCCTTGCCGAAATGTTTAATGCGGGCGGACTTCATAATCCGGTCAAAGGCTGCATTCTTGTGTTTGCGGTACATGACATGGAACGGGGAGTGCAGGGCGAGCAGGCGGCCACCCATCTCAAGGGTGGTGAAATGGGCGCTGAGCAGGATAACCCCCTTGCCCCTGTTGAGCGCGGCCTGCAAATGTTGCAGTCCGTCAACGTGTGCAAGTGGTTTTAACCGCCTGCCGGGTGACCACCAGCTCATCGCCGTTTCCATTACGCCGATGCCCATGGAGACAAACTGCTCAGTGATAATTTTTTCGCGTTCGCTTGCGGACAGTTCGGGGAAGCACAACGACAGGTTCACTGCAGCGATTGATCGCCGACGCCCGGCAAGGCGATGAAAGATGATTCCGATGCGGCGTCCAATCGCGAGTTGCCAGACGTAGGGCAGGTGCGACAGGCACCACAGTACGGCAATGCCTGACCAGGTGGGCCAGTAACGAATCGAGTATGGACGAGTGTGCATGAATAGCGGCAGATTGTACGCCCGCGTTGGTCCAGTTGCCCGAACAGCAAAGTACCCATTATTATTAATGGCCACGGAATCCACGGAATTCACGAAAAAATAAAGGCATTAAAAGAAATATTTCCGTGTTCTTCCGTGGATTCCGTGGCTAAAATATCTTTCTATATCAAGTTGAACCAGTATTGGCGATTATGAAGATACATATTCC
>JBDLIH010000061.1:0-17493 GCA_039714975.1 Pseudomonadota bacterium
TCTGCCCTTCAATATATTCGGTGACATAGTAGAGACACTGCCTGTTCGCACGCGGCGCGAGGACTTTCAGCACATGTTGATTCTTGAGGCGACGACCGGCCCATTCCTCGTGCAGAAAGCGATCGATGTATTCCGCATCATCATCGTAGTTGACAGACGGCGTCTTCAGGATCACCCGGGTATGCGTCTCCCGGTCCTGTGCGAGGTACACCTGGGTACGCTTGCTGGCATGCAACTCACGAATAATTTCATAACCATCCAGCACCATGCCGGTTTCCAGCGGCGGTGGAAACGGTAAATCCGAGAACTGCTGGTAGAATTCATGCTCGTTCTGATGTGGCAGTTCTTCTACCTTGAGAACGACACTCGAGACATTGTCGTGGCTCTTATTCTCCAGGGCACTGCTGACAATGGCAGCTGCCGTTTGATCAAAGTCATCACCACTGGCATAGAGAAATTCCGCCAGTGTCGAGTCATCGAGGTAGTCGTGCACACCGTCCGTGGTCAGCAGGTAGATATCGTCGACGTCAACAGGCAGTGAGCGGTAATCGATTTCCATGTGGAGTTCGATGCCCATGGCACGACTGAGATAGTTCTTGTCCTCGGATATGTGCACACGGTGATCATGCGTGAGGCATTCGAACTTTCCCTGGCGCATGCGATAGATACGTGTGTCGCCGACATGAAACAGGTGTACCGTAGCCGACTTGATCACCAGCACACTCAGGGTGGTCACCATGGCTCGGGTGGATTCGTAATGGTGATGACCCTGTGCATACAGCCAGCGATTCAGTGCTGACAGTATCTTTTCGCCTGCGGTCTCGGTACTCCAGGTCTCAGGTGTGGTGAAATAGTCGGTCAGAAACCCGCGGACACAGGCCTCGGCGGCCTCCTTGCCTGCCTCGCTGCCGCTCATACCATCTGCAATGACCGCGGCAATCCCCTTGGTATTCAGTAAAGACTCATCCGGCACACGGATACCGCAGGCATCATCGTTGGAGTCCTTGATCCCGGCTTCGCTGTGCTGGCCGCTGGAAATTTTCAGGGTGGAGGACATGAGTGCTAATATAACCTGTAGGAGCGCCTTGCAGGCACGAATTGTTTAAAGCCTGAGCCTGTTCGCGGCTACAAGCCGCTCCTACTCATTCGTTCTAACTAAACACGATGTAACTATTGGCGCAGGAGCGCCTTGCAGGCGTGATTCATCATGTCACCTCAATCATCTGCACCGTACCATCCGGCAATACTTCTGCCATATGCCCTTCCGGCTCATCAAGGAACAGTGCCACGATTACCAGCGTCACCACTGCCGCACCAGCGATCACCATGAAGAACACCTGGGGTGACACGAAAGAAAACACGGTAAGGAAACTCACAGCACCCACGTTGCCATAAGCACCGGCCATACCCGCCACCTGCCCGGTCAGACGACGCTTCACCAGAGGCACCATCGCAAACACCGCGCCCTCACCGGATTGTACGAAGAACGAGCAGAACATGGTGATGGCAACCGCCAGTATGACCGGCCAACTGGAATCAATGAGCCCCATCAGCAGGTAGCCCGAGGTCAGTCCGACCAACAGAATCATCATGGTTTTCCTGCGACCAAAACGATCACTGATCAATCCGCCACTGGGTCGAGCCACCAGGTTCATGAACGCGTAACCGGAAGCCAGCATACCGGCAGCGACCAGTGACAGGTCAAAGGTATCCTTGAAGAACAGCGGCAACATGGAGACCACCGCCAGCTCCGAACCAAAGGTCACCATGTAGGCCAGGTCCAGCACAGCGACCTGCTTGAACTTGTAGCGATCAATCTCGGGGACCTCTTCCCTGAAGACATGGCCGTTGACCTGATAGATACGAATGGCCTGGAAGATATAGAGGCCGGCCAGCACTGCGTAGATCATGCTGGTGCTTGCCTCACCCAGCATGCCGAGATTGGTCGGTCCGAGCTTCCAGTTGAGTACTGCGAGGGCCGCATAGAGCGGTATATTCATGACCAGATAGAGGAAGAAATCACCCTTGCTGGTGACCTCCATGGCACCGTTTTTCTTTGGCTTGAAATAGGTCGAACCCTTGGGCGTGTCCGATACCGAGAAGAAATACACGACCGAGTACACCAGTGCCAGTACACCGGTCAACACAATGGCATAGCGCCAGCCGTTCTCACCGCCAAACATCAGTGCGATTGTCGGCAGACTCAGCGCTGCAGCAGCGGAACCGAAATTGCCCCAGCCGCCATAAATCCCTTCAGCAACACCCACCTGCCGGGCCGGAAACCACTCGCTGATCATGCGGATACCAATCACAAAACCGGCACCGACAAAACCCATCAGGAAGCGCATCATGGCAAGGCGCTCGAAACTGTCAGCGAATGCAAAACCGAAACACAGGAAGCTGGAGGTGAACAGCAGAATGGAATAGACACGCCGCGGACCGAAGGCATCCACCAGCATGCCAATGATGATGCGCGCCGGTATGGTCAGTGCCACATTCAGGATCAGCAGCATCTTGACCTGCTGGTCAGTGAGATCGAACGCCTCGCGGATTGACGCGATCAACGGCGCGTGGTTGAACCACATAAAGAAGCTCAGGAAAAACGCAAACCAGCTCAGGTGCAGGATGCGTGTCTTTCCCGAGAATGAAAGCAGGTTGAGTTTTGATTCCGACATAGCTGGCTCCTTGTATCTATCACCAAAGTAATTGTTACCTCCCTCTGGTGAGAGCAAGGAGCGTGCCAGCATGCCAGTTGTTTACTATGCCCCCGTTTTACACATCTGTGTGCCACGGGAAAAGCAGCTGTTATTTCACTTGAACTCATGGAGTTAGGCAACATCAATCGTCTCAAGCACATCACCACGGCTGCACAATGGTGCATCGTCCCGATAAAGACAGCCGTCGCGCGTGCTATTTTAAAGTGCACTAATATAATAATTTGCACTAAGTCGGTGCGACTGAACAGTTGCCAGCGCACCAGGATGATCGAGCCATGCACTAATTTTTACTTCTAATTCATGTGGATAACGGGACAACACCCACCAGCGTGCAAAGCTGGCACAGCCCTTGCTCATATCAGTAATGAATAACCCGGACAGCAGGATGAACACATGAAAAAGAAACTGGTACTGATCGGCAACGGCATGGCCGGGGTGCGCACCCTGGAAGAACTGCTGAAGATTGCACCGGAGATGTATGACATCACGGTATTCGGCGCCGAGCCCTACGGCAATTACAACCGCATCATGCTCTCCCCGGTGCTTGCCGGCGAGAAGACCGTCGATGACATCATGCTCAATGACGAACAGTGGTACAGCGACAATGGCATTACCTTATATAAGGGCAAATCGGTTACTGAAATTGATCGCGTGAACAGGAAGGTCGTCGCCGAAGACGGCACCACGGCCGACTACGACCGCCTGTTGCTGGCCACCGGTTCCAACCCGTTCATGATACCGGTACCGGGCAAGGACAAGGACGGTGTCATTGCCTTCCGTGACATCCACGATGTCGACACCATGCTGCAAGCATCAAAGGACTACAAAAAGGCCGTTGTCATTGGCGGCGGCCTGCTGGGACTGGAAGCCGCCAATGGCCTGATGAAACAGGGCATGGAGGTCACGGTCGTGCACCTCCTCGATAGCCTCATGGAACGCCAGCTCGACAAGCCGGCCTCCGCCCTGTTGAAAGCCTCTCTTGAAGAACGCGGTATGAGTTTTTTGATGGAAGCGGCCACCGCGGAAATCATCGGCAATGGCCATGTGCAGGGCGTGCGCTTCAAGGACGGCAGTGAAGTCGAGGCCGACCTTGTGGTCATGGGCGTCGGCATTGTCCCCAATGCCGAACTGGCAAAAAGTGCAGGACTCCATTGTGAACGCGGCATCGTCGTCAACGACGTCATGCAGACCTTTGACCCGGCCATATACGCTGTGGGTGAGTGTGCGCAGCACCGCGGCATTGCCTACGGGCTGGTGGCACCGCTGTTCGAGCAGGGCAAGGTCGCTGCCAACCAGCTGGCCAGTCTCGGTTATGCCCATTACCAGGGCTCAGTCACCTCGACCAAGTTGAAAGTCACCGGCATTGACCTGTTTTCCGCCGGTGACTTCAATGAATCAGGGGACGACGAAGTGATGGTGCTGCAGGACCCGGCCTCGGGCACCTACAAGAAACTGGTCATCAATGACAACCGCATCAAGGGCGCCGTGCTCTATGGTGACACCATTGACGGTACCTGGTACTTCCAGCTGATGCGTGAAGACACCAGCATCGCCGATTTTCGCAAGACCATCCTGTTTGGCCAGCACGACCTAGGCGATGCCGGCCACGGTGACGAGACCCGCGTGATGGCGCTTTCCGACGATGCCGAGATCTGCGGCTGCAACGGTGTCTGCAAGGGTGACATCGTCAATGCCATTTCCAGACACGGCCTGTTTACGCTGGACGATGTGCGCGCGCATACCAAGGCATCCAGCTCCTGTGGCTCCTGCACCGGCCTGGTGGAAGCACTGCTGGCCAGCACTGTCGGAGAAGGCTACGACGCCTCGCCCAACAGGCAGGCCCTGTGCAAGTGCACCGAGTACAGCCATGACGAGGTCATTGCATCCATCAAGAAACACGAACTGAAGAGCATGCCGGCGGTGCGAGAATTCCTCGAATGGAAGACACCCGATGGCTGTGCTGCCTGCCGGCCGGCACTCAACTACTATCTGCTGGCTCGCTGGCCGGAAGAATACCAGGATGATGCCCAGTCACGCTTCATCAATGAACGCGCACACGGCAATATCCAGAAAGACGGCACCTACTCGGTGGTGCCGCGCATGTTCGGCGGACTGGTAAAGCCGGATGAACTGCGCACCATTGCCGACGTATGCGACAAGTACGAAGTACCGGAAATGAAAGTGACCGGCGGACAACGTATCGACCTGTTCGGCGTAAAGAAAGAAGACCTGCCACCCCTGTGGAAGGACCTGACCGATGCCGGCTTTGTCTCCGGCCATGCCTACGGCAAGGCCATGCGTACCGTCAAGACCTGCGCCGGCAAGACCTGGTGCCGGTTTGGCACCCAGAACTCGACCGGCCTCGGTGTAAAGCTCGAAGAGCTTACCTGGGGTTCCTGGATGCCACACAAGTTCAAACTGGCTGTTTCCGGCTGCCCGCGCAACTGTGCCGAGGCCACCATTAAAGACTTTGGCGTGGTGTGTGTGGACTCCGGTTATGAACTGCATATCGGCGGTAACGGCGGCATCAAGGTACGTGTCACTGACCTGTTGACCAAGGTCGATACCGAGGAACAGGTACTTGAATACTGTGGCGCCTTTACCCAGATGTACCGTGAGGAAGCACACTACCTGGAACGCACGGCACCGTGGGTTGAACGCGTCGGCCTGACGAGCATCAAGGAACGCTTGCTTGATGATGAAGCGGAACGCAAGGCATTGTACGAACGCTTCAAGATCAGCCAGAAGGTAGCGCAGGTTGATCCATGGAAGGCCCGCGCCGGGGGTGCAGAGCAACATGAATTCACGCCGTTACAAATAGCCGGTTAATTTTAAATTGATACATGAACGAGAAAACATCATGACCAACTGGACTGAAATCGCAAAACTGGAAGACATACCGAGGCTGGGTTCACGGGTGCTAAAGACCGACACCATGAACATCGCCCTGTTTCGCACTGCCAGCGACGAGGTATTCGCCATCAGGGATGAATGCCCGCACAAGGGAGGCCCCCTGTCACAGGGTATCGTTCACGGCACTTCCGTAACCTGCCCGTTGCACAACTGGAAGATCGACCTCGCCAGCGGCGAGGCGCTGGTACCGGACGAGGGCTGTACCAACACCTTCGTCACAAAAATTGAGGACGGTCGTGTATTTCTGGCGCTATCCGCTCCCGAAGAAGTGGCTGCCTGAACAGCCATGTAGCCCGGATGCAGCACAGCGGAATCCGGGGTTAACGAAGCTACATTCCCCCGGATTACGGCCTGCTGCCTGCATCCGGGCTACAGAACAGAGACAACCATGCTTTTTGGACGCAAACAAAAGAACTCCATCAAAATCGCTGACAAGGGCGTCAGGGAATGGCGCTATGCGACCTGTGGTTACTGCTCCACGGGCTGCTCCATCGAAGTCGGCCTGAATGCCGACAACGAACCGGTGGCCTCGCGCGGCGTGGCCGATGCCGACGTCAATCGCGGCAAACTCTGCATCAAGGGCATGTTCGAACATGAACTGTTCCGCAAGACCGCCGGACGCGGGAACAAACCCCTGATACGCAACAAGCGCCGGGAAGAATTCAGTGAGACCACATGGGATGTGGCCCTGGACAAGACCACCGACGAGATCAAGCGCATCCAGGAAACTTACGGCCGTGATGCCTTCGCCATCGTCTCCACCGGCCAGATCATGACCGAGGAATTCTATACCCTCGGCAAGCTCGCCCGCGGTGTGGTCGGCACCAACAACTACGACGGCAACACCACACTGTGCATGTCGTCAGCGGTATCCGGCTACAAGCGCTCCTTCGGCTCTGACGGTCCCCCGGGTTGCTACGAGGATTTCGAGCATACCGATTGTCTGCTGGCCTTTGGCTCCAACCTGCCTGAGCAGCACCCGGTCATCTACTGGCGCCTTCAGGAAGTGCGGGAAAAGCGCAAGTTCCCGCTGATCGTGGTAGACCCGCGCGTCACCCTGTTTGCACAGAACGCCGACATTCACCTGGCCGTTGCACCGGGCACCGACCTGGTATTACTGAATGCGCTCGCACATGTCATTCTCGATGAAGAGCTGGAAGACCGTGCCTATATCGAGGCACACACCGAAGGCTATGGGGAGTTTTCAAAACTGGTCGAACAATACGACCCGGTGACGGCCGCGAAGATCTGCGGCATCGACGAAGACACCATTCGCAACGTTGCCCGCATCTACGGCAACGCCGGTGCCGCCATGACCATCTGGACCATGGGCATCAACCAGAGCACGCACGGTTCCGACGGCGTGGTCGCCATCAACAACCTGAACCTGATCACCGGCAATATCGGCAAGCCCGGCGGCTCCAGTCTGTCCATCACCGGACAGTGCAATGCCATGGGTACCCGCGAGTGGTCCTCCTGTTCCGGCCTGCCGGGTTACCGCGCACTGGAAAACGACCAGGACCGCAAGGACATCGCCAGGTTCTGGGGCATCGACGAGGCATTCTTCCCGGAAAAACGCGGCCTGTTCATGACCGATATCCTGCCCGCGATTGAATCCGGACAGATCAGGGGCCTGTGGCTGATCGCCACCAACCCGATGACCTCCATGGCCAACACGGCACGCATCCGCAAGACACTGGAGAAGCTGGAGTTCCTGGTGGTGCAGGACGCCTATGTCGATGTCGAGACCAATGAGTACAGCCACGTGTTCCTGCCAGCCGCGGTGTGGGCCGAGAAGGAAGGCTGTTTTACCAACACCGAGCGACGCGTCAACCTGATCCGCAATGTGTGCGCACCGCACGGTGATTCGAAAACCGACTTATGGATATTCAACCAGGTCGCCAGTCGCTTTGAACAGGGCCGCAGGATCAATTTCCCGGAAACCGCCGAAGGCGTGTTCGACGAACTGAAAGACCTGTCCAGGGGCCGCCTGCTCGACTACTCCGGCATGAGCTACGACAGGATCGAGGAAAACCGCGGCATGCAGTGGCCCTGTAACGAGGACACGGCACCCGAAGGTTCGCAGCGCCTGTACACGGACGGAACATTCCAGTATGCCAGCGGCAAGGCGAAACTGATTGCCCTGCCCTTTGTCGACAATAACGAACGACCTGATGAGGAATACCCGTTCTGGCTGAACTCGGGGCGCGTGGTGGAACACTTTCATACCCGCACCCGTACCGGCAAGGTCGGTAATGCCAACAAGTTCAGCCCGACCCCCTACATGGAAATGAACACGGATGCCGCCGCCGAGCTGGGTGTCGGGCACGGCCGCTACGCACGCCTGACCTCGCGTCGGGGGGATGCCGTCGTCATGGTGCAATGCACACAGCGGGTATCACGCGACATGGTGTTCATTCCGTTTCACTTTCATGAATGCGTGAACCGCCTGTCGCTTGGGCTGCTGGACCCGCATTCACGGCAACCGGCCTACAAGCAGTGTGCCGTACGCATCGAGGCTATCGCCGACCAGGACGCAGCGGCTGCGCGCAACCTTGCCGCCAGGGCGTTCTGATGTTTGAACCCCGCCCCAATGAACAGGCCTATGCCTTCGTACCCGATGTCGAACCACCACAGACCAATCGTTACGGCAAGTCCATAGAAACCGTTCCGGAAGGTCATGAACTGCGTGGCCAGTCACTGAACATCAATGGCGACAGCAGTGTCCCGGACAACCCGAACCGCTACAAGCAGCACGGTTTTTATTTCAATGCCGACAATTGCATTGCCTGCCATGCCTGTGAGGCGGCCTGTTCGGAAAAGAACGACCTGCCGGCCCACCTTGCCTTCCGTGCCGTCGGTTATGTGGAGGGGGGTACATACCCTGCCTACCAGCGCATGAATATCTCCATGGCCTGCAACCACTGCGATGACCCGGTGTGCCTGAAGGGTTGCCCGACACGGGCCTATACCAAGTTCGCCGAGTACGGTGCCGTGCTGCAGGACCCGGACATCTGTTTCGGCTGTGGCTACTGCACCTGGGTATGTCCCTATAATGCCCCGCAACTGGATACCGCCGCCGGGCATGTCTCCAAGTGCAACATGTGTGTGGATCGCCTTGAAGTGGGCCTGAAACCGGCCTGTGCCTCTGCCTGCCTGGCCGGTGCACTGGACTTCGGCATCATGGAAACCACACCGGAGAATCGCGACCAGCTGGAAACGCACATCCCGGGTTTCCCGACAGCCGAGATCACGCACCCGAATATCCGTTTTCAGCAGACACGCAGCCTGCCACGCGAGATGAAACGCACCGACAGCATGCCATTACGCTACGAGCGTGACGAACAGCAACGGGGTGGTGCTTACAAGCCCAAGGTCGATGAAGCCGGGGATGATCGTGCCTGGAACCTGAAAAAACTGCGTACCCGAGAAGACCCGCTGGTAATGTTCACGCTGATCTCGCAGGCCGTCATTGGTGCCTTCATTACCCTGTTTGCGGGTCCACTGCTGGGCCTTGAGACTCTGAGTATGTCGGCCCACCCGGTCGCACTGCCATTATTGCTTTTTGCCTTAATTGGCGTCCAGACGCTGGCACTGGTGATGTCGACCCTGCACCTCGGCCGGCCACACCGTTTCTACCGTGCCTTCAACAACCTGCGCTATTCACCGGTGAGCCGCGAGGTCGCCGGCATCGCCTTGTTCTACAACTTCCTGGGTGCCTATACCCTGTTAAGCGGCTTGCCGATGCTGTTTGCAGGACTGCCAGCCGGGCTGACCGCCGCTCTGGTACAGCTGTGCGGCTGGGGTGCGGTTGTCTCGGGGCTGGCGGCGCTGTATTTCATGCACAGTATTTATCGTATTCCCGCCCGGCCCTTCTGGAACCACTGGCAGGTACTGACCTCTTTCTATGGCAGCATGCTGATGCTGGGGCCACTGGTCATTGTGCTGACTTACATCACAGCACAGGTGCTGCAGGGCCACCCCTGGGCGAGTGCCGTCAATGACCTTGCCTGGCTGATACTGGCTGGCCTGCTGCTGGAGGCCACTGGACTGTTTTACCATGCACGCGACCTGCGACGCGGTGGTGGTGAAGGCATGGCCTCACACTATGAACAATGCACAAAGTTCGGCATGACCTGGCTGTTGCGCAATGCCGGCATTGGTGTATCAATACTGATGCTGGTACTGATTGGTCTGCTGAACCTGGATGGCAGTGCCGGGCTGTTCATGTGGGTGGCCACCGCAATGCTGATCGCCGGCACGGCACTCATCGGTCGCGCACTGTTTTATGCACTGGTCATACCCACCACCATGCCCGGTGCCTTTTTCTGGCGCAACAGGGGATTTGAAGAACATGCCCGCGAGACCGGCCTGGCCGAGATGCCGCAGGTGGGTGTGTTGCCGGATTGCCATTGATAACCATGTACAGCCGCAGGTCGGGTTAGGTGCATAGCACCGTAACCCGACGTAGTTTTTGGGATATTGTCGGATTACGGCCTGCGGCCTAATCCGACCTACAGGATGACGCCACCTGATGAAGGTTCCAACCTCAAAACGCCTGTCGGATATCCACAATGAATTCGAGCGCGGGGTATTCCTGAGTGTTTATAATTCGCGCACGCAGCGTGTGCATCGACACATCGCACGTGTAATACTTGCCGTTAAACACGGCCTGCGTGGCACTTTATTCAGCTGGCCCCTGTACCTGCTGCCGCTGGCGGCCTGGTCGCTCAAGGCAAGCTATATGCCGCTGATACTTTTGTTGTTACTCCCGGGCGTCTGTATTTCCTGGATCATACTGGTACGCGGTGTACGCGAGGACTATGCCAATTATGTCGAGGGCTACATACTGCGGCCGGGTTTTCCGGGTCGCTTGCTGTTTCCAGGAAATTTCGTCACATGACAAACCCTAAACCGGTACTCGGCTTTGCAGCCTTCAGCGGCACGGGTAAAACCACCCTGCTGGAAAAACTGATCCCGCAACTGACTGAACGGGGTATTCGTATCGGCATGGTGAAGCATGCGCACCATGAATTTGATATCGACCAACCCGGCAAGGACAGTTATCGACTGCGCAAGGCCGGCGCACAGCAAGTGCTGATCGCCTCCAGCCAGCGTCAGGCCTTGATGACAGAAAACACCACACCGCAGGAACCGCGTCTCGACGAACTGCTTACCCGGCTGGACCTGGATAACATCGACCTGGTGCTGGTCGAGGGATTCAAACATGTCCCGTTTCCCAAGATTGAGCTGCACCGCAAGGCACTGGGCAAGACACTGCAACACCCGGAGGATTCCGATATTATTGCCGTGGCCTCCGATCACCTGACTGACTGCGGCGACCTGCCGGCACTGGACATCAATGACACCGCCGCCATCGCTGCCTTTATTGTGGACTGGCTGGCAACAGCCACACGCTGATCCATCGCCAGAAGACAAAGACCGATTGAACCCAGGCCGGTGATGCTGACCCGGCACACAAAAAAGGGCCCGCTTGCACGGGCCCTGTTATATGCGCCTGGCTAAACAGAGCTAAGTGATTGTGGCGCTTTTCGACTCGCTGCCGCCCTTATTGTCCTTCCACGTCAGTTCGACCTTCTCACCCGCAGCACCGCCGGTGAACTTGAAAGACAGGAACGGATTCTTCGAAATGGTCGGTCCCCACTCGGTGGTCAGTACCGGCTCGCCCTGATAACTGCAGCTAACTTCCTGGATGTAATGACTCGGAATCAACTCTCCGCTCTCCTTGTCCTTGCGCCGACCGGTCTCCATCGGATGTTTGATCAGTGCCTTGACGGTCGTTTCACCATTCTCGGCTTTGGCTTTCAACTTTATGCTCTTGCTGGCCATGCTGGTATACCTCTAGATTTTTTACCTGTATTCGTTACACAGCGCCTGTCATCAACCACAGCCGCCAATGGTGACCTTGACAGATTTCCGGGCACTGTAAAGCTTGTCCCCGGACTTCACTACGGCAATGATATCCGACGATTCACCCACCTTGACCCGGATAGAGATCTCCGGTTTCATCCGTTTGCCCAGATAAAAGACACCACACAGGGGTTTGATGTTCTTCTCCACCAGCAGCGCGATGGACTGCACGCCACTCAACGTGGTTGTCACTTCAACCGGTACGGCAGCCCCGTTTTCGGGATTATCAGGCCCCCCGATCTTGATCTCGGCGGAATCCGTCACTGCATCGCTGCCCATGCCTTCCTTCAGGGCGTCACCGACAGTCTCGGCCTTGAAGGCAGCAATGTTCCGGGCTGCAAGCACGGTTCGGGGTGTCAGCAGACCGGCACCCACTGCCATTCCGACAGCCCCGGCTGCCAGAGAGGCCTTCAGGAAAAGCCTGCGCTTCATGTTTGCATTCATTATGTCTACTCCTTAAAACAACGGGGTCCGCTGATGCGGACCCCGATTACTTATTGCCAGTCACCCGCCGGCATTAACCAAAAATATCGTGGGTGATGTTATTGAACCAGCTGTACGCATACTGCACTTCACGCGCACGCTCTTCAGGTGAGCTGTCCATGGCTGTCAGCCCACCGGAGCCAGCAACCTTGGCAACCTTGCCGTCCTCACCCAGATTGTAGACCATGGCAACGGAGATACCGTCTTGCGGTGCCACAATGCTGTAGCAGGTGTTTACCCAGGACGGTGTACCCGCTTCACGGCCATTGACCAGGTCCACCACCGCGGCGGCCACGACCTTGGCCTCCGAGTTGGCGGCATAGCCTGACTTCGGCAACGGCGACTGGATAGCGGCATCTCCGATTACGTGGATACCCTTTTGCAGGGTTGACTCGAAGGTCTTGCCGTTGATCGGGCACCAGCCGCTGTCATCCGTCAATCCGGCCACCTTGGCAATGGTTCCGGCCTTCTGTGCCGGAATGATATTGGTAACAGCTGGCTTGTATTCATCGAACTCTGTGAACACCTTGCCTGCATTGGCATCGACCCGCAGGACGCCGCCGCCAGTGTCCTCGGCCTTGAGCCATTCAATCATGCCCTTGTAATGCCGGTCCCAGGCCTGGGTGAACAGGCCCTGCTTGGAGAACTTGTCCTTCGAATCGAGGATAAGGATCTTGGACTTCGGCTTGTGGCTCTTGAGGTAGTGCGCAATCTGGCAGGCACGTTCGTACGGACCCGGGGGACAGCGGAACGGATTCGGCGGCGGTGCAATCAGTACGGTGCCACCGTCTGCCATGGCTTCCAGCTGCTTGCGCAGCAGTGCGGTCTGCGGGCCCGCCTTCCAGGCATGCGGCATCTTTTCTGCAGCCGCGTCGTCGTAACCCTTGATATTGTCAGCGAAGGAAATACCGGGGGCGACGATGCAGCGGTCATAGCTGAAACTCTTGCCACCCTTGGTAGTGACCGTGCGTGCACTGGCATCAATGCCGGTTGCTGAATCGTGGACCACCATGACGCCGTGTTTGCGCAGGCCGTCATAGCCGAATTTGATGGAGTCCAGGCTGCGTTCGCCGCCCAGCACCTCATTGCTCATAAAGCAGGTGTAGTATTGCTTGTTCGGCTCAATCAGCGTGACCTCAATAGAGGGATCGGCACGACGAATGTACTTTGCAGCCGTTGCGCCGCCCACGCCACCACCGACAACCACCACCTTCTTCTTGCCACCGGCGGCGGCAATTGAGGGAAAGCCGATTGCACTGGCAGCAGCCGCACTACCCGCGATTTTAATGAAATTTCTGCGATTAATCTTGTTCATGATTTTCTTCTCTCCCCTACTGTTGGCTGGCAAAATATTGCAACAGGGCTTCAATGTCGAAGTCATCCAGCTTCTCTACCTTCTTTCTCATCTTCTTCGGCATCTCACGCTTGTCAGCCTTGAAGTCTTCCATGCTGTAGGTCAGGTAGGTAAGCCATTGCCCGGCAAGAATACCGGAATCGTCATCGGCCAGGGAGCCACTCTTGTCGTGGCATTTTTCACAGTTCTTGCCGTACAGTTTGGAACCGGCCTCCACTTTCTCGGCATCCAGATCCTGCTTCACGCGAACAATCTTCTGGGCCGCAAAGTGATCCGCCATCAACTTGATTTCCTTATCGCTATAACCCTTCGCAATACGCCCCATGATCGTGCTCTTGCGGTCATCCTTTTTGTACTCCTCCATGGTGGTCTTGAAATACTCTGCGGATACACCGGCAATGGTCGGTGTTGCCGGACCCGCGCTGGAACCGTCAGTACCGTGACAACCGGCACAGGTATCGGCCAGCATGGTGGCGGTAGGGGCGGCCGGTAATTGCGCGGTACCCAGTATCATGCCGCAACCCAATAGCACAGCAAATGTTTTACTTACAGACATAGAGTGTCTCCTCATCTTTATTAATTAGGACAGCTATACAGAAGACTTCAACAACGAGGAGATGGACGGGTTATTCATCCTGATCCCCGGCGGAATTCTGTGGCAGGACAATCCTGCATGGCAATCAACCGGATACTGTCTCATTTGACTTGTATTCAGGCATCCTTTTGGCTGCAGTCTGGGACTCTAGCCATTATTGACGCCCACGTCAAAGTCGGCATCGCGTGTTGTGTCCAGTTATGGACTTAATGGAAATTGTCCATACAGTCAGCAAGGTAATCATTGCTGACACCAGTCTTCTGCAGTCGCAGTGCATTCATGACCACGAACAGCGAACTGAACGACATCCCGATGGCCGCACCCCAGGGGGGGATCCACCCGGCAGCGGCAAACGGCACCGCAATCAGGTTATAAGCGCCCGCCCAGGCGAAATTCTGCTGAATATTGCGCCGTGTACGGCGGGCCAGACGCCGGGCATCCGCCAGCACCGCGGCATTATCACCCAGTATCAGGAAATCGCTGCTGCTGTTCGCAAGGTCCGTGGCCTCGGCAAAGGAGATCGAGACATCCGCCGCAGCCAGCGTCGGGGCGTCATTGATGCCGTCACCCAACATGGCCAGCCGCCGTCCCTGCGCCTGCTGCGCTTGCGTCCAGGCCAGCTTGTCGGCCGGTGAGAGTCCGCCGTGTGCGTCGTCAATGCCCAGTTGCTTCCCCATTCTCAGGACGCTGTCAGGCACATCACCGCTCAGAATCGCAAAATGACGCACGTCGAGCTCTTTCAGACCGGCCAGCATCGCCTTGATACCCGGTCGCAGCAGGTCTTCAAATACCAGCACCGCCTGCACACCCTCGGGATTGGCCAGCACCGAGACCAGCTGGCCGCGGGCCCGGGCATCAGCTATGACGGTGCGGGAGTGCTCGTCGTAGGCCTTGCTGTCTGCCGCAAAGTCGGGTTTGCCGAAACGCCACTCGCGTCCCTCAATCATGGCCCGGATGCCGGCACCCGGCACGTTCTTAACATCTGTGGTAACAATACGCGGCCGTAAGACGTGCTGGCGCAAGGCGTGCGCCACCGGGTGCACCGAATCGGCCGCCAGGGCTGCCGCATGATACAGACAGCTGTCTTCATCAAGGCCGGCGGTCGGCACCACCGCAGCAACCGCCGGCTGACCCGAAGTCAGGGTACCGGTCTTGTCGAATACAAACAGATCGCTGCGCGCCAGCGCATCGAGTGCCCGCATCCGCAGTGGCAGCACACCCAGGTCGATAAAGCGACCTGCGCTGACTGCCAGTGCCACCGGTGTGGCCAGCGCCAGCGCACAGGGACAGGTCACGATTAGCACGGCAATGGTACTGGGCAGCCAGTTGACCGGGTCCGTCAGTAGCCAGTAGCCAGCGGTTGCCAGTGCAATCAGTAACAGGACGGCGACAAACCCGCTCGCCACCTGTTCCGCCAGCACCGCATAGTGGGGCCGCAGCTCCAGTCCCCGTTCCACCAACTGCCGGATTTCGCTGACAGCGGAATGCTGCACCGTACGGGTCACCCTGATTGTCACCGGTTGCTCACCATTCACTGCACCGGCGACGACCGCATCCCCCGGCTGGTACAGGACCGGCCGTGCCTCGCCTGTGAGCAGGGATTCATCAAAACTGCTGATACCGGTGATCACGATGCCATCAACCGGCAGGGTGTCGCCGGGCAACACGCGAATGAGGTCACCGGCTGCCAGTTCATCAACCGGTACGGTCATTATCTCGCCGGCCGCCTCCAGCCGGGAGGCCGTGCGCGGCGTGATGCGAGCCAGCCGGTCCAGCCGGTCAGCCGCACTGAGTTTGCCGCGCAGCTCCAGACGCCGCGCCAGCAACAGCAGAAAAATAAACATGGCAATGGAATCAAAATACACCTCGCCCTGCCCGGTCACCGTGGCATGCAGACTGCCGACGAATGCCGCAGACAGCCCCAGCACCACGGGCACATCCATGCCCAGGCGGCGATGCCTGAGATCATTCCAGGCACCGGCAAAAAACTCCTGGCCAGGCCAGGCAAGCAACAGCAGCGCCAGCAACAGGCTGGTCCAGCGACCCAGGGTGACCCACAAAGGGAGTGCTTCCCCGGGGCCAGTATCCACCATGAAATAGGTGGCCAGTGAAAAATTCATCACCAGCATGCCGATGGCACCCGCGAATATCAGCCGCTCGGTACTGCGCCGGCGTCGCAGCCGGTTGAGTTGTTCGCTGCGCGTGGCGTCATAGGGATGTGCAATATAGCCAATATCGGTGATCGCCCGCAGGATCTCGCTGAGCCGGATGGTCTGCGGATCCCAGCGCACGCGGGCCCGCTGCGTGGTGTCATCGATATACACATCGAGCACACCGGGCAGGCTGCGCAAGTGCCGTTCATTCAGCCACAGGCAGGCCGGACAGCGGATGTTGTCGAGCAACAGTGCCGCTTGCCGGGTAGCGCCGACAGGGGTGACGAAATCCTGCTGAATTTCCGGCCGGTCGAACAGCTCGACCCGGCTCAGAAAGTCCGGCACCAGCTGGCGGCTGGCAGACACGGCCGGGTCGGTGCGATGCCGGTAGTAATCGTCCAGCCCGGCATCAATAATGGCCTTGCAGACGGCATGGCAACCGTGACAGCAGAAACGGCGTTCCTCCCCGAGTACTTCAAGCCCCGGGGCCGGCTGACTTTTCGGCAACGGCAGGCCGCAATGAAAACAACGGGTATCAGCTGACGCCCGGTTTTCGCTACGCTGCATCAGGCGACTGCTATTCCTCTTCCTCCGGCACCGCTGTGCCGTAGTAGCTGGCCAGAGCCTCAATCTCCTCTTCTGTCAGGGCCTGTGCAATGTGCCGCATGCGCGAATAGATGTCATTGGTGCGATCGTCTTCACTGAACTCCGTCAGGGTGTAGACCAGGTAATCCGGATACTGTCCGGCCAGTGCCGGATGATCGAACTGACCACCCCGGCCGTCCCGACCGTGACAGGAGGCACAGGCCTTGAGCATACGCGTCGGGTCACCGTGAAAGACCAGTCTCAGTACCGCCGGATCGGTATTTCGATCCGCTGCCGCTGATGCCGGCGCCTGCGAGGCGAACCAGACTGACAGGTCCGCCATCTGCTGGTCATCAAGGTCGCGTGTTTTCTTGAGCATGTCCTTGTCATCGCGGTTGCCGTCCTGGTAATCCTTGAGTTGCTTGAATATATAGCTGGCCCGCAGACCGGCAATGTTGACATCATCGGGATCATCCGAGACACCGGCATCGCCATGGCACTTGGCACACTTGCTCTCCTTCGCAAGCACCTCGCCCCGTGCCGCATCCGCCGTTCGCAGCAGCTGGATGGTCGCCAGGTCAAACGCCACTTGCGATGACGGTTCGGCACTGGCAGCAGGGAGCAACAGGACCATTCCGGATAGCACAGCAATTAAACGCATCATGATCATATGCTCCATGGGACCGTACCGTAGGTATCCATCAGGAAGAACTGGGCAATCGGGTAGCCGTAACTGGCAATCATGTAGACCAGCACCAGCAG
>JBDLIH010000062.1:0-16878 GCA_039714975.1 Pseudomonadota bacterium
GGCAGCCAGGGCACAGCAGCAGCCAAGATCAGTGCGCTGGAGGCCGCCGGAGTGAAGGTAGTGCGTTCGCCCGCCGAGATCGGGGCAGGCATGCAGGCTGTCATGTAGTTTCCACCCATAAACGCTGTAATTTCTCTCGCAAAGGCGCAAAGACGCCAAGAAAGAATTTCAATATGCTTATGATAAATACAAGTTATAACTTTGCTATCTTGGCGTCTTTGCGAGAGACATTCTTTCTGGATGGGCGCCAGGTAGTAAGATGACTCGCAAACCAGAATCCGGTTTACGCGTCGTCATGGCGCAACAAAACTATCTGGTTGGCGATATTTATGCCAATGCCCGTCAGATACTGGCGGCCTGCGAACGTGCGCGTGACGAAATGTCTGCTGATGCCATTGTTTTCCCGGAGCTGGCGTTGACCGGTTATCCTCCGGAAGACCTCCTGTTGCGGCCGCATTTCATCGAGCATGTCGATGCAGCGGTCGCATCGTTGTGCCATGATATTACCGGTATAACCGCCATTATCGGTTACCCGTTACAATTGCAGGATGAGCTGTACAACGTTGCCGGAGTCTTTCAGGACGGCGGGATCACGATCTACCGGAAACAGCACCTTCCCAACTACAGTGTGTTTGACGAGCAGCGTTATTTCAAACCGGGCAATGAACCGTGCATTGTACATATTAAAGGTGTTCCGACAGGCATTACTGTCTGTGAGGATATTTGGGAACCCGGACCCGTGCAACAGGCCACGGCCGCCGGCGCACGGCTGTTAATCAATATCAATGCCTCTCCGTTTCATGCCGGCAAGGGTTCTGAACGGGAGCAATTGGTGGCGCAACGCTCGCAACAGGCTGGATTGCCGATCATGTACGTCAACCTCGTGGGCGGACAGGATGAACTGGTATTCGACGGCGGTTCGTTTGTGGTCAGCCGGGAAGGTGAAGTGACACAGCGGACACCCGCCTGTGAGGCCGGTTTGTATCCGGTGGATTTTCAGGTGGATGAAGGTGTCACACCCGTAGCGGGAGACTGTACTCACCGGCAGCCGGATGTGGCGGCCATCTACCAGGTGCTGGTACTGGGTGTGCGCGACTATATCAACAAGAATCATTTTAACGGAGCGGTGCTCGGCCTGTCCGGTGGTGTTGATTCGGCATTGACGCTGGCACTGGCAGTGGATGCCATCGGCGCGGAACGTGTCGAGGCAGTCATGATGCCATCACGCTATACGGCGGACATAAGCCTGGAAGACGCATATGCCGAGGCAAAAGCGCTGGCAGTGGACTACCACGAGCTTCCGATCGAAGCACCGTTCAGCAGTTTTCTTGAGGTACTGGACGAAACGTTTGCCGGGCTGGATGCGGATACGACAGAGGAAAATATACAGGCACGCTGTCGCGGTATCATTCTGATGGCGATCTCAAACAAAAAACACAAAATACTGCTGACGACCGGGAACAAGAGTGAAATGTCGGTGGGTTATGCAACGCTCTACGGTGACATGGCCGGTGGTTTCGCGCCGATCAAGGACGTGCCAAAACTGCTTGTGTACCGCCTGTGCGAATACCGCAACAGCCTGTCTCCCGTGATTCCGCAGCGCGTGCTGGAACGTCCTCCGTCAGCTGAGTTGGCACCAGACCAGAAGGATGAAGACAGCCTGCCGCCTTATGAGGTGCTGGACCCGTTACTGGAACGCTATATCGAGCAGGATGAAAGTATCGAACAAATTATTGCGGCGGGTTTTGAGGCGGTAGTAGTGAAGCGTATTGCGCGGCTGGTTCTACGCAACGAGTACAAGCGCCGGCAGGCGCCACCGGGGGTGAGGATTACGCAACGGGCCTTCGGGCGTGACCGGCGTTATCCGATTACGTCGGGCTACCAGAATTTCCATGAGCGTGAAGCTTTTTTCTGAGCCTTTTCATAACCGCGCGGATCTTCCAGCCAGGCAATTTCAGGACTGTCCGGGTAGTTGAGACGCAGTACCCGCAGGGCATCATCCGCAAGATCATCAACGCCCAGTATGCGGTAGGCCCGGGTCATAATCACGAGTGCGTCAGGCACGGCCGGTGTGCGCTGAAAATTTTCAATGACGTACTCACCACGGTTGGCGGCAGCGACAAAGGCCTTGCGCCG
This sequence comes from Pseudomonadota bacterium, assembly GCA_039714975.1. Lineage (GTDB taxonomy): Bacteria > Pseudomonadota > Gammaproteobacteria > UBA9214 > UBA9214 > UBA9214. The sequence continues at coordinate 2,137 of JBDLIH010000062.1, forward strand.
CATGTAGTAATCAGCAACATGAATTTCATACTCCGCCATATTGTTGCGCAGATGGATCATGCGCTGCGATGAATCGATGGCATAGGTGCTGTTTGGATAGAGTTTGACCAGTTGACTGAAGTCGTCATAGGCGGCGCGCATGGTAAAGGTGTCACGCTCGGCCGGTTCCTGGGGCAGGTAACGCCCGACTATCGACTTGCCGCGGTTATAATTTGTCAGTCCCTTTATATACCAGGCATAGTCAACGTTGGGATGCCGGGGGTATATCTTGATGAAGCGGTCAGCGGCAGCAATGGCCAGGTCGGGCTCATCAAATTTGTAGTAGGCATAGGCAATTTCAAGTTCCGCCTGTTGTGCGTAACGGCCAAAGGGATAGCGTGCCTGCAGGATTTCGAGATACTCGATCGCCTTTTCATAATTCTTCTCGGCCAGTTTTTCCTTGGCCTCGGAATACAGCTGGTTGGCAGACCAGCCCGAGGTTTCATCTATCGCTTCCTTGAACCAGGAACAACCGGACGTGGACAGTATGAGTAGCAGCAGTAAAAAACTCGACAAACGCATGGGCTTATTGTGTCAAAATTAATCAATATCAACGGGCCTGCAATTGCAGGCCGCGAAAGTATAACCCAAAGTTGAGTCAATAATGCCGCAACCTGTACAGCTTGAACTGACAATACCCGGGGAAATGCGGGGCCGGCGGCTGGACCAGGCGCTGGCGGCGCTGGTCAGTGAGTATTCGCGTAGCCGCCTGCAGCAATGGATTCGCAGTGGCTATGTCACGATTGAGGGGCGCTTGCCGCAAGTCCGGGAAAAGGTCCTGGGTGGCGAGATTGTCCGCATTGACGCGGTCATTACAGAACAGACAAGCTGCGAGGCCGAGGCCATCCCGCTGGATATAATCTATGAGGACGCGGACCTGCTGGTGATCAATAAGCCGGCCGGGCTGGTGGTACATCCCGCGGCCGGTAATCCGGCCGGTACCCTGTTGAATGCGTTGTTGCATTACGATGCGGAGCAGGCAGGCCTGCCCCGGGCGGGGATCGTGCATCGTCTTGATAAAAGTACCAGCGGTCTGATGATGGTGGCCCGTAGCCTGACGGCACACAAGTGGCTGGTTGATGCGTTGCAGGCACGCAAGGTAAAACGCGAGTACTTAACAGTGGTTAACAGTGTGCTGACCGCCGGTGGCTGTATCGATGCCCCGATTGGCCGGCATCCGGTCGATCGCAAGCGTATGGCCGTGGTGAGCGGTGGCAAGGAGGCTGTGACGCACTACCGGGTGGAAGAGCGTTACCGGGCGCATACACTGGTGCGCGTGCAACTGGAGACCGGTCGCACTCACCAGATACGTGTGCATATGGCCTACCGGCATTTTCCGGTTGTCGGTGACCCTGTCTATGGCGGGCGGCTGCGGCTCCCGAAGTCCGCCGATGCCCGGGTGATTGAAGTTCTGTCGGACTTCAGACGGCAGGCATTGCATGCAACACAACTGTCACTTGAACATCCTGTGAGTGGCGAGACGATGAGCTGGTACGCCGATGTGCCGCCGGATATGGCACAGTTGATTGAGGTATTGCGGAGTGACACCCGGCAGCATGCCGATGATTGAAGACTGGATCGTGCCCGACTGGCCGGCTGCCCCACAGGTGCGTGCCGTGAGCACGACGCGTCACGGCGGTTTCAGTCGCGGACCCTATACCAGCATGAATCCGGCGACTCATGTGGACGACGATCCAGCCACCGTGCTGGCCAATCGCGACAGACTCCAACAGGTACTGCAACTGCCTGCCGAGCCGTGCTGGCTGCAGCAAGTCCATGGTACCAACGTGCTCGATGCCGGTGAACCGGTTGCGGCCGGCACGGTGCCGGTCGCCGACGCGGCCTGGTGTTCGCAGCCGGGGGCCGTCTGTGTGGTATTGACAGCCGACTGCCTGCCCGTCCTGCTGTGTGACGCGGCCGGCCGGCATGTTGCTGCACTGCATGCAGGGTGGCGCGGGCTTGCCGCCGGGGTGATCGAGCAGACGATAGAGGCAATGCAACAACCGGGGGAGACATTGCTGGCATGGCTGGGGCCGGCCATTGGTCCAGCTGCCTACCGGGTAGGCGACGAAGTGCGTTCTGCCTTTTTGGCGCACAACAGGCGGGCGGAAGTCGCCTTCCAGTCCGGCCCGGATGGCAGCTGGCAGGCCGATTTATATCAGCTGGCCCGGCAACGGCTGGCTGAACGGGGTGTTACTGCCATCTACGGTGGTTTGGAGTGCAGTTTTACAGACGCGGAGCGGTTCTTTTCCTATCGCCGTGACGGCATCACCGGTCGCATGGCGACACTCATCTGGCTGGAAGCCGGTTAACTGCCGACCCTCTTTTCAGGGGGCGGGTAGGGTATGATGGCCATCGCATGCATGCCCGGAATAACTGAATGCCCCTGATTGTCTGGATAATCATTTTCTGCCTGCTGGGCGGTCTGCTGAGCGTGCTGGCAGCGGCCCTGTTTCTGGTGCTGCGGGAGCCCTTGCGTACCCACCTGTTGCCCCACCTGGTCAGTTTTGCGACCGGTGCCTTGCTGGGTGCCGCGTTTCTGGGTTTGCTGCCGCATGCCCTGGCATCCGTTGACAGTAGCGATACCCACGTGATTCCAATGGCGGTATTGCTGGGTTTGCTGGGTTTCTTTGTGCTGGAAAAACTGGTGCTGTGGCGTCATTGTCATGCCGATCATTGCGAGGTGCATGCACCGGACCAGCAGAGTCGGGATCATTCAACCGGCGCCATGATCCTGATCGGTGATGGCCTGCACAATTTTCTCGATGGCATCCTGATCGCAGCGGCTTTTATGACTGATATTCACCTGGGCATTGTGACCAGTCTGGCAGTTGCCGCGCATGAAATACCGCAGGAAGTGGGTGACTTTGCCGTGCTGTTGCACGGTGGTTTTTCCAGGGGACGTGCCTTTACCTATAACGTGCTGACCAGCCTGACGACCGTGTTCGGTGGTGTGCTGGCGTATTTTACCCTGCAGCAAATTCAGGTGGCGCTGCCCTATGTGCTCGCGATTGCGGCGTCGAGCTTTATCTATATTGCCGTGGCCGACCTGATTCCCACGTTGCACCAGCGGGTTGATGGCAGGGCCACTGTCCAGCAGGTACTGCTGATTGCCCTCGGCATCCTGGTCATCTATTCCACGCATTCGACCCTGCACTGATCTCCTGCAGGTGTATCTAATTGGTGTAGGTGCGTCTTCGCCTGCAGGGATGCAGGTGAGGGGCGTGAGCAGGACGCGGAAGCTTGCAGGCGCGAATGCATAAGCCGGATACTTGAAAGCCCCCGAATAAACCCCACCTATACAGGTATATCCCTGTCGTGAGTGGAGAACAGTTCTTATGCGAATGGACAAAATGACAAGCAAGTTCCAACAGGCACTGGCGGATGCCCAGAGTCTGGCGGTCGGTCGCGACCACCAGTTTATCGAGCCGGCCCATTTAATGATCGCCTTGCTGGACCAGGAGGGCGGTAGCGTGCGCCACCTGTTGTCACAGGCGGACGTGAACGTGAACCTGTTGCGTTCACAGCTGGGTGAACAGCTGGACCAGATTGCACAGGTCGAGGGTGCTGCCGGTGACGTGCATGTTTCCAATGATCTTGGGCGGTTATTGAATGTTACTGACAAACTGGCTCAGCAGCGTAAGGACAGTTACATTTCCAGCGAACTGTTTGTCCTTGCTGCGCTTGAGGACAAGGGCAGCGTCGGCAAGCTGCTGCGCTCGGCAGGGGCCAGCAAGCAACTGATCGAACAGGCCATCGAAAAAATGCGGGGTGGTCAGCAGGTTGACGATCCGAACGCGGAAGATCAGCGCCAGGCACTGGAAAAATATACCGTTGATGTCACCGAGCGGGCCGAGCAGGGCAAACTGGACCCGGTCATCGGGCGGGATGACGAAATTCGCCGCACCATCCAGGTGCTGCAGCGCCGTACCAAGAACAACCCCGTGCTGATCGGTGAACCCGGCGTCGGCAAGACTGCCATTGTAGAGGGTCTCGCACAGCGTATTGTCAATGGAGAAGTTCCTGAAGGAGTCAAGGGTAAGCGACTGTTATCACTGGATATGGGTGCCCTGATTGCCGGGGCGAAATTCCGCGGTGAATTCGAGGAGCGCCTCAAGGCCGTGCTCAATGATCTTGCCAAGCAGGAAGGGCAGATCATCCTGTTTATAGATGAGTTGCATACCATGGTCGGAGCCGGCAAGGCCGAGGGTGCCATGGACGCCGGCAACATGCTGAAGCCGGCGCTGGCCCGGGGCGAGTTGCACTGCGTCGGTGCCACCACCCTGGATGAATACCGCAAGTACATCGAGAAGGATGCGGCACTGGAACGCCGTTTCCAGAAGGTGCTGGTGGACGAACCCAGTGTCGAGGACACGGTCGCCATCCTGCGTGGACTGAAAGAACGCTATGAGATTCATCACGGGGTAGACATTACCGATCCCGCCATCGTCGCCGCGGCGACCCTGTCACACCGTTATATTACCGACCGGCAATTGCCGGACAAGGCCATTGACCTGGTGGATGAAGCTGCCAGCCGTATCCGTATGGAAATCGATTCCAAGCCGGAGGTCATGGACAAGCTGGAACGGCGTCTGATCCAGCTGAAGATCGAGCGCGAGGCCCTGAAGAAGGAGTCCGACGAGGCGTCGAAGAAACGGCTCGGAATATTACAGGATGAGATCGATGCACTGGAGCGCGAGTTCTCTGATCTGGAAGAAATCTGGAAATCCGAAAAGGCCGTCGTGCACGGTACCAGCCATGTCAAGGAGGAACTGGAGCGTGCACGCACGGAGCTGGACATGGCACACCGTGCCGGTGATCTGGCACGCGCCTCCGAACTGCAGTATGGCCGCATCCCTGAACTGGAGAAACAACTGGTGCAGGCCGACCAGGCTGAGTCGCAGGAAATGCAACTGCTGCGCAACAAGGTCAGTGAGGAAGAAATTGCCGAGGTAGTCTCGAAATGGACCGGTATACCCGTGTCCAAGATGCTGGAAGGCGAGCGCGACAAGCTGTTGCGCATGGAGGAAGACCTGCAGACCCGAGTGGTCGGACAGGAGGAAGCCGTGCGTGTCGTCTCCGATGCCATTCGTCGTTCCCGTGCCGGTCTGTCGGACCCCAACCGGCCCAATGGCTCGTTCCTGTTTCTGGGTCCGACCGGTGTGGGCAAGACCGAGTTGACCAAATCGCTGGCCAATTTTCTGTTCGATACCGACGAGGCCATGGTGCGCATTGATATGTCCGAGTTCATGGAGAAGCATTCGGTCGCCCGCCTGATCGGTGCACCACCCGGTTATGTCGGTTATGAAGAGGGCGGTTATCTGACCGAGGCGGTACGCCGCAAACCCTATTCCGTGATTCTGCTGGATGAGGTCGAGAAGGCGCACCCGGATGTGTTTAACGTGTTATTGCAGGTGCTCGATGATGGCCGTCTGACGGATGGTCAGGGACGTACAGTCGATTTTCGTAACACCGTGATCGTGATGACGTCCAACCTTGGCAGCCAGATGATTCAGGAAATGGCCGGGGAAGATAATTACGCTGCCATGAAGGCCGCGGTGATGGAGGTGGTCGGCCGTCATTTCCGTCCCGAGTTCATCAACCGCATTGATGACGTGGTGGTGTTCCATCCGCTGGGCAAGGAGCAGATTCGTGCCATTGCCGGTCTGCAAGTCGGGATATTGCAACACCGTTTACAGGAGCGTGATGTGAGTCTGACGCTGACCGATGCCGCGCTTGACCTGATCGGTGATGCCGGGTTTGATCCGGTATACGGTGCACGGCCCCTGAAGCGTGCCATCCAGAGCCAGCTCGAGAATCCGCTGGCCCAGGAGATACTGGCAGGTCGCTTTGGTCCCGGCAGTCAGATCGAGGTCGATGTCAGGGACGGGCAGCTGGTGTTTGCAGAGGGGCAGGGTGCCAGTGCCTCGGCTGCCTGAGTAGTTTCCATCTATAAACACTGTGATTTCTCTCGCAAAGGCGCCAAGACGCCAAGAACGAAATATTAATATGCTTTTATAATAATGGATTATAACTTTGCGATCTTGGTGTCTTGGCGAGAGTTATTCTTTTTGAATGGACGCCAATTTGACACAGGAAAATTGACTACCCGACCTTGTTGAGCACCTTGTCCAGCAGGCGGGTACTCAGTATCCGTTTCAGGAATCCGAACAAATAGGTCGGAAAAGTAACGTAATAGCGTGCCCTGGGACGCCGGCTCTCCAGTGCATGAATGACCTTCTTGAGGACGGCTTCAGGCGGCAGCGTGAACGGCACTACCGGACCTTCCGTTTTCAGGCGGGTTTCCATGGCCAGGTACTTGTCGCGGTGGACACTGTTGTCGGGATCGATATTTTCCTGGTAGGCCCTGAATGCATTCTCGCGAAAGCGACTGATCACCGGGCCGGGTTCAACCAGTGACACATGTATATTGGTACCCGCAAGTTCCAGGCGCAGGGTATCGGATAATCCTTCGAGCGCATATTTGCTGGCGTTATACGCACCGCGATAACGCAGTGCGACAAATCCCAGCACTGAACTGTTTTGAATGATGCGGCCATGTCCCTGGCGGCGCATCACCGGCAGGATGCGATTGGTCAGTTCATGCGTGCCAAACAGGTTGGTTTCAAACTGGGTCCGTAATACGTCCCGCGACAGGTCCTCGACGGCGCCGGGCTGTCCATAGGCGCCGTTATTAAAAAGGGCATCGAGGGTGCCGTGGGTGTGCGACAGAATTTCATCAACAGCCGCCGTAATCGAATCAGAATCAGCCAGGTCCAGCCTGAGGCTTTCAAAGCCGTCAGCACGGAGCTGCTGTACGTCAGTCTCCTTGCGGGCCGTGGCAAACACCCGATAACCACGGGTTTTCAGACCTTCGGCTACACACAAACCGATTCCGCTTGAACAACCGGTGATAAGAATTGATTTATTAAGCATATGTTCTAAATTATTGTTAAATAACCTGCTTATCATTGACCCCGTGGAGGATCCGTAAGCACAATGTCAGGCTGACGGTCTTCACTGTGTCTCGAATCCAAATGAAAAATGCTTGTATGGTGTGAATGCATTACATTAGTATCGTTGGACTCAATATCAATCTTATAAGAGTTCGCTAATTCTGGAGGGGATCGAATGAATAATAAAGGGTTATTGGCTATTGCTGCATCCGCATGTCTTGCAATGCTGTCACAGGGTGCAGTCGCTGCCAAGGGCTTCAACTATACCTATGTCGATGGTGGATACAGCGGGACACGCGCCGATTCATTCGATGCCGACGGCTTCAATGCAAGCCTGTCATTCGGCGCTACGGACCATATCATTATACTCGCCGGTTATTCGCATCTTTGGCAGGACGAGGCTGAGGGGTTCAGCTCGGTTGACGTCGATATAGATGAATTCAAAATCGGTGGTGGTGGACACTACTCCATCGGTGATCGCTTTGACCTGGTGGGTTCCCTGGTTTATGTCAATGTGCAGTCTAGCGGCGAGGCAAGGTTCCCGGGCGATTCAACCAAGAGCCGGGTCAAAGGTACGAAAGAAGGATACGAGCTAGAGGTTTCCGGCCGTATCCTTGCCATGGATAAACTGGAATTAGAGCCACTGGTTGTCTATCGTGATGTTGGTAGTGATTCAGACACCGGCTTTGGTCTTGATGCAATCTACAACTTTCACAAGAAATGGTCTGTCCGGGGTAATGCAACCTACTTCAGCGATGACAGTGAGACCAACCTGTTTCTGGGTGTAAGGCTGGATATGTAATCCGGCAATGATTGTTCTTTCGTGAAACCCGCCGCCTGGCGGGTTTTTTATTTTCAGGGTGCTGCCATATATCCTGCGCACTATTCCAGCTGCGATTGCTGAACGCCTCCCTGCTGCAGTCGTGACTCTTCCTGCTGCAATGCCCACAGTCTTGCATAGGCGCCGTCCCTGGCGATAAGTGCCTTGTGAATGCCTGATTCGATAATGCGGCCACTGTCCATGACCAGAATGTGATCGGCATCGACAATGGTGGAAAGCCGATGCGCAATGACCAGGCTGGTGTGGTGGGCAGCGGCTTCCCGCAGGGCAACCAGGATGGCCTGTTCGGAATGGGAATCGAGACTGGATGTCGCCTCATCGAAGATCAGTATCCGCGGGTTTTTAAGTACCGCACGTGCGATGGCAACCCGTTGCTTCTCACCACCGGACAGCTTCAGTCCGCGTTCACCCACGACGGTGTCATAACCCTGTGGCAGGTCCGCGATGAAATCCGTGAGATGAGCCAGTCGTGCGGCCTGTTCGATTTCGTCACGGCTTGCGCCGGGTCTTGCATAGGCAATGTTGTAGCGCAGGGATTCATTAAACAGCACCGTATCCTGGGGCACGATACCGATGGCCTGGCGCAGGCTGTCCTGTGTGACTTCACTGATATCCTGATTGTTAACAAGAATCTTTCCCGAGGTGATGTCATAGAAGCGGAACAGCAGGCGTGCCAGCGTGGATTTTCCTGCGCCACTGGGGCCGACAATGGCGACTTTCTCACCCGGCGCAATGGTAAAGCTGATGTCATGCAGGATCGGACGCCGGGGATTATAGGCAAATGAAACATGTTCAAAACGGACCTCGGCGTTGCCTGCGTCCAGTAGCCTGGCGTCAGGCCGGTCCGTGATCTCGGGTTCCTCGTTAAGCACATCAAACATCAGGTGCATGTCAGTCAGTGCATGCTTTAACTGACTGTAAACAATGCCAAGGAAGTTGAGGGGAATAAACAGCTGCAACAGGAAGGCATTGACCAGCACCAGGTCACCCAGCGTCATGCTGCCGGAGACAACGCCTCGGGCAGCCAGGATCATGATGATTGTGACACCGGCTGCAATAATGATGGCCTGCCCGAAATTCAGGGCGGACAGTGAGGCCTGGCTGTTGACTGCTTCTGATTCCCAGTGTTTCAGACTTTCATCATAGCGTTGCAGTTCGTACTGCTCATTACCAAAATATTTCACTGTTTCATAATTCAGCAGGCTGTCGACGGCCTGTGTGTTGGCCTCTGAGTCGAACCTGTTCATCGACACCCGGAACTTCATGCGCCATTCCGTGACACTCATCGTGAAGGCAATGTAAGTGACAACGGCTATCAGCGTCACAATGGTGAACCAGACATCATAACGGGACAGCAGGATGACGGTTACCAGGGAAATCTCTACCAGCGTTGGCAGGATGCTGAATACCATGTAGTTCATCAGTGAACTGACACTGCGTGTACCCCGGTCGATGTCACGTGAGAGGCCGCCGGTTTTCCTTTCCAGGTGATAACGCAAGGACAATTTATGCAGGTGCTCGAGCACCTTTGAGGAGACACTGCGCATGGCGCCATGGCGGACACGTGCGAATACGGCATCGCGCAACTCGTTGAACAGGGAACTGGCCAGTCGTAACACGCCATACGCGATCAGCAAGGCCAGTGGCAGCACCAGCTGACTGTGTCCGTTTGCATCCAGGCTGTCGACGATGTCCTTGAGCACCAGCGGAATGCCGACATTGGCAACCTTGGCCAGCACCAGGAACCCCAGCGACAGCAGGACACGGCCCCGGTAAGTCCACAAAAACGGGGCCAGTGCCCCTAATGTCTTCAGGTCGTTACCGGCCGTGCCAGGCAGGGTGGTCGGGCGTGTGTGCATGGTTGCTCTGTGTAATCTACGGTGGACAACCTGTCTATTGTCACAGAATCAAGGTGACCGGGAAACCACGAATGAGCGCTGTCAGGTGCTTGTTTTTCGGCTGTTCGCGGCTATCAACTTGCTGCCCCGGGTCTGTATAATGCGCCAGTTCTGTTTGTAGAAGTGACTGACCAGGTTCATATCATGCCGATTTACGAGTACCAGTGCGCTGCCTGCGGGCACCAGTTCGAAACCCTGCAGAAGATCAGCGACAAACCCTTCAGCAAGTGCCCCGATTGCGGCAAGGATGCGCTGACGAAACTGATTTCTGCCTCTGCCTTCCGTCTCAAGGGCGGTGGCTGGTACGAGACCGATTTCAAGACCGGTAAAAAGAAAAATGTGGCGCAGTCCGACAGGAAAGCCAAGCCGGATGCAAAGAAAGACACTGGAACTAAATCGGGTGACACCGCAACGAAGAAGAAATCCAGCGGGTCGGGCTGATTACCCCTGCCGATGCTGACTACGTGACCCCCCTAGCATTTTTGCATTACTGACACTGGAAAATACTTATGCGCAGTCTCTACTGTGGTGAACTGAACGAATCCCACCTTGACCAGGAAGTGACCCTGTGTGGCTGGGTGCACCGCCGCCGCGACCACGGTGGCGTCATCTTTATCGATCTGCGTGATCACAGGGGCCTGCTGCAGGTAGTGTTTGATCCGGATACCGAGGCCACCTTTGCCGTGGCGGAGCGGGTGCGGAATGAATATGTCCTGCAGGTGAAGGGACGCGTGCGGCACCGTCCCGAGGGTACCGTTAATCCGGATATGCCGACGGGCGCCGTAGAGGTGCTGGGCCTGGAGCTGAAGGTACTGAATGCCGCGGAAACGCCTCCGTTTCAACTGGAAGACAAGGACATTAATGAGGAAATGCGCCTGCGCTATCGCTACATCGATCTGCGCCGGCCGGAGATGCAGGAAAAAATTCGCCTGCGCGCACGCATTACCCATGCCATGCGCACTTATCTGGATGCCCATGGTTTTATCGATGTGGAAACCCCGATCCTGACACGCTCGACACCGGAAGGTGCGCGTGACTACCTGGTTCCCAGCCGTACACATGCCGGTGAGTTTTTTGCGCTGCCGCAATCGCCGCAGTTGTTCAAACAGTTGCTGATGATGAGCGGCATGGATCGCTATTATCAGATTGCCCGCTGTTTCCGTGACGAAGACCTGCGCGCGGATCGCCAGCCGGAATTTACCCAGCTGGATATCGAGACATCGTTCCTGGAAGAAGATGACATCATGTCCCTGACGGAGGCCATGGTGCGGGAGCTGTTCAGGGATGTACTGGACGTGGCGCTGCCGGAGCCGTTCCCGCGCATGACCTATGCCGAATCAATGCAACGCTTCGGGACTGACCGCCCGGACCTGCGGATTCCTCTGGAGCTGGTGGATCTGGGTGACGTGATGAAAGCGGTTGAGTTCAAGGTGTTTTCCGGGCCGGCCAACGACCCGGACGGACGCATTGCCGCGCTACGGGTGCCGGGTGGCAGTGAGATCAGCCGCAAGGATATCGATGAATACACAAAATACGTCGGCAGGTACGGTGCCCGCGGACTTGCCTATATAAAGGTTAATAATGTTGCCGCCGGCCGCGAGGGTCTGCAGTCACCGATCCTTAAATTCCTTCCGGATGACGTAGTTGACGCCATTGTCGCGCGCACCGGTATTGAAAATGGCGACCTGGTATTTTTCGGCGCCGACAAGACCCGGGTGGTTAATGAATCGCTTGGTGCCCTGCGGGTCAAACTGGGCATCGACCGTGACCTGGTCAAGGGCGACTGGGAGCCGGTCTGGGTGGTGGATTTCCCCATGTTCGAGCGTGACGAGAAAGCCAGTCGCTGGATGGCGCTGCATCATCCCTTCACGGCGCCGAAGTCTGCCGATCCCGCGGAACTGACAGCGGACCCGGGTGCCAGTCTTTCGCGTGCCTATGACATGGTGCTCAACGGTACCGAACTGGGTGGCGGTTCGATTCGTATCCATCGTACCGATATGCAGGAAGCGGTGCTGAAGCTGCTTGGTATTGGAGACCAGGAGGCACGCGACAAGTTCGGTTTCCTGCTGGATGCCCTGAAGTTCGGTTGCCCGCCACACGGCGGGATTGCATTTGGCCTTGATCGGCTGGTGATGTTGATGACGGGTGCGACATCGATTCGGGAAGTCATGGCCTTCCCCAAGACCCAGACAGCGGCGTGTCCTTTAACCCAGGCACCTTCCTCTGTGGCGCAGGGTCAATTGATTGAACTGGGTATTCACTTGCACAAGCCACCCGAGGCAGACGCTTGATGCTGCAGCAGGTTGATTCAACCTGCGCTGTTAAGGATCCTCTGATTAATTCCTGTAACGTCATCCCGGCGCCTGCCGGGATCCAGAGTTTTCAATGCCCTGGATGCCGGCCTTCGCCGGCATGACGAATAAATCAGAGCTACCTTAAGTAATGCCTGAAACCGTCTTTCTGATCCACGGCATCTGGATGACCGGGCTGGAAATGCAGCTGCTGGCACGGCGGGTGCGCGCCTGCGGCTATCACACAGAGGTGTTCAGTTATCGTTCGTTGCTGCGACCGCTGCTGCACAATGCCGCTCGCCTGGCAGATCGGGTCCGGCAGCAGGATGTGCCAACCGTACACCTGGTGGGCCACAGCCTGGGTGGCCTGGTGATCCTGCAGGCCTTGCAGGATCACCCGGACCTTATTAATGGACGCATCGTGCTGCTGGGCAGTCCGGTCAACGGCAGTGTGATAGCAAAGCGTGTGCAGCGTTACCCGTTTTCCAGCTGGTCACTCGGCCGCAGCGGCAGGGATGCCTTGCTGGGCAATGGGCCGCGCTGGCAGGGACGGCTGTCACTGGGTGTTATCGCGGGTACCCGCCCGGTCGGTATCGGCCGCCTGCTGGGCGGTTTTGACGGTGACAATGACGGCACGGTCGCAGTGGATGAAACAGAAATTGCCGGTAGCTCGTCTGCGATGACGGTCAACACGGGCCATTTTGGCCTGCTCTATTCAACAGAAGTTGCACAGGCCGTCTGCGCCTTTCTCCGGCAGGGCCGGTTTGCGGCTGCAGCGGCGCTTGTGTGAGGCGCCACGTCCGCTATAACTCTGCCGCACAGCAATGCTAAAATAGCGCACAATTTGTACCATGAGGTGAGTGACAATGGCAGGACACAGTAAATGGGCCAATATCCAGCATCGCAAGGGTGCCCAGGACGCCAAGCGCGGCAAACTGTTTACCAAATTGATACGCGAGATTACGGTGGCGGCCCGGGTGGGTGATCCGGACCCTGCCAGTAACCCGCGCCTGCGGCTTGCGGTCGATAAGGCGCTCGGTGGCAACATGACCAAGGACACCATTGAACGCGCGATCAAGCGGGGGTCGGGTGCGCAGGAAGGCGAGAACTTCGAGGAGGTACGTTACGAAGGTTACGGGCCCGGCGGTGTGGCCGTGATGGTGGACTGCGTCACTGATAACCGTAACCGCACCGTCGCCGAAGTGCGCCATGCCTTTACCAAGGCCGGTGGCAACCTCGGTACCGATGGTTCGGTGGCCTACCAGTTTACCAAGTCCGGTATCCTGAGTTACCCGAGTGGCAGTGACGAGGACCAGATTATGGAAGCGGCACTGGAGGCGGGTGCCGAGGATGTGCTGGGCAACGATGACGGCTCGGTGGATGTGCTGACCGAACCCGACCAGTTTGTGGACATCAAGGAAGGCATGGTTGCCGCCGGACTGGAACCCGAACAGGCCGAAGTGACCATGCGCGCCGCCAATACCCAGTCGCTGGACCAGGACGAGGCGGAAAAGATGATCCGCCTGCTGGACCGGCTGGAAGACCTTGACGATGTGCAGAACGTCTATTCCAACGCAGATATTTCTGAAGAGATTCTGGAGAAGATGGGATAGAGCACTATGACCCGCATCCTTGGCATTGACCCCGGCTCCCGGGTAACGGGTTACGGCATTATCGATCAGGCCGGCCAGCAGATCAGCTATGTTGCCAGTGGCTGCATCCGTACCCGCGGGGATGCCCTTGCCGAGCGGCTGGGTATTATCTTTTCAGGCGTCAACACTATCATCCAGGAGTACAGGCCCGATGAAATGGCCATTGAGCGGGTGTTTATGAACAAAAATGCCGATTCGGCCCTGAAGCTGGGACAGGCGCGCGGTGCGGCCATTTGCGCCAGTGTACACAGGGAGGTTCCGGTTGATGAATATGCCGCCCGTGAAATCAAGCAGGCCGTTGTCGGCAATGGCGGCGCGACCAAGGAACAGGTGCAACACATGATTTGTGTATTGCTGTCGCTGCAAAAATCACCCCCATCCGATGCCGCCGATGCCCTCGGCGTGGCGGTCTGTCATGGTCACCAGCGGGAAACCCGTAATCGAATGACAACGGCGGGCTCAGCCCGCGGGAACATTGCCCTGTGATCGGTTTGCTGCGCGGCAGGATTCTGGATAAACAGCCACCGCGCTTATTGCTGGATGTGCAGGGCGTAGGCTATGAAATCGATGCACCCATGACCACCTTCTATGACTTGCCTGATGTCGGTGCCGAGGTGACCCTGTTCACTCACCTTGCGGTGCGTGAAGATGCGCACACCCTGTACGGTTTTATTGCACTCACCGACCGGGACCTGTTCCGCAGCCTGTTAAAGGTCAACGGTGTCGGTGCGCGGCTGGCGCTGACCATTCTGTCCGGCATGGAGTCGCAGACATTTATCGCCTGTGTGCAGGGTGGTGATGCCGGTGCGCTGGTTAAACTGCCGGGCATCGGCAAGAAGACGGCTGAACGACTCATCATCGAACTGCGTGACCGCCTCGAAGCATCCACTACACCGGCCACGGTGGTCTCGGGGCGTTCGGGCGCAACGGTTTCAAATCCCGTGGAAGATGCGGTCAGTGCCCTGGTGGGGCTGGGTTACAAACCACAGGAGGCCAGCCAGATGGTGCGCGTCATTGACAGCACCAACATGTCATCCGAGGACATCATTCGCAGCGCCTTGCAGA
>JBDLIH010000063.1:0-16752 GCA_039714975.1 Pseudomonadota bacterium
CAGAAACAGTTGAGGCAATCGAGGCACTGCTGCCAGGCAGCCTCAACAAGGATCAGATCAGAAACGAATGAGCAAGCCTGTCGTTCGCTAACCGCTTACAATGAAACAACATACGGACGGGGATGAATATTGTGCTGAAGTTCATTGGCCAACAGTACAATATCCATTATTTGTGACCTAGACACATGTCAGGGAACACATTTTAGTTACACCAAAGGGCAATATGCAGGAATAGGAGTTTTCTATATCTTGTTAATCAGTGGCAGCATAGCATCTGTAGTTTCATCTCCCATATGCCACTAAACGCCCCGGCCCTCTACTGCCGGGGCGTTTTTTGTAGGCTGCATGTCTTTCATTAGGCCATTAGAGGAAGCGCACGTGGAAGACACGTACGTCCGTAATTGCTGCATCTGAGACATCCACAGAATCGGCGGGAATGTCTCTTACTGGCCGACGGTAGCACTCATTCAGAGACCTCGCATCAGCGGGGTTTTCTGTTTATGTGAATGACCGGAGTTAGCTGTAACCAGTCCTTCAGGGCTAGACACGGATTGACCTATTTCTGCCATTCATCGAGTTCGATCTGAAATGAACGCCTTCAGTACATCCAGATGCCTCTCCCTCGCCCAAACTCTTGGGCATATAGAGTTGGAGGGATGGCGAACACGAGAGTGGCTGACAGTTTCAACAAAGACGGCGGCTTTGGCCGCCTTCCGTGCTGCAGATCAATGAATCCACTATAGGAAAGTGTTAGTGTACCAAAAGGTAGGAAGTGCCTTCTGTAAAGTACGCACAGGAGAGAAATCATGTGCCGGCGTTGCTTGACGAGTTGGGTATTTTCCTGGTCATCAGCGGTTCTATTGGGGCTGAAGCAGCAGTGATTACGTCTTCTGAATACCCTCCGCTTGCCGACGGCAATTCCATAACCTACAACGTCGATGGGACTCCATCTTGACGCTTACGGTTGCTGGGGTGTCGCGCTAATCATAATGCCACACCGTTAACCAAGATATCCCCACCTGTAGCGTTACGTTCTAAGCTAAGTGCTATAAACGGAGGGGGAGGTATGCTGAACATCATACTTGTGGTTATTGCAGCCATTGTGTTGTTGTTCATGTTCCATCCTCGTTTGACCAAAAGCGAGTCCTGGAACGCAACACTCACGCCACTGTCCTCCATCATCGGCAGCGGGTTTCTGATCATAGCGCCATTGCTTGCAAGCGTAGTCGGCGCGTATTCTCCTCTCGCAGTCATGGGCATTGTTGTGCTCGCCTATGCCATAGGCAGTGTTATTCGCTTCAATATTACTCATGCCGAACCCCTCCTGCATGAAAGGAAAGACCACCCTGTAATATACAAAATCGATTTGTTCGCCAATACCGTGCTTTCATTCGCTTACGTGACTGCTGTTGCGTTCTATCTGTCACTGCTATCGTCTTTTCTACTGAACTACATAGGGTTTGGGGATTTACCTGACCTGGAAAGAACCCTGACAACAATCATCATAGTTTTTATTGCTACGGCGGGTTTTATACGCGGACTGGGTGGACTTGAGAAACTTGAAGCGTATTCAATGTCTCTGCAGTTATCTATTGTTGCGGCACTGTTGACTGGGATATTTGTATACGACTACAACTTCATACAATCTGAACGATCGCTCATCTTTGATATCCAGGACAGAAGCTTGACAATCAAAGCGTGTATACTGTTTGGTATTTTGCTGGTAGTTCAGGGGTTTGAGACATCGCGGTTTCTGGGTGAAAAATATTCTGCTGAAATCCGCGTACAGACCATGCGTCGAGCACAATTAATTTCAGGCGCCCTGTATGTGGTATCAGTCATTGCATTGATGCCGATTGTGCAACATATCAACCTTGCGAATATCCAGATCTCAGAAATCGTTTCTGCAACCGGGCTGGCAGCAACCATACTACCCTTGATGCTGATTGTAGCTGCGATCATGAGCCAGTTCAGTGCAGCTGTCGCTGATACTGTCGGTGCTGGATGCCTGGTTAGTGAAAGCAGTAGCGGAAATTTATCGACCAACAAGTGTTACCTGGTGGTATCACTCTTCGCAATCATATTGGTTTGGACTGCAGACCTCCTGGAAATCATCTCCTTCGCTTCACGTGCTTTTGCCCTGTATTACTTGTTGCAGTGTGTAGTTGCCCTCATTGCGAGCCACTATCATTACGAACGCAAAGCCCACCGCCTACAACGGGCGCGTTTTGCCACTGTTGCAATTATTCTGGCTTTTATTGTGATATTCGCGATCCCTGCCAAATAGACGCTGGCATGGGAATTAGTGAGCATTCATGTCGATGGTTGCCTTACGACCAATCAAGTCAAATTTCGTTTTTATGGCATCCATTACTCGACAAATCAGGCGAGTATTCATATCTGTTCCTCCACTAATTCTTTCAGCTTCTGAATCTGGCGCGTTACGCCGACTGCATCCTCGACATCCAGCTGAAATGCGATACCCGTCCCCGGCGCTGCATCGATCTTTCCAACTCGTTCGATCTGCTCGAGTACTGAACGCGACATGTGTTCCTCGACAAGGAAGAGGAACATTTCCATCCGGGTTTCGAGATTGAGGCCGAAAAAGGTTTGTACGTGTTCTAACCCCTCACCGTGGGCGAAGGGTATCTCCGTCGCACCCGTCACGCCCGCGTGGCGCACGGCCTTCATAACAGCATCAACCTCAATTTCTTCAACTAAAGCGATAATCAATTTGAAATGCATAGCCTTGCCCTCCGCACTCCTATTTTCTATTGCGGACGTCTCCTCTCTATCCGGTCTTCGTCGAGAAAGCGGTGCTTGTGCTCACCATGCCGTCCAGTACACACTAGCCACAGTGCCGTTAGTGACCTCCTGATTAGCTCAGTTGTTGGTACTATATATTATAGTAGTTTGCGCGGCGGGTTGGTTCTTCTCACCCGGCGAGATTGTGCGGTAGACTGTGCGCTCCATTCACTGAGACAAAAGTTAGCCATGCTCGCACTATCGCGCCGTATTGGCGAAAAGCTTATAAGATCCCTTTCTGACGCTGTCGATCCATCCACGCAGGTCGGTTCCCTGTTCGCCGAATTCTAACTGTCCTGACCGATCGACGGACCAAACTAATACAATTTGGTACAATGGTGCGTAACTGATGGAGAGAAGACATGAAGCTTCTGGTGTGTGTTGACCTTTCTGAATCCACACAAACCATTGTGGAAAAAGTCGAAGAAATTAATAAAGAATATCCAGCAAAGGTGTGGATTCTGCATAACGCAGAGCCTGAGCCAGACTTTGTTGAATTTAAAGTGGATCCACTAGCAGCCCGGGAAACCCTCGCAAAAAAATTCCACAACGAGCATCGCCAGATTCAAGAGATTGCAAATCGATTGCGCAAGGCAGGCCTGGACGCTACTGCCCTTCTTGTGCACGGCGCAACGGTAGAAACAATTCTTAAGGAGGCCTCGGATCTGGATGTAGATATGATTGTTGTTGGTACTCATGGTCGAGGTGCGATGTATCAACTTCTTGTGGGTAGCGTCAGCGAAGGGATCCTTCATAAATCACGATACCCGGTCCTAGTTATCCCAACACATAAACGCACCTGACCCGACAGTGGAGTCAGGTCTAATATTCCAATATCTCACTCAGTCGTACGGGCTACATTCCCCTTTTGATGTCCGGTCCAGTGGCCGACAACCGAAGTACGATTGCCGGATGTGAACGGCAAGTTATGCACCAGGCAGCCATTTAATTTCAGCTATTAATCTGCAGTACTCGAATCAATAACATAATGGGGGAAAACATGCCGTAATAGCGGGTGAGGTTAACCCTCGGTTTAGACGCCAGGGCGGGCAGCCTGGTAATGAAGTCCAAAGGCTTGAAGATCACAGACAGGTGGTACCGTCGTGATAAGGTGTTTTCAACTCATAGCGCAATAGTGGAAAAATATGGGTTCAAGTGTTGACTCTTCTGATTGTAATAAATCCCTTTCTTACTTGATTCAAGTCAAGAATACATTACATGCCCATATGTAGAATCGGGCCGTCTATCAAGAAATGATAAAGCAGTAATGTCTTGCAATACGCAGGCCGTGTCCGGTCTGTCTGGATGCTTTTCAGACCAGTTCAACATGTTTGTGTGCTGTAGCCAGTTTATAGGGATTATAACCATCAGGGGGCAGTCATGATGAAACACCTGCGATTCATACTCTTTGTATTATGCAGTGCCATATTATTTGTTGGTCAGCTCAATCTGGCAATGGCAGCGGAAATGAAGGCCAAGCAGCTGGATGTAGACCAACTCGCGCAAAAGGACTGCCTCGGTTGTCATGTGTCGGTCACGCCCGGTATCGTCAAGCAGCACCTCGACAGCCCGCATGCCAATCCCAAGACATCTGAGGAAGTCCGTTGTCATGATTGTCACGGCGAAGACCACAAGACCATGGATGATTTCGCCAAGGCGGAGATGCCGACGGCCGAGACCTGCGGTGAGTGCCACAAGAAAAAACTGAAAGAGCACAGAAAGGGCAAGCACAATCTGGCCTGGATGGTCATGAAATCCCAGATTGCCTGGCATGGGCAGCCAGGGGCCATTACAGAACAGGGTTACCGTGGCTGCTCAGGCTGCCACAAGATTGGTGAAAAAGGCCTGATGGGCGTCACAGATGGCAATGCAGAGGCCCTCAAAAGTGACGGTGGCAAGGAAGCCTCAGAATACCGTTACGGCAATGCCCAGTGCGACGCCTGCCACACCCGCCATACTTTCAAGGTGTCCGAGGCCAAGGACCCCCGTGCATGCTCCAACTGTCATATGGGCTTCGATCATCCGCAGTGGGAGATGTACACGTCGGCCAAGCACGGCGTCATCTGGGGCATCGAGGGACATGAAGAGGACGCCCGGGCACCCACCTGCCAGAAATGCCATATGTCAGAAGGCAGCCACAGTGTGGATACGTCATGGGGCTTTGTCGCGCTGCGCATCCCGACCAAGGAAAATGTGCTGGCACTGATCGATGTCGCACCCACCCTGAAACCGCAGCTCACCAAACTGGCAGCCCAGCTGCCCTCCGGTCATTACATGGATGTGGATGACGATCCGCAATGGACCTTTGATCGTGCACTGATCCTGCAAGCGGCGGGGGTACTGGATGACAACCTGCAGCCCACCGAACGGTTCACTGAACTTGTTGTGCAGGCACGGGTTGCCAAGGGTCCGGATGAGTTCAACGAACTCCGTATACAGATGAAGAACACCTGTAACGAGTGCCACTCAATGAGTTTCGTGGACAGTCATATGAAAGCCTCGGATGAAATCATCAAGGCGGCCGACCACGAGTTTGCAAAGGCCATACAGGCGGTACAGGGCCTGTATCGCGATGGCATCCTGCAGAAACCTGAGGGCTGGAAGTATGCACCGGATCTGCTGCAGTACTACGATGCCAAGACCCACATCGAGCAGGAGCTATACCTGATCATGCTGGAATATCGGCAGCGTACCTTCCAGGGTGCCTTCCACGCCAGCAACGACTACATGCACTGGTACGGGTGGGCACCGCTGAAAACCGCGGTGAATACCATCCTCGAAGAAGAGAAGCGTATGCGCGCCGAGCATGAGAAGGAAACGAAAAAGAAATAACGCGTCAGAGAAAAATACCTGGATGGGGTGAGGGTGGAATACCCTTACCCTACTATACCGTCAGCCCTCTGGCTCTTTGGCTCCGGACTGCTAGGACTGCTTGGAATAGCAAGGCGCAAGAAAGCGGCCTGACTGTCAGTACTATCGCACACCAGCGGCGGCCTTCGGGTCGCTGTTTTTGACTGTGCGCTATGACCGAAATTGCTGCAACTAAGAAGTTCACAGGATTCCAGGGAAAGGCAAGTTGTGGGTTGTTTCCAGACCTTCCCGGCTGAATACCTGAGTATTTTAGTCTGATGACCGGAAACGGCTTGCGATTTCAACCGATCGACGCAACACATTATATCTGGAGGTAGGAATGAGACTTCAAAAACAAGGAAGAGCTTTGTCGCAAATTCGACTACTGGTGGCTACGACACTTGTAACCTTTGGAATATTTTCATCTGGCTTCGCTGCTGAATCCCTGCAGAATCTTTATCAAACACCGGCATCACCACCTCACAACGTCACAATCTTTGTTGCCAAGGATATCGTGACCATGTCGCCCACTATAAAGTCGGCGACGGCGGTAGCTGTTCGAGACGGCCGGATTATCGATGTAGGTGGTCAGAAAGAACTATTGGCCCGGTTTAAAGATGCCAGGGGATTAGTTGTCGACAAGACGTTCTCCGATAAAGTTCTCACCCCCGGTCTCATTGATCCCCATCTTCACTTTTGGCTGTTTGCGCTGGTTTCAAACGCCCACTTCATCACGCCGGCGGATTGGCAGCTTCCCTGGGGAGACGCAAAGGGAGTGGTCGGCGAGCAGGAATATATGGAACGCCTGAAGGAGGCTGAAGCCAGTCTGGAAGATCCGGAGGAGTTACTCTTTACTTGGGGATACCACGCGGCTTTCCATGGGGAGATGAGCCGCGCAATCCTGGATGTCGTGTCAAGCACCCGTCCGATCGTTGTGTGGCAGCGCTCACAGCATGAATTCTATTTCAACTCCAGGGCCCTGGAAATGCTGGAGATGAAGGAGTCCGACTGGGAAGGCAAGGGTGAAATGTCTGCAATGGCAAACTGGGAAAAGGGGCATGTCTGGGAAAAAGGAATGTACCTGGTGCTGCCGAAGTTGTTCCCTGTCATCGGATCGCCGGAGAAGTTCGAGATCGGCCTTGAGCGCGCCAGGGACTACATTCATGCTGGAGGCCTCACGGCTGCCAGCGATCCGGGGGTGCAACTGCCGGAATCGATGATTCTTCAGATGATTGACGTCCTGGAGAGTGGGGCGATGCCCTTTGACTACTATCTGATTCCCGCGGGCAACACGCTCTTTGACCTGAACGATAAGGACGGTGATAAAGCTGTCGCGGCTGCCCGTGACTAGGTCAAGAGATTGAACGGCGAACATGTTCAGTGGATGCCTGATCAGATCAAGCTGTTCACTGATGGTGGAGTCTTTAACCAGCTTATGCAGATGAAAGATGGCTACCTGGACGGCCATGATGGGGAATGGATCCAATCACCGGAGGATTTTGCCAAAAGCGCGTGGGCCTTTTGGAAAGAGGGTTATCAAATTGTTGTTCATCAGACAGGGGACCTTGGCATGGAGTTGTCCTTAAACACCCTGGAGGGACTGCTACACCGTCAACCCCGTTACGATCACCGTTTCGGTATCCACCACTTCGGCTTTTCCGACAAACCACAAGTCAAACGCGCCGCCGAGCTGGGAGCGGAGATTAGCTCCAACCCGTTCTACGTTCACGTTCTTGGCGAGCAGTACAGTAAGGTTGGTGTAGGACCCGAACGTTCGGAAGTCATGGTTCGCGGGCGCAGTGTGATCGATGAAGGTGTCCGGCTGTCATTCCATTCCGATGCGCCGATGGCTCCGGCGCGTCCGATATTGCTGGCCTGGTCAGCCGTGAATCGTATCGGTTTATCCGGGAAGAGGGTACTTGGCCCCCAGGAAAAGGTGACGTCAGAGGAGGCCTTCCGGGCAATTACGATCGACGCGGCCCACGCCATGCGCAAGGAAAATGAAATGGGCAGTATCGATATCGGAAAGAAGGCGAACTTCACGGTGTTCGAAGAAAACCCTATCAGTACAGATCCAAAGAAACTCAAAGACCTGGCGATATGGGGTACTGTTTTTGAAGGGAAGGCTATTCCAATTGAAAAGGCCGCCAAAGAAATAGTTATGTTACCAGAGGATCAGAAACGCATGTTGATAGTGGCAGAATATGATGCAGCTACGGCTCATGAGCAGCATGGGGACGCCTGTATGGCTAATCAAATACTTCAGACATATGTTGTTATGCAGGCGAATTAGAAACACAGGGTATCTGATGGGTATGTCTGGTTCTGCATCTGCGACCTACACAGTAAGCCGATGAATGTCGCATACCTAGCCGAAAGCGGCCACTCGATTTTTATACGCAAGATGCGAGTTTATGCGTAAGCAGAGTCCTCTAACATTCGCGGTGTGGGCGAGGGGTATTCAGGGCTCCCTTCCAACCACCAGTTCTTTGGGGATTTGGTCTGCAATAGAATCACCCAACTGCTCCAAATCGGTATAGCCCTCCAAGCGTACACCCCGATTATTCCTCAATTTCAGTTGAATGTGCTCAACCTGTCCTTTCTTGCAATAAAAAGTCAGTGCAACAATTTCTTTAGTATCAAGCACGGATTTTTCAGTTCCGGTAAAAAAGGAAACCTCATCGCCATCAATTTCAATTCGATGATCTTTGACTAAACACAGGTAACGGCGATAACGGTAGTAATTGACAAGATTGCCAACGGCCACCATGACAATAACGGACCAAAAGACCATATCATTGTAAGTTTCTGGGTATTGAAAGTGCCCAGCGGTGATAACGACAACCAATACCAGACTGAGCAGTGCGCCCAGGAAAATATTATTTTTGCGGGTTTGAAGTGACGTTTCGCTGATGGAGTAGTGCATGGAATATTTCGGTATTTCATTAGCAAATTGCAAGGCAGTAATCGAAAAGAGTATAGAAAGCATAACCCAGGATCTTGAGAGAATCCATCTCGGACCTTCCACGGAAAGCACTTTAAACAGGCACCTGCGTCGGTCCGATCCCATCGCACTTCCCTGACGCTGTCTCTGCCGTAAGGGCAGGCACCAAAATTCGGTGTTACCAACTAACCGCATGATGGAATTTACGGTGTACATCCTCGACATGCGTTGCGATGATGTCAGTCTCCTTTGCTAATAAGGTAGTCATTACTTGCCAGCCAGACTAAATACCCGCGTAGATAGCGAGACTTCTCAGGCCGGTCGTTGTACAGCTCAGACTTCTGAGGTTTCCACCCGGACGCTATCACCGCATCGATCATCTCTTCAAAGGTGCGCCCTTTAGTCTGGTGGAAGTAACCCAGTAGCATGTTGCCGACGGTGTGTTCCTGTGGAGTGCGGCGGCCACTATCAATGTAGAGTGTTTCAGGATTGTACCTGACCATAATTCTCCTCCGTAAATTATTATTTAAGCTGCTTCTTTCTGGCCAACCCGATGAATCCCAGTAGGCCGGAGCCGAAGAGTCAAGCGGTGGCGTGGATGTGGACGGCAGTAAGCGTTAAAAGAAACGCGTGAAATTCCTCATTTATATTACCGTATATTTATGAGGGGCTTGGCTAATCTTTGGGTATGTCCCCATATTGATTTTCAGTTGATTCACCTTCTTGGACTAGAAATATAATCACCACGATCCACCCGATAACGGGAATAAGCCATAGTAGTTGCCACCAGCCACTCCGGTTGGTGTCATGCAGGCGGCGTGCCCCAACGGCAAATGATGGAATGAGTGTTGCCAATGCAACAATACCATTAAGCACTTCACTGACGGCTCCTGTCACTAACCCTAATAAAAATAAAAACAAAAAGAACCACCAATATTCCGGCCTTTTAGCTCGACCATTAAAATCTGCATATTTTGTAAAGCACTGTTTGATTGATTGTGTGAATGTCATGAGACCCGCTCCCTAATTTTCGATGATTACTACTTACGAATATTCTTTCTCGCCATCCCGATGAGGCACAGCAGGCCGGAGCCGAAGAGCCAGACGGCGGCGGGGATGGGGACTACTGAGGACCGCACGAGGGCTGACCCAACATCGAAATGGACAGTGCCGGGCAGGGTGCTCTCATAGGAGAGGTTTGTATAGTCCTCGGTTGCCGAAAGCGTTACGGATGCATCGTCCCAGATTAACCCGGCCCATCTTGATCCGTTGTGAATGTCCGGATAGTTGCTCATTATGGTTATGCTCATGCAAATTTTGAGTGAGGTTTGTAAAGCCATTTAGAGTCCCCGATAGGGGATCCGTAAACCCCCCGCCTTTAGGCGGCGGATGATACCCTTAGATGATGATGAATATAAGCGAGGGAGTCATACGGTCGCTGTGTACACAACATATATAGTTTGCGGGACTCCGGGCTCAGGCAAATCAACATATGCCAGGCAACTGGCCGCTGCTAGGGATGCGACCATGCTGGACATTGACACGGTGACTGAGCGGCTGGTTCGTATCGCACTTGTTCAATCTGGACATAGCTCGGATGATCGCGATTCTGAGTACTTTAAGCGAAACTTTCGCGAACCAATTTACGAAACACTCTTCGATATAGCCGGGGAAAACCTGTCTTTTCAGGATGTGGTCATTGTCGGCCCTTTCACAAAGGAAATTAAAGACCCGGACTGGCCGTCGAAACTTTATCGGGTCCTTGGTGGTTCGATAGAAGTTCACTACGTACAGTGTGCGCCTGAGATTCGCCGGTGCAGACTTGCTCGTCGGGCAATGCACGTGACCTGGCCAAGTTGAATGATTGGGCGAACTATATTCAATATTACGGTGATGAGAGTCCTCCGGTATTCGAACATGTTCTTGTTGATGGATCGAATCCGGATGGATGCAAAGAACGTTTATAATTGGCTGATCACTAGAGCTTGACATACATGCACGTGAACTGAACTATGCAGAGTTGTCATTAAGAGGGGGAAGTATGCAGAAATCAATAAGTGTTGCGGTATTGGTCTCGTTGGTTTTTGTCGTTGCCGCATGTGCTGTTACATCTGATATACAGAAAGTGAGTGACAGCGAGTCACATTTTGAAGATGCGGTATATGAGGGTAGAGATTTTTATATCGCAGAAGAAAAAGTAGAGGGTGAGAAATACAGGGTGTTCCATTAAGCATCTACTGGTTTCAGTGGCACTTCAGGCATTAGAAAAACTGCTACCGTACGAGCGCAAAAGTTTTGTGATGAGTTTGACCAAGAAAAGAAAGAAATATTGTCACGGTAAGGCATAAGCGCGTATCCACCCGATCTGGTGCCTGAGATGCCCTGCCTCGTGTCAGGCGGCCCTCGGAATTCCCTGTCCATCCGCCCCGCCATGTGATGCACCAAGGGACTCAGATCCCCCGGCCTCAATGCCATAACGCGATGATTTATATGGGAAGTGGTGGGCCCGTCGGGACTCGAACCTGGGGACGTCGGACGAGGCACCTCTATTGGCCTCCTGAATCGCACCGCCATGTGTCGGACGGTCCTCGGTACTCGCCGCGGACGGCATCCTTTATTATAACAACCAGTATGTGTGACAAATTCCGTCGGATTTCTATAATCAAATAAACAATGAAAGCTGTGGTTTCTTTCCTATTATGCACGCAAAGAATTTTCTGATTGTGGTGCTGTGTCTCGGCATTCTCGCCGGGTACTATCTGTTGCGCGGCGCCGTACTCGACCCGGGCGGTCCGAATGCCAATGCGCCCTCGAGCACGCATGAGATCGACCACCAGCAAAAATATAGCCCGAATGATACGATTACCCGACTGCAGCAGCGGCTCGCGCAAGCCGAGCAGGAACAGTTATGGCTGGCTGAACGGGTCTCCGTGCTGGAAGCGGTGATCGGGAAGCTCGGGACGTTTCCGGACATCGGAACCGGGACACCGGCAACAGAACCGATTGAGGAATCAAAACAGCCTTCACCAGTACAGAACTTCCGCGCCAGCGTTGAAGCCCTGATCGCGACCGGCATCCCGACCGAGCAGGCGGCCTTGATCCAGTCGCGCCTCGACGAATACGACTTGAAGCAGTTGTACCTTAAGGACCGCGCCAGCCGAGAGGGATGGCTCAACACCGCACGTTACAGAAAGGAACAACGTCAGGCCCAGTATGCCTACCGGGAGTTGCGTTCGGAGATCGGGGATGATGCCTACGACCGCATGCTTTATGCTCTCGGGCAGGCCAACCGTGTTGTGGCTCGCGACATCATGCAGAACTCGTCCGCTGAGCAATATGGCCTGCAAGCCAACGACCGGGTATATGAGTATGACGGCCAGCGGGTGTTCACCGGTAAGGAACTGAACGATCTGGTTACTCAAGGGGGTGACGCCGGCGCACTGGTACTTGTGCGGGTGCAGCGGGGTGATCAGCAGCTTGATTTCTATCTTCCACGTGGGCCGATCGGCATCAGGTTAGCATCCAGCCGAGAACTACCCTAGGATTTTTACCGCTGGTAAAAAAAGGCGGGTAGATTGCAGTTTTTATAAAGAGTTTATCTATCGTTTGCTAATGACCTGTAAGTGGTCATTAGCGTGCGTTCACCCAGCCTGGGCGCTCGTCACAACAGAGGCCCTTTTACATTTCTCCGTGAGTCTAGGTTTCGTTTGCCATAAAAGTTGTCCTCTCTTTGGCGGTTGAGTGGGGCCGGGTGAACTATTGATTTCATGTGATGCACCCCGCCACGGGACACACCAAGGGACTATGGTCTCTTGATCCCGATGCCATAACACCATGATTTTTATGTGAAGTGGTAGGCCTGGAAGGACTCGAACCTTCGACCAAGGGTTTGTCAATCATGCCATTCATTTCTAGGTGCCAGCCGTGAGTTGCATAAATGATGACCAACACATTCCCAATTTATCGAAAAGCTGAAATAAATAAATAGCAAGTTACGAAATATTTTTCATGTTGCCATATCGAGTTCTCGGATGGCATCCAATTGGCCAGATCGAGTTCTCGGCTGTCTTCCGTCTCAATCCCGTCCGGGAAGAGCGGCACTCAACAACTGAGGTGTCGTTTATGTCACATCGTATATTAAATAATCTTTTACTAAAGAATCGTCTGCTGGCTTTCAAAAAGCAGAAAGGCTGTTGTTACTACTGCGGTTTGCCCATGTGGTTAGGAAACGTTGTGGAGTTCGCTGGCAACTATGGAATCAGAGAGAACCATGCGAAACGCCTTCAATGTACAGCAGAGCATTTAATCGCACGCCAAGATGGCGGTACAGATGAACGTAACAATATTGTTGCTGCATGTTCCTTCTGCAATTCGACGAGGCACAAAGCTTTAAGAGCCTTGTCTCCAAAAGAGTATCAGAAGAAGGTGAAGGAACGTTTGCGGCACCAGAAATGGCATCCGAGGGAATTACATCAAATTCTGTGAATGCCGACCGGTCAGTTGAACCGTGGCCGTCAATGCCCCCGCTATGGGGTACACCGAGGGACTATGGATCCCTTTGTCCGAACGCCATAACGCAATGAATTTTATGGGAAGTGGTGGGTCCGCCGGGACTCGAAGCCGGTGACGTCGGATGAGTCGGCCTGCTTGGGTACCTGAGTCGTTCAGCCCTTAGAGACCTTGTGTCGCAGTGCCACATCTCGATTTTATCTAAATATGCATCATTCAAGCTGAGTATCTGAGTGGTTTCACGTACACTGCGCAATAAATGAATACCCAATTCCATCATCACGGAGGTGAACTAATGTTTACTGATACGACCCAACAACGGAGAGTTGGTGCGCAGGCCCTGATCCCTGCACTCGCACTGTTGATGCTGCTGGGCACCGGTTGCTCGGAAAAGGAAACCACGGCCCCACAGGAAGCTGCACCGGCGCAAGCACCCACAGAAACTCCGGCCGCCGGTAAGCCGGCTGACACCCAGACTGCTTCTGCGGACGGGCTGAACATCTATCAGAAATCCTGCCAAGCCTGCCACGCTACGGGGGCTGCGGGTGCACCGAAGCTGGGTGATAAAGAGGCCTGGGCACCCCGCATTGCCAAGGGTAATGATGCCCTGCTTTCATCAGTCAAGAACGGACTCAAAGCCATGCCACCGAAAGGTACTTGTATGAGTTGTAGCGATGATGAACTGCACGCGGCCATGGAATACATGGTTGGACAGGGTTCCTGATCGTTACCACGGAGACGGATTATTTCCACAAAAGAACCACAGACTACCTGCTAATTCTATAACCTGGAGATTACGATTTTGTGTCCTGGGCGTTTGCCACCTAAAAATGGCCCATTTCCGGATGGAGGGGAGGGGCCGGTTGAGCCATTGATTTCGAAGGTGGTGCTCCGCCGTGATTGTCGCCCGGTGACTTCGGCCCGATCGGGCATCTGCACGGGATCCACGCGGTCTCTTGATTACCCATAAAAATCCCCCGGCCTCAACGACATAACGCCATGAATTTTATGGGGATGGTGGGCCCGCCAGGACTCGAACCTTCGACCAGGGGATTATGAGTTTCCCTTTCCCCGCGCCGTTCCGGGGGCCGACATCCCACGGGGTGGCCTCATATGTATAGGAATGCCCCTCCGGGATCCCCCACCGCCGACCCGGTGACTATCAGTTTTATGCTCACCGCCCCGTCCAGCGTCCGAAATGGACAATGAAGCGTAAGCTGAAGAATTCACATGTGATTTAAATGGCCCAGAACGGAAACATGGCGGTGGGTATGAAGCGCTGCATACATGCATGATGTCTCATCAGTGCAACATGAGAAACATACTGTAACTTACTGTTATTGTAATACTGGATGACCCTCTAGAGCGCGGGCTCAGATGCCCCGTTGCTGGCAGTCTCACTGGACGGTGTTCTCCGGCGGATACGAATTCTGCTATGTTGAGATCGGCTAAACCAGTAACCTCTATCGATAGCCCATGAACCTGCCTGCGCCTAAACCCGGTTCTCTCTCCATCTCTCGACAGAGATTATTCGGTTGTCTGTCCATCCTGCTGTTCATGAGCGCGATGCTGTTGCATACCACCACGCAGGCTGATGTGTCCGATGGCGATATCACGCTGGATGGTGAGATCGGCATACCGGACTACCTGCACGGTTTGCAGTATCTGCATGGCAGCCGGGCATTGTCGGGTGATGCTGTTTTGCATGGCGATGTGGCGCCGCTGCTCAATGGTGTACCCGATCCGGATGGTGTGCTTAACACGGCCGATATGCTGGTCTTGCTGCGCATGATTCTCTACGGGATCAATTTCTCCTACCCTTCAAGCCAGTTCAATATTGGTGATTCGATCGGCGAGGGTGAGTCTTCGGAGGGGTCCATTGGTGAGCCGTTTCATGAACATGTCTGGTCCACAGGATATGATGGCGCGGATACTGTTGACGCATTCAATGAACGTTATGAATCCGTATTTACCGCCGGCTATTACGAGAACAATGCAACGCGGGACCCGGTCTTCAATCATGCACAGAGTGGTGCGGTGATGGCGGATTTCGCCGCGCAGGCGCAGGGTGTTGTGACAGATGTGGCAGCCTTACCGGAAGGCAGGGCCGGTATGGTTACCATGCTACTAGGTAATAATGATGTTTGCGCGCCGACTAATGCAGACATGACAGACCCTGGATTGTTTGAAACACAGTTTCGTGCCGGTCTGGATGTTCTCGCGGGAGATGAGGCGACACGGCTCGCACAGATCCATGTCTCCGGTATCCCGGCAATCTACTGGTTGTGGACAGCGAAACGTACAAATTTTATCTGCTCGGTCTTTATCTGGCCGCTGGTGCCTTGCCAGAACCTGCTGGATGATCCAGGCGACGACTGTGCCAACAGTACCTCACGTAATGACCCGGATAATGATTACCCGGGTGATGGCAGTGATTGCCTGCGCAGGAAGATCTTTCATCGTCTTACTCGCGACAACTACAATTCGGTGTTGCAATCAGTCACGGATGAGTACCGGGGAAACGGCATACTGCCCAATATTCGCTATACCGACATTTACGATGTCCGGTTTACATCCACACATGTCAATAACAGTGACTGCTTCCATCCCAGCGTGGCAGGCCACGCGTTGCTGGCAGAAAAATCCTGGTGCCGGACACACTGGAGTATTCATGATGCGCAATGCACTAACTAGACAGGTACGGTCTCAAGGGGGAGACTTGGGGTTACATTTGGCAACCGTGTTGATGCTTCTTTTGTGCGCGGTGCGTGTCGTTGCTGACAATGGTTTCATGATGTCTTCCAATGGAGCTCTGTATAAGGATATTGTTACCGGCCATGGTGAGCCTGCAGCCGAGGGTGATGTGGCGACCATTCATTTCAGGGGATGGCTCTCTGCCGAGGGTGAGCGTGGCAGGGAAATCGTCAACAGTCGTTCGGAGCATCAGCCAATATCATTTGTTATCGGAACCGAACGTGTGATGCCGGGCTGGAACGAGGGCGTCATCGGTATGCGCGAGGGGGGTAAGCGTCTTGTGAGACTACCGCCGGAACTTGCGTTTGGCGCCAGAGGATCGGCTGATGTGATCCCGCCGAATTCCGGGCTGGTCTTCATGATGGAGCTTGTCTCTCTGAAAAAGGCAAGCGAATAGACTCATCCGGCCTCGGTGACGGTTGAACCGCCCAACCCCCCCCCGGCTTTACCGAAAACTCAACTTCTTGAGAGCATGGGGGGTAATGAACAAAAATAACGTCATGGTTGTTACTGCGGGGATGGTACTCTCCACCGGGATCCCTTACCGCCGACCCGGTGACTATCGGTCTTATGGTCACCCCCAATGCCGTACGATGGGGGTGTAAGTCGAAGAATTAAAATGGCTCCCCGGGACGGACGAATCTGGGCACTGGGAATTAGTGGTTAATCTCACTACTGTCCGGTAAAAACGCTGCGCACCAATTCTAACGTAATGTTCTCTATATAAAAATGACCATTTTATGGGGGTTACCGACTTGAACTGGAAAAACCATTCTGGCCATGCTGCGAGCTCTGATATTTTCGGAGTCAAGCATGTATACGGGCCAGCTCGTTTTTTCCCAGGTAACTGACCACCTGCCAATGCACACGTTCCGACGTTGCGTGAAACG
>JBDLIH010000064.1:0-16201 GCA_039714975.1 Pseudomonadota bacterium
ATAATCCAGCGAACAACCAGCTCTGTGGGTGTCTCAATGATGATGTCGGTTGAAAAGGCAATATCCGGGTCGAGGAATTCGTCGTCGTCATCACCGAGTCCCAGCTTGTCACTGAAGGCATTCAGGGCCTGTAGTGCCGTACTGGTATTCGATGCCTTGGGGGCGGCGGCGATGGTGTCCAGTTTCAGCGTTGCCAGTTGTGTATGTGGCGGATAACACACACCGATATCGGCACAGCCCTGTGACACGGCCTTTAGTTGTATGCTGCCCGGCCCTTCGGCCGTGCGGCTGACGGGAATGGTGATCGTGACCTGTTTGCGGTAGGTGGCGATTTTGCCGAAAAACTCATCCTCCTTGATCTTGCCTGCCGGCAGCACCGCTTCCCCGAGTTCCACGCCGGGGCTCTCGGTACTGAAGCGAATGCGGTCGCGGTACATGTAGTAACCGTCCGCGATGTCCCAGCGGACCTGCAGCGTGGCGTCATCCAGGGTACTGACGCTAATGGCAAAGGCCTTGTCAGGATCCAGCAGTTCCTGTTCCAGGCCGCCGATTTCATCCAGTGCGGAGGCCGCACCGGCTGACAGTGTCAGCAGCAGGGCCAGAATGTTTCTGAACATTATCTTGGGTATTTCCCCGGGTGTCTTCATGGTAATTTGAGGTTGTTTGTTATCCAGTTCAAATAGTTACTGTTGCCGTCCTGTATTCGGACCGAGATAATTTCCGGAAGTTCGTACGGGTGCAGGGCCAGGAGTCGTGCCTCCAGAAGGGGCCAGACGGCTGCATTGGTCTTGATCAGCAACAGCAGTTCCTCGTCGTGTTCGACCGCGCCTTCCCAGCGGTAAACCGACTGTATCGCCGGGATGATATTGACGCAGGCGGCCAGTTGTTCCGTAACCAGCGCCGCGGCGATGCGTGTGGCCGTGTCCTGGTCCGGGACCGTGCACAGCCCGATTCTTGGTTCAGCAGGCATTTATGAAATATACCGGAATGATACTGACTTAAACACCTTGCCACGGAAGCACACGGAATTACACGGAAGAAAGTGAAAACAAGATATTAATAGCCACGGAATCCACGAAATCCACTGAAAATAAATGCCTAACAAAAAATTCTCCGTGTTTTTCCGTGTGCTTCCGTGGCTAATCAGGTGTTTTTATAGATTTTATTTTTTCGTGTTCTTTCGTGGATTCCGTGGCTATGATTCACTTATGTCTCCATTTCCCGTCCTGCTGTTACTGTTCCTGCTCGTTCCACTCATCGAGATCTACGTCATGATCCAGGTCGGTGGCATTATCGGGGCGCTGCCCACGGTGTTGCTGGTGGTGCTGACAGCGGTGGCGGGGGCGACCCTGGCACGGTTTCAGGGCATGGCGACCCTGCAGCGCCTGCAGGCCACTCTGGCGCGGGGGGAGGCGCCGGCTATCGAGATGTTCGAGGGGGTGCTGTTACTGATTGGTGCCCTGTTATTGCTGACCCCCGGGTTTATTACCGATCTGCTGGGTTTTGTCTGCCTGATCCCGATTACACGCCGGGCACTGGCATTCCGGGCACTGAAACAATTCACCGTGGTGACGCCTGCCGGTCCCGGCCAAAAACCGCCTGGCGGGCGTTCGTCCCGCACCATTGAGGGCGAATTCCACCGGGACGACGACTGAAACTTGAGAAATAATATTATTGCCACGGAAGCACACGGAAAGAATCTATTAATGCCTTTATCCTTCCGTGCATTTCCGTGTGTTTCCGTGGCTATTGTAAGTAAGGGTCTCAGGAAGCAAGTTAACTCAAATTGGCTCAGCATTTACTGTTTCATCCCTTGACAGGCTGCACTTCATGACTATCATTAGCACTCACTAGAGGCGAGTGCTAACAATTGGCGCGTCATTTTGTTCAATGAAGGTGAAGATAAGCTTTAAGGAGATCAGTTAATGAATATTCGTCCATTGCACGATCGCGTGATTCTAAAGCGCATGGAAGAAGAAACTACATCAGCAGGTGGTATTGTGATACCGGATTCTGCGGCAGAAAAACCAAGTCGCGGTGAAATTTTAGCGGTAGGCTCCGGAAAACGCCTCGATAGTGGGGAAGTTGTCCCTATCGATGTCAAGGTTGGTGATACTGTTGTGTTTGGCGCGTATTCAGGTACCCCAGTCAAAATGAACGGTGATGAGCTGCTAGTGATGAGTGAGAATGACATCATGGGTGTGATCGAGGCCTGAGCCCTCACCCCTGAATACCTGGATACGTTGTTATAAACGAAAGAATTGAGAGGATTTGTCATGACGGCAAAAGAAGTGAAATTTGGTGATGACGCCCGTGCACGCATGGTGGCGGGTGTAAATGTACTGGCCAACGCGGTCAAGGTAACGTTGGGTCCGAAGGGTCGTAATGTAGTGCTGGACAAGGCCTTTGGTGCGCCGACGATTACCAAGGACGGCGTGTCCGTTGCCAAGGAAATCGAACTCGAAGACAAGTTCGAGAACATGGGTGCCCAGATGGTGAAGGAAGTGGCTTCCCAGACCTCGGATGTGGCCGGTGACGGTACCACGACCGCTACAGTGCTGGCCCAGGCCATGGTACGCGAGGGCATGAAGGCGGTGGCCGCCGGCATGAACCCGATGGACCTGAAGCGCGGCATCAAGAAGGCTGTTGGCCAGGTGGTCGAGAATCTCGAAGGCCTGTCTGCACCCTGTGCCGACAACAAGGCCATTGCCCAGGTGGGCACCATCTCCGCCAACTCCGACGAGTCTGTCGGCGGCATTATCGCCGATGCGATGGAGAAGGTCGGCAAGGAAGGCGTGATCACGGTTGAAGAGGGTTCTTCCCTGGAGAACGAACTCGACGTGGTAGAAGGCATGCAGTTTGATCGCGGCTACCTGTCACCGTATTTTGTCAACAACCAGGACAACATGTCCGCCGAGCTCGAAGAGCCCTTTATCCTGATCCACGACAAGAAGGTCTCCAATATCCGTGACCTGCTGCCGGTACTCGAAGGGGTTGCCAAGTCCGGCAAGCCGCTGCTGATTATCGCCGAAGACGTGGAAGGTGAAGCGCTGGCCACCCTGGTGGTGAACAGCATTCGCGGTATCGTCAAGGTGTGTGCCGTCAAGGCGCCGGGCTTTGGTGATCGTCGCAAGGCCATGCTGCAGGATCTCGCGATTCTGACCGGTGGCCAGGTGATTTCCGAGGAAGTCGGCCTGTCCCTGGAGAAGGCCAGCCTGGATGACATGGGCACTGCCAAGCGTATTGTTATTACCAAGGAAAACACCACCGTGATCGACGGTGCCGGCCGCAAGGAAGACATCGAGGCCCGTGTCCAGCAGGTGCGTGCACAGGTCGAGGATTCAAGCTCTGACTATGACAAGGAAAAGCTGCAGGAACGCATGGCCAAGCTGGCCGGTGGTGTTGCGGTCATCAAGGTAGGTGCCGCGACTGAAGTTGAAATGAAAGAGAAAAAGGCCCGCGTTGAAGATGCCCTGCATTCGACCCGTGCTGCCGTGGAAGAAGGTGTGGTCCCCGGTGGTGGTGTCGCGCTGATTCGCGCCATGTCCACGATCAAGGATCTTGAAGGTTCCAACCATGACCAGGCCATGGGTATCCAGATTGCCCTGCGTGCCATTGAAGAACCGCTGCGCCAGATTTGCGAGAATGCCGGTGAGGAATCCTCGGTTATCCTGAATCAGGTGGCCAGTAACAGCGGCAACTACGGTTACAACGCCGCTACCGGTGAGTACGGTGACATGATCGAGATGGGTATTCTCGATCCCACCAAAGTCACCCGTTTCGCACTGCAGAATGCGGCTTCTGTGGCCGGCCTGATCATCACCACGGAAGCCATGGTGGGTGATGCCCCGACAGATGCTGCCGGCGGTGGTGCCCCGGATATGGGTGGCATGGGCGGCATGGGCGGTATGGGTGGCATGGGCGGCATGATGTAAGCCAGCCTGACCCGGTAGTACTAAAAAGCCCCGCTGGTAACAGCGGGGCTTTTTTTATGGGTAGTTCAGCCGGATAAAAACATTATGGCCCACGGAATCCACGGAAGAACACGAAAAGATAAGATCTAAAAATATTTTTGCCACGGAAGCACACGGAATTGCACGGAAGAAAAAAGCCTTAAAAGAATTATTTCCGTGTTTTTCCGTGTGCTTCCGTGGCCAATTAGGTGTTTTTATAGATTTTATCTTTCGAACAACATCCGCAAGCCATCTTCAAATGCCACTACGGGTTCCCAATCCAGAAACTCCCTGGCTGCACTGATATCCGCACGCGAATGCCTGATGTCACCCTGCCGGCCCGGTTTATACTGTGGTTCGAATGGCTGGCCCTTGAGATCACAGATCGTCTTTAATAGCGCGTTGATGGACAGTTTGCCGCCGGTGGCGATGTTGATGGCCTTGCCGGCAGCGGACGGTGCGGTGGCTGCCTTGATGTTGGCCGCCACGACATCCGACACATAGACAAAATCCCGTGTCTGTTCGCCGTCGCCGTAGATGGTGGGCTGCTTGCCCTGGTTCAGAGTGTCCGAAAAAATCGAGATGACCCCGGAATAGGGTGAAGACGGGTCCTGGCGCGGACCGAACACATTGAAATAACGCAGTGAAACGGTTTCCAGTCCGTACAGGTGGGTGTACATCTGGCAGGCCTGCTCGGAGGCCAGTTTGTCGACGGCGTACGGTGACAGCGGTTTCACCGGCATGGACTCCTGCTTGGGCAGTTCCGGCAGGTCACCATAAACCGCAGCCGAACAGGCAAACATGACGCGCTTCACCCCTGCATGGCGCGCTGCCTCGAGAATATTCAGTGTGCCGCGATAATTGATGCGTTCACTGGCCAGCGGGTTGCCGACGGTCTCCGGGACCGAGGCGATGGCGGCCTCGTGGTATACGATATCCACCTGCTCCATGGCCGTGCGCACGGTGTCGTAGTTGCCGACATCGCCTTCAATTACCTCGACGTCATCGGATACCGGAATGTTCTCGTGTTTGCCGGTTGAAAAATTGTCCAGGATGCGGACACGGTGGCCGTCGGCCAGTAATCGATCGCTGATGTGCGAGCCAATGAACCCGGCCCCGCCGGTAACCAGATAGAGCATGTGAGTTTCTTCCCTGTGTCTTCAACATATGCGGCGATACTATACAGCAGCGACCCGCTTGCCCGGTAACAGATTGGCTAAATTGCGGATGCAATCCGGTTTTTCACCATGGTCCCGGGACAGGCCCTGAAATCCATATTTACCCCCGGCTGGTCTTGTATATAATCGGAGTCAGATGAGGCAGGACTGTCGGCCAGTGACTGGACTAACTTAAACAACATCGATGACAAGCCCAGCGTACACGCCAATGGCTGTTAACCGCTTGCACACAGCCGAGTTGCCGGAAATATTACGCGAGCATTTGACTGCATCATGGGAAGCCTTTGTACATGCCTCGCGTGAGGCACAATTCCCTGTCCCCACCAATCCGGATTTCACTACCAGCATGCTGCGCGTCTGGGCCTGCAGTGATTTTGTCGTGCAAACCTGCATACATGATCCCGCGGTGTTCTACGGGCTGCTGAACAGCGGCGACCTGCTGGCCGATTATGCGAGTGGTGAATATAAACGCAAACTCAAACGCACATTAAAAGGTGTAAACGACAGCACGGCACTGGGCCAAAAACTGCGTGACTTTCGTCGCCGGGAAATGCTGCGTATCGCGTGGCGCGACCTGGCCGGCTGGGCCTCACTGGACGAAGTGCTGCACGATCTCTCTGCGCTGGCTGATACCTGTGTGGATACTGCGCTTGATCACCTTGGCGGCTGGGCCGTGAAGCGATTAAACGCCCGTGGAAAAAAGATCAAGCCGGAAATGGTGGTGCTCGGCATGGGCAAGCTGGGCGCAGGTGAACTGAATTTTTCTTCTGACATCGATTTGATCTTTGCCTATCCGGAAGCAGGGGCTGGCTGGGAACAACAACCGATGAGTGCGGATGAATTCTATTTGCAGCTCGGGCAACAACTCATCCAGGTACTGGATAATCATACCGAGCATGGTTTTGTCTACCGGGTCGATATGCGTCTGCGACCCTATGGAGACAGTGGCCCGCTGGCGGCAAATTTTGATGCGCTGGCAGATTACTATCAATTGCAGGGCCGTGAGTGGGAACGCTATGCCATGATCAAGGCGCGTCCGGTTGCCGGTCCGGCAAAGCCAGCCAGGCAGTTGATGAAATTGTTGAAGCCCTTTGTGTATCGACGTTACCTGGATTTCAGTGCATTTGAGTCGCTGCGCAATCTCAAGGAACAGATCGTGCGCGAGGTCGAGCGCAAGGGCATGCAGGACAACGTCAAGCTGGGGCCGGGTGGTATCCGTGAAATTGAATTTATTGTACAGGCCTTTCAGCTGGTGCGTGGCGGCCGTCAACCGCTGTTACAGCAGCGCGGAGTACTGGATATCCTGGATGCGCTGGCGGTACTGGGCTATCTGCCTGCACATGTCACCCTGCAACTGACCGAGGCCTATCAATTTCTGCGTCGTACCGAGAACCGCATTCAGGCCTGGGCAGACCAGCAGGCGCATGAACTGCCGGAAGACGAGCAGGGCAAGGCACGGCTGGCATTTGCCATGGGCTTTCCCGACTGGGCGGCCTTTGAACAGATACTCAAGGTGCACCGGCAACGGGTACAGGAACACTTTGAACAGGTTTTTGCCGAACCCGAAGCACGGGTTTCTGATGCCCAGCGTGACCAGACCCCCGGTTTGTCCGAGGTGTGGCAGGGTAGTGCAGACCCGGCGGACGCCATCGCTGCCCTGTCGGCTGCCGGCTACCAGGATGCTGAAGAAACCCTGCAATGGCTCACGGAATTCAGTCGCGGACCGGTGACCCGTTACCTGGGTGAGCAGGGGCGGCAACGGCTCGATGAACTGATGCCGCTGGTGTTGCATGCGGCGGCATCTGCAACCTCACCCTTGCCGGTACTGAAGCGCCTTGGCGAATTGCTGGAGGCCATTGCCGGGCGTACCACCTACCTTTCATTGCTGCTTGAGAATCCAATGGCGCTGTCGCAACTGTCACAGTTATGTGCTGCCAGCAGCTGGGTTGCCATGCAGTTAACGCAGTATCCCATTCTGCTCGATGAGTTGCTGGACCCGCGCACCCTGTATGACCCGCAGGACAAGGCGGGCTTGCAGGGTGTGCTGGACGTACGGCTGGCAGGCATACCCGGCGATGACCTCGAACAGCAGATGGACCAGTTGCGGCAGTTCAAGCAGGCCTCGGTATTGCGTGTTGCCGCGACCGATATCGTCACTGAATTACCGGTGGCAAAGGTCGGTGACCATCTCACCTGTATTGCAGAAACGGTACTGGAACGGGTGTTGCAGCAGGCACTGGATCACCTGGTGGAACGTCACGGTATGCCGGGCTATCTGCGGCACGGCAAACTCCGTGAGGCCAGTTTCGGGATTGTCGCCTACGGCAAACTGGGTGGCTATGAGCTGGGTTATGGCTCGGACCTGGATATTGTGTTCCTGCATGACAGCAGCGGCAATGAACAACACACGGCCGGTCCGAAAGTGCTGGATAACAGTGAATTCTTCACCCGCCTGAGTCAGCGCATCATTCATTACCTGAATACCTATACCTCGGCAGGCATTCTCTACGAAGTCGATATGCGCCTGCGCCCGAACGGTGCCTCGGGCCTGCTGGTCAGCAGTCTTGATGCCTTCGCCGAGTATCAGCGCCGCAGTGCCTGGACATGGGAGAACCAGGCACTGGTGCGCGCGCGCGTGGTGGCCGGTGGCGGGGAAATCGAGCGCCAGTTTGAGCGCGTCCGTTCGGGTGTGCTGGCGCGCCCGCGCGATGCCGTGAAATTACGCAATGAAGTCAGGGAAATGCGCCAGCGCATGCGCGATGAGCTGGACAAGACAAACTCACAGCAGGTGGACCTGAAGCAGTGCCGGGGAGGTATCGTTGATATTGAATTTATGGTTCAATGTGCCGTTCTGCTGTGGTCTGATGAACACCCGGAGTTACTCAGGTACCCGGATAATCTGCGCCTGCTGGATGCGATTGCCCGGGCAGGTCTGATGCCCGGGGAGGATGCAGCACAACTGGCAGACGCGTATTGCACAATCCGGCATCATATTAACCACCTTGCCCTGCAGGAACAGCCGAGTGTCGTCGGCAACGATGTGCTGCTTGATCAGCGTACGGTCGTTGCAGCTATCTGGGACCGGTTTATGGGGTAAGGGGTGAATACTACTTGCTTAAGCCCAAAAGCCCTGTCATTGCGAGGAACGCAGTGACGCGGCAATCCCCAAACGATGGAGTGTAACGTCGTGAGATTGCCGCGCTTCGCTCGCAATGACGGCAAATTATTTATTTAAAGATTGTTGGAGATTTGAAGTATGTCAATGGCTGATCGTGACGGCGTCATCTGGATGGATGGCGAACTGGTTCCCTGGCGTGAGGCACAGGTACATGTGTTAACGCATAGCCTGCATTACGGTATGGGTGTGTTTGAAGGCGTGCGTGCCTACAAGACTGACAAGGGTGCGGCGATCTTCCGTCTGCAGGAACACACCGATCGCCTGTTTGGCTCGGCACATATCATGATGATGCAGTTGCCCAGTGACAAGGAGACAATGAACGCGGCACAAATAACCGCGGTACGCGAAAATCACCTGGAGTCCGCTTATATTCGTCCCCTGTTTTTCTATGGTGCGGAGGGCATGGGACTGCGTGCCGATAATCTCAGGGTGCATGCCATGGTGGCGGCCTGGGACTGGGGTTCCTACCTGGGTGCCGACAATATGGAGAAGGGTATTCGCATCAGGACGTCGTCCTACACGCGTCATCATGTCAATATCACCATGTGCAAGGCGAAGGCGACCGGCAATTACATTAACTCCATGCTGGCACTGAGTGAGGCATTGCAAACCGGTTATGACGAGGCCATGTTACTGGACGATCACGGTTTTGTCGCCGAGGGCAGTGGCGAGAATATCTTTATCGTGCGTGATGGCGTGTTGTATACGCCGGACACCAGTTCGGCCCTTGAAGGTATTACCCGTGACACCCTTATGAAGCTGGCTGCTGACAGTGGCCTGACGGTGCGTGAAAAACGCATTAGCCGTGACGAGGTGTATCTGGCAGACGAGGCCTTCTTTACCGGCACGGCGGCGGAAGTGACACCGATCCGTGAAGTGGATAACCGCACTATTGGCAGTGGCAGCCGCGGGCCGGTCACCGAACAACTGCAATCACTGTACTTTGATGTCGTGCACGGCAGGGTCGGGAAATACAGCGACTGGTTGACCGTGGTCTAGTTTCCATCCATAAACACTGTAATTTTTCTCGCCAAGGCGCAAAGGCGCCAGGAAAGAATATTAATATGCTTTTGATAGCAATAAGTTTTAACTTTGCGATCCTGGCGTCTTGGCGAGAGTTATTCTTTCTGAATGGACGCTAGTCTAGCCGGACTACATTGACCGTGTTGCGATGAAGCTTGCATTCGTCCTCTTCAAGTATTTTCCCTATGGCGGCCTGCAGCGTGACATGTTGCGTATGGCTGTGGCCTGCCAGCAACTCGGTTATGAAATCCACGTCTACACCCTGTCCTGGCAGGGTGACATACCCGCGGGATTCAAGGTGCAGCAGCTGCCGTCACGGGGTGTCAGGAACTATGTTAAATACCGGAACTTTATAAAACAGCTGCAGCAGCAATTGCAGAAAAACCCGGTGGCTGCCGTGATCGGTTTTAATCGAATGGCCGGTCTGGATGTTTACTATGCCGCCGACCCCTGTTTCCGCCAGGCGCATGTCGAAAACAGGTCCGGTCTGATCCGGCTGCTGGGCCGCTACCGCTTCTTTCTGCAACAGGAAGAGGCGGTGTTCGGTGCCGCATCAAAGACGCTGGTGCTGATGATTTCAGCCCTGCAGTTGCCGTATTACAAGCAGTTTTACGGTACACAGGAAACACGCATTCGTATGCTGCCACCCGGTATTGCCAGGGACCGGATGGCCACGGACAACAGGGGCGAGATACGTGCCGGGTTCCGGCAGGAGTTAGGGTTGGCAGAGGGCCAGCTGCTGTTGCTGTCACTCGGGTCCGGCTTCAGCGTGAAGGGTTTTGACCGCGGCCTGCTTGCCGTGGCTGCATTGCCGGTCGCGCTGCGTCAGCGTGTACGCCTGTTTATTATCGGCCAGGACAAGCCGGGTCCGGTGCAGCGGCTGGTTAAGCGACTCGGTCTGCAGGAAAACGTCCGCTTCTTCCCGGGACGGGATGACATCCCGCGCTTCCTTCAGGGTGCTGATTTTCTGTTGCATCCGGCACGCCATGAGAACACCGGTACGGTGCTCGTTGAGGCCATTGTCGCCGGTCTGCCGGTACTGACGACGGCTAGCTGTGGATATGCCTTTCACGTCGAGGATGCCGAAGCCGGCCGCGTGCTGCCGTCACCGTTTCAACAATCCGTACTCAACCAGGTGCTGCGTGAGATGCTGTGCTCTGAACAACGCGAGGCCTGGTCAGCCAACGGTATTGCCTATGGCCGCCGCGAGGATTTGTACAGCCTCCATGAGAGAGCCGCTGACTACATTCACAATCATGTGCTGGCGATGCAGCAACAGGCTTTATCATAGAAAACAGTCCCCAACCAAGGCACAATCGCGGTATTCATCAGCAGGCGAGACCGATCAAGTGAATGCTGTACTGGTAATTGCGCCATCCTGGGTCGGTGATATGGTGATGGCCCAGAGTCTGTTCATGGTGCTCAAGGCACAGGATACCGGGCGGGCGATTGATGTACTGGCGCCCGGCTGGACGCGTGTGCTGCTGGAACGGATGCCGGAAGTGCGTGAGGCGATCAATATGCCCCTGGGGCATGGCGATGTAAAGTTGCTGGCCCGCCGCCGCCTGGGTATTGAATTGCGTGCCGGGCACTATCAACAAGTCATCGTGTTGCCCAATTCCCTGAAGTCTGCACTGGTTCCCTTTTGGGCGCGCATTCCGTTGCGTACCGGCTATGTAGGCGAGATGCGGCAATGGCTGTTGAATGACTGCCGTCGCCTCGACAAGCAGCGACTGCTGATGACCGTGCAACGATTCATTGCGCTGGCGCTACCGGACGGGGCGGACCTGCCGGAATCGCTGCCGGCCCCGTCCCTGGTCAGTGACTATGAAAACGGTCATGCGGCACTGCAACGGCTGGACCTGGATCCTGATAAAAAGCCCGTGCTGGCGCTGTGTCCGGGTGCCGAGTTTGGTGCGGCCAAGAAGTGGCCGGAGGCCTACTATGCGGCGGTTGCACAGGAATGGCTGTCGCAGGGGTGGCAAGTGTGGCTGTTCGGCTCGGTGAATGACGAGCCGGTGTGCGACAGTATCAATGCACAGGTGCACGGTCGCTGTGAAAATCTTGCCGGTCGCACCCGCCTTGAAGATGCCATCGACCTGCTGGCCATGGCGAACCTTGTTGTTTCCAATGACTCGGGCCTGATGCACATCGCGGCTGCCCTGCAGCGACCGATGGTGGCCATCTATGGCTCATCCGACCCCGGTTTTACTCCGCCGCTGTCCGAGACCGCCAGGGTTGAACGGCTGGGACTGGACTGCAGTCCCTGTTTCCAGCGCGAGTGTCCGCTGGGTCATCTCAATTGTCTCAATGAACTGCTGCCGGCACGCATTATTGCAGCCATGGAAGAGGTGATGCGGCGGTGAGGGTGCTGATCATCAAAACGTCTTCACTGGGAGATGTTGTGCATACCCTGCCGGCCGTTACCGACGCCACGCTGTGTAAATCCGGCATTCGCTTTGACTGGGTAGTGGAGGAGGCCTTTGCCGAGGTGCCGGTGTGGCATGCAGCCGTTGATGAGGTGATACCGGTGGCGTTACGGCGCTGGAAGCATCGTCCTTTCCATGTACTGCGTGCCGGTGAGCCGCAGGCGGCAGTCAGGTATCTCCGTAGCCGGCATTATGATCATATAATAGATGCACAGGGACTCATCAAGAGTGCCCTGATCGCACGCCTTGCACGTGGCCCACGGTCGGGGCTGGATCGTGACAGTGCCCGTGAACCGCTGGCCGCCCGCGCCTATGACCACACTTTTGCCATTGCGCGCAACCAGCATGCGGTGCAGCGGGTACGGCAGTTGTTTGCCGCTGCACTGGATTACCCGGTACCGGATGAGAGCCCTGATTATGGTATAAAACAGCATTTTCCGCCGCACGCACGTCAGCCTTATCTGGTGTTTCTTCATGGCACTACCTGGCCGACGAAACACTGGCCGGATGATTACTGGCGCAGGCTGGCCTCCATGGCGGCGGCGGCCGGCCTGCCGGTAAAAATCCCCTGGGGTAATGCCATTGAGCAGCAGCGTGCGCAACAGATCGCGGCAGTCGCCAATGTCATCGAGGTATTGCCCCGGATGCAACTCGGCGAACTGGCTGCAGTGATCGCTGCAGCC
Organism: Pseudomonadota bacterium; assembly: GCA_039714975.1. Lineage (GTDB taxonomy): Bacteria > Pseudomonadota > Gammaproteobacteria > UBA9214 > UBA9214 > UBA9214. The sequence goes on from JBDLIH010000064.1 coordinate 12,445, forward strand.
GGCGCGGTTGTGGGTGTGGATACCGGGCTGGTGCACCTGGCAGCTGCCCTCGGTACACCGTGTATCACCCTGTATGGTTCAACGGATCCCGGTTTGATCGGCACACTGGGTGAGTCGCAGATCCGATTGGAGGCGCAGTTTCCGTGTGCACCCTGCCAGCAGAGAAAGTGTCGCTATCCGGATGAGGCCGAGGTGTTTCCTGCCTGCTACAGCACGCTGGATCCGGACAGGGTGTGGTCGGAACTTCAAAAGATTAGGGAAGCTCTGATTGATTAAAAGAGCACCGTCATTGCGAGGCACGAAGCAATCTCCAGAACTCTGGCACGATCAGGGAGATTGCCACGCTTCGCTCGCAATGACGGGGGGGCTTCCCGGATTCGTGATCGCGCAGCGAGATGATGTGCTCGCAATGACAAAATTTCAGGCTTTCTTGACCTGCTCAGCCAGCTGAATCACGTTATCCGGCAGTTCCCTGTCGATGTGATGCAGTTCAGGTACCAGGATGGCGATGCCTTTTAACAGGGCCATTTCGTCATAGTGCTTGCAGGCCGTTTCCATTTCCCTGATGGCTTTACTCAGCAGTTCCCACTCGATCTGTCGATGTTTGGCCAGGAAAATCTTTTCGTGTTGCGTGCCGGTTAACTGTTCCTTCTCATGAAACAGTTCTTCAAAAAGTTTTTCGCCCGGCCGCAGGCCGGTGTACATGATTTCGATATCCTTGCCCGGTTCATTACCGGACAGTCGTATCAACTGCTCTGCCAGGTAGGTAATACTGACCGGTTCTCCCATGTCCAGTACGTAGATTTCGCTGCCGCTGCCCATGGACTCGGCCTGCAGGATCAACTGGCAGGCTTCCGGTATGGTCATGAAGTAGCGTTCCATCTCGGGGTGGGTCACGGTTACCGGACCACCGTTTTCAATCTGTGTCTTGAACAGTGGTACCACGCTGCCGGCGGAGCCCAGTACATTGCCAAAGCGTACGGTGATGAAGCGGGTAGCCGATCGCTGGTTGAGGTTCTGGCAGAAGATTTCCGCGATCCGCTTGCTGGCCCCCATGATGTTGGCAGGGTTGACGGCCTTGTCTGTTGAAATCAGTACAAATGCATCACAGCCATGGCGGTCCGCTGCCAGCGCCATGATCCTGGTGCCGAAAACATTATTCTGGATGGCCTCGCGCACCTGGGCTTCCAGCATCGGCACATGTTTGTAGGCGGCTGCGTGATAGGTGATGTCCGGTTTATGGGTGTTATACAGGTGTTCGACGGCGACCTCGTCGGCAACATCGCCGAGTACGGGATGCAACTCGATGTCAGGGAAGTTCTGCCGTAATTCGTTCTCGATACGGAACAGGTTGTATTCGCAGTTCTCCAGCAATATCAATTTTGACGGGGCCAGTTTTGCCACCTGGCGGCACAACTCGGTGCCGATGGAGCCGCCACCACCACTGATTAACACACAGCGTCCTGACAGTTCGGTGCGGATCGCATCGCGGTCGAGTGTCACCGGGTCACGGCCTAGCAGGTCTTCAATGGATACTTCACGCAGGGTGTTGATGCTGACGCGTCCTGCTATCAGGTCCTGCATGCAGGGAATGGTCCTGAAGGGCACGTTGGCCACCTCGCAATATTCCACAATGCGGCGTATCTGTGGCGAGCGTGCCGAGGGGATTGCCAGCAGCACAATATCCACCTCCAGCCGGTCAACCAGCTCGGGCAACTGGTCACAGCTGCCAAGTACCCGGATACCATGAATATCGGCGCCGCGTTTGTGTTTGCTGTCGTCCACGAAACCGACTGGTTCCAGGGTGCGTTGCGGGTCGCGCAACAGGTCACGCGCCAGCATTTCACCGGCCCGGCCGGCACCGGCAATCAGTACACGCTTGCCCTGGCCCAGGTAGAGCTTGTGGTCCTTGATCCAGCGATAGAAAAAACGCGGTGTGCCCAGTCCTACGATCAATAACAGCCAATAGGCGGGAAACGCGGAGCGCGGGATACCCTGCAGGCGGGTAAACAGGAAGATGATCGCCATACACACCAGCGTACCCACGCTGACTGCCTTGATAATGCGCAGCAGGTCCGGCATGGAGGCAAAGCGCCAGTCACCCCGGTAGAGGCCGAAATAGATAAAAGCGCCGCCTTGGGTGACCAGCAACAATGGCAGCCACAACCACGCTTGGGTGAGAAACTGATCGGGAATGCTGGCGAAATTAAAGCGCAGCCAGTAGGCGGCAAACCAGGCTATGGGCACAATCAGCAGGTCATGGAGGAAGGCAACCAGCGGGCTGCGGAGTCGGCCGTACAATCTCATGTTAGCGGTTCCCTGTGCTGTTCGGCCCTGTGGATTACATATATAAGGGTTACATATATTACCGCCCAGCCGGCGATTATAGTAGTTTGGAACGCCAGCGATTGCGGGGCCGCCGCCACGGCAGTCGTGCCACAGGCGATCATCAGGGCATACTCGGCCAGCACGGTGCGTTTATGCCCCCAGCCGATTTGTACAAGCCTCTGATAATAGTGTGTTTTATGTGCCTGCCAGAATTTCTCGCCATGCAGGACGCGGGTTGCCAGGGTCACGCTGGCATCAACGATAAAGGGCGAAAATACCAGCAGGCCCAGCCACAGGGGCAGGATAGCCTCGCTGTGCGCGTACAAAATGACCACGCCGGCCAGCAGTCCCAGCACGGTTGAACCGCTATCCCCCATGAACAGACGGGCGGGTGGAAAATTCAGCAGCAGGAAACCGGCTGCTGCCGCGACAACCACGGCGCAGCCCAGCGCAAACGCCACATCGCCTGCCTGCCAGGCAAGCAGCGCAACGGTGGCAAACCCGATCACGGCCATGCCACCGGCAAAGCCGTCCATACCGTCCATGAAATTGTAGAGATTGATCATCCATACCAGAAACAGCAGGGCGGTGATTTGCGTCAGGGTATCCAGCGGTGGAGAAGCTTGAGTAAACAGCAGTAGTGAGACTGCGCCGAATTGAATCAACAGCCTCGGGCCGGCACCGAGGGTGTGACGGTCATCAATCAGGGCCACAATGGTGAGCATGGCGATGGCCAGTGTAAATGGCCAGCTCATGACGGCGACTCCATTCCAGAGCCAGGCAGTGAGGAGACCTGCCGCCAGTCCGGCCAGCAACGAGATACCGCCAGTCCTGGGTGTGGGGCGGGTGTGAAGTGAGCGTTCATTGGGAATGTCGAGCACCCGCCAGCGGCCCTCGGCATGGGCAAGGAACCAGGCCAATAGCCCGGACACGGTAAACGCCGCCACTATTGCCGGGATCATGCGGGTCTATTCCTGCCGGGCGCACTGTTTCGATAGGCGGTTACCATGTCGGGCAGGGCATCTTCGAGCCGGTATCCGGGAGAGAAGCCGAGGGCCGCTGTTGTATTCACAGAGCGATAACAGGCGGAATCAAGCAGGCGTGAACACATGGCACTATTGTATAGCGCCGGGTGCCCAAGGATGGCCTCGTAGCCATCACCGCACTTGCCCAGCAGCCGCATCGACCAGGCCGGAAGCGACCAGGCCTGTTCAGGCTTGCCAAGTGCATTGCGTATGGCAGTGACGATACGCCGGGTGGAATAATCCTCGCCGTCGGAGAGAATGCAGACTTTGCCATTGGCACTGTCCCTGTCTGCAGCCAGCAGTGCTGCCTGAACCACATCACGGACATCCACCATCGAGCGCCGGTTGCCGCTATCCGGCAGTGGTGGAAACCAGCCCTTGTCGATCCAGCGCAGCATGCTGGC
>JBDLIH010000065.1:0-15197 GCA_039714975.1 Pseudomonadota bacterium
ACGTTGATAGGCTGGGTGTGGAAGCGCAGTAATGCGTGAAGCTAACCAGTACTAATTGCCCGTGAGGCTTGACCATATAACACCCAAGCAGTTGGTGTTTGGTTTAAGCAGGCAACATACCTGCCTTTACAACTTTTCAAAATATGGTCTTCAAGGGGGCAGAGTACTTGAAATTTACTCTGACCCCTTGAAGACCGAACAGTTTGCCTGGCGGCATTAGCAAGTGGGAACCACCCGATCCCATCCCGAACTCGGAAGTGAAACTGCTTAGCGCCGATGATAGTGTGGGGTTTCCCCATGTAAAAGTAGGTCACTGCCAGGCTTTTAATTCAGAACCTCCCGCACCCTACGGTGCAGGAGGTTTTTTTTATGGGCACAGCGGGTCAGGTTATACTATTCGCAACGTATTAATGGAGGTCGTTTATGCCAACGTATGATTATCGTTGTGAGCGCAACGGACAGGTTGTGGAAGTAAAACACCGCATGAGTGAGCGGGTTGCCAACTGGGGTGAGTTGTGTATGCTTGCCGAAACTGACCCGGGGAAGACACCACTGGATACCCCGGTTGAGAAGCTGATTACCGGCGGGCAGGTGGTGCGGCGTTCCAGTCTGGGTGATGCCGAGGCGCCTGCCTGTGGCAGTGGACCGTGTTGTGGCGGGGGTGTGTGCGGGCTTGACTAGGAGCCTGTCGGCGGACTTAGGATGATTCTACTGCGGCGGCGGGAGAGCGGCCCAAATGCCCCCGATTTTTCGTTGCGTAGGCCCACTATGCGCCTCAAAATCGTGATCATTTGTGCTCGCTCTCCCACAAGGTGAATTGCGCAGCAAGAGAGGGTGCCCTGGGGCACTCGCCTCGCTACGAACCCCTAAGTCCGACAGGCTCCTAGCCGCCCAGCAACTTCATGCTTTCTTGCGCCAGTTCCCTGACATCACCAACGCTGTCGTCCAGTAGGGGCTTGATATAGTCAATAGCGTCCCTGTTCCCTGTCAATCCCAGGTAATGGCAGGCATCGCCACGGATACGGGCATCCTGATGCCCTGTCAGTTTGCCAAGATGGCCGATCATTCCGTTGATCAGGTCGCTGCCTTCAAGGTGTTCCATAATCGCGCTGATACCAATGCGTGTGTTGAGTGCCGTATCCGGATCTGAGAACAGCGACAGCAGGGCAGTGACCATTGCGGGCTCTGCCCGGACCAGTTTGAGGGCCTTGTCTATCTTGCCGGTGGTCAGCAGTTCGTTGAGGTAACGGGTCATACCCTCCAACGTCCCTGCCTTTTCGGCCCATTCCCCGAGCTCCTTTCCTGAGCGCAGGCCTTCGAGTTCAAACGGACCAATACGAACCCAGGGCACGGAACGCACGCCCATTTCCCTGGCGATTTCCGGGTGTTCCTCGATATTGACGGTTTCTACCTTGCCGATAGCTCCGGCCGATTCCAGTGCCCTGAGCGCCTGCAGCACAGTCGGGCAGTACGGGCAATGTGTCCCCATCAGCAGCAGGGCATCGGGTGGTGAATTCTGCTTGTTCATTGTCATGCCCTCAAGAATGCCCGTCTGTGCGCGAAGACCGCCAGATACCACTCAATAGCGCGATGCCATGCGCGCTGTGTGTCTGCGCGGTTTCCAGCATGTCGAGATGCATACCACCCAGAGAGAATACCGGCATGGGAAGGTCCAGGCACAGTTCCCGGAAACGTTCCCAGCCAAGCGAGGGTTCACCAGGGTGACTCGCAGTCGGTAGTACCGGCGAAAGAACCACGAAATGCGCACCGAGTTCGGCCGCGCGCAACAATTCCTTGCGATCATGGCAGGATGCAGCCCATCGCCGTGTGTCAGGTGGTGTCCGGCACTGCATGAGCTCTCCGGCCTGCAGGTGCACGCCGTCCGCACCGGTACTGCGGGCAATGGTTGCGTCACCATTGACCAGAACCTGTGCGTCATGCCGGTGTGCCAGCGCCACTATGCGGCGCGTGAACTGTGTCAACTGTGCCGGGGACATGCCGCGTTCACGCACCTGTATCAGTCGTACGCCGTTATCCAGGGCGGTGTGCAATCGCGCCATGAATTCCGGGATATCGTATTTTGATGCCTGGGTGATGGCATAGACCTGCGGCAGGATCAATGCCTGCACGATGCTGTGATTCGCCGGTAACAGGGGCGTTACACTGACGGCATGCGGGGCCTCCCAGGACAGGTGTTGTCCTTCCCGGCCATGCGGCTCGCCGTGCCAGCGCAGTACCCGATATAAATGCAAGCGTACGGTTATATCTGGATAGGCATACTCACGCGTGATCCAGGGATAGGCCGCATCGAGCTCGATGCCCAACTCTTCGTGCAGTTCCCGGGCCAGCGCCTGTACGGGACTCTCGCCGGTTTCAAACTTGCCGCCGGGGAATTCCCAGAATCCGGCAGACGGTTTTCCTGCGGGACGTTCGGCCAGCAGGATGCGGCCATCGGCGCGCATAACCACGCCTGCGGCGACGTCGAGGACGGGATTGCTATCGGCAGTCATGGCAAGGCAATCTGCAGAATTGTGTTGTCGTCTTCGGACGAGTCGTCACGCGCATGCATGTTTGATACTGTCTGCCGATGGCACCTTGATAAGTGTTTTTGACTCGGTCAGCATGAAGTCCTTGAATGCCTGGGCCATGGCGGAGAAGCGTTTTCCATGGCGGTGTACAATATACCAGTGACGCATGATCGGGAAACCCGCAACGTCCAGTACCACCAGCCGCTTGAGCATCAATTCAACCTCCAGGGTGTGAATGGACAGCACGCCAATGCCAAGCCCGGCCTGTACCGCCTGCTTGATGGCCTCGTTGCTGTTCATTTCCATGGTTCCTCTGAATTTCCCGCCGCCATGTTCGGCGAAGAAACGTTCCCTTGCAGCCCGTGTTCCCGAGCCGCGTTCGCGCATGATAAAGGTTTCATTATGCAATGCTTCCAGCGGTATACGGCGCTGGCCTGCCAGTGGATGACGGGTGGGGGCCAGGACGACCAGCGGATTTTCCAGGAACGGATGTGCCTCCAGTTCCAGATCATGTGGCGGCTGGCCCATAATGGCAAAGTCAGTGGTATTGCCAGTCAGCGCCTTCAGCAGGTTTTGGCGATTGGTAACGTCAATATCGACGGTCACGCCCTGGTGACGCTGGCTGAAAATACCCAGTAGCGTGGGTACGAAGTAGTTGGCGGTACTGGCCACGGTGAGGCTCAGCTTGCCATGCTGCAGGCCTTTCATTTCCTCCAGTACCATCTGCATTTCACTCAATTGATTGGCTATGGACAAGCTATAGCGATAGACCTCACGCCCGGCCTCCGTCAGATAGATCTTCTTGCCCATCTGCTCAAACAGGGGCTCACCGATATTTCCCTCTAACTGCTTGATTTGCATGGATACTGCAGGTTGGCTTAGGAAAAGTTCCTCCGCCGCACGGGTGTAATTCAGATGCCTGGCAACGGCCTCGAAGACCTTCAATTGACGCAGTGTGATGTTCATTGACGGATAAGGATAGTTCGGTTGATTGCTGGAATAATGATAACGGATGCTTATGGTATTAATCAATATTATTGATTTACATTTATGGTAAAAGGTGCATAATTTCAGTCTGCAAAATGATGCATCAACGTCCGATTTGTGCATTGACAACAAAGATAGTTGTTGATAGTCGGCTGCACCGCACAGCGGCGATGAGTCCACGATAAACCTCTGGAGAGTAAGACATTATGGCTAAAAAATATGATGCAGGTGTAAAAGACTACCGCGAAACCTACTGGATGCCCGATTACACGCCAAAAGATACAGATATTCTGGCGTGCTTCAAAATTACCCCGCAGGCCGGCGTACCGCGTGAAGAAGTTGCGGCTGCGGTCGCTGCCGAATCTTCAACCGGCACCTGGACCACGGTCTGGACCGACCTGCTGACCGACCTCGATTACTACAAGGGCCGCGCCTATGCGATTGAAGACGTACCCGGAGATGACACCTGTTTCTATGCCTTCATTGCTTACCCCATCGACCTGTTCGAGGAAGGCTCGGTCGTCAACGTCTTCACCTCGCTGGTGGGTAACGTCTTCGGCTTCAAGGCCCTGCGTGCCCTGCGTCTGGAAGACGTGCGCTTTCCGATCGCCTACGTGCTGACCTGTAATGGTCCACCAAACGGCATCCAGGTCGAGCGCGACAAGATGAACAAGTACGGCCGCCCGCTGCTGGGTTGCACCATCAAGCCGAAGCTGGGGCTGTCCGCCAAGAACTATGGCCGTGCCTGCTACGAGGGCCTGCGCGGTGGCCTGGACTTCACCAAGGACGACGAAAACGTCAACTCCCAGCCGTTCATGCGCTGGAACCACCGCTTCGACTTCGTCATGGAGGCCATCCACAAGGCCGAAGCCGAGACCGGTGAGCGCAAGGGTCACTACCTGAACGTTACGGCGCCGACCCCGGACGAGATGATGAAACGTGCCGAGTACGCCAAGGAACTGGGTGCGCCAATCATCATGCACGACTACATCACCGGCGGCTTCTGCGCCAACACCGGCCTGGCCCAATGGTGCCGTGATAACGGTCTGTTGCTGCATATCCACCGTGCGATGCACGCGGTTATTGACCGTGATCCGCATCACGGCATTCACTTTCGTGTGTTGGCCAAGGCCTTGCGTCTGTCGGGCGGCGATCACCTGCACTCCGGCACGGTGGTCGGCAAGCTCGAAGGTGATCGTGAAGCCACCCTGGGCTGGATCGATATCATGCGCGATTCCTTCATCAAGGAAGACCGTTCACGTGGTATATTCTTCGATCAGGACTGGGGTTCGATGCCGGGCGTTTTCCCGGTCGCCTCGGGCGGCATCCATGTCTGGCATATGCCGGCGCTGGTGAACATCTTTGGTGATGACTCCGTGCTGCAGTTCGGTGGTGGTACGCTGGGTCACCCGTGGGGTAATGCTGCCGGTGCTGCGGCCAACCGTGTTGCAGTTGAGGCCTGTGTCGAGGCACGCAACCAGGGTCGTGAGCTTGAGAAGGAAGGCAAGGATATCCTTACCACCGCCGCCAAGAACAGCCCGGAACTCAAGGCCGCGATGGAGACCTGGAAGGAAATCAAGTTCGAGTTCGACACGGTTGACAAACTCGACGTGGCCCATAAGTAGGAGCCCGCTTGCTGAATAGCAATTTGCCGGCTTGTCCGCAATATCTGCGGACAAGTCAGCTCCTCAATATAAATACTGGAGTAATACACAATGAGTGATGTACAAGACTACAAGTCAAATCTGAAGGACCCAGCCAGCCGCAAGTTCGAAACCTTTTCATACTTGCCGGAAATGGACAAGGAAAATATCCGCAAGCAGGTGCAATACATTGTTTCCAGGGGCTGGAACCCGGCCATTGAGCACGTCGAACCGGAAAATTCGTTCGGGCATTACTGGTACATGTGGAAACTGCCGATGTTTGGTGAAACCGATGTGGATACCATTCTCGCTGAGGCGGATGCCTGTCATGCAGCTCATCCGGACAACCATGTTCGCCTGGTTGGCTTTGACAATTATGCGCAATCACAGGGCGCATCGATGGTCATTTATCGGGGTCCGATTAAAACCTGAGCCTGCCCCGATTGATTGAAACAGAAGCCCCTGATCCGTGATGCGGGCAGGGGCTTTTTTTTGGAGATGAACAGTGAGTGATATCGACAAAGACCAGTACCTGATCAAGGATGAACCTTACTATCGCGCAGTCGGCAACGAGATCGATATGTATCAGGCGGCCTATGATGCGCGTATGCCGGTGATGCTGAAAGGGCCGACCGGTTGTGGCAAGTCACGCTTCGTGGAATACATGGCCTGGAAACTCAAGAAGCCGCTGATCACCGTGGCCTGCAACGAGGACATGACAGCCTCTGACCTGGTTGGTCGTTTTTTGCTGGATATCGACGGCACGAAATGGCAGGACGGACCGCTGACGGTGGCGACACGCATGGGCGCTATCTGTTACCTGGATGAAGTGGTCGAGGCGCGCCAGGATACAACGGTCGTGATTCATCCGCTCACCGATCATCGTCGTGAACTGCCATTGGAGAAGAAGGGAGAACTGGTCAAGGCGCACGACGATTTCCAGATCGTGATTTCCTATAACCCGGGTTATCAGAGCCTGATGAAAGACCTGAAGCAGTCGACAAAGCAGCGCTTTGGTGGTCTGGACTTCGACTACCCGGATACAGAAACCGAAACCGAGATTGTTGCCCATGAGGGTGGCATATCGAATGAGATTGCCGAGAAACTGGTACAGGTCGCACAGCGCTCACGCAACCTGAAAGGTCATGGCCTTGATGAAGGCATGTCTACACGGCTGCTGATTTATGCGGCCCAGTTGATGAACAAGGGCATTGACGCCGAAGCGGCCTGCAAGATGGCGCTGGTGATCCCGCTGACCGATGATCCGGATATGCGCGATACCCTGGATGCAGCGGTGAGTACCTATTTTTAGCTGCCAGCTATCAGCGGCCGGTTGACCCATGTCCATTGATCTTGAAGAATACCTGTCGTTCGTTGGTGAGGACAACCACGCGCATCGTAATTTGCTCGAGTCGTCCTACCATGAAGCGACACGTGTCATGTCGCCGCAAGGTCTGAATAATTACCTCGAAGGCATCAAGGCCATGCATACCATGGGCAAGGGTCAGGACCTGGTGCTGACCTATGTGCAGGAAATGCCGGGCGTCACCAAGGAGGTCGGCGAAGACGTCATTCCCGACATTGTGCATGCCTTGATGAAACTGGCATCGCACACCAGTGGCTCAGTGATTGCCCTGATGATGTCCAACATGCCACTGGTCGCAAGCCGGCTGGGCGATGCGGATGTGCTGCGCAGCTTTCTCGGCCTGTTGCATAATCTCGCGGGCAAGTGTCCACGTGGCTTGCGGCCGATGATGGAGAATCTCGAAGAACTGCTTTCCAAGCTCACCCTCGGTGGCTTGCGGCGCTGGGCCCTGTGGGGTGCGCAGGCACATCAACGTGATCTTGATGGACAGATGGCCTATTTCGGTTTGCAGACCGAATCTTCCCGCGCCATGTTGCAGAAGGAACGCCGTGGCACGCTGTTTATCGATAACCAGCGCAAGCTCAATTTTTATCTGCGCGCGCTCTGGGGCCGCTCTTTCTTTATGCGGCCTACCTCGGGTGACTATGAAACCCGGCAGGGACTGCGGCCTTATATTGAAGAACATATGGTGCACCTACCGGATGCATTTGACAGTTATCACGGTATTCCCGGGCTGGAATGTTATCGTGCAGCGGCCGCCCATGCGGCCGCGCACCTGGTCTATACCCGTGCCGCCATTTCCGGTGAGGAACTGGCGCCTGCACAAATGCGGTTTATCGAGTTATTCGAGGATGCGCGCGTCGAGACGCTGGCTATCAGGGAGTTTCCGGGTTTGAAGAAACTCTGGTTGGCCTTTTTTACTGCCGAAACGGGCAGTAACAAGGACGCAGAAACACTGCATCCGATGGTTGACCTGATGGTGCGCATGGCACGCACCTTGCTGGATGATGACTACCGTGATGAACTGGATATCATTAATGAAACAGCCGCCGATTTCCGCGAAAAAATAGCAGCCACGCCGGAAGACAATCAGATCTCATGGCAGGCCGGGGTCACATTTTATAATCAGGCAACCGGCCTGGTTGCACTGCCCAGCCTGCGTATTCTCGACAGCTATCCCTTGCCGTACCGGGATGACAACCGTTTTATCTGGGAATTTGATTCCGTGTTCGGGGAGCAGGGCGTGGAATACATTCCAGTGAGCCAGCAACAAGTGCGTCGTAATGTAAACATAATGGAGATGGTAAACACGCTTGATTGTGAACTGGCGGGTGATGATGCGCAGGAAATCTGGACGCTTTCGACCCCGTACTGGCTGGACCAGGAAGGCTGCACCATTAATGAACTGGAAGGCAAGGAACCGGTATCCGATCCCTTTCATTACCAGGAATGGGATTATCACGTGCAACTGTATCGTCCTGACTGGGCGACCGTTATCGAGCGGCGCCAGCCCAGGGGCGACCCGGACACCATGGACGATATCCTGGAACAATATAAACCGGTTGCATCACGCATTCGTCATTTGATTGATGCGCTGCAACCACAGGGTGTGGTGCGCAGGCGCGGCTTTGAAGAAGGGGAGGAGATCGACCTGAATGCCGCCGTGCGCGCCTTTATCGATATCCGCCGCGGGATTATGCCAGACCCGCGTATCAATATCCGCATCACCCGGCATATCCGTGACTTGTCCGTGGTAGTGCTGATGGACCTGTCCGAGTCCACCAACGAAAAGATCGGCGATATTGGCGAAGACGATGAGGATTACGCAGATGCACCCAGTATCCTCTCGTTGACCCGTGAAGCCACCGGATTGCTGGCCTGGGCGATTGATTCCATTGGCGATCCGTTTGCAGTGCATGGGTTTGCCTCCGATGGCCGCCACGATGTGCAGTACTACCGCTTCAAGGACTTCGAGAAACCGTACGATGATGATGCCAAGTCCCGCATGGCTGGTATGCAGGGCGGACTCTCGACCCGCATGGGTGCCGCATTGCGGCATGCGGGCCAGCATTTGTTGCAGCAGCAATCACAACGCAAGCTGGTGCTGTTGATTACCGACGGTGAGCCGGCCGACATTGATGAGCGTGATCCCCAGTACCTGCGCCATGATGCAAAGAAGGCCGTGGAAGAACTCGCAATGACAGGTGTCTATACTTATTGCCTGACACTGGACCCGCGCGCAGACCGTTATGTGGCCCGCATCTTTGGCGAAAACAATTATTCGATTGTTGATAATGTGGAACGCCTGCCGGAACGTCTGCCGGACGTGTTTGCGGCTATCACCGGTTAGGCTGGAAAGTGGAGTGTGATCCAGTCTGCGCCTGCTACTGCCCGGGCGGAAACGGCAATATGACTGCAGTTTTTCCCTTCTGATCACCTGCTTTCAGCCGCGCTTCACAGATGTCCAGTGCCTTCGGAAATTCACTCATCAGGCGGCGGTGGGTATCGTGATTTTCATTGGTATGGTAAACGATTTCAATCGGGACCGGCTCACTGAGCGAATCACGTTGACCATGCAGCGCTACTTTCCACGCAATGACAATCATGCGGCCGCCGTGTCCTGCGCTGGTCGCATAACTCTGGTTGTCAACAAAAATAATCTCGCCGGCATCAATGACTGCCTGGTACTGCATGCTGCGTATAGGCACGAATACATTCCTTGTGGAGGAGTTATTCAGTAACAGGATGCAGCGGTTAATCAGTGCAGCAGGCAGATTCACCTGCTCGCGGGCGATTTCTTCGGGGCGGAAGAATGTTTCAGTTATTACGCGCATTATAGCACTGGATATAACTCAGTCATTATCTCCCAGTTCAGGATCCCACCCCAGTCTGCGCGCGTTTTCAACAGCAGTCTGGTAAATGCGCGTGTGCCGTTTCCGCAATTCCCCGGGCAGGTTGGAAACCAGGTTCCCGTAAGGTTCCCATGCTTCGGTAACTTTGTCATAGAGTGCTTCGATGCCCTGTATTGTCCAGCCGGCGCCGGTTTCAGTCTCGGGGATGATATCGAAAACCCAGGCATCGCGGATGATGTTGCCCGTCGGGTTCATTGCGCCATGCGGGTCCTTGTCGATGCCTGCGTAAATCTTCTGACCTGTCATGATATCCAGTTCACCTGTGTGTATGTGCCGGGAGCCGGTTCGCGGGCCATTACGACGCTGACCGTGCGGCGGATTTCATGGGATTATACTACCATCCATTCGACCGGGGCGGTCACTGCCAGGTCTGACAGGCCGGGATTCTGCAGACAGCAGGGTGCCGGGGACGCTCATGCTGGCCTGGCCAAACAGGAAGTAGAAGGCTGCAAGCAGCCGCATGTTGTGCGCCATACTGCCCGGGCTTATGATGGCGATGTAACCGATTCGCCATCATTTGTCGTCTTCGCAATCGTAGGTTGTCTCCCTTGCTCAGTGGTTGTGCAGTCGTTGTTGGCCGATACCGCTATCTGTTATCTCGCTGTTATTTGCTACCACAGCTGGATTTTATACAGTGACTGGGTTTAATTGAGAAGGTGTATTGAATGGTAAAAATAACGACCCTCCCTGCCGCGGATGAAGCGGTGCCAGGACGCAGTGAAAAGATGCAGGTCCCCGCTCAGCACCATGTCAATGGTCATCCGCTGGAAGGACCGTTCCCCGAAGGGATGGCAACCGCTCTGTTTGGCCTGGGGTGTTTCTGGGGAGCGGAACGCATGTTCTGGGAGATTGAGGGGGTATACACCACGGCCGTTGGCTATGCAGGTGGTTATACACCCAACCCGACCTACCAGGAGGTTTGCTCAGGTATGACGGGGCATAATGAAGTCGTACTGGTGGTGTATGACCCGAATATCATCCCGTATGAGGCGCTGCTTCGGGTTTTCTGGGACGCGCATGACCCGACCCAGGGTATGCGGCAGGGCAATGATGTTGGTACCCAGTATCGTTCCGGTATCTATACCTGCGATGGTGACCAGAAGGCCGCGGCGATTTCCTCGCGTGACCGGTTCCAGCAACGGTTAACCGTGAACGGTTATGGCGCTATCAGCACAGAGATCATCGATGCCCCTGTGTTTTATTACGCAGAGGACTATCATCAGCAGTATCTTGCCAGGAACCCGGGAGGTTACTGTGGACTGGGTGGCACCGGTGTGACTTGTGATTGATGCCTGGAAAACCACCTTATGTTTGCATCTATGCACGAGTTGAATTTCCCGGATCCAGCACCCATATTAAGATATATTCACCTGTTAACCGGAGGAGACTGATATGGTTGCCGGAGTTGTATTGATCATTGCAGGAATACTGCTTGTTATCTACCCACCGCTATTGTCCATTATTGTGGCGGTATTTCTGATCTTCGTCGGTGTGATGGCCATTAGCATCGCACGATTTAATCGCAGGAACCAGCGGCATTTCGATAACCCGACAGTCGAGTTCTTTTTCAGGTACTGATTTCAGTACCTGTCTAGGAGCCTGTCGGACTTAGGATGATTCTACTCGGCAACTGCTCCCTGCGTTGCTCTACCTCCTGCATCCCTGCAGTCGTGCGGCGGCGGGAGAGCAGCCCAAATGCCCCCGATTTTTCGTTGCGTAGGCCCACTATGCGCCTCAAAATCGTGATCATTTGTGCTCGCTCTCCCACTCGCCTCGCTACGAACCCCTAAGTCCGACAGGCTCCTAGTCGACGAACGTGCCGTGTTGATGGATCGGTTCGTGATGTGGCGTGCCGCTGCAGAGCATAAAATGGCTGTCAGACTTCGCGCTGACAGTCATGGATTGATAGATAATGTGACCCATTAGTTACTGCCTGTTCCCCAGAGTTCTTCGAGGCGCTTGTCACGTCCACAACCATAACGGTAGAACGTGTAGCGCACGGGATTCATCTGATAGTAATCCTGGTGATAGTCCTCGGCCGGATAAAATTCCGTGGCCTGTATAATACCGGTCACAACGGGTTCCCTGAACGGTTTTGATTTCTCGAGTGCCTGTCTGGACGAGACAGCCAACTGCAGCTGTGCTTCGTTGTGATAGAAAATCTCGCTGCGATACTGATCCCCCCGGTCGCAAAACTGGCCATTGGCCGAGGTGGGATCGATGTTATGCCAGTAGGTATCCAGCAATGCTGTATAACTGACTCGCTCCGGGTCATAAATAACCTGCACCGCTTCTGCATGGCCGGTGCCCCCGCGTGAAACCTCCCTGTAGGTCGGGGATTTTTTATGGCCACCGGTGTAACCCGAGGTTGTTGAAATGACTCCGTCGAGTTTGTCGAAGGGTGGTTCCATACACCAGAAACAGCCACCGGCAAAGGTGGCCGTTTCATAATTCGGTGTGCTGGTTCCGCCCGATCCGCTGAACGGTAGAAAGGCCAGCAACAACAGGGCGGGCCGCAGCATGGGTCGTATTGTCTTCATGGGCTTCACCTGATTTCAGGAAATATCACAGATAATGGACAGCACGCTGGAACAATCGTTTCATTTTTATGGGTCTGAGCGCTGGTTCCACTCCATGATTGACCGGGTGCTGCGAAGGTGTGGTGTTGATTCAGGGATTCACCACAGGTACTCCTGCAGCAGGATTTTATGCAATGAGTGGGTTTACTTGTGACGGTGTGTTTGACTGCGTATTCTTTGCCTCAAATTTTAATACCCTGTGGGGTAATGAATGGTTTGTTTCAATAAACCGGGACGGGGAGACGAAGGTGAAAGCAATCCTAATGACAGCCACCGGTGAGCCGGATGTCTTGCAACGGGTTCTCCAGGATGCGCCGTGAATCCGTCCCGGCACACCCGACGTCGGCATCCCTGCTGCCGCCGGTCTTGCAAAACAATGTCGGGAGGGTAGTTGTTCGAATCGCGTTCGCTAATTGGCCTGTTTCTGGGTCCCGCCCTGTTTCTGGTGACACTCCTGCTGCCACTGCCTGAGGGTATGACACCGGAGGGTATGCATGTGGCGGCTGTTGCAGTACTCATGGCGGTCTGGTGGATCACCGAGGCTATCCCGATTCCGGCAACGGCATTAGTGCCGATTGCATTCTATCCATTGCTGGGTGTCATGAGCGGCAGTGAAGTCACACGCGCGTATGCGAATCACCTGATATATCTTTTCCTGGGCGGTTTTCTCATTGCCGTGACCATGGAAAAGTGGAACCTCCACCATCGAATTGCGCTGCATACGATCCGTGTTGTTGGCATGACACCGCATCGAATGGTGCTGGGATTTATGCTGGTTACGGCGTTCCTGTCCATGTGGATCAGTAATACGGCCGCGACCATGATGATGGTCACTATCGGTGCTGCTGTTCTGCACGAGATGGCGGATGAGATAGAGCAGGTATCCGGTGGTATAGATACGCGGCCTGGCCATCTGTGCTTTGGCACTGCGTTGATGCTGGGTATCGGTTATGCTGCCTCTATTGGCGGTATTGCCACCCTGATCGGGACACCACCAAACGCCATTCTCGCCGGTGTGGTAGAAAAGACCTACGGATACAGTATCAGTTTTCTTGAGTGGATGAGTTTCGGGTTGCCGCTTTCCATTCTCATGCTGGTTGTGACCTGGTTGTTTCTGACACGAATCGTGTTTCGCAGTGAATTGCAGCAGTTGCCGGTAGGGCAGGATTTTATCAGGCAACAAATTGCACGGCTTGGCCCCATGGCCAGGGAAGAGAAATACGTTGCGGTGGTATTCGTAACGGTAGCCGCATCGTTTGCCTTCATGCTGCCGGTCGCCACGCCACCCAATGCGATCGTGTTCAGCAGCCGTTATGTAACCATCCCGCAGATGGTCAAGGCGGGAATCTGGCTGAACCTGATTGGCGTGGTGCTGATAACCGGATTTGTATACTTCGTACTGCCACAGGTGTGGGGGATCAAACTAAACGGGA
The DNA here is from genome assembly GCA_039714975.1 of Pseudomonadota bacterium. GTDB lineage: Bacteria > Pseudomonadota > Gammaproteobacteria > UBA9214 > UBA9214 > UBA9214. The sequence goes on from JBDLIH010000065.1 coordinate 13,449, forward strand.
TTACTCCTTGACCCTGGCAAGCACATGGATCTGGAAACAGATCTGTTCCAGATAGGCCTGGGTATCACGGGCGCCGGCTGCAATGTTCATGCGTATCCGTTTTGATTCATCGTCCAGTTCACCGGCCGCACCAAATATCTGCCACCCGGCAAAACTGGCAACGCCATCGGTTCGCCCACCGGCATAGGATGCCCACGCATTGATCTTGATGATATCCTCATTCTCCAGGTCATAGGTTCTGCCAATATCAAAGCAGATGACCTCAAGTGACCAGCGCGGGTGCGGCAGACCCCCGCGTATTTCGACCTCCGCCATGCCTGAGTAGAGGAATAATCGGTTGGCGCCGTCAGGGCCGTTTACGTAGACTTCCATATCCTGCATGTTTGTCAGGCGCTTTGGCTCAATGACATTGGATTCGGGCATACCGTGTCTCCGGGGATTTGGTTCAGGTTGAATCAGTCCGCTTAAGTGCGGTGAGCGTTGTGCTTAATTCAGGTGTTATTGGACGATAAATGGACCAATATGGCAAGGGCATCTGATTCATTTTGCGGTATTCTGCGGGGGAAATACCCTTCGAACAGGCGTTTACGACGCTATTTAGTGTCTGGCTGGTGACTGCCCGGAGGATAGGGCAGGGGAAAGGGCGTGATTTTCCCATTTTCCCCTTCGGAGTTGATGATCTTGTTGGCGCCCTCCTTCTCCACCTCGTCAATTCGGATTACTGCCTGCAGGGGGATATAGGTCCGCTTTACTCCGGCAAATTCCCTCTTCAGCCGTTCTTCAGACGGATCAACGACGACAGAGGAGCGCTCGCCAAAAATGATATCTTCAATTTCGACAAAAGCGTACATGTTGCTCTGGTGAACCTCGCGGGCATGAAGTTCGTAAATATTGCCCTGATTGTAGAACGAGATCCTGTAGATTGTGGAGTCTTTCATGTGGGCACAGTGTTACCGGGTTGGGAACTGATGCCGTGCGCGGGCTGGAATCAATTCGTTGGTATATCCTGACAGTGATTACTCTTCCATCAGGTGATCCAGTTTGTCGTCCATGTGCATTTCTGTCAGCTCTGTGAAGCCGCCAATACATTCCCCGTCGATTGTGATCTGAGGTACGGTCCTTGCGCCATTGGTCGCTTCGGTAAATTCCCGAAGCCCTTTCCGGCCTGCGTCAATACGCACCTCCTCATAGGGAATTTTCCATTTGCCCAGCAGCTGTTTTGTCTTGTCGCAAAAGGGACAACTTGCCGTACTGTAGACTTTTACTCTTGCCATGTTTTCGGGTTCTGTCATCGATTGGTTTGACGAAGCATTATTATATCGACAATAAAAACAAATGGATATTCCTTAAGTCTCCGGAGATTGTCATGCTGATGCCCGCTCTGGCATTATCAGGCAACTTTTTCTGAATCTGTCGGAGTATGGGCATATCAGTCTTCAAAACCCTTTTTATCGCCGTCATTGCCAGCACCCTGGTGGCAGCCTGTTCTTCTGGTGAGAGACGCGCCAACAAGAGTCAGGCCGCGCTGAATGAGCGCAAGATGGAAATCGTGGATAATTACGAAAAATGTATTAAGTAAGAGCGACTCTAAGGAAGATTGTGCCAAGTGCGAGGCACTGCTCAAAGGTGCGCAGGGACTCTAGGAGGCTATCCGAGAATGGATGACCTACTGCGCGAACGTGGATGCCGGCCGGATTTCCCGCTCGAATTCGTTAAATATGGCCAATATTCGCCTCATTCGAGCGAAAA
>JBDLIH010000066.1:0-14508 GCA_039714975.1 Pseudomonadota bacterium
TAAGTAGCATAATAGAAGTTTGCAGAACAACATGCCGGTCACCGGCCTGCCAGGGGAGAACGACGATGGAAGCACGCGCCGCTGAGAAAGAAGCAGCCAGAAATCAATCAGATAAACAATACGTTTATTCATTTAAAGAAGGTGACGGCAAGAACAAGAAGCTACTGGGAGGCAAAGGCGCCAACCTTTGCGAAATGACACAGATCGGAATTAACGTTCCTCCCGGTTTTGTAATTAGTACAGAAGCCTGCCTGAGCTATCTCGATACTGAAGACCGTGAACTGCCACCCGGCCTGATGGATGAAGTTCACAGTCAAATAAAGGCACTGGAAGAAGCCACTGGTAAAGGCTTCGGCGACCCTGACAACATGCTGTTGTTGTCGGTACGATCAGGTTCAGCTCTGTCGATGCCCGGCATGATGGATACCATCCTCAATCTTGGACTCAATGCTGAAACACTGCCCGGCCTGATCAAACAAACTGGCAACGAACGTTTTACCTGGGATGCTTACCGCCGTTTCATTCAACTGTTCGGCAAGGTTGCGCTGGGTATTGCCGATGAAAAATTCGACAGGCCTTTTGAAGAATTAAAAAAACGTGAAGGCATTACCGCGGATATCGATCTTTCCGCAGACAATCTACGTGACATCAGTGATGTGTTTCTTGATGTAGTACAGGGCGAAACAGGAAGACCGTTCCCGGAAGATGTATACGAACAGTTAACGTTGTCTATCAAGGCGGTTTTCAACTCATGGATGGGTAAACGCGCTGTTGATTATCGCCGCGAATTTAAAATCACAACAGACATGGCCAACGGGACCGCAGTCAATATACAGACCATGGTGTTTGGAAACATGGGCGATGACTGCGCTACTGGTGTTGGCTTCACCCGTAACCCGGCCACGGGCGAAAACATCATGTTCGGTGAATTCCTGGTAAATGCCCAGGGTGAAGACGTGGTTGCAGGCATCCGCACACCAAACCCCGTTCATGAGCTCGAACAGATAATGCCTGATATGTACAGGCAACTGGTTGCACTGCGCGACCGCCTGGAAAACCATTACCGCGAAGTACAGGACTATGAATACACCGTCGAGAAAGGTGTGCTCTATTGTCTGCAAACACGCAACGGCAAAATGAACGCGACAGCGCATGTACGCACATCGGTGGAAATGGTCAACGAGGAACTGATCAGCCGGCCAGAAGCACTGCTGCGGATTGACCCGGAAGATTTAAACCAGTTATTGCACCCGATGCTCGACCCCGAGTCAAAGGCCATGCCAGTGGTACAGGGTCTGCCAGCATCACCGGGGGCTGCATCCGGACAGATCGTGTTTGATGCCGACCGCGCCGAACTGGCGAAGCAGGAAGGTGAACAGGTCATCCTGGTACGCGAAGAGACCAAACCGGAAGATATCCACGGATTTTTCGCTGCCGAAGGTGTACTCACCAGCCGCGGCGGTAAAACTTCGCATGCAGCCGTGGTGGCACGCGGCATGGGCAAGCCCTGCGTTGCCGGTGCAGAAGGCATCAGCGTCGATGTTGAAAAACATATAGCACGGGTTGGCGAAACTGTATTGCAAGAAGGTGATGTGATCACCATCGATGGTGGCAACGGTAATGTCTACCTCGGTGAAATTCCTACCGTCCCACCGAAGTTTTCCGACGAGCTACACACGCTGCTCGGATGGGCAGATGAGTATGCCCGGCTCAAGATCATGACCAATGCTGATACCGTCGAAGCGGCCACACAGGCTTCAGAATATGGCGCTATGGGGATCGGCCTGTGCCGAACCGAGCGCATGTTCAATGCCCAGGACAGGCTACCGATAGTCATCGATATGATCATCGCCGATAACAAGGAAGAACGCCTTGAAGCACTGGAACGCCTGCGGCCAATTCAACGTGACGATTTCAAGGAAATTCTCAGGATCATGTCACCACGCCCCGTTACCATTCGCCTGCTGGATCCGCCAATTCACGAGTTCCTACCCAACGAAAAGCAACTGGAGCAGGAAATCGAACAACTGAAGCATCTACGTGAAACGGTTACAGGTGTGAACAGCCTGATGGGCGCAATGGAACTGTTACGGCGCAAGGCAGATGCCAGACAACTACCCAAGCCATTTGCACCCGGTGGCCGCGAACTGGTGAATGAGGCTATCGCCAAGAAAAAACAGATGCTGTACAAAGTGCGCGAGCTGTTTGAAGTCAACCCGATGCTGGGACACCGTGGTGTGCGCCTCGGTATCACCTACCCTGAGATCTACGAAATGCAGATACGTGCTGTACTCGAAGCTGCCGCAGAATGTAGCAAGGATGGTTTCGATGTACATCCTGAAATCATGGTACCGCAGGTTTGCACCGGCAATGAACTGTTATGGGTCAAAGAGATAGTTGACAAAGTTCGTGATGAAGTCGAAGCCGAGCATGGTATTAAACTGAAGTTCAGGTTCGGCTCGATGATTGAAGTGGTACGCGCCTGCATGCGTGCAGGCAGGCTGGCAGAAATCGCCGAGTTCTTCTCGTTTGGTACCAATGACCTGACGCAATCGAGCTTCTCGTTCTCGCGCGAAGATGCAGAAAACAAGTTCCTGCCTCTGTATGAGGAACACGGCATTCTTTCGCACAACCCGTTCGACGTGCTCGATATTAAAGGTGTAGGCCGCTTGATGGAAACCACTATTGAATGGGGCCGTAAAACCAATCCCGATTTAAAAGTAGGTATATGCGGTGAGCAAGGCGGCCATCCTGAATCCATTCGATTCTGTCATTACGCCGGTCTGAATTATGTTTCCTGTTCAGCGCCGCGGGTACCGATCGCAAGACTCGCTGCTGCCCAGGCCAAGTTGACAGAGAAAGAATATCACGCAGAACAGGGCCTGAAAATTGAGGATGTTTCGCTCTGATACCGAAAATGAACCCAAAGGGGGATAACCAAATGGCACACTATATCCGTTGGTTCGAAGAATTGAGTATTGATGATGTTCCCACTGTCGGCGGCAAGAACGCGTCACTGGGAGAAATGTACCGCGAGCTGACCCCGCAGGGAATCCGGGTGCCCAACGGCTTCGCTGTCACCGCCGAAGCCTACCGCGAACTGCTGACACAGAATGATGCATGGGATGACCTGAAAGCATCACTGCAAGGGCTCGACCCCGACGACGCTGCAGACCTCGCCCACCGTGGTGCAAAAGCCCGCGCTATCATTTACGGCGCTCAACTACCTGACGACATGCAGCAGGAAATCCTCGATGCCTACCAGAAAATGCAGGATGAATACGGTGAAGACCTGAGCGTGGCGGTACGCTCATCAGCCACCGCCGAGGACCTGCCCACTGCCAGCTTCGCCGGCCAGCAGGAATCCTATCTCAACGTGCAGGGTGATGATCAATTACTCGACGTGTGCCGCCGCTGTTTCGCATCATTGTTCACTGACCGCGCCATTCATTATCGTATCGACAACGGCTTCGATCATTTCAAGGTTGCCCTGTCCATCGGCATCCAGAAGATGGTGCGTTCTGATCTGGATTCAAGCGGTGTTATGTTTTCACTCGATACCGAGACCGGTTTTCGTGACGTCGTGTTTATCACCGGTGCCTGGGGCCTCGGCGAAAACGTGGTCCAGGGCGCAGTCGAACCGGACGAGTTCTACGTGCACAAACCCACATTCGAAAAAGGCCACCACGCGGTACTGCGTCGCACAGTCGGCAGCAAGAAGATCAAAATGATCTACGCCACCGGCGGTTCCAAGGACATGACCCGCAACATACCAGTGTCCCAGCTCGACCGGCGGCGCTTTTGCCTCAGCGACAAGGACGTGCTCACGCTGGCTGATTATGCGATCAAGATAGAGAAACACTATAGTGAAAAAGCCGGCGTCGACCGACCCATGGACATGGAGTGGGCCAAGGACGGGACCGATGGCCACCTCTACATGGTCCAGGCACGGCCGGAGACCGTTGAATCGCAGAAGCAAGGCAATATCCTGCGCCAGTATCATCTCAGGGAAGCAGGGGAAATCCTCGCGCACGGCTATGCAGTCGGCACCAAGATTGCCGTTGGCCGCGCCCGCTACATACGCGACGTCACCCACCTGCATGAATTCAGACCTGGCGAGGTTCTGGTCGCTGACACCACCACGCCCGACTGGGAACCGGTGATGAAAACCGCCGCCGCCATCGTGACTAACCGTGGTGGCCGTACCTGCCATGCTGCGATCATCGCACGCGAACTGGGTGTCCCTGCGGTGGTCGGCTGCGACTCCGCGACCAGCACGGTCCCCGACGGCGATATCGTTACCACCTCCTGTGCCGCTGGCGATGAAGGCCGTGTATACAATGGTGAACTCAGGTTTGAAATCACCGAGACAGACCTTTCCGGGCTGGCAACGCCGAAGACCAAGGTCATGCTCAACCTCGGCAACCCGGACCTGGCATTCTCGACCTCGGGCCTGCCCAACGAGGGTGTCGGACTCGCGCGCCTGGAATTCATTATTAATGAATACATCAAGGCGCACCCGATGGCACTGCTGTATCCCGAAAACGTCACCGACAGTGATACACGCAAGGACCTGGAGACACTGTACTCCAACTATGCCGATGGCGCAGATTACTTTGTACGCAAGCTTTCCGAAGGTGTAGGCACGATCGCTGCTGCATTCTGGCCCAAGCCGGTGGTGGTGCGCATGTCCGACTTCAAAACCAACGAATACGCCACTTTGCTCGGCGGCAGTGACTTCGAGCCAGCTGAAGAAAACCCGATGATCGGCTTTCGTGGCGCGGCCCGTTACATCCACCCCAGCTATGCACAGGGGTTCGGCCTCGAATGCACTGCGATGAAACGGGTGCGCGAAAAAATGGGACTGACCAACGTGAAACTGATGATCCCGTTCTGCCGTCGCATCGAAGAAGCCGAGAAAGTGCTGGAAGTCATGGCACAGAACGGACTGGTGCGCGGTGAAAACGGCCTCGAGATCTACGTCATGTGCGAGATCCCGAACAACGTGATCCTGATCGACGAGTTCGCGAAACTCTTCGATGGTATTTCCATCGGCTCCAACGACCTGACCCAGCTTACACTCGGCGTCGACCGTGATTCGGAAATCGTGTCTTTTGATTTCGACGAGCGTGACCCCGGTGTCAAAAAGATGATCAAGATGGCGGTGGAAGGCGCACAGCGTAACAACTGTCATTCGGGCCTGTGCGGCCAGGCACCTTCGGATTACCCGGAGATGGCTGAATACCTGGTCGAATTAGGCATTGATTCCATGAGCCTGAATCCGGACACTGTACTCAGCACCACGCGCCACATCCTCGAAGTCGAGGCGCGGCTTGCTGAAACCAACAAGGCCACCGCCACATGACATACAAAAAGGCTTTCTATAAGCGGTATACATAATGACTGATATCGAATCGCTACTCGGCGATGAGGCAGAAAGCCTGCTGGGATACCAGGCCACTGCCATTTCGAAAGATAGCCTGAACCTGCCAGGCTCCGACTTTGTAGAACGGGTGATGATGAACAGTGACCGTTCAGCTGCGGTGCTGCGCAACTGGCAGTCGATCACAGGCCATGGCCGCCTGAGCGGCACTGGCTACGTTTCGTTTCTGCCGGTTGACCAGGGCGTTGAGCACAGTGGCGGCGCCTCGTTTGCACCCAACCCTGCATTCTTTGACCCGGCTACAATCTGTGAGCTCGCCGTCGAGGCCGGCTGCAACGGAGTAGCTTCAACACTGGGCGTGCTCAGCAGCGTCGCCCGCAAGTATGCGCACAAAATTCCGTTCATCATGAAAATAAATCACAATGAACTGCTGACCTACCCCAACATCTACGACCAGACATTGTTTGCCAGTGTCGACCAGGCATTTGACATGGGCGCAGCTGCTGTCGGTGCGACCATCTATTTTGGCTCGCCCGAATCACGCCGCCAGATCGAGGAGATCAGCGAGGCCTTTGCCCAGGCCCACGAACTCGGCATGGTCACAGTACTTTGGGCCTACCTGCGCAACAGCGCATTCAAGCAGGACAATGTCGATTACCATGCATCGGCTGACCTCAGCGGACAGGCAAACCACCTGGCCGCGACCATCGGTGCCGACATCATCAAACAGAAGCAGGCGGTCAATAATGGCGGTTACAACGCGGTCGGTTTCGGCAAGACCCATCCTAAGGTTTATGATGAACTGACCACGGATCATCCAATTGACCTGACGCGTTACCAGGTCGCCAACTGCTACATGGGCCGTATCGGCATGATCAACTCCGGTGGTGCTTCCGGTGAAAATGATCTTGCCCAGGCTGTGCGTACGGCCGTAATCAATAAACGCGCGGGTGGCATGGGCCTGATATCCGGCCGCAAGGCTTTTCAGAAACCGATTAGTGAAGGCGTTGAGTTGTTGCAGGCGATACAGGATGTTTATTTATCAGGCAAGGTAACTGTTGCCTGAATGAAGTTTCAAGTTATAAGTTAAAAGTAAAAAAAACTTACAACTTAAAACTTACAACTTATAACTTATAACGATGTTTTATGATTGAAGTGCGAATACACGGCCGCGGAGGACAGGGTAATGTGGTTGCCGCCTACCTGCTCGCAACTGCCGCCTTCAATGAAGGCTGGTATACACAGGCCTTTCCCGCTTTCGGCGCTGAGCGCCGCGGCGCCCCGGTGGTGGCGTTCGTGCGCCTCAATCACGAACCGATCAAACGCCGCTGCCAGGTGGCAGCGCCGGACTATCTCATTATCCAGGATGAAGCCCTGATGAACGTACCCGGTATCACGGACGGCCTTAAGCCCGAAGGCAGCATTCTGTTGAACACAGCCAGGAGCAGCGAGGATTACCCCAGCGACAACGAGCTTGTGACCCTGCCGGCCACGAATCTGGCACAACAGTACCTGGGCCGCCCTGTCCCCAATACAGCACTGTTGTCTGCATTCCTGAAACTCACGGACCTGCTACCTCAATCTTCATTAATTCAATCACTTGAAGAACGTTTTAAAGGTGATGTATTAGAAAAAAACATTGCCCTGATCGAAGCTGCAGCAGACACCATACCCGCTAACCTGTGGAAACAGACGGCCAATGCGTAAGGCACTGGAAGGATCACAGGCGATAGCTCAAACGGTTGCACTGTGCCGTCCGCAGGTGGTGGCAGCCTACCCCATTACACCGCAGACCCACATCGTTGAAAACATCGCGAAGCTGGTCGCCGATGGCAAAATGGACTGTGAACTGGTCAGCGTGGAGAGTGAGTTCTCGGCAGCTTCACTGGTGCTCGGCGCCGTCAGCGCCGGATCGCGCACCTATACCGCGAGCGCTTCGCAAGGCATCTTGTTGATGAGCGAGGTGCTCTACAACATAGCCGGCCTGCGTGTACCCATGGTGTTGACCTGTGCCAACCGTGCTATATCCGCACCGCTGTCTATCTGGAACGACCAGCAGGATTCAATGGCCGTGCGGGATGCCGGCTGGATCCAGCTCTACTGTGCAGACAACCAGGAAGCGGTCGATACAACCATTCAGGCTTACCGTATATCAGAAGCTACCGAACTGCCCGTTATGGTCTGCGTCGATGGCTTTACGCTGACGCACACACTCGAGCCCATCGACATCCCGGATCAGGACATGGTCGATACGTTTCTGCCACCGTTTAATTTCAAACGTGCGCTGGACCCGGCCAGTCCGACCAGTGTCGGCACCCTGGTGTCACCGGATTTCTATCCGGAGGCACGGCATTCGCACCACCATGCGCTGCTCAATGCAGCCGATGAAATCATTGCTGCGGATGCTGACTGGAAACAGCTCAGCGGGCGTTCTGCCGGCGGCCTGCTCAGTGTGGATGGACCGGATGATGCGCGTATCGGCATCATCACACTCGGCTCGGTTTATGGCACCCTGAGTGCAGCACGCGATGAATACCCGGACCTGCCCGCTACTAAATTGATCAAGCTGCGTGCCTACAGGCCTTTTCCCATCGATGCGCTGCATACTGCATGCACAGGCCTGACCGACCTGGTAGTGCTGGAACGTGCCCTGTCCCCCGGCTACGGCGGCATCGTTTCATCCGAAGTACATGCTGCGCTTTCCGGCATGGCGACAGTTCCACGGATTCACAGTTTTGCTGTCGGTCTTGGCGGGCGTGATATCCCGCTGGATATCTACCGCAAACTGCACGATCAGATCGATGTACCCGAACCAGGCCCGTTCACCATTATCGACGTGGAACTGGAAAAACTACCGGTCGAAGATCATGGCAGTGAGCAGTCTGCCAGTGGATAAATAGTATGAGCACAAATAACCAGGCAATCACATCAGAACAGTTCGTGCATCTGCGTAAAAACCAGCCGCGCTTTGAAGGCATCGAGTCCGGCCACCGCGCCTGCCTTGGTTGTGGTGAGGCACTGGCAGCCAGGCTGGTCACGGAAGCAGCGGGCCCTGATGTGATGATTGCCAATGCTACTGGCTGCCTGGAGGTGTTCACTACACCGTGGCCGGAATCAGCCTGGCGCCTGCCATGGATGCATTCCCTGTTCGAAAACGCCGGCGCTATAGCAGCCGGTATGGAAGCCGCGCTGAAGGCGCAGGGCAAACACACCAAGGTACTGGCTTTCGGCGGTGACGGCGGCACCTTCGATATCGGCTTCCAGGCATTGTCCGGCATGCTGGAGCGCGGGCACAATGTACTGTATGTATGCTTCGACAACGAAGCCTATATGAATACCGGTATTCAGCGCTCCAGTTCAACGCCACACGCCGCGATGACGACAACTTCACCACCTGGTAGTGAACGCATGGGCAAACGTCATCTTAAAAAAGATATTCTTTCTATCGTTGCCGCGCACCATATACCTTATGCAGCGACAGCGTCAGTCGCCTACCCATCCGATCTTCGCAAGAAAATACGCCGTGCGATGGCAATAGAAGGCCCGACTTTCATTCAAATTCACAGCCCCTGCCCACTGGGCTGGGGACATGACGGTGCCGACAGCATCAAGGTCGCACGACTGGCGGTACAAACCGGCTTGTTCCCTGTGATCGAGCTCGAACGCAGCGAACTGATTGGCAGCATGCCGATCCGCAATCCCAGGCCTGTAACCGATTACCTTGAGTTGCAACAGCGTTTCCGCCACCTGTTCGATAAGGATGATACCCGCGCGGTGGAAGAACTCGTGCATATACAGGCACTGGCGGACCACAACATCAAGCACTACAACCTGCGTGGCGAAGGTATGGATGCACTGGATTCAGATGGTGCCGATAGCGTTCGCCGCGGCGGCATGCGCTGGGCATAGAGAAAAACATGAAACTCACACGTGGCAGTTTTGCATTTCCCGGCACCACACTTGGTTACAAGACCGGAACCTGGCGCATCCAGCGTCCGGAGCATGCTCACAGGCGCGCGCCCTGCCACGCGGAATGCCCGGCCGGTGAAGATCCTCAGGCCTATCTCGCTCTGCTGGATGAAGGCTCTCCGCGGGACGCGTGGGAATGTCTGGTCAGCGCCAATCCGCTACCCGCGATCACCGGCAGGGTTTGCCCGCACCCGTGTGAAACTGGATGCAACCGCGGGCAGTACGATGAACCACTCGCTATTCACAGCATCGAGCGCTTTCTCGGTGACGAGGCGATAGCGCACGACTGGCCATACCCGGTAACAGCAGCTGAAGCGAATGCTCCACATGTTGCCGTTGTCGGCGCTGGGCCGGCCGGTCTCGCAGCGGCCTATCATCTATTACGCCGCGGCCTTCAAGTCACGGTATTCGACGAAACATCTGAAGCCGGCGGCACCCTGTTTAGCATCCCGGATTACCGCCTGCCGCGGGAGATAGTGAGAGCTGAAATCAGACGCCTGCTGGAAACGGGGATATCATTCAAGCCCAATCACAAGCTGGGTCGCGACATACATTTACAGGACCTGCAACAGGAATACGCTGCAATCTTCCTCGGTCCTGGCTTGATGCAAAGCCGTGAATGGAACGTCGATGGTGTCACACCGACTGATCTGCACGAAGGCCTGCACCTGCTCAAGCAGTGGAGCGATGTTAGCAGCCTGCCTGAAATGAAAAGTGCTGCCGTTATCGGCGGCGGTAATACGGCCATCGATATCGCCCGCGTGCTGAAGCGCAACGGTGTCGATACACAGATCGTGATACACAGCAGCCTGCCCGACCCGGAACATCCGTCCGAAGAGGACATGCGCGCGATACCACGTGAAATAGATCAGGCGCTGGAAGAAGGTATACAGATACACGACCACCATGGTGTGAAGCGCCTGATCCTGCGCGGCGAAAAACTCACCGGTATTGAAATTGTGCGCATGCGCAAACTACGCAATGACAAAGGCCGCCTGCACCGTGTCGCGTTTGAAGGCACCGAAAGCATTCTGCACGTTGACCAGGTGATTCCCGCCATCGGCCAGGTAATCGAACCGACGGGTATGGAAAATCTGCTCAACGGAAGTTCCTGGCTCAAGGTCGATGAATGGGGACAGCTTGCCGGTAAGGACAACATCTATGCAGGCGGCGATGCCATCGAAGGTAATAGCGGCACCGTCACCGAAGCCGTTGGCAACGGCAGAATCGCCGCACAAGCCATCGCCGCAAAGTTGAAACAGCAGGAACTTCCGGCTATCGACAAATCGGAATCCATTCCTTTTGAAAGCCTCAACATGGAATACTTCGAACCGGCTGCTCGTGCAGAACAAGCACTACTGCCAGTTGAAGAGCGAGTGGGTGAAACTGAAATCGAAAGCGGTTTATCCGGCCGTCAGGCTTCTCGCGAAGCAAAACGCTGCTTCGCCTGCGGCAACTGCCTGCGCTGCGATAACTGCTGGACTCTGTGCCCGGACAGTGCAGTGTTGAAAACCGAAGAAGTCATGGTTGACGGCTCCTACTATGTGTTTGACTATGACTACTGCAAGGGCTGCGGCTTGTGTGCGAACGAATGCCCAAGTGGATACATACGGATGCTTGATGAGTGAAATAGCGTGTGACCAGGCTGGTCAGGTCTAATCGTCGCGAGTTTCACGTTCATTTCGCTGTTCGCGCCCGGTAAGCTGAACCAGTCAACCGAGCACTTCAGACATTAGATTTATCCTGAGTCAGAATTGTTAACAGGGAATGATTCATGCCGATTAAACAACTGAAATCCAATGAACTGTTCCGGCGTTGTGACCCGGCGCAGTTCGACTTCAAGACAACGTCTGAACTGGAAGACCTCACCGAAGTCATCGGACAGCCCCGCGCGGTCGATGCGGTCAAGTTCGGTATGGGTATCCAGCGCAAAGGTTATAACCTGTTTGCACTGGGTCCGGCCGGCATGGGCAAACATTCACTGGTCCAGAGTTATGCAACAGACAGGGCCGAGACCGAACCGGTATCACCGGACTGGTGCTACGTCAACAATTTCAGTGAACCACGTAAGCCGTGCATGCTGTGCCTGCCCAGCGGCCAGGGCGTTACACTGGCAAAGGACATGGAGCAATTGATCGAGGACCTGCATGCCACCCTTCCCGCTGTTTTTGAAAGTGATGAGTATCATACTCGCTCACGAGAAATTGATGAGGAATTGACCGAGCGTGAAGAACAGGAGATGAAGGCGATTCAGCAGAATGCTGAAAAAAAGAATATAACACTGATTCGAACACCTGGCGGGTTCACACTTGCGCCAATATATAAAGGCGACATCATCGGCCCGGAAGAATTTGAGCGACTCCCGGAAAAGGAACGCAAACGTATCGAACGTGATACCGAGGAGTTACAGGAACAGCTTCGCAAGATATTTCACGAGGCACCAAAAAGACAAAAGGCATATCGTGATCGTGTGAGCGATCTCAACCGTGAAATGTCGGCCAGCGCTGTTTCCCACCACATTGACACCTTGCGCAACAAGTACGAAAAATTGCCGGCCGTCGTAGCCTACCTTGATCAGGTGGAAATAGACGTGATCAAAAACTTCCGCAGATTTCTACGCGATGAAGGTAAGGAAAAAAGCATATCGTTTTTTGGATTAGAGTTACAAACCAGTGATGAGGGAACGCACGCGGATAATCGCTACCGTGTCAATACTTTCGTAACTAATGAAAACCAGAAAGGCGCACCTGTTATCTACGAAGACCAGCCAAGTTACAACAATCTTATCGGGCGTGTAGAACATCGAGCAGAACTGGGTGCACTGGTTACCGATTTCACCATGGTCCGCTCCGGCGCCCTGCACCGGGCCAATGGTGGCTATCTGATTCTAGATGCCCTGAAAATCCTGATGCAACCCTATGCCTGGGAAGGTTTGAAACGTGCGCTGCAGGCTGGCGAAATCCGCATTGAATCACTGGCCCAACTGACGAGCATGATCAGCACGATATCTGTGGAACCGGAACCCATTCCACTTGATGTCAAGGTTATCCTGATTGGTGAACGCTACCTTTATTATCTACTTTCCTATTTTGATCCCGAATTCGATGAACTGTTCAAGGTTGCTGTGGACTTCGACGACCAGATGGATCGTGATGCCGAAAGCCATCAGCACTATGCGCGCCTGATTGGAACCATGGTGCGCAAGGAAGAGCTGTGCCACTTTGATCCCTCCGCCGTTGCCCGTGCAATCGAACACAGTTCGCGCAAACTTGAAGACAGCGAAAAACTGGCAACGCATATGCGCAGTCTTGCTGACCTGTTGCGCGAATCGGATTACTGGGCATCGCAAAACAACCACACAACGGTTGAAGGAACTGATGTACAGCAGGCTATTGATAACCAGATCCACCGGGTGGACCGCATACGTGAGCGCATACAGGAAGCCATTCAGCGCGGCATACTCTTTATCGATACAGATGGCAGCAAAAAGGGCCAGGTGAATGGTTTATCTGTGCTGGATCTTGGCGGTTTTACCTTCGGGCAGCCAACGCGAATCACCGCACGCGTACGCATGGGTGAAAACCAGGTCGTGGATATCGAACGTGAAGTAGAACTGGGCGGCCCCATCCACTCCAAGGGGGTCTTCATCCTGACTGCATACCTCGGTGCGCGCTATACATCCGAGCGGCCGCTCGCACTCTCGGCAAGCCTGGTGTTCGAGCAATCCTACAGCGAAGTTGAAGGCGACAGCGCCTCCTCGGCAGAACTGTATGCCCTGCTCTCGGCGCTGGCCGATGCCCCGATCCTGCAATCACTGGCAGTGACAGGGTCAATAAACCAGCGTGGTGAAATCCAGCCAATCGGCGGCGTGAATGAGAAGATCGAAGGGTTCTTTGATACCTGTAGTGTACGCGGGCTTACAGGCGATCAAGGGGTCATCATTCCCGCGTCAAACGTCAGCCACCTGATGTTGCGTGAAGATGTACGTGACGCTGTCGAGGCCGGGAAATTCAGCATCTACGCTGTCGACACAGTCGATGACGGCATAGAAATACTAACAGGCATACCGGCAGGACAAAGGGATAAAAAAGGACAGTTCCCTAAAGACAGCATCAACCGCCGTGTCGAAGACACACTCAACCGTTTCTCCGAAAGAATGCAAGCTTTTATACAGGGCAAAACAGCGGCGTCGAAAAACAAGAAATCCTCATGACCAGTACAGCAGAGCAGCACGCATTTCGGCGCATCGTGGTTACCATGGGTGCCTCCGAGTCCAGCAGCCCGGTACTGGAAACAGCAGTTCGCCTGGCAGCGATTCTCGGCGCTGAGCTGGAAGGAGTCTTCGTCGAGGACATCAACCTCATTCGCCTGGCAGAGCTTCCATTCCTGCGTGAAGTGAGGCCCTGGCCGTTTGCAGAAGAAGCCTTAAGCAGTCAACGCATGCAACGTGAATTACGTACAATGGCCCGACAGGCAGAGCACATGCTTGAACAGGCTGCCGCAGAATTGGGTGTATCCTGTTCGTTCCGGGTATGGCGTGGTCGTACAGAAGCCGCATCACTAACAACGGCATTCGAGGCCGATGTGTTGAGCCTTGGTCGTATCAGCTCACGCATCTCACGTCAGTCACGGATCATGCCAGTGCCGCACAGAAAAGCGGTGCAATACACAATCAATTCCATCAACGTACTGTTCACTGATTCAGTACAGGCAGCCCGGGCACTGGATGCAGCCTGTCACATGGCAAAAAATCTGGGCGTGCAACTTAATATCCTGCTTGCTGACAACAAACCGGATAAGGAACAGGCTTTGAAAAAGAAGGCAGGCGCAATTCTGGATGCCAATGCACTACACGCACTTTTCATTATATTGAATGACGTAGACATTCCATCACTAGCTCATACCGTCAACGCATCCGGCGACAGTGTATTGATTGCAGAAGCAGGTCATCCACTGCTGCAAAACGAAAGTCTCGACCAGTGCCTGGAAGCACTCTCATGTCCACTACTGCTTGTGCGTTAATGGGAAACTTTCGAAAGGATTAAAGTCTGAAACCGACCCTTAATGTACTGTCAAAAGCTTTAAAAGCGATTTACCACAGAGGTCACAGAGAACACAGAGGTTTATTTAGTTAGCTACGCCTACGGCGTAGCTAA
>JBDLIH010000067.1:0-14373 GCA_039714975.1 Pseudomonadota bacterium
TCTGATATTTTCGGAGTCAAGCATGTATACGGGCCAGCTCGTTTTTTCCCAGGTAACTGACCACCTGCCAATGCACACGTTCCGACGTTGCGTGAAACGCTACCACGGCGAGCGGTATGTAAAACGCTTTCGGTGTTTCGACCAGTACCTCAGTATGGCGTTCGCACAGCTAACCTATCGGGAAAGCCTTCGAGACATCGAAGCCTGTCTGCGCGCACATCAAAGCAAGCTCTATCACATGGGCATCCGTTCCAGAGTCGTGCGCAGCACGCTATCCGATGCCAACGAGCAACGCGACTGGCGCATCTATGCCGACTTTGCCCAAGCCTTGATCCGAATCGCACGGCCTCTGTATGCCGAAGAAGACTTGGGACTCGATCTCGACAACACCGTCTACGCACTCGATGCATCAACCATCGATCTGTGTCTTTCCGTCTTTCCCTGGGCGTTGTTCCGTTCTACCAAATCTGCGGTCAAACTTCATACCCTGCTGGATCTGCGTGGCAACATTCCAACCTTTATACATATCTCCGATGGCAAACTGCACGATGTCAATGTACTCGACATTCTTCTGCCCGAAGCCGGTGCCTTTTACATCATGGATCGGGGCTATGTGGATTTCGAACGGCTCTTCACATTGCATATGGCAGGCGCCTTCTTCGTTATCCGCGCCAAATCCAATACCCAGTACCAACGCCGCTATTCCAGGCCGGTGGACAAGTCGACTGGCGTGAAGTGCGACCAGACCATTGTGCTGACGGGCGTGAATACCGCGACCGACTATCCGCAGCCATTACGTCGCATCAAGTATCACGACGAGAACACCGGCAAGACTTTCAATTTTCTGACCAACAACTTCGCCATCCCGGCCCAGACAGTAGCCGGCCTGTATCGTTACCGCTGGCAGGTAGAGTTGTTCTTCAAATGGATCAAACAGCACCTGCGTATCAAATCTTTTTTCGGTACTTCCGAGAATGCGGTGAAGACTCAGATATGGATCGCAATCTCCGTTTATGTTCTGGTCGCCATCATCAAGAAGCGACTCAATCTCAGCACCGATCTCTACACAATGTTACAGATCTTGAGCCTTACACTTTTCGAAAAAGATCCTTTGGAACAAATGCTTGCAAACTGTGATTACAAAACCTAAGAGTGCGATATGGATAACCAACTGAATCTGTTTGAAAACTTAACCGGACAGTAGTGGGTTAATCTATAAGAAAAACCTTAAATGTCAACCTACAGCCAGAATCCTGACGTTCCTCAGACAGAGAAAACCTGCTTTTCCAGGGTTCTTAAATGGTGCCTATTGGCCGATAGTGTTGAAAAACTCTGTTTCTGATAGTAGTGAATATTTCTTGGTCGCAATGAGAAGTTTTGTTCTTTCAGATATGAGGGGGCATGTCTACAAGCCGAGTCGGAACACATATTCAGATGTATCGAGTTGTGCCGGGTCTGTTCAACGTTTCAGAAGGCAATTCCCCGAAAAAGCTGCGGTAGTCTTTTGCAAACTGCCCCATGTGCCAAAACCCCCACGCATTTGCTGCGTCAATTATGCGCGTCTCTGATGGGCTCGACTGCCAAAGTTGCCGATGAGCCCCGTACATTCTATGGCCAAACAGGTATTTTTTAGGAGATATACCGAATTCACGATTGAATAGCCTCTGAAGCGTGCGTTCCGAGGTGGTTACGACTGCAGACAGATCTCTCACGCTAAAAGGTTCGTGCTCGTGGTCCCTCATGAATTCCATTGCGCGCTTGAGTATGCGTGTTTTTGAAGCTGCCTTTGGTTCCTTGCTAATTGCCTTTTCCTGATGGAGCGGATCGAAAAAGTTTTCCAGCAGTTGGGATTCGAATGATTGAATAGGGTTATGCGGATGCGGCAAATCGGATGGCAGCCGGGCAAGAGCAGATAGGTTTCGCTGCAGGCTTCTCAAATTGGCCGCCATATCCGGATCGATGAAAATCACCCGCTCCCGTGATTTGAGCATCTTTTCGGCAGGACAGCCGAAATTGTTCTCGCAGTACTCATCAAAAATTGCGTAAGGAATGCTGAAGTTCGATATCCCGTAGCCGGGCCTCTGAACGAGTTCGAATTCCTGTTCCGGGAGGGAAACGATCAGCACCGGCCGATCGATCCGTTCATCATTAAAGCG
Organism: Pseudomonadota bacterium; assembly: GCA_039714975.1. Taxonomy (GTDB): domain Bacteria; phylum Pseudomonadota; class Gammaproteobacteria; order UBA9214; family UBA9214; genus UBA9214. The sequence continues at coordinate 2,157 of JBDLIH010000067.1, forward strand.
AAACTCTGGACATCCCGCATCCGGCAGGCTGATGGTGCACATGCCTTCTGGGGTCTCTCCAGCATGGGTCGCAAAACAGCCGCTGCTGAGGTGCGAGTACAGGATGTTTCCGGCCAGGATCTGATCGGCGGTGGTGGTGGAGTAGTTCTTGCTGAGTTGGCGAAAGTCCAGGTCCCAGGCGACGACCATCTCCGCGAGCTCTTCGAAGCTCGCGAATTGTCTTGACAATAAAAGTTGATGTGTAACGTCTCTGGTCACTTTCGCACCGAGCTGAATTGTCGGCTTTTTGATGTATTGATTTTCAAGTATAGGCAATACTGCGCGCAAATTACCACCTCGATCCGCATTGTACAGCCCAGTGGAAAACCAACGATCGGCTGCTACGCGCCCGCAACCCTGTTGGGTGACAGTCGTTTGGCTGTAATTGATGGATTATAGGAAATTCAGACGCTAACGGAGGATCCAATGAACCAGAGAAGAATTATGGCCCCCGCGCTTCTTTGCGTGCTTGGGCTGCTCACTATTGCCACAGTGGCCAATGGACAGGATGAGAAGCTCTGGAAGGCCAAGTCTCCCTTTCTGAAAGGGGTGCAGATGCAGGCACACCTGGAGCCAGCGATTCCTCACCCGGAAAGGGAGAAGGAGGCCAACGCCAAGCTCAAGGCCTTAAAAGCCAAGGCAGGCCAAAAACCCAATATTCTGGTTATCTATGTTGACGACATGGGGTGGGGTGACCCGGGTGTATACGGTGGTGGTGCCGCAATCGGTGCGCCGACACCCAATATCGACAGCCTTGCCCATGATGGTTTGATGATGACATCGTCTTACTCTCAACCTGCCTGTACCCCGACCCGGGCGGCATGGCAGACCGGGCGTCTGCCGCAACGCTCCGGGCTTGTTCGTCCGACCGCCGCAGGGGAAGAGAGCGGGGGCATGGGCGCCGAGGTTACCATCGCCACATTGCTAAGCGATGCGGGTTACATGACCGGCATGATCGGCAAGTGGCACCTGGGTGAAGCGGAAGGTCAGTGGCCGACCGATGTCGGCTATGACGAGTACTACGGCAACCTGGGCGTCAATACCATCTATCACGACTGGCGTGATCCGAATTTCAGTCCTGAAGTTGTCAACAAACCTGAACGTGTGGAAGCCATGAAAAAGGTGGAATTCATCCGTACCACCGTCAAGTCCAAAAAGGGTGGCAAGAAAGAGTATGGCGATGAGATTACTCTGGAAACCGAGCCGTTCCTGGAGGAAAAGTACCTGGCCTGGTCGAAGGATTTCATGAAGCGGGCCACCAAGGCGAACAAGCCCTTCATGCTCTACCACGCCATGAATCGGGTACACGTCAAGAACTATCCGAATCCCAAGTTTGTTGGAAAGTCCCCGGCAGGCACCCCTTACAAGGACAGCATGCTGGAAGTCGATTACATCGTGGGTGAACTGGTGAAGACCGTTAAGGCGTTAGGCCAGGAAGAGAATACCTTGATCGTTTTCACTTCGGATAATGGTGCCGAGGAGGATGCACATGTGGGCGGGTTGTTTACCTCTGATGCGGGACATCAGCCCTGGCGCGGGGCCAAGGGTACGACCTGGGAAGGCGGCGTGCGTGTCAGCTACCTTGCCACTTGGCCGGGCATGATTAAAGCCGGTCGTGTATCTGACGGCCTGTTTGATCACATGGATCTGTATAACACGCTTGCCAGATTGGGCGGTGTCGAAAACAAGATCCCCTCGGATCGTTATATCGACGGCATCGACCAAACCAGCTGGCTGCTGACCGACCAGGACGACGGTCAGGAGTCGAACCGCGAGGCAGTTTTTTATTGGTCAGGTCAGGACTTTTATGGTGTTCGCTGGAAAGAGTTCAAACGCATGGAACGAGTCATGACGATTGGTATGAATCCTGGTCCATCAACGTATGGTGGTTTATTTAATGCCACCAAGGCAGAAACCAATTCTGACCTTGGCTGGTTTTTTAATCTCTACTCTGACCCTAAAGAGAGAGCGCCAACAGCTCGTACCTGGGTTGTAGCTCCAATGATTGAATTGTCCATGCGCAACAAGTTGAGCTTCCTGCATTATCCGCAGGCCCCGCGTGGCGTTAAGCTGAATAACTATCTGCTCGGTGGCCCCGCAGGCGGGACCCTTCCCAAGGCAGTGATCGAAAAAATGCGGACCATGGCAGAGGCGGCGGCAAATGCTCAGAATGATTGACTTCCTGAGTAATTGCATCGGATGACCGGTGTCGACCTGTTGTGTTTAAAACTCTTCCACTGAAAATCCACCGTGCGCACCAGACAGACTCTTGGCACGATATGATGCTCCGCACATTTAACAGTTGGTGGATATAATCAGGAGATTATCAAGTGAAACAGAAACTATTTGGTTTATTTTTTTGCTGTATGTTTTCGACCACGGCACATGCTGCCAGTGGCACAATCAACCCCATCCTGAATGACCCATTCACCTTCCGGCTGGGAGCCACCTACATGGAGGCAGATGGTACCTTCAGCTCCACCATAAAGGGTGATCCCATAGATAGCCTCAGTACCAGTGACCTGGACATTGCAGACGGTAATACAAGGCCGTATTTCGGATTCCGATGGCGTTTCGCGGATCGCTGGCGTCTTACATTTAACTATTTCGGGCTGGATAATGACGGCAGTGTACGCAAGGACTTTGATGAGCTGATCTTCGGGGATATTCGGGCCAAGGGCATTCTGGCGGTTGACACCAGTTTTAAAACGGACTTTTATGTTACCCAGGTTGGTTATTCACTTCTCAAAAATGAGCGTGGTGAACTGGGTGTCGGGGCCGGTTTGCACATCGTCGATTTTGATACAAGTCTTAAAGTCAGTGGAAATATCAGCGGTATCGGCGGCAGTGTCCAGTCGGATTCAGTGGATTTAACGGCTCCGTTGCCGAATATTCTCGGATTTGGTACCTATGCATTTACCCCCAAACTATCACTGGATGGCAGCATCGGCTGGTTTGGTCTGGATTATGATGATTACAGTGGTAACTTTGTGACACTTGCCGCCAATCTCGAATACCGTCTGACCGATCATTTTGGTATTGGTATCGGTTACAACTATGTTGATATGGCCTTGACTATCAATAAATCGGGTAGAAAAGACGAATACGATCTCGATTACAATGGTCCGGTCTTATACGTGTCTGCAGGTTTCTGATAACAGTTCTCACCAATAGTGTTGCTGTAATCGCATCAATATCCCAATAACAACCTACATTTATATGGAGAAAAATGTATGCCTTCTTGTTTTCAGAAAATCTATGTCCTACTAATGTTGGCCTTGTTGTTTTCGGCTTCCTCTTACGCCGAGCAGGCTGGTAAGCCGCTTGCTGAAAAATTGCCGGAGAATATCATCATCACTTCTTCTGTACAGGGTTGCGATGAGGATGTAAAACAGCACTGCGATGGTCTTGGTGATGATGCGGACAAGGTCTTTATGTGTCTTGCAGCCTACGAAGAACACCTAAGCACAGAGTGCAAACAAGGTATTTTGGAGGCGGCCTTATCAATCAAGATGGGGGCTGCTGCACTTGATTATTCTATCAGTGCCTGTGAAGCAGATGCTGACAAGCATTGCCTTGATGTGCAGCCCGGTGAGGGCCGTATGGTGAGTTGTATTAAGGCCAATGAGTCCACGGTCAGTAAGGAATGCATAACGGCCCTGAAGGAAACCGGTCTATGGGAACTCGGCAAATAGCAAGTGTAACGGCCAGAGCCTGAATGACGTGAAACTGACCTTCGCTCTTCTAGTTGCAGCCGCCTGCGTGACGCCGATGGTCTTGGCGGCTGATGATTGGCGCTTCGAGATCGAACCCTATTTGATGGCCTCCAATATCGAAGGCGATGCAGGTGTGGGACGTGTAACTGGTGCCGATGTGGATGTGAGTTTCAGCGACATCCTGGAGAATCTACGGATAGGCGCCATGATCCATGGTGAGGCGCTGCATGCCAGTGGCTGGGGTCTGATTCTCGATTACGGCTTTATGGATCTGGAAAATGACAGGTCGGGCCGTTTCGGTGGCGTTATCGACGCGAGTGTTCGGCAGGGTGTCTTCGAGGCCTTTGCTTTCCGCCGTATCGGGAAAGGTGCCAACACCTTTGACCTGTATGGAGGTGTTCGCTGGTGGGACAACGATATCAAACTGGTGGTGGACCCGGCAATTACACCCGGTAGTCGCCGTGCCGACGTTGATGAGGACTGGGTGGACCCCGTGATCGGTGCACGCCTGACGACGCCGCTGTCCGATCGCTGGTCGCTGATGGTGCGCGGTGATATCGGTGGTTTCGGTATAGCATCGGATTTCACCACCACCCTGGCGGCTGGAGTGAAATACCGGATCAGCGACAGCATCGTCCTGGATGTCCAGTACAAGGGGCTATGGGTGGATTATGAGGACGGTACATCTGGAACGCCTGGCTACTTCAACTACGATACTGTCACCCACGGCCCCATCATCGGGATCATCTTTGAATTCTAGTTGTGGATTCTGCAAGGGAAGAATTCGATGGTGGCAGAGTGCCCGCCGGGATCCCTCGCCGCTGACCTAGTGACTATCGGTCTTATGGTCGGTCCCAATGCCGCCCGATGGGGCACGTAAGCCGAAGAAAATTAATGGCTCCCCGGGACGGGCTCGAACCGCCGACCTAGTGGTGGTTCTTCACTCGTGACAATCCGATCATCCCCAGCAGACCGGAGCAGAAGAGCCAGGTAGCGGTTGGTATTGCTGTAATTTGGAGTCAGAGCACTATTCCCGGCGGGTGTAATTAACATGGATCAATCGAATCTGACTCCATAGATTCTCGGATTTCATTGATTCATTTTAGATCAGTGGATGGGTCCTGACGGAAAAACAGGCTGAGTGACTTATACACTTCAGGATAGGTATCGTTGAGTAAGCCAGGTTTTTCAAAGAATACTTCACTCATAACCGCGAGAAATTCTGCCGGGGCAGTGGCGCCATAACGGTCCAGTCCTGGTTTTGGGCTGCGTTGGAAGTCTTCATATGCATTAGTGAATATCTTCGACCAGGATGTTGCGCTGATGTCTTTGTGCATTGGTGGGAAACCGTTTGCCACACCGTTCAACATGTCCAGTTTGTGAACGAATTCATGGATCACTACATTTTGTCCATCCTTGATTCCCGCGTTTTCAGTATGCTTCCATGACAGGATCACCGGCCCTCGCAGCCACGCCTCACCGCTGAGTTCGCTTCTGGTGGTATGTGCCAGGCCGAATTCGTCGATCACTGTTCTTTCTGGTGCGAAGCCTGCCGGATATACGATTATGGTCGTCCACTTCGAATACCAGTCGATGCCGAGATGTAGAATTGGCAAGCAAGCTTGCAGTGCGATGAGCAGCGTCATTTCTTCGCTAACTACAAGATCATGCGCACCCAGGAATGATTTTTCATGTAGAAGCAGTATCGCAAGATCACGCAGGCTGTTCTTTTCATCTGCAGATAGATGATCAAGTAGCGGCAAGAGGTTATACGTGCTTTCCCATTTTTCGGGCAATACCGTGCTACTTGAAATAATCCGCTGCTGCCGCCACTTTTTCAGAAATTTGAGCATTAGGTGTGAATCTAATAACGGGAAGAACAGGGGGCCAGATCCCAATTATCGTTTATATTTAGAAATAACTGGGATTTGACCCCTGTTGATTTCGGACCGACCCGGTGACTATCGGTCTTATGGTCGGTCCCAATGCCGCCCGATGGGGCACGTAAGTCGAAGAATTAAAATGGCTCCCCGGGACGGGCTCGAACCGCCGACCTAGTGATTAACAGTCACCCGCTCTACCAACTGAGCTACCGGGGAATAGAGAACCTTCAAGAGCGCGCATCATACTGGATGTTCTGGTTTTCGGTCAACGGAGTATCCCTGCATTTCCTGTTAGTTTTCAACAATCAATCGGTTTGCCATCGCAACGAGTCAGGGTCAGGCGTGGCCGACCGCTGTTTGACAGGCAAATAACGCGGGGTTTTGCCAGTTTGCGTGAGTCGCAGAAGGTGAATGAGGCATTTGAGCCGCCGCTGCTGCCGTCCGGCTGATACACGATTCGTTTTCGGTGGTTGCTGCTCCGCAGCCTGATCCCGGCTGACAGGGGATTGCCGGCCTGTAGTAGCCGTTCCTCCGGGTCGTGTTCCCGGTCTTCGCTGGCAAACAGTATCCAGCCATTGATCCAGTCCGGACTACGACCGCAGTTCGATCCATCCTTGCTGGGGCAGAGTACGATACGTCTGCCATGCTTGACGGCCTCGCTGCGAGCCAGGTGCAGGGCAGTGACAAACAGATTGATTTCCGAGGCCATCCGGTTTTCCTGGACGGTGTGCTTATACTGACTGACACCATTCACTGACAGCGTTGAAATCACAGTCAGGCTGATAAGTAATTCGGGCAGGGTCAATCCGCCCTGGTGGTGTTTTGTCATCCTGACATCCCTGTTTGATGAGTTGCTACGCCCCGACTGATGTACCTGCAGGAGCGTTTTGCAAACACGATTTTCAGGAGCAGAATATGATCGCGGATGCGGTCCGCTCCTGCAGGTTGTTTTAGGGGTATTGTCGGTGACGCTTGCCAGACTGTGAATCAGGCAGGTGTGTGTTGGGATGTAAGAGAAAGTTGCGTCAGGTCGTCAGCGCAGACGCAATGCGGGCGAGGGCATCCTCCAGTACGTCCATACCGGTTGCAAAAGAGATACGCACATAGCCCGGTGCACCAAAAGCAGATCCGGGGACCAGTGCGACACCGGCTTCATCAAGCAGGAATTCAGCCAGTGCAATATCATCGTTGACGTTATCCAGTCGCTCGATCACGTTTTGCACGTGCGGGAAGCAGTAAAAGGTGCCGTCGGCCGGCAGGCAGACTACATCGGGAATGTTATTCAAGGCTGCAACGACATAGTCATGGCGTTCCCGGAAGGCCTTGATCATGGGCTCGATACAGGACTGGTCACCCTCAAGTGCAGCCTGTGCAGCAACCTGTGATATCGAGGTCGGGTTGGAGGTGCTTTGTGATTGCACCTTTTTCATGGCCTTTATCAAGTCGGCCGGGCCACCGGCATAGCCGATACGCCAGCCGGTCATGGCATAGACCTTGGATACGCCATTCAGCACAATAGTGCGAGCATACAGTTCCGGGCAGGCATTCAGTATGTTGCAGAACGGTTCCTTGCTCCACAGGATGTGCTCGTACATGTCGTCGGTGGCGACCAGCACCTGCGGGCACTTCTTTAATACTTCACCCAGTGCTGCGAGTTCAGCGTGCGTATAGGCAACACCGGTTGGGTTGGACGGGCTGTTAATGACGACGATACGTGTCTTCGGTGTGATTGCTGCTTCCAGCTGTTCCGGCGTGATCTTGAACCGGGTATCGACACCTGCACGGATGATGACCGGTTCTCCGTCAGCGAGACGTACCATGTCCGGGTAGGACACCCAGTAGGGTGCCGGGATGATGACCTCGTCACCGGGATTAAGCAGTGCCTGGCACAGGTTATAAAAACTCTGCTTGCCACCACAGGAGACCAGTATCTGGTTCAGCGAATAATCCAGCCCGTTATCGCGTTTGAATTTCGCTATAATCGCTTTTTTTAATGCGGGGGTGCCATCCACCGCGGTGTAACGGGTAAAACCGTCATTGATGGCCTTGATGGCAGCCGCCTTGATGTGATCCGGGGTATCAAAATCGGGCTCACCGGCGCCCAGCCCGATAATGTCCTTGCCTGTAGCACGCAGTTCGGCCACCCGCGCCGTGACGGCGAGGGTTGGTGAGGGTTTGACACGCTGTACCCGGTTCGCAAGTGTAAGTTTGTCCAAGGCGGTATCCTTTTAACCAATGGCCAGTCTGCTGATCTTCAATCATACTCAAAGTCCACTATCCGATAATAGCCCGTGAGCGAACAATTCCAACTGAAATCCGGGAATAAACCGGCCGGCGACCAGCCGCAGGCAATCAGGGCGCTGGTCGAGGGATTGCAGGACGGTCTGGCTCACCAGACCCTGCTGGGTGTAACGGGTTCTGGCAAGACCTTCACCGTTGCCAACGTCATCCAGGCCATGCAACGTCCGACCCTGATTCTTGCACCCAATAAAACCCTGGCGGCCCAACTGTACGGCGAAATGCATGAACTGTTTCCGTCGAATGCGGTGGAATATTTTGTTTCCTATTACGATTACTACCAGCCCGAGGCCTATGTGCCCGCCTCGGATACTTATATAGAGAAGGATGCCTCGGTCAACGAGCACATCGAGCAGATGCGGCTGTCGGCGACCAAGGCCCTGCTGGAACGGCCGGATGCCATTATCGTGGCAACGGTGTCGGCCATCTATGGTCTGGGTGACCCGCGCGCCTACCTGAAGATGGTGCTGCACTTGGTGCGCGGCGAGAAGACCGACCAGCGCGCGGTACTGAGGCGGCTGGCGGAGTTGCAGTACACGCGTAATGACGTTGAGTTGCATCGGGCCACCTACCGGGTGCGTGGCGAGGTGATCGATATCTTCCCCGCGGAGTCCGATGGTGAGGCCGTGCGCGTGGAGTTGTTTGATGATGAAATTGATTCACTGGCATGGTTTGACCCGCTGACCGGCGAGGTGCTGCGTCGTGTGCCACGCCTGACCATCTATCCGAAGACTCACTATGCCACGCCACGCGAGGTCGTCCTTGGGGCCATGGAACATATCAAGGTCGAGCTCAAGCAGCGTCTCGAAGAACTGCGTGATAACAACAAACTGGTCGAGGCGCAGCGGCTGGAGCAACGTACCCTGTTTGATCTGGAAATGATGGCCGAGCTGGGTTACTGCTCGGGTATCGAGAACTATTCCCGCTACCTCTCCGGCCGCCAGGCGGGGGAGGCGCCGCCGACTCTGTTTGATTACCTGCCGGCAAATGCCTTGCTGGTGATCGATGAATCGCATGTCACTGTACCGCAGCTGGGGGGTATGTACCGGGGTGACCGTTCGCGCAAGGAGAACCTGGTCGAGTATGGTTTTCGACTGCCCTCGGCGCTGGACAACCGGCCGTTGCGCTTTGACGAGTTCGAGTCACTGGCGCCGCAGACAATATTTACCTCGGCAACGCCCGGACCCTATGAAGATGAACACGCCGATGCGGTAGCGGAACAGATGGTCCGGCCGACCGGACTGGTCGACCCGGAAATAGAAGTGCGTCCTGCCGGCACCCAGGTCGACGACCTGTTGTCGGAAATCCGTGAGCGGGTAGGGGCCGGTGACCGGGTGCTGGTCACCACCTTGACCAAGCGCATGGCCGAGGATCTGACCGAGTATCTCGCAGAGCACGGGGTGCGGGTGCGCTATCTGCATTCCGATATCGATACCGTGGAACGTGTGGAGATCATTCGTGACCTGAGGCTGGGGGAATTCGACGTACTGGTCGGTATCAACCTGTTGCGTGAAGGTCTGGACATGCCGGAGGTGTCACTGGTGGCCATCCTGGATGCAGACAAGGAGGGTTTCCTGCGCTCGGAGCGTTCCCTGATCCAGACCATCGGGCGGGCGGCGCGCCACATCAATGGCAAGGCGATTCTGTATGCAGACCAGATCACCGGTTCCATGCGCCGTGCCATGGACGAGACCGATCGTCGCCGGGAAAAACAGCTGGCCTTCAACCAGGAACACGGCATTACCCCGAGCAGTATCAAGAAGGCCGTGACCGACATCCTGGAAGGGGCGCTGGGGCCGGGGCGTACTTCCGGGCGGGCATTTGACCGGGTGGCCGAGGAGCTGGTGCAGTACGGGCGCCTGACGCCCGGGGAGTTGGAAAAACAGGTCAAACAGCTGGAACAGCAGATGTATACACACGCCCGTGACCTGGAATTCGAGGAGGCCGCCCGCATCCGTGACCAGATCCGGCATCTGCAGACGGGCAATCTGGGCCTGCCGGAGTGATAGGCACTGCCAATCGATGTGCTTGCAGGGGTACCCCGCATCCGCGATTGGTAACTTGCATCGAATAGCGGATATCTAGTATCTTTCGCCTCCTTCGCAGGCGCGTAGCTCAGTTGGTTAGAGCACCACCTTGACATGGTGGGGGTCGGTGGTTCGAATCCACTCGCGCCTACCAATAAATTCAATAACTTAGGCCACGATCGAGTGGCCTTTTTTATGCCTTAAAGCCCATCAGCTGAAGGATCAGGTGAATGTGCCCTAAAGAAGCACCCAGAGGCGCTCTCTAAGTAGTATCACTGATAGAGCACCCCCCAAATGCTTGCTAAAGTAGCCGTGTTAGTAGCGAAACTGGATTTAGTATCCGCAGGAGAATAATCATGAGTTTAAAGTCTGCAACAGAAAAGACCTGTATCTGGTGTGTCGCGATCACCATAGCAGCGCTGACCTTGCTGGCGCTCACTTGGACGGTGATCCTCGCCAGTAATACAAGCGTGTTGGGTATGATTAATGTCATATTTCCTGATTAATCGTGTGAAGGCTTTTACTGCCGTTCATTGACACACCCGTGTAGGACAATTGTTGGCCGAAACAGGAAGTTTAAGGCGTACCCTCTCCCGATAGTTAGGATAGCTGACAGTTCCCGGCCTGTTTGACTTCCCACTGGCGGGAAGTGATTAGCCTTGGTCGCTCAGGCGCAGGGATAGTATTCAATAACGGGTGGCGGGTGTCTGTAGGACCATGCCAATGGTGGGGGTAGGATTATTCGGATGCTGGCGGGTGCGACAATATATCGCACCCTTTCTGAGCAATACCAGTTATTACCCGGCAGCTTGTGTGTTACCTATCTGGGCGGGATGTAAAAAACCCTACAGACAAAGCCGTATTTCAGCCCTTCATGTACGTACTATTACGCATACCCAGCCATACTTGCCGGGAGTATGGTTCGCTTGTTCAGCTATACAGGAAGTAACAACTAAATAAATAGGAGAGTGGATCATGGCGCGAGGGCTCATGGCTTTATCATTAATTGTGGCGATAGATGCGGCTTTCTATTTGATGGCGTACGCCTTGATTGTGACAATCCAGAATTAATTAACAGATAGTATTTATCTTTGCCTCGAGGGCGGCCCGGAGGCTGCAAAGGGGGAACAGCTACTTTTTATTTTCTAAGCACAACTTTGTTTCCGTTTCATCCAAATCAAGCAGGCAGCCAGAATAAGTAATGCACCAGTTCCGTATCCGGGGGGCGAGTCAAAGTAGAAGAACACCGTCAGCCCGGCCACGGAATAAATATAAGGCATTGCCTTGTAGAACCAATTAAACATTTGTTCTCTCCGTGAACCCATTGCGTGCATCGACTCTTTAGATTTAAGTCTGCATGACCATGCTATAAACAAGATAGTAGTAATTCAATATATTCTGATGTAAATATTCACTAAATCAGAAATATTGAGTTATTCCAACATGTTAGGTTTTTACGCGGTAAGAAAAGGCGTCCAAAAAAGAAGCCATCAGGCCGATTCCTGCTCGTGACAGCGGGTCCACGGTTAACAGGACCAGGCCCAGCCGGTTAAAACTCGTCACCCTGGGTGCTGCCATAGGCATGATATCCAGTCCTCCCGAATCCGGGCTGAAGTAATGTTTCCCTTATTGTCCCTTGAGAACTCAACCTTCCTGTCCGTATTGCTCAATACAGCCGCGAGCACGTTTGTTGAATCAGGATGGCATCAGCCATGGCGGCTTGACTCAAACAACCGGGTCTCCGGAGAACCCGGGGCGATTCAATCCTGAAGTTTATTGATGAGGCATCTTGACACAAGGGCTTCAGAGGCGGACTATTGACGCAGCTGCGTATAATATTAAGCATGCAGCAGAACAACTATAGAACAACTAACACTAAGGAGTAACAGATATGAAACCTGCCAGCCCGATTAAATTTTTGCTGCTGTCAATCCTGCTGAGCAGTGCAGGATTGCCATTTGCTTCATTCGCCGGAATAGTCTGCGGCGATGGTATCCTCTCCGAAGACCAGGTGAATTTCCCTGAAGAATGTGACGACGGTAACATGGTCGACGATGACGACTGTTCCAATCTGTGTACCATCAACACGACCACTACCACTACCACTACCACTACCACTACCACGACTACGACCACTACCACAACGACGGAAGCCCCGACCACGACGACTGGTGCTCCGACCACGACGACTGGTGCTCCGACCACGACGACTGGTGCTCCGACCACGACGACTGGTGCTCCGACCACGACGACT
>JBDLIH010000068.1:0-14223 GCA_039714975.1 Pseudomonadota bacterium
TAGACGATGCCCAGCACCTGGCCCATGATCTCCGGACGGCTCGCGAACAGGAAACGCAACGAATACGGCTCCGCACCCCTTATGCCTGTCATTAATGACTGAAATTGCTGCGTTCCTGCCGTTCACTAATCGTTCGGGAAGGGCAAGTAACTGCCTGAAACAGGACATTCCTGGGATAAGTGGCTGTATCTTCTGCTAAACACGTACTTCCGACCCGGAACAGATGTTATGTCCCTGATGATGTGAAACGGGGTATCTCAGGGTTGTCTCAGGCAAGTGCCCGCCAAGCCGCCAGCAAGGAAAACAGCAGGAAGACACCACCGCTTATCCGGTGCAGCCAAAGAAGCGGAAGGCGCTGCAGCACGGTGCGTCCGGCCCAGACCCCAAGTACAGAGACCATAACCAGCGCGGTGGTGGCGCCCAGCCACACCGGTAAAGGAGCCAAACTACCTGCCAATCCGGCTACCGCGATCTGTGTCTTGTCGCCAAACTCGGCCACAAGGATCAACAGAAGAGTAGCGAGGAAAATACCGTGGCCCGACATCTCGACCACATCCTCCGACTCGCTGTCATCCTGTCTGTACAAGGTGTGAATGCCAAAAGCGCCGAACAACAAGGCCACTAAGCCGGCAGTCACTCGCTCAGGTATCCACGCAGCCACACTCGCACCGAACAATACTGCCATGGCGTTAAGAACGAGAAATGCCGTCGTTGCGCCCAGTATCACAGGCCAATGACGGTGACGAGCCGCCAGGGTCATACACACTAGCTGGCTTTTATCACCGACCTCCGCCAAGGCAATGAGGATAAAGGTCGACAGGGAAGTGGAAAGTGATTCAGGTAGAATCATGTATAGATTATGGCTTTGTATATTAGAGAGGATTCAGGCTCAATTATACAATGCTCACATCGCGTGACCGATCAAATGACTGCTTGGTTGTAATAGGACAAACAGACTGATTCCATATAAGAATTTATTAAGGGCTGAGTCGACCCGTTCCCATCATCCAGACAAGCTCTTTCAACGGCAACTACCCCAGCAAAAGCAGGCATTCGCAATGAGGCCTGATTTCGGGCTTGTGGGACTGACTGTGATCCAGCCAGACTACGAATTCACTGAGGCAGGTATAGTAGAACCGATGGAGGAAGGTTGCTCTGCAGGTGTTCTTCTGGTTGATTCTCACAAAAAGAGCGGGTTATGCTCCCTGATACACTATACAAATCAATATCGGCTCCAGCCATTACTGGTAGCCTTATAACTGCAGCACAAAGGTGAATTCAATGAAGTATTCAATCCTGGCAATGGCCATCTTATTATCCATGACCGGTTCGGCGTCAGCTTTGGCCGAAGAGCAAGCCGCATCGGAAAAACCGTCGGAAACGGTTGCATCTGATACCGAAGCGTCCACCACTGTAAGTCCCGGAACACCCCGGATGATGCCAGGCAAGGGCATGATGCACAGCGGTGGTCAACGCGGTAAAGGCCAAGGCGGCATGATGCACGGTGGTGGTCAACGCGGTAAAGGCCAAGGTGGCATGATGCATGGCGGTGGTCAGCACGGCAAAGGAGGTCATGAAAAAGAGCGTCAGGTGGTACAACGTCTGGACATGATCGAAGTACGTATGGCCAAGATCGAGGCCATGCTGGAAATTTTGATGCGGCGTTAGCGTACCAGACAAGCGTAGGAGCCCCCCCAGCTCTGCTGGGAAGGCATTAACAGTTTGGCAGTAACGGAAATCTCATAGCAACTCCCCGGCCGCTCGTCGCCATCGAGCGCGCATCCGGATCAGTGAGGGAAATCTGCTGATCAGGCGCCGCCAGCATTTCTACTTCGAGCTTTTTTAACCGCGCAATTTCCCCCTTCAAGATCTCGATCTTACCCTTAAGTCGCTGCGACTTGTCTTCCGACAACTCCGATGCATGGCGATCGACACTTTCCATCTCAGAAAGATACCGTGCAATGCTCTCACCGATCTGCTCGAGCCGGCGCTTTAGCTTTGCCTTCGTGATGTTCCGGCCCCGGTTGTTCACAGCCTTGAATTTGCTGCCGTCGATAGCAACAAACGCATCAGTAAACAGCTTCAGCATCATCGTCGGGTCATACCCCGGCCGGCCTGTGTTCCTTGGTTCGGTCCTGAAACCTAATCCGGAAAGGAATAACTCATCGACGAATACATCGGTGATCCGAACGGCGCTCTGTTCCGCGATATAGTCATCCAATCTCTCGGGAAAGAGCGTCGCCTGGCTTGCGATCCACGCCCTTGATGGCCCCACTCATTGGCTGCCTCCTTCGCTGGAAAGCCGTATTCTAAGCGTTATCCGAGTTTTCACACCGGCTGGACCCGGGACGGACCTTTATATGGAAAAATAGGGTGCGTCGCCGTCCTGTGAGTAAAGTTTGATTTTTGGGTAGTCGGTACTGATACCAATCACTACCCCGTCGGGATGGATAATGGTGACGCCTGCTCCTGGGCCTTTCAGGCCTTCCTTGCGACGCGAGTTGAAATCCATGGTGGTATCACACTCGAAGTTAATCATGCCCTGTCGGCGTACGATATGCTGCCCGTGCAAAACATTACGATGGCCATGCACCACGACCTGGATACCCGCGTGGTGCGCGGAGGTTGTCCCTTGTCTTGTAAATGGCATGTCCACTTCCCGGTATTTGGTACGGAAGCAATTACCAATGGGACCATAGTATATATCGAAGGCGTCACCTTCTAACTGTTCGCGGAATCGGCAATTTAGATATTGGATGCCGCGTGTGTCGATAACCTCCGCAACCCGGTCATCCAACCCCGCATGGATAAACAGAAACGAACCCTCTTGATAGGCCAATTGCATCATCTTGAAAAACCAGTAGAACTCCCCATCCGGCCGGAGAAACAGCGATTGCCACTTCAGGGCAGCAGCATACGCATGGCGTAGCGTCAGCCCGGCTACGGCGCAATCCTCCTCGAAATGTTCTATTTTCCACCGGATACGGATGAGTTCATGCTCCAACGTCGATTCCTGCATGTTCTTGCGTGCTAACTTGGGGAATGTGTCAAA
This sequence comes from Pseudomonadota bacterium, assembly GCA_039714975.1. Taxonomy (GTDB): domain Bacteria; phylum Pseudomonadota; class Gammaproteobacteria; order UBA9214; family UBA9214; genus UBA9214. The sequence goes on from JBDLIH010000068.1 coordinate 3,053, forward strand.
CCAGCAATCCGATGGATACAGGCGTCGCCTGCATTCCGCTGTCCCGGGAATACCCCGAAGGGTCTTGCGTCCCACCAGGTACTGGTTGTAAATCTCCATCAGAAAGGGCACCGCCTTGGCACCCATGCGGATGAAAAAATGCTCGTTGCGCGGGTTCCGTGGTTGGTTCACCTCACGCATTCCCAGCAGGATGCGTACGTCGTGATTGCCGGCCAGGATGCGCATCCGGGCGCCCCGGTCCGACAGCAGCCGCAAGGTGCGCATCAATCGTAGATTGTCAGGACCCTTATCAAAGCAGTCCCCGGCCAGAATGAACAACGCCTTTCGTCCGGCATCGGTAAGCCTGAATGCATCGTCACTGGGGCCGGTCTTCTCAATACCGCCGGACGCCTCCAGGGACGCGATGAACGCCTCCGAATCGGCATGGGGATCTCCGAAGAAAAAGACCGGCTCGGTCGGCCAACTCCAGGGAGTGTATATCACCGGTTCGTGCGAGCGGCCGGGTTGGGACCCCTCGGTTTCAGCTGACCAAGACTCCCCCCCCTCGGGCAGGCCTGCCCTTGTCCATTGCCTGCCCCGGTAATGGGGTAGGCTGGTTTTTAGCAGATGGTGATTCACGCCCAAAGTATCCACCCCTGGAGCGGGTTGGCTCCTAATGGGCGAACCATGCACGGCAGAATTTAGCATGTGATGCTCCTGGTACAAGAGCGCTTATTCTAAATGTAGTTGATTACACGGCGTATGACCTCTAAGGTTCACCTGTGTTTTGTGTTATTTCTGGGCCTGCATCATGCGGAGTTGAAACATTCCTGAAAACCTGCGTTGCGTGAAATGCCGGTTGTGGCCGGAATGCAACCAAGGGACTGATTCTAAAATAAGAGTTTACTAAACGACGGGAGACGACCCTTTTTGGTCTTTCTCTAAAAAGGAACATATTTTGGCATGCCCTAAACCATTGGCAGTGACCATAGTCCACTTAATTATCAATCAGTTGTTATCCAGGTAATAAAGTTATGTCATTTTTCTTTTCCTGTATTATCACTTGTGTCTCGTTATGAATTAATCTGGGGCCAGTGCATAAAGGCGGGCGTTTCTACGGGAGGAAATACAATGAAAAAGTTGGCGCTTGTTAGCTTTTTTGGGGCGTGCCTGTTATTGACCAGTCAGGTTATGGCAACTAACGGGTACTTTTCTCATGGTTATGGACCTATCTCGAAATCCCTTGCTGGCGCATGTGTGGCGATAACCAGCAGCGCCATGTGTTCTGCAAACAATCCGGCAATCATGGCGCGTATGGATAACCGGTGGGAGATCGGGGCAGCCTTGTTTTCCCCGGATCGTGGCTTCAGGGCAAATGATGATTTCCAGTCTCCCCCGTTTGCCTCCATTCCGCCGGGGTCCTATGAAAGCGAAAACGATTACTTCCTGATCCCGCATCTTGCCTATGCTCGCAAACTCGATGAAAACATGTCGGTAGGCGTGGTTGTTGGTGGGCAAGGCGGCATGAACACTGAATACGACAGCGCCGTGTTCAGTAACTTCTCTTCACCCGGTAATGTGGCTTCATCTCCCACGGGGATGGATCTGGTGCAGATGTTTACCGGACTGAATATTGCCTGGAAGCTCAACCAGCAACACGCGTTGGCGATCATGCCGGTTCTGGCTGTGCAGAGGCTGGAGGTGGAGGGGTTGGAGCCCTTCCGGCCGTTCTCCAAACATCCTGACCATGTAACCAACCAGGGTAAGGACTGGTCATATGGCGGCGGTGTGCGCCTGGGGTGGCTGTGGCAACTCAATAACCAACTGGACATTGGGGCATCCTATCAGACCAAACTTTGGATGACGGAGTTCGACGATTACAAGGGGTTGCTGGCAGAGGAAGGTAATTTTGATATACCACCCATCATTGATCTTGGATTCGCCTACCGGTTCACACCCGGCTGGACACTGGTGTTCAATTACCAACGCATCCGGTTTGAGGAAGTGGCATCGGTCAGCAATGCGGCAGACCTGGTCTTTTCACCGGGAACAACCCTGCTCGGAACCGACAATGGTCTTGGTTTCGGATGGGAAGATATCGATGTTTACAAGATCGGTTTGCAATGGGAGTACCGGCCTGACCTTAGTTTTCGAGCCGGTTTTGGCTATGCAAGCGAAACCTTCGAGGATGTTCAGGCCCTGTTCAACATTCTTGCGCCGGCGGTAATCAGGAAGCACTTCACATTCGGTATCGGGAAAAAGCTTGCATCGGGCAACGAGGTCAATCTTGCAGTCATGTATGCCCCGGAAGAAGAAGTCCATGGAACCAATCCCAACACAGGCCCGCAAACTGGCCATGTGGAGATGAGCCAGTGGGATCTGGAGCTGGGCTGGACGTTCAGGTTCTGAATCAGGGGTACCGGGAAGCATTCATATTCTTCATTCCGCCGAGCCCGTAGGCCGATTGGGAAGCCAGGACGTTCACGTTTTCCTTATAGTGGAACAATAGGTAGTTGAATCGATAAATGATGGAGACTGTGCGGAGAACTACTGATCCTCGATCTCCTCCATGCGTTGTGCCATGCGCGCAATCTGCGCCCAATCGTGGGTAACGATATCCTGTGCATGCGCCAGGTTGTTGCGCAGTGATTCCATCTCCCTGATGACACGCCTGGCCGCGCGTTTCGTTTCAAACCCCATCCGTTTCAGCGCCATCTCATTATCAATGAGAATCTGCCCCTTGTCAGAGAACTGCAGACAATCCACCAAATCGCAAATCTGGTTACGCCGCTGGCGCTCCGCCTGGAATGCGCGTGCACGCTCCAGGCGACTTTCGCTCACCTTGTCCTGCCAGCCATCCTCAGGGTAATAGCGACTGATCATCTGTACCAGCACCATCTCGACAAAGGTGACCAGGCCGAACAGCCACATGCGCACGACAGGATTGTTAATGTCATCCCGGCAGATCAGCCCTGTCACTTCATTAAACATGGTTACGAAACACTGATCATGCCGGGTGAGTACATGGATAACATCGTTTAGGCCAGCATCGCTGGTGATCACTTGGTCCCGCGTAAAGTGTCGGATATGGTCTGCACAGTCGCCGGAATCCAGGTCGGTGTGCCGCACATAACCCTGCACCGAACCATTAATACGCACACTGGCAACATCATGATGCTGCTGCTCAAGGATATTTCTGACGGAGGCACTGGATTTATCGGCATCGAATGAAAGCAGCGACCCTGCAATATCGCCTGCGGCGAAGTTTTCGATGAAAACACGCCTGAGATGTGGATGTTTGAGCGGTGAACTCTCTTGCGGTAGAAGGGCCTCATCTTTTTTATCACCTGCAGAGGCAGGCCCGATCTTGTCCATCCCCTTCGTATATGCCTTTTGTGCCTGGTGGTAGAGATCCGGATCACCGCCGGTAAGCACATTCAGAAGCTGGTTCATTTCGACCAGGTAGACACGTGCAAAACGGGGATCGTGTTTGGTGATGTCCCTGCAGTTGTCGATCAGATCGGCCAGCTTCACCGTCTTGGCACGTGCCGAGGCCTGAGTCGTATGCTCGCGATCGATTTCCTTGCGCACGGCGCGGTTGCCATCGCCGGGTCGACTGACATCGGTCAACTCCTCGACCAGCTCTGCAACACCAAGGCCAAATTCAGACTCGATATCGCCCAGGGTAGCGGGTGTGTCCTCGACAGTATCGTGCAGCCAGGCGGCGGCAATCATTTCCGGGTCGTCGGTAACGCCGGCAACCAGCCTGGCCACGGCCTCCAAGTGAACATCATAGGGTTGCTTGCTGTACTTGCGACGATGATTGATCCGGCGATGTGCCTGGGTCGCATATTCACAGGCGCGTTTAACGAGATCGGTCATGGCAAGGGTGTGTAGGCATGAAACAGAAATTGTAAATCCGATCAGTCCTGATTGCCATGAGTCATCCTCCTCTCCCTCCGTATGTCCAGATCAGCGACCAACGCGGGAAAGTCTTACTGGCGAACCTGTACTGCCCTGCCAGTTAAATGAACGGCCACGTAAAACCCTGGAGTACGAGACGCCGGCAGAGCGATTTAATGCATGTGTTGCGTCGATCGGTTGGACCCGCCATTGTATGCCGGGTGTTCAGCTGCTCAAGGTTATAATTAAAAATTGTCGGCCACAGGCAAGAGGTTACCTCCTCAGTCCGATTGCCAGAAAACCGCCCCAGGGTAGGTTACCTGGCAACCACTGCTCGAGCCACTGCGCTATCTTAGTTCCTTGGGGAAGAAAAATAGCATTGCGTACTACAATTTCCACAGGTGCCGGCGAGAGTGCAGGTAGCCATTCATTCAATACCTCACCCGCCGTATCCCAGCGGGCACCGAGATAACTGCCCCGACCCTGTTTTCTCATGTGAAGCAAGCTATGGCGGTTAAGCAGCCCAAGCGCCAGTCCATATCGGCTCACTCGCCACATCTCCTGTAAGGCCTGCAAGGGGGCATCAATGAAGCAGAAGCTGGTAACAGCGACTGTGTAGTCGAAGGCGTAATTGGGGAATGGCAGTTCCAGAGCACTCCCTTGCGTATAGCGAACATCTTCCCCTTTCGTCCTCGCGAATTTCAGAGTTGCGGGATCAGGATCAATTCCGGTAACAGATAGACCATGCTGGGCGAATCGACGGCTGAAATGACCGGTTCCACATCCAATATCCAGTAGCGTGGTATCTTCCTCAGCCATTAACAGATGTTGCATCAAGGAAAATTCATGATCACCGATCCATCGCCCGCGGGGGGTGTGATACCAGGCCTCATAGGCTGCCGGATCAATGATACTTTTCATTCTCTGCTTCTCATGGAATGCCGGATGCCAATATCATGGCTTAACCGGCATGCACTCAATCTCCCCATGGCACCCTTTCAACCGCCAGGCACAGGCGCACGGTCTCGCTGACCATAAGCCTGTAGCTGTGCATGTCGAACTGGTACCGGTTCCAGTTCGTACAGTATACGCGGGAGCGTCCATTCCTCTATCTCGTCGATCCCGTGCATGGTCAGCGCACCCTGCGAACTTTCTTCCCAGGTAAAGGGTGGTTCACCTTCAGCCGGTCGCTCGGCTGGTACATGTACGGTTCGGGCCGCTAAGCGGTCGCCGTTGTGCAGGTGGCGATCAAAGCGCAGGCTGGCCTCCATGTTGTGGATGGCGGCGATAAAGAACCAGGGCGCGCCCATCTCAGCAGCAACGGTTTCATAGTGTTCCTGGTTTTCGAGAACTCTGTCGATAATCGGGTCGATGTCATCGAATCGGTTCTCTTACCTCGCAGGTAGCATAGAGTCCCTCATATTCTTCCTGTAATGATTTGGTGAAATTTACCTTTGGCATACTGCCTCCTTTCATGTTTTTTCATTATTTCCAGCTTGTCGCTGGGCCATGTTTCCGCTTTTCATCACACCAGCCATAATCGACCTGTACTATACAAAAATTTATGCGGCTTTGTTTGGCGAACAATATTCTTGATAAATCCTCCACACTCAGGGCGGACATTTCCTGCTTGGCTTGTTTTCCATCTGGCTGTCTGGAGAGCTATGGTTATTTGATGCGCAAGCTTGGGCTGAAATCAGAAGTGCTAGCGCTGGTATGGTGAATTGGTGTCAAAAAATAATCGTTGAGTGAGTCGTGTTGCATGTAGTACAAAATGACAACGTCACATGGAGTGGAGATAATCGCGATTTTACAAGGAGATGAACCATTCTGATTCTCACACACCATTCTGGGCGTAAACGGCGACCAAGTCAGGTTGAGTACCCAATTTTCGGATCGTGCAACCATCCTGCAGGAGGAGCTCTTCAAATATTCATCGCACCTACAGTAAGTGCATGCTGACCTTTTCCATGAGCGCTGCTATGCAGAAGTAAATATAGAAGGAATCTTAAACTGTGAACATATGGGGGATTGTATAATGCTTTTTATTACAAATAGATATCCTAAGCAAGGTATAGAGACCGTAATAGATAGAGATTTTGATTTTGACTTGGATGAAAATGCTGCCTCTAATTCTCTTTTCTTTTGCAAAAGAAAGAAAAAAGGAACGTATCAGGAAGTTGGGAGTGAGTCGTTCCTCAATAGTCTAAAACGATCAAGTTACAAGCAGTTGTTAATCTATATTCACGGCTTCTCCAACTTGCCTGAGGCTGTGTTTTCTGGTGCGAATGAATTCCAGTCTTTGTGTAATAAAAAGAAACCCAGAGAGATATTGGTAATACCGGTGATTTGGCCATGTGACAATGATAAAGGCATCGTGAAAGATTATTGGGATGATCAAAAATCAGCAGATATGAGTGCGTTCTCATACGCACGAGTACTACAAAAATTTATCAAGTGGAGGAATTCCGAAGAATTTAATCCAGAAGAAGATCCTTGTCTGAAAAGAATCAATATGCTGGCGCACTCGATGGGGAACAGGGTCTTAAGAGAGACGCTGGCAACCTGGGATAAGTATGATCTGGCTGATGGAGTACCACTTATATTCCGCAATACATTTTTAGTTGCGGCAGATATTGTTAATGAGTCTCTTCAGGTGGGAGAGAGAGGAGAGCACATTTGCCATTCGTCCAGGAATGTGATTGTTTATCACGCATCTGATGATCTGGCACTAAGGGCAAGCAAGGTTAGTAACCTGAAGAATAAAATAGCATCCCGAAGACTTGGTCATACTGGTCCAGAAGATATGGATGCAGTGCCTAACAATGTGTATTCAGTAGACTGTGATGATTTTAATAATACCTATGATAAACCCAAAGGGCATTCATATTTTCGGTCGGGCACCAAGAAAGGACAGCCTGGAAAAGTATTTGATCATATATTTGCCACCTTGCTGAAAGGCAGGGTTTATCCCGATGATGAATTCAGGAGAACCAGTATCATCAGGAAATGACCATTAGGCAGCATTGAAATGATAGGGAGCAGAGGTTGGCGACTGGACATGCTGGCGTATCACGATAATACTGGTCTCTCTGCTGCTCTGGAGCAGCCATGGGTTCAGTGCGGTAGTGAAACTTTCTGACAGGGTGGCTTGCCCGTCTGAATGTCCGGGATGGTTATTTTATTGAATGTTGTGAATACCTGGAATACGAATCATGACCCAGCAACAATATGCAACACCCATCGAAAATCGGCTAGCCAGTCGGGATTAACGGCACAGATGCATTAATAAACTCTTTGTCGGCAACAGGCGATTTTAAGGCGGTGGCAGTACGTATTTGTCGGTATCGTTGTAGTAGTGAGCGCCTGTGTCCAGCCACTCGGCGATCAGCCGCAGTTCCGCCGGTGTAAGCATGCCCTTGTGGAAGGAGAGATCCTTCTTTGTCCCCGTGCTCGGGTCAATCGCCTCGACTTCATAGGCATCGTCATCGGTATCGTCGTCAAACAACCTGAAAAACCGTGCACTCGCTATTGCCCCGCGCGCACTCATCAGGCGCCGGGTAATGCAAATGCCATCCAGCGGTTCAACCGAGAGGTCGCCTTCGATGCCGTTCGGGCATTGGGCCTCGATATCCGTCACCAGAATCCAGTCACCACTCAAGTTCTTATAGTAGCGATCAGGATCAACAGGTTCAAACAGCTGCACATAGGAGGCAACCTCCTGGATGTTCCACGGGTCGGGGTCACCACCGAGCACCAGATCACCACCGGGACCGCCACCGCCGGGGCAATTGTTCTTAGGTTCATTGTCCGCCTTGTCATGACAATTGGTGCAAGACTTGAGGTCCCAGTCCACGCTTGAGGATATGTCGTTCGGCTGCGCGCGGCACACTTCCCAGATCGGCTGAATATGTTCCAGGTAGTTGATAGTGATCATGCAGTTGCTGGTCCAGTTGTCCAGGCATGCCGGATCGTTCACCGGTGCAGGGGTGGTCAACTCATTGTGGCTGTACACGAAAGATGGCTGCACCGGTGTACTGTCGAAGGGGTTTGTCCAGAAGTCATCGTACACCACGTCGCCCGTACTATTGGGTATGCTGCCGAGCATGAATGCAAGGGACTCCGCCATGGTGTCACGAAAGTCTGCGGCAACGATCCGTGGGTTCGCATTCGGGAACGGCATGCCGTCGCTCGGTGCGCCTGGATTAGCCGAGGCGGTCTCGATATCGGAGCGCGCGTGCGGGATATCGTTGTTCGGATCATGGCAGCCGTTGCATTCGCGCAGTTCACCATCCTCCAGCAGCAGCGTATCGGGGTGCTCCGTTAAATAATTGTAGTTGTAGTCAGACTCGGCGATCAGATCCACACGCTTGCCGTATTTGTTGACAACCTCGAAGGTGAAATGGACATCGTGCGGCACCTGGATCATGGCGGAGCCGTCCGGCTCGACCATACCGTAGGACAGGATATCGTGGAGATCCCGATCACCGGAGCCCAGAATCGGACGCAGTCCCATCTGCGGCCCGCTGCCATCGGTTGGATTCAGCTCCGGGTGATCCAGTATGGCCTGCTCCAGCTCGCTGGGCATATTGCGCCTAGTAAAGGCGCGAATGAAGCGCTCCGAGCGATCATCAGGCGCGGTGACGGAAGGATCGCGCAAGGTTGTGATTCCACCATCCGGTGCAGCCATGTCCTCTCCGTCCCTATCGTAGACGCTGCGAATGTGCAAGGCACCATACCCTTCGTCCAGCAGGAAGTCCGCTCTCGGACTTTCGTATACCCTCGCCTGCTCATTGTAGTTACCGATCACGATATCGGTGTACAGCGCATTGCTGTGACCCTTGACCACCGGAAGCCGGGTGTTTTCTGCCGGGTCGATAGTCCAGATCCCGTACTGTGGCACGCGCAGGTCGTCCGAGGTGGAAGTCCCCTCGCACGCTGCGCTGATCTCTCCTGACTGGGTGAGACACTGCGCCCAGCTCGCCAGCAGGCGGCCGCTGCCATCACGATAGGAAAATACGGCGCTGTACCACCCGGCTGGCGATACCTGGTTGGGGAAGAAATTGACCAGACCAGGCGTCATCGATTCCTCCGCCTCACCGCTGACAGCCTGGGTAATAGGCTTGCCGACGGCGTAGAAATTTTCGCTGTTGATCTTGACCGCATCACCACCGTAAACCGGGTTGTAGATATGGCGCATGATGGTGATCAGGTTGCCGTCGCTCAAGGGAATTGGATCAATATAGTGGATGAAGGACGCATCGGTAACCGCTTCGTTGATACTGCCGAAGTAGCGGTGCAAATTTCCGCCACTGGGTGCAATGCGGTAAAGGCTCAGAATGTCCTTGATAAAGATACGGGTATCATCGGTCTCGCCGGCAACGGAGCCGCCGCACTTGTCATCGGTGGTCCATGTCTTGGGCTTATCCAGCCCGGGAGGAAAGTTGTTGCCGTTACCGTGCCCGAAACCACCGCCGTGTGGATGGGTACTGAAATCCGGGTCGTCGATGTTTTCTTCCGTACAATTACGCAGGATTTCGTACTCGCGGCCCCAGCGGATGAACACAATCTGCCCGTCATTCATCGTATTCGGTTCAATATCGTGATAGGCACCAAAAGTGATCTGAACCATCTTGCTGCCATCCGGCTCCATGATGTGCAGCAGCGAGGCCGGTTCGTCGAAATCGCCGATATATTCCCTGGCGTCAGCAAGCCGGTAATCACCGGTGGCGACCTGGCGATCCGAGGAAAATACGATGCGCCCGTCATTGGAGTAGGCAGGACTGGTGTCCTGTCCGGCATTGGCAAGCGCATCATCTGCAAAAAACCTGCGAATCGCGCCAGTAGAAAAGTTGTATTCGTAGATATTCCAGGTGCTGTGGTGCTTATTGCCTGCCGGTCCATGGGCGGCAAAGGCGATGTGTTCACCATCGGGCGAAATCGTGAGATCCTTGACATCGTAATTGCCACCTCCGAAATAGCCGCTGAGGATGTCCTCCTCTTCAGAAGTCAGGGCGATTCTGTCACGTACAAACAATCTGGCGCCAGGATTGACCTGATATGGCGAACGTGGATCCAGCACAGGTCGGTCGTTCACGGAAGTCGTTTCCCCCATTTCCGGAAAGTCACGCACAATGTAGGCGAAGGGCCTGTCCTCCATTATGCTTTCCTCTCCGGTTAAGCCTTCCTGCTTGCACGCGGCGATTGCAATTACCATCAATATGACGGAAACATGCACTGTACATATTTTGAGTAGAGCATTCATATTATGCCTCCTGCATCCTGACTGGCACTGCCTTTACCGTTCATCGCATTGCTGCCTCAACTGCTCAAACCCGGATTTTCCGGTATTCCACCATGATTCCCGGTGAGATCAGCTGGGGAGAAAGTCAAATTTGTAGTTGACCGGCGTCGCCAGGACATCCTCGGGTCCGAAATCGATCACCCGGATTCGTGTCAGCAGCTTTTGCTCCAGCTTGCCGTTCTCGAGTTCACTGCTGACGAGTTTGATAGCGGAAATCGCACCACTGGGCTCGATTACGATATGAAAGACATACTTGCCCCTGATTACCGGGTCCCTGCGCAATGCGCGGTTGTAGATTGCGTAAATTGCCCCCTTGTGCCGCTCGAAGACACGGCGTATGGATTCCATGTCACGCCCGCCGGGTACCGACGAGCCATGTTTACCACTGCCACCACCGCCGCCGGAACCGTCGCCATAACCACCACCGCCGGTTCCGTCACCACCGCCGAGCGTGCTCGCCACCGCAACACCGTTGCGCCCGCCAAGTTGCGTCCCGCTACCTGTGCTGTTCATGGCCGAGGAGCTGACTCCGCCGCTGGTCTTGACCGCCGAGTCACGCCCAAGCACCGAGCGTGTTGCCTTTGCTGAGGCACCGGTAGCTACATTGGTATTTCTGGCCTGAAGCTTGGCGACATCCAGCGAGCTTCGCAGTGACTGCAACTGATTGGAAAAAGCCGCCACACCCATCGATGCGACTTTCTTTTTGGCACGGGCAGCCTTTTTCTTCACCGGAGGAGCCGCTTTTTTCACGGGTTTCTCTGTCTCCACAGGCTTCTCTACTTCCACCGGCTCCGGTTTCGGCGCTGGAGGCGGTGCCGGCAACCTGTGATGCAATACGATCTTTGCCAGCGTTGGCGGCAATATTTCCGCCTGCTCCCGCTCAATTTCCGGCAACGGAAGCCAGGGGAAGACAATGGCCAACAACAGGAAGAGAAGAAGCAGGCGCTTGAGTGTTTTCCTGAAGCGCGCATCTTCCTTACGCGTT
>JBDLIH010000069.1:0-13727 GCA_039714975.1 Pseudomonadota bacterium
CTCCTGTTCCCCGGAGCTTTCCTCGGACTCCTGTTCCTGTTCCCCGGAGCTTTCCTCGGACTCCTGCTCCTGTTCCCCGGAGCTTTCCTCGGACTCCTGCTGCTGTTCCCCGGAGCTTTCCTCGGACTCCTGTTCCTGTTCCCCGGAGCTTTCCTCGGATTCCTGTTCCTGCTCCCCGGAGCTTTCCTCGGATTCCTGTTCCTGTTCCCCGGAGCTTTCCTCGGACTCCTGCTCCTGTTCCCCGGAACTGTCTTCGGACTCCTGTTCTTCCTCCGACTCTTCTTTTGACTCTTCCTCTGACTTTTCCTCTGATTCCTCTTCAGCCGGTTCCTCGGTTTCGTCATCCTGCAGTGTTTCCGTCAGGGACTGTTCAACCATCTGCTTGGCCAGGGCGAAATTGTGCAGTGTGTCCTCGTCATTCGGCCGTAGTTTCAATGCAGCCTCGTAGGCATTGACTGCGCCCTCATAGTCACTGCGTTTGTAGTGGCTGTTGCCGAGGTTGTAGAGGGCATCCGCCTTGACCTCTTCACGCTCGACACTGGCAAGGGCTGCACCGGCTTCCGTGTAGCGGCCGGCACGGTACAGCGCGACACCGCGACGGTAGGTATCAGTGAAGCCCGCGGCCGCATCATCATAGTTACCCTGTTCAAAGTTATCCACCGCCGCCTGTTCCGGTGTCCTGAACCATTCGGCATTGGCCTGTGTATTTAACAGCAGGCAGGCACACAGCAGGCACGCACGGATGCAGCCGGTGGCATAACGGGTGAGTTTGGATGTCGTGGTTTTGTTCACGGTTTGCCCGGCCTGTATCCAGGCAGTGCACGACGGAACAGGGGTAACAGCATCAGCATGGCCAGACCGGCAAGCAGGTAAAATTGCTCATTCCATACCCGGGTCCGTTCATCCTGCTCTGTTGCCGGCAGGGCCTGGGCCTTGACCTCGTCAAGTATCTTGCGTGTGTCATTCTCGCGATAATCGGCATGCTGATAAATACCGTTGCCAGCCTCTGCCAGTGATTGCAGCAGCGGTTCGTTGAGTGCTGATACCACCGGTTGCCCCGTCCTGCTACTGATCCAGAGACCATCCCTGCCCGGTACGGCATCCCCCTCCGGTGTGCCGATGCCGAGCATGTGCACCCGTATCCCGTTAGCGGCGAACGCCTGCAGGCGTTCTTCCAGTCCCGGCTCATCGAAATCGCCATCACTGACAATCAGCAGTGAATTGATACTGTCTTCGGGCTGGCCTGCCAGTAGCATTTCGGCACTCTCCAGCGCAAACAGCAGCCGGCTGCCCTGCAGTTCCACCAGACTGGTATCGAGTGCCGACAGCATGCGGCGAATGCCATTCATGTCCTCGGTGACCGGTGAGACAACATGTGCAACCGTCGCAAATCCGATCAGGCCCACGCGTATGCCGCGGTTCAGGTTGAGCAGGTCCTCGACCTCCTGGCGTGCCCTGGCCAGACGCGTTGGCTGCACATCGGCGACGTTCATGGAGCGGGAGATATCGAACAGGATGATAAGGTTTGTGCCAGGACGGAAAAGCTGTACATCGGTGAAGTCCCAGCGCGGCCCGGCCATGGCCAGCACCAGCAGGGCCCAGAGTGCGGTCCAGCGTGTATAACGTCGCCAGCGGGTGTGTTTCGGCGCTTCTGCCCGGCCCAGCAGATGTGGCAGCAGGTGGCTGTCCGCATAACGTTGCAGGTGATCGCTGCTGCCGGTGAAGCGATGTGATAGCAGTAACCACAGGGCCACCGGCAAACACAACAGCAGTGCCCACAACCAGTCCGGTTCACTGAAGTGGAATGCCGTCAGCCACTCAGCCATATGCGCGTCCCTTTAACCATGCCCGTGGTATACCGTCAGGGAACAGACCCAGCACCAGCAACAACAGCAAAGCCAGACCCAGTGGCCAGCGATACAGCGGCTGCGGAATCATGACGCTGCGTGATTCCGCCTGGGTCTTCTCCAGTGAGTCGATCTGTTGGTAGATCTGTTCCAGGGCGCCGCTGTCGGTGGCGCGGAAATATTCGCCGCCGGTAATGTCCGCAACCTCGGTAAGCAGTGTTTCGTCGATTTCCATCTCCACCATGGTCATGCGGCCGTCCTGCAAATAGGGCACCAGCCCCTTGCTGCCGACGCCGATGGTGTAGATGCGTATGCCTTCATGTGCTGCCAGTTGGGCGGCCAGTTGCGGTGGCAGACTGCCCTCGGTATTGGCGCCGTCGGTTACCAGTATCAGTACCCGCGATCCCTCCGGGCGTTCGCGCAGTTTTTTTACACCCAGTCCGATGGCATCACCGATGGCGGTACCGTCGCCCGCCATGCGCGAGACGATGCCCCCGATGAGGTCATACGCCGCATGAATATCCAGTGTCATCGGCGACAGCACGAATGCCTGGCTGCCGAACACGACAATGCCGATGCGGTCACCGTCGCGTGCCTGGATGAAACGTCCCAGTACCCCCTTGATGACGGCCATCCGCGTGACTTGCCGGCCTTCGACGGTGAAGTCCATCGCTTCCATGGAACGCGAGGTGTCGACGGCCAGCATCAGGTCGTAACCCTCGGTGCGGACTTCCGTGTAGGGCTCCAGCCATTGCGGGCGCATCAGTGCTGCTACCAGACAGGCCCATAACAGGGCCAGCATGATTGCATGCAGGCGACTGCCGGCATGTGTCAGTGAGCGGGCGGAAACAAATGTCGATGCCAGCCTGCCCAGCGCCGGGTGCAGCAGGGTGGATCGGTCTGCGTGCGTATAGGCATCTGTTGCACCATGCGGGCGCGGCCAGAACTGCCTTACCAGCAGCGGCAGGGGCAGTAGCAGTCCAAACCATGGCCAGCTGAAACTAAACACCAGCCGTTCCGATTCGCAGCCGTTGTTTCAGCCGCGGCATGAGCCCGGGTGAACGTTTTACAGGTGTGGCGGCATCAATCCAGTGTCTGGCGGCAACGATGAGGGCCGACAGTTCTTTCCGGGCAACCGCCAGTGCCGGCGGCATGTACGGTGCGGTCAGCAACAACTGCCCCCGTCGTTCCCAGTCGAACCCGGAGTTGTCATGTATGGCCAGCCATTGCAGCCAGTCATCACCCGTCAGCCCGGCGGCTTCGCGGCGGCCGCTGTGCGCCATGGCAATCCGGCGCAGCAGTTCCGACAGCCGGCCGGCTATGTCACGCGGTTCCTTGTTCGGCAATGATTTTTTCAGCGCACGAAGCTGGCGGCGGGCATCGCCTCGCCAGCCGACCCAGGGGCCGTGGTAAATCAGCCAGTAGCGTCCGGCCGCGGCTACGATCAGCAATGCCAGCAGGCCTGCGATCAGCCACCAGCCGGGCGCTATCGGCCACCATGGCACCGCGTCCAGGCCATGGATATCACGCAGTACGGGTATCCCGGTTTCTATGCTGCCGGTCATTTTCTGCCCGCGTAATGGCGCAGGCCGTTGATAAGCGAACGGTGCACATCTTCATTGGTGCTGATCGGTATCAGTCCCATCCCCAGGCGGTAGGACAGTTGCTGCAGTTCCTCGCGCCGCTGTTGCCAGTCTTCGCGGAAAGCTTCGCGTCCCGCCGCATTGTTCGTGTCCACTTCCAGCAGCTCGCCGGCGGCGTTGGAAAAGATGACGGTTCCCATATCGGGCAGTTCGATGTCGGCCGGATCATCGACCGGCAGCAGCACTACGTCATGACGTTGCTTGAGGCTGCCGAGAATGTGTTCCAGTCCGGTCGTGACCTGGTTGATCGGTGCAATGACGAAGATCAGTGAGCCGGTACCGGCACCGCTTTCAATGTGCCTCAGTGCGGCCATCAATTGTGACTCGTCGGTGTCGCCCTGCTCGATGGGTTCCGTCAGGGCGCGCAACAGGCGCCACAGCCCGCGACGCCCCGGTGTTGCCCGGAAATAGCGTATGTCGGTTGCCGGGTTGCCGAACAGCACACCACCGACGCGATCGTGTTGCTTGCTGGCGGCCCAGCCGATTAATGCGGCGGTGCGTGCAGCCTGTATCGACTTGAAGGTACCGCGGGTACCGAAGCTCATGTGCGGTCCGGTGTCGATGCACAGGATGACGCTGCGCTGGCGCTCTTCGCGAAACACCTTGAGATGCGGGACGTTGGTGCGGGCCGTGACCAGCCAGTCCATGTTACGGATGTCATCACCTTCCCGGTACTCGCGGACTTCGTCGAAATCCAGTCCGGTACCACGGAATACCGAGGAATACAGTCCGGTAAAGGTGGAATTGACGAGGTGATGTGCCGTCACACCCAGGGTGCGGGCCTGGTGGCGTAGTTCCAGCAGGTCATCGAGCTGCGGATGAAGACTCATAGTGTTGCCGCTAACCTTGCGTGCTATGCCGGGCGTCTGCAGGCTCGGCAATCACGGGATGGCCACGACCTCCAGCAGTTGCTTGATGAATTCATTGCTGGTGATGCCTTCCGCCTCGGCTTCGAAGGTCAGCAGGATGCGGTGTCGCAGGACATCCGGTGCCACGGCATGGATGTGGTGCGGGGTGACGAATTCCTCACCGTCCAGCCAGGCGCGGGCGCGGGCGCAACGTGCCAGTGCGATCGTGGCACGCGGTGATGCGCCGAAGCGGCACCAGCGCTGCAGACCCTCGTCATAGGCCCCGGGGTTGCGGCTGGCCTGCACGAGGTCAACGATGTAGTTATTCAGTTTCGGGTCGAGGTAGAGTCGGGCGGCATCTTCCCGCACCTTGAACAATTGTTTCTGCGAGAGCACATTGGCGGGCGGTTCGAGTGCCGCCAGTTGCTGGCTGCTGTCGAGATCCAGGATGGCCAGCTCCTCTTCACGATTCGGATAGTCCACCCAGACATGCATGAGGAAGCGGTCCAGCTGTGCCTCCGGCAGGTTGTAGGTGCCTTCCTGCTCAATGGGGTTCTGTGTGCCCAGCACCATAAACAGCTTTGGCATGAGATAGGTCTTCAGTCCGACCGTGACCTGGTGCTCACCCATGGCCTCGAGCAGGGCCGACTGCACCTTGGCCGGTGCCCGGTTGACCTCGTCCGCCAGCAGAATATTGTGAAACAGGGGACCTGCCCGGAATTCAAACTCGCCTTTCTCGTGACGGTAGATATCGGTACCGATGAGATCGGATGGCAGCAGGTCAGGGGTGAACTGGATGCGGTGGTAGTCGCCTTCGATGGCTTCCGCCAGCGCCTTGACTGCCGTTGTCTTGGCAAGTCCCGGCATACCCTCGACCAGCAGATGACCTTCGCTTAGCAGGCAGATGAGCATGCTGTCGACAAGTTCGCGCTGGCCGATCACCTGCGTGGCAATATGCTTGCGCACACCGTTCAGCAACGTGGAATCCATGCGGCGGTTGTCGTCGTCGGTGCTGTCTCTTTTGAACAATTTGCCTTTCTCCTGAAGGGTTGGGAAGTTCCGGGCGACTGATCAGACTGCCTGTGCGATTGATGTGTAGTCGTTTACCTTGCTTTAAACGAGTTGCAAATCAAGGCATGGCAAGAAGCAGGTTACCCGTCATTCTTTATTATGTGTACACAATGGCAGATATTGGTGTCTGAATGCAACAGGATGTTATTGATCTGAATCAAGCTTCATGCAGGTTATTTTCGCTACCGGAGCACTTATTCGGATTTGTCATATCGTTAAAATAACAAAGCCCGGGCAGTATTCATACTCGTGGCAAGCACTGCAAAAGGCCCATAACTAACCTGTCAGGTCATTGTGCGTGAGTGATGTAATTTAAGCAATGGGCGCCACGGTAAGTGATTGAAAAATATGCTGTACCGGAAGTGGGTTCAGGGCTGGGAATCCCCGGGGCTGAAGACTTCACCAGCCGGTAGAGATGCGGCTGGCAAGGGGAGCAGGGGGTGATCCCGGGCTATGCAATAAATGAGGCGCTCATGGAAGACGACAACTGGCAACTGTACCGCTGTGTGATTGCTAAAGATAATCTGCCGGTGTTGATCGGGACAACTCGCAGTCAGTCATCTGATTCACATCTGGCAGAACAGCTTGAATTTGATCTTGCCACCGCTATTCAATTTGGCACCTGGTTTTCATCAGACTCATCTTCTGCAATCGCCTGATAGGTTCGTATTGGCTAATGGAAAAATATGTCAGTAAAATATTCCCGTTAGTAAATTACGTGAATTCAAATAGGTTAATCAGACAGGAAGAGTGTAACAAGATCCACTAAATGGAAAGGAGGTTCCTATGTCGTTTTATACATGGCTTCGTCCTCGCGCACGCGATAATAACGATACACTGAAGATGAAGCGACGCGCTGCACAGAACATAAAAGCTTTGCGAGCAGCGTTCGAAAAGCATATCGATGCTGCAAAACTGCCGGACAATATGGAGCCGCCGTCAGATACCTCGAGGATAGTGCGTATCGCGACATGGAATATCCGCGAGTTTGACTCCTCGAGCTATGGATACCGCAGTCAGGAGGCAAAGGCCTATATCGCTGAGATCCTCTCATGTTTTGACCTGATCGCATTACAAGAGATCCGACGCGACCTTGGGGCACTCAATGAAGTGAAGAGGTTGCTTGGCCCCAACTGGGACTACATTGCGACCGACGTCACCGAGGGCAGGTCCGGTAATAAGGAACGCATGGCTTTCCTGTTCAATCGCGACAAGGTCTGGTTCCGCGACGTCGCTGGAGAACTCACGTTGCCGAAAGGCCAGAAGGTAACCGACCCCTTCGGGGATCGCTTCATGGTCGAGGGTGGCGCGCAGTTAGATCTTCCCGATGGGAAGAGCATCGCGTCGCCGACGGGGCTGAAGGTTGGCACGCTGGCATCCGGCCAGACAAAAGTGGAGGAGAATGTCGAGATTCCGATACCTGACGGCACGAAGGTTGTTTTACCGTCTGGCTCGTCGATTCGTTTCGCGAAGAACGCCCGCGTCCCTGTTACCTCGGACGACAGGATTGAGATCGAAACGACAAATACGCCGACGCTTCCCGAATCCGCGGAGATCGTGTTGCCACCTAACTCGCTTATAGGCGGCCCGCAGCAGTTCGCACGCACACCTTTCATTGCGGCATTCCAGGCCGGCTGGCTGAAGATTAACATGGCTACGGTGCACATTTACTACGGTACCGGTACTGTCGGGATTGAGCAACGTAAGGAGGAGATTCGCCGCCTGACGGCGCTGCTGGCCGACCGCGCCGAGAGCGATAGCGACTCGGATGCTGATTCGTATTTCATTGTGCTGGGCGACTTTAATATTGTCGGACCAGAGCACGAGACGATGAACGCACTGCGGACGAACGACTTCATGGTTCCTGAGCCGCTACAGTCGGTGCCGGGTTCCAATGTCAAGCAGGACAAGTTCTACGACCAGATTGCGCTATGGACGGGGGAGTCGAGCCGGCGCAAGACGTACACGCGCATCCTACCCTATCGCGCCGGCGTCTTTGATTTCTTCGACGTTGTTTATCGAAAGGACGAGGAAGACACGTATCGCCCATTTATGCGCAAACCGGGCTCGGACGAATTCTACTCCAGCTACGCAAGCTGGCGGACACACCAGATGTCTGATCACCTGCCGATGTGGGTCGAATTGCACATTGACTTCGCCCAGCAATACCTGGATGAGATTGAAGCGGACATCCAGGCGCAACTCGACGAGTGAAAAATATTGCGAAAGTTGATTAAAGAAGAACAGGGATACCCGAATGGGCAAAGTACTGCTCACTGGATTCGTCCCTTTCGGGCACACACCCGTTAACCCGGCAGAGTCCGTGACTTGTGCCCTTGATGGCGAGTGCACCGGCGGGGTGACCGTGGTTAGCAGGATCGTGCCCTGAGGCGAAACGGCTATTCCGGCGGGATGATCGGTTCGAGTCCGGCTTCATTGGTCAGGGCAAACAGCAGGCCCTTTTCGACCCAGATGAGAACCGTTATACCCTTGACGTTGACGGTAACCGGTGCATTACCATTCTCAACGACTGGCAGCGGGCCAAAGATATCTTTTTGGTATTCGGTCTGGTACAGGGTCTGTAAACGTTTGCTGTAGGGTACCGTTATGCGTAGCTGTGCAGCGGGCACACTCTGTATCGAGCAATAGCGGCCACCCAGCAGTTCGAGATCTGCACTGGCCAGCAGTGTGCTTTCCACGGGTACAAACTCCAGGTCGGTAAAGTAGCGGCGGATGCCGTCCATGCTGTCTGTTTCCACATCGAGCGGTTTCAGCTTGATGTGGTTGCGTGCCACCTCCAGTGCAATCCGTTCCGTCATCGGGACATTATCCATTGAGCCGGGCGGGAACAGCAGGGTGACTGCCAAAAGTGCGGCAATGGCGGCGGCCACCGACCAGGTGATCAACGGTCTTGTTATCGGGCGCCGACCCGCAGGTCGCAGTTCATTGACTCTCAGCAGCAACTCGAGCCGTTCGAGCCGGTCCTTCGACAGTGCACGCTGTTCAAAATGGTCGCGGACGGCCTGTTTCAGCGGACGGTTCATGTTGCTGTGCCTCCTTCCATACCGGCATCTGTGGATGCGTGGTGGCGGAGAATTTTCTGTCGCAGGCGGTGGATGCGGGACAGCACTGTGCCGCGCGGGCAGTCAGTGTGCCTGGCGATTTCCTGTGCGGTATAACCTTCCACGGCCCAGAAGAACAGCAGTTCTCGCTCCAGGGGTTCCAGTGTGGCCATGATGGCTTCGACTTCATGCTCAGCTATGACGATATCTTCCAGCACGCGGGGATCGATATTGATGGGCTGATTGTCATTGTCATCGAAACTGACCGTCGGATGGCGGTGGTCACGGCGGTATTGATCGATAAACCGGTTACGCATAATGCTTTGTACATAAGACATGGCGGCAGCGGCGTTGACCGGGGCCTTGCGCAGGCTGGTTTCAATGGCATCCTGCAACAGGTCATAGGCCGCATCCTCGTCGTGTGTCAGTGAAAACCCGTAACGGAACAAGCGCTGCAATGCCGACTGGTCAAGCATCAAGATTCCCCGGTACGCCGGTTTTTTCTACAGCCATAGCTGTAATCCAGCCACGCCGGATCAGCCCTGGCAAGATCTCGGGAATCATTTTCCTGCGATCATGGTTGGTGTGGATGATGTGTCCCATGGGTATTCCTTCCTGGCAGGCGGCAAGTATCCCGAAGGTAAATGCAGCTATCCGTTCGACCCGGATCTGGAATGCCGGTCGTGACACCACCAGGTGCTCGGGCAGTTCAACGGCCTGCACCTCGGTCGCTTCATTATCGGACAGATTGGTTTCACGAATCGCCATCACAGGATAGTCCGATTGCAACAGGCCCACGCTATGGCCAAGCTGGAAGCAGAGAGCCTCTTGCTCACCCTGACCGGCTTTGGCCAGTGACCTGAAATTGAATGGCGAATCATCTTCTGCATAGTATGCAGTATGGCAAAGCCATTCGAGACGGGCGAGGTCACCCAGGTAGCGGAAGTCTGAAAATTGCTCGTGTGATTGCGTCCATTCATCGAGAAAGTCACTGAAGGTCGATCCATGGCGGTTCAGATCGGGTTGAACAGAGGGGGTGTGTTCGATGAACCGGTGCGCAATAGAGTTGAAACAGGCCTCGCCCAGAATGCGAAAACAGGCCGGATAGCTTGCCGCGAGCGATTTGATCCGGGCGCCGGATATATTGTTTCCATAAATCTGCAGAGCGAGTGCGGGCGGGATGTGGCCATCTTCATGCATCAGTTGCAGGGCACGTGTCCGCTGGGTCGCACTGCAACGCGGGATCAGACCTGAGGTAAACAGGGATTCTGTTTCTGCAAGATGCATCGGAATCTTCATGCAACTTCGGCATTGCATGCCGTGCGGATACGTTCGGCCTGTGCCGCCTCCTCCAGCAGGATATCCAGAGCGGGGAGATCGTTGTCCCATTCGATCAGCACGGGTACATCAGGCAGCTGCCGGATCACATCCGAGAACAATGCCCAGACAGGATCCGCTACCCGGTTATTGTGTGCATCGATCAGGTAATCGCCCTTGTCTTCGTATCCGGCCAGGTGGATTTCACGGATGCGTTCGTGCGGCAGGTGCTTGAGAAAATTACCTGCCGGGTCACCGTGGTTGACCTCGTTGACGTAGGCATTGTTGACATCAAACAGCAGGTCGCAGTCGGCCGTCTTCGCCAGGGCAGAAAGAAATTCCGGTTCCGTCAGTGTCGATTGACGATATGTCAGGTAGCTCGATACGTTTTCCAGCAGCAGGCGTACACCGAGAAAGTCCTGCACACGCCGGATGCGTTCACTCACATGCCGTAGTGCCTCCTCGGTATAGGGAAGCGGCAACAGGTCGTGATACTGGTAACTCGCATGGTTGCTGAAGCACAGGTGATCCGATACCTGCACCGGTTCGTACGTCTGCATCAGGTCTTTGAATGTCCGTAAATAGTCATAGTCCAGCGGGTCGGTGCCACCGAGTGACATGCCGACGCAGTGGAACGTTATGGGATAGTCGGTACGGACAGCCGCCAGCTGCTGCGGGATCAGGCCACCTGATGCCGTGTGATTGTCGGCCAGGATCTCGAACCAGGGGACCGGCGGTTGCTCTGACAGCACCCGGGTAATATGTGCGCTGCGCAGTCCCAGGCCGGTACCGGTCAGCGTATCGCGCCTGTACCGGCGTACGGCAGTGGCATGCTGTCCGTCCATGACTGGCTATTTCGCCGGTTTGACTGCCGCGACTTGACCGCCTGTGATTTTGGTGCAGGTACCTTCCGGGACATACACCCATTCATGGTCGGCATTATCGAGTTTCGCCTGACTGGCGCACTGGTGGCTGCCGTCGAGAGCACCGCAGTCATTCATGCCGGTCTTGGCGATACCGGCGCATTTCTCCCAGTTTTTCGGCTGGTCCGGGACTGCCCAGGCACTGCTGGCCGCCATCGTGGTACCTACTGCCAGAATGCCGGCAATTGTTGCATGCAATACAGGGTTTTCCTTTTTCATGGCTGTTCTCCTCTGAAAGACGGTATCTGGCCGGTTGTGGCCATTACTACAGAAGACGAACTGGCACGCGGTTTGATTGCAGCTGTATCGCGTTAGTATTTAACCACCCCGGTCGATGTCATCCGAAGGCTTGCCGATTGAATGTTCATACGGATGATTCACGGGCGTATGTTCATATTCCGACTTGGTTTCCTCTGATTCAAAGTAAATAGTCAGGTTGCCATCCACCAGTGACGGGTGGCCTCTCACGTCTCCGACATCGTTCCCGGTGATTGGATCAATGGTGCCGATCAGATGATCCGGCTCATGCAGCCGGTGACTCTGTTCCTGGTCGCGTGCCAGCGGAGTGGTGGCGACCCAGTTGAGATCTTCAAACCGGATAACCGGTGTGTGCTGTGTCGATGTGTTCATGATAGTTCCTCCTGTTTGTTTCCATTTGCCTGAGTGCAGTCTGAATTCAAACTGTCTCTCCTGCGTTGCTGTGTACCCTAACCCTAGGTCACCGCGCTTGTTTGTCAACTGCCATTCCTTTCATCCCGCACCTGCACATGATTGTCATGGATACGCACGGCAAAGAGGGTGACGTCTTCATAGGCGGGCGGTGCCGTGACTTTGCCTGTGCGCAGGTCAAAACGTGCGCCATGCCGCGGACACTCGATTTCAAAGCCTTCCACTTCTCCCTCGGCCAGGGTTCCGCCATCATGGGTACAGACATCCTGAATGGCGTAATAGTGACCGCCGATGTTGAATACGGCCACTTCGGTGCCATTCACATCAACCAGGCTGACGCTGCCTTCCGGCAGGTTGCTTACCGTATTGACGTCTACCCAATCGGACATGGCTTCCTCTTTATAGATGGCTACCATTTTCCCTGCTCAAACATACCCAGCGTCAGACGCGCCGCTTCGGTCATGCGCGATTTGTCCCACGGCGGGTCCCACACCAGTTCCACGCACACCTCACTGACTTCCGGCAGTTCGTGCACGGCGCACTCCACCGTGCCCGGAAAGGTCTGTGCAACCGGGCAGCCCGGTGCGGTGAGGGTCATTCTGATATGCACCTTGCCGGGCTGTGGATCGACGTCAATGTCATAGATCAGGCCGAGGTCGTAGATGTTGACCGGCAGTTCCGGGTCATACACCGTGCGCAGTACACCGATGACCTGTTCGGTCAGCAGGGTGTGCACGAGGCTGACAGGTTCAGTCGTCATCGGGGGTTGGACAGAGTTCAGTTGCCATCGGTTCGGTGCAGACGGTTTCGTCGTCCTGGTCGAGCGCGGCGCGCAGGGTATGCCAGGGCAGGGTGGCGCACTTGATACGCATGGGGAACTCGTGCACACCGCCAAGCACCACGAGCTTGCCGATGTCTCCGGCCGGCGCCTCTTCCGTCAGCAGATTGTGCATCGAGCGGAACAGCTCACGCGCTTGCCGTTCGGTCTTGCCCTTGACGGCCTCGGTCATCAGCGAGGCGGAAGCCGTGGAAATCGCGCAACCCGCACCCTCGAAACTGATATCCTCGATCACACCGTCGCGCACCTGCAGATGCACGCTGAATTCATCGTCACACACCGGGTTGAAGCCGCGTGCATGCCGGTTGGTCGCAGCCGGTTCGCGCGCGAAGTTACGCGGGTTGCGATTGTGGTCGAGGATCATTTCCTCGTACAGGTCACGTAAATGCTCCATGTTTTGCTCCGTATTCATCTCTAATGACGTGGTATATCCTGCAATACGGCAGCGCTCCCGAGGAGTCGCTCGGCCAGTTGCTGTTCCAGGTAGTGGCGTACGGGATCAAGGCGCATGCGATCCAGTACGTCAGCGGCAAAGGCATAAACCAGCAGGCTGCGGGCGGTATCTTCATCCAGTGCGCGTGAACGCAGATAGAACAGTGCATTTGCATCCAGTTCTCCTGCCGTACAGCCATGTCTGCATTGCACGTCATCGGCGTATATCTCGAACTGCGGTCGTGCATCGGCCTCGGCCTCATTGGACAGTAACAGGCTGTGATTGCTCTGCTGCGCCTGTGTCTGTTGTGCGCCCGGCTGCACCACAATACGTCCACTGAATACCGTGCGCGAACGGTCGTCAAGAATACTCTTGTACCATTCGTTGCTGGTCGCCTGCGGCTGGTGGTGTTCGATACGTGTGTTGTTGTCCACATGCTGCTGATGGTGCGTCAGGGTCAGGCCGTTCAGGGCACATTCCGCGCCACGACCGTTGAGATCGACCTGCAGTTCGTTGCGCACCAGCCGGCCGCCCAGTGCGATACTGTGTGCATCCAGGTGGCTGTTGCGGTCCTGCCGTACGTACAGGCCACCGATGTGCGTGGCCGCTGCGCCTTCCTGTTCCAGCTTGTAATGCGTCAGCGCTGCGTTTTCATCCAGCATAATTTCCGTGATGGTATTGATCAGGCTGGTTGCATCATTCAAGGCCACCCAGGATTCGATCACCGTGGCTGCACTGCCGGGCCCGGCCTGGATGACATTCCTTACTGTCGTCATACAGTCTGCCTGTCCGGAGCTGATGAACAGCAGGTGTAGCGGTTGCTCCAGCACGGCATCCTGTTCCAGTTTTATAAAAGCGCCATCCTGCATGAAGGCCGTGTTCATGGTATCGAAACCCGGCCTGTCCGTGGCAAGGGTGCGACCCAGTACCACCTCGAGTGCATCCGGGCGGTGTTTCATGACGGTTGCCAGGCTGGTTAGCGTGACACCGTCGAGCCAGGTCTGGAACGGACACAGGTCCGGCGCAAACCGGCCGTCGACGAATACCAGCCGGTGCATCGGTTCGTGATCAAACAG
>JBDLIH010000070.1:0-13676 GCA_039714975.1 Pseudomonadota bacterium
TTTATATAACTATTCTGCACGTATTGGCGACTTAATCATATACGTAAAAGGCGCATATAACAGGTAGCATTTGTCTGACAGATTATAACCCTATGATTCTGTAGAGTGTTCCGACTGCATGCTGATGGAGCACATCTCATGAATAAGCCAAGACTCCTGGAACAGGTACGATTATCGATCAGGAGGAAACATTACAGCCATCGAACTGAACAGTCCTATGTCTACTGGATCCGTTATTTCATCCGCTTCCATAAGCTGCGACATCCGAATGAAATGCGTGAACCGGAAGTAAAGCACTTTTTGAATCATCTGGCGAACAGCCGGAAAGTATCTGCATCGACCCAGAATCAGGCCCTGTGTGCAATTCTTTACCTGTACCGGGAAGTGCTGGAGACTCCTTTGGAACTCATCAAGGGTGTTGACCGTGCGCGACGTACAAAAAACCTGCCTGTCGTGTTAAGCCGCAAGGAGGTTCGATCAATACTGCAGAATCTTGAGGGCGTTTACTGGCTGTTGGCTTCACTGCTTTACGGTACGGGTATGCGTATAACCGAAGCCTTGCATCTGCGTATCAATGATATTGATTTTGACTATTCACAAATTACTGTGCGAAAGGGGAAAGCTGACAAGGATCGAATTACATTGCTTCCGGAACGCCTGCGCGCCCCCCTGTCCAGGCATATTGCGGACGTCAAGGACCTGCATGATCGCGACATAGATGCAGGCTATGGCCACACATGGTTACCGTATGCGCTGGATAGAAAGTATCCACATGCAGATCGTGAGTGGATCTGGCAGTATGCCTTCCCATCTTCCTGTCGATCAGCAGATCGTGAAGACGGTGTCATACGACGCTTTCATATGTCGCCAAAGACGCTCCAGCATGCCATGCGCAGGGCAGTACAAAAAAGCAGGTATATTGAAACGGGCCGGGTGTCATACCTTGCGTCACAGTTTTGCGACGCATCTTATTGAAGATGGCTACGATATCCGTACGGTCCAGGAATTGCTCGGACACCAGAACGTGAAAACCACCCAGATCTATACACACGTATTGAATAAAGGCGGTCGCGGAGTACGCAGCCCGCTCGATAACAGCTAGGGCCGTTTCGGTATACCGTCCGCGTGCTGGAAAAGCGCCTGTTTCTCGCGGAATAACGACGAGATATCTTCATTACCGAACCCCGCTTCCATCAGGCGACGGTAGTGAATGAGGGTCATCTCGACCACCGGCAGTGCCACATCGAACTGTTCGGCCATTTGCTTGCATATCCCGAGATCCTTGTGATGCAGGGCTACGCGGAACCCGGGGTTAAAGTTCCCCTGTATCATGGAGACACCACGGTGATCAAGAAACCAGTTGCCGGCCGCGCCTGAGCCGACGACCTCGATCACCTTGTTCAGCGGCAGTTCAAGCGCCACTGCAAACGCCAGTGCTTCTGTCACTGCCTGGTTAATGCCAGCGGCCATGACCTGGTTCACCGCCTTGGTGGCCTGGCCGGAGCCGACCGGACCCATGTGTGTTATGCGCCCGGCGATGCTGTTGAGTACGGGTGTGATTCGGGCGATCACATTGTCCTCACCACCAATCATCATCGCCAGTGTTCCCTGGCGGGCGCCTTCAATCCCGCCGGATACGGGTGCATCCAGGAACGCTGCTCCCGCAGGTTCTACCAGTGCGGCTGCCTGGATGGCGCTTTCCCGGCTGACGGTGGAGGTGTCGAGCACCACGCAGCCAGCATGCAACCCGGGCAACAGTGCCTGTATGACTTCCAGCAGATCATCGTCTGCTGATACAGACAACACCAGCAGCTCACACTTGGCGGCAAGGGCCGCCGGGTCAGAGGCCACCGAAACACCGAGTTCATCGGCAAGCTGCTGTACTGTGGCCGTGGTGCGATTCCAGATCACATTGAGATAACCTGCCCTGTGCAGGTTACGCGCCATGGGTGTACCCATGGCGCCAAGACCGATAACACCGGTTTTCATATATCCCCTCTCCTACTTTATGTTAACCACCTGTAGGAGCGTCTTGCAGGCGCGATTGACTGTAAATAATAAAACCTTCGCGCCCGCAAGACGCTCCTACTCATTTGTTTTATTTCAGGTAAGTAGTGCCGCTGAGCACACCTTCCAGTGTCTGCAGACAGTTACTGGATTCATTTTCATCCATGCCGGCTGCAGCAATCTTTTCACGATAACTCGCCAGCAGACGTGACGGCATTATCTCAACATAGCGCAATAATTCAGCGACCGTGTCACCACGGTGCGGCTCGATCAGACGATAGCCGCCCTCCACAGTCAGCTCCACGTTGACGGCATCGGTATCACCAAACAGGTTATGCATGTCACCCAGTATTTCCTGGTAGGCCCCCAGCAGGAAAAAGCCCAGCAGATAGTCCTCACTATCCTTGATGTCATGCACGGGCAAACTGGATTCTATTCCGGCACTGTCCACATAATGCTCGATATGCCCGTCTGAATCACAGGTCAGATCATGCAGAATAGCGCGCTGTTGTGGTCGTTCATTCAGACGCTGCAAGGGCATGACCGGAAACACCTGGTCAATACCCCAGACATCCGGCATGGACTGGAATACCGACAGGTTACAGAAATACTTGTCTGCCAGTTTGCGATTAATCATGTCAAACTCCGCAGGTGGCTCGGGCATGTCAGCCAGCAGGCCCTGCAGCCTGCGACAGAGTGCATGGTACAGTGATTCACCCTGTGCACGCTGCGCCAGCGTGATTTCACCGCAGGCGAAGCGGGCACGCAATTGCTCAAGGGTTTCATTGGCCTGCGCATAAACGGATCGCGGCTCTATATCTGGATCCAGACTGACCTCATCACCAATCATCACCTGCTCGGTATCAATCACATTGCTTATCAGTACTGCATGATGTGCCGTCAGTGCTCGCCCGGATTCACTCATCAGGTGTGGCGCGGGGAGTTGCCGCTCACGACAGACGTCGGCAAAACAGTCAACTACAGTACTGGCGTATCCCTGCATGTCGTAGTTGATTGAACAGCCCTGTGTAGACGCCGTGCCCTCGTAATCCACACCCAGACCACCCCCGACATTGACCGCATTGACCGGGAAGCCGGCCTCCATTAACGCCACCCAGGTGTACGCCACCTCCTGCAATGAGGCGCGTAGAACATCGATACTTGAAATCTGTGAACCCGGATGACAATGCAGCAGCTGCAAACAACCGCTCATACCGGCGTCCCGCAGCCGTTCGCTCAGCACCAGCATACCGGCCGCAGTAAAACCGAACTTGGATCGATCACCACCGGTGTTTTGCCAGTTGCCGCTGGTCGCCGAGGAGAGACGCACCCGCACACCCAGGCGTGGTTGCAGGCCCATCTCTGCTGCAATTTTTATAACCATTGCCAGTTCGGCCTGTCTTTCAATCACGATGAAGACGTGATGACCAAGCCGTTGCGCAATGAGTGCCAGGCGGATGTATTCGGCATCCTTGTAGCCATTACATATAATCGTACCGCCAGCCCGCGCGATACCGATGACCGCCACCAACTCCGGTTTACTGCCGGCCTCAAGTCCCACACGTTCAGCGCCGTGCTGCACAATCGCATCCACCACGTGTTGCTGCTGGTTGACCTTGACGGGGTAGATGGCGGTATATGCCGCATCGTACCGCATGGTGCTGATGGCTGCATTGAAGGCACCACAGAGCCGGTCGACCTGCCGGTGCAGGATGTCGGTAAAGCGCAGCAGCACCGGCCATGACAGACCGGCATCACGCACCGCGTGTGCCAGTGCATGCAGGTCCACTGCTGGACTGTCCGGGCTGCCGGCCGGTTGTGCCACCAGGTGACCGGCCTCATCCACATCAAAATAACCGGCACTCCAGCCGGAAGTATTGTACTGCTGACGGGCATCATCGCGGCTCCAGCTCATGACGGAAACGATAAAGATAGATGTATCTCTATACAAGCTATTATATTCTGGTGCACTACAACCGAACGGGAAAACCTCATGCTGGACAAGGATCAGTGGTTTACAGAAATCTGCGCTGGAGGCGGCTCTGCCTTTTCATTAAAGGTCAGGGAAAAACTGCATGACGAACAGACGGCATTCCAGCACATCGAGATCTACGCAACGGAGCAATTCGGCAACCTGATGGTTATTGACGGCTTTGTCATGCTGACTGCCTACGACAATTTCATCTACCACGAAATGCTGTCACACCCGGCACTGTTCACACACCCGTCACCGGAGACTGCCGTTATTATCGGTGGTGGCGACTGTGGCACACTGCGCGAAGTACTGAAGCATGACGAAATAACACAGGTACTGCAGGTTGAGATAGATGAACGCGTCACGCGCCTGGCAGAAGAATTCTTCCCGGAACTGTGTACGTCAAACAGTGACAGACGTGCCGAATTCCTGTTCGCTGATGGCATCCAGTGGTTGAAGGATGCCGAACCCGGCAACGTTGACATTATCCTTGTCGACAGCACTGATCCGATCGGTCCCGCAGAAGGCTTGTTCACGGAGGCCTTCTACCGTGACTGTTTTCATGCCGTGGGGGAGAATGGCATCCTGGTACAGCAGAGCGAATCACCGCTGTACCACATGGACATCATCAAGCCGATGCACGAGGCGATGCGGGCGGCAGGCTTTAGTGATACGCAATCACTTTTTTTCCCACAACCCTGCTACCCGTCCGGCTGGTGGACAGCGACCATGGCGGGCAAACAGTCACTTGAGGGTCAGTTCCGCGAGGCCGATGCGCGGAACAAGGGTTTCGATACCCGCTATTACAATGCAGCCATCCACCGTGCCGCGCTGACACCACCGGCATTCTTTTCCCTTTAATCGCGCCTGCAAGGCGCTCCTACAGGTGCTGGCTAGAGTGTAGGAGCGCCTTGCAGGCGCGAATCACTCACACCACTGCACCACGGCCGCACGCGCCTTTTCTTCCGAGGCAGCACGTTCTTCAAACGACAACACCACGCGGTTACCGTCCTCATCCAGACGGTAGACTGCGCGTGCGTGTGTGACCCCGCGCAAGCGATTCCTGGCACGGATACAGTTTTGTTCGGCCTCTTCCCTGGCAGCAAGTGCCTCTGTTGACTTGCGCTGCCGCTCTGCATTCTCTACCTCGTATGCCCGCAACAGGCGCTGTGTTTTGTCGGCACGTTCGGCGGCATCCCCGGCCGGCGCAGGGGCCGTCCTGGGTACAAACACAGACGCGTTGCCGCCACACGGTTCATCACTGTACTGCGTATCACCCTGTGCATCAGTGCACTTGTAGATTTCCGCCTGCAACGGTGTGCAGCCGAGCAGTACAACAAGCAATGCCATGTGTCTTTTCATGGATGCCTCAACCTGTCCAGACATAAACGCTGTCGTTCATCGAATAAATGCTTTGAGCCAATGGTCACGGCTGCCAGCGTCCCCAGCCCGGTACCGGCCGCAATCAGGAACATGATCAGGATCTGGTACTTCACCGCCTCAACCGGTGGCGCACCGGCCAGGATTTGCCCGGTCATCATACCCGGCAGGCTGACGATACCGGCTGCCGCCATGGCATTGATAATCGGGATCAGGCCGCTGCGGATTGCTTGCCGCCGGTAATCTGCGATCGCCTCGTCCCAGCGCTCGCCAAGCATCAGCCGTGCCTCGATAATATGACGTTGCTCCCATGCCGCGTGCGTCAGACGGTCCATGGCGATGGCAATCCCGCTCATGGTATTACCCAACAGCATACCCAGTAACGGAATGGCGTATTGCGGTGTATACCAGGGATCTTCTCCGAGAATTACAATGAGGGCAAACACCGTCACCGCGAACGATGACAGGAACATGGAAAAGGTGCCGACGGCATAACCCCACCACCCCTTGAAACGCCGCTCCTGGCGGGCCATGACCTCGCGTCCTGCAACCAGCAACATCGCGGCAGACAGCAGCGTTACCCAGCCGAGACTGGCACTTTCAAAAATAACCTTCAGCACCAGACCGATAAGGGTGAGCTGCACAGCAGTGCGTACCGCGGCAATCAGCAGCTGGCGGCTGATGCTGTATTGCAAGCGCATGGAAAGCAGCGCCAGCAGCAATACCAGTGAAGCAGCCAGCGCCAGGTCGACAACACTTAACTCAACCATTGCTGCCCCGCTATGGCTTGTGAAAGCAATTCACCGTTACGGATTTCATAATGGCGATTGGCGATCCGCTCGATTTGTGCCGTGTCATGACTGACCCAGATAACGGCAGCCTTGTGTGCACGGCGGTACTCGGTAATCACTATTTCAACCCGTTGCGTATTTTCAGGATCAAGGTTGGCCGTGGGTTCATCAAGCAGCAATACCCGGGGCCGGTTCGACAGCAGCCGCATTAATGCCAGACGCTGTTTTTCACCGCTGGAAAGACGTATCACCGGCTGATCCAGCATCGCTTCCTGCAAGCCGATCTGCTCCAGCGGTACCGGTACACCGTTGCGGAAGTGATCCCGCACCCGCGGTAACCACCAGGCACTTTCCGGTGGCAGCATCCCCACCTGAAGGCGCCATACTTGCGGAAGAATATCCGTCGCAGGCTGTCCATTCAACCAGAGACTGCCCTCGTGCGGGTCCAGGTCAGCTATAGACCTCAGCAACAGTGATTTACCGCTACCGGACGGACCGGAAATACACAGGCAGTCACCCACATCCACCTCCAGCGTTACCGGCCCGACCATCAGGCGGCGCAGCTGTTTAATTTCCAGGAGCGGTGGCGCTTTACTCACGGGCTGTCCAATTATTGATCAGAACTGATAATCGCACAAAAAGCACCGAATACCGAGGAACTGGAGTCAGGTACTTACTGGTGCTTCTTCTGTGGTAATTACTGAACCCGGCTGCACGGGATCAGGACTGTATATCCGGGTTTCGTCCTGTTGGGCGAGTTACTTTTCAGCTTCTTCTTTCGCCCTGTCGGTCGAGGTACTTTCTCTTGTCTGCCCAAGAGAAAGTACCCAAAGAGAAGGGCACCCGCGTAGCGGGCCAGCCTCCGGGTTCGCCTTTCTTTTGGTACTTTTCTTTGGCGACGCAAAGAAAAGCACATGAACTCCTGGGCAAGCAAGAGAAAGTATCTCGCCCCGCAGGGCGAAACCAAAAGATAAAAAAGTACTCCAGCCTACAGGTTATAACCCGTCTCGTCATGCAGCACGATATCCAGACCCTGGGTCTCCTGCTCTTCGGTCACTCGCAGGCCGATAACGGCGTCGACCAGCTTGAGGATAATCCAGCTGAGGACAGCACAGTACACAAAGGTCACGACCACACCGACAAACTGCACCCGGATCTGGCCACCCATGGTCATGCCTTCGGCAAGACCTGCACCACCCAGGACGGCAACAAAGACACCGGCAAGCAGGGTGCCGAGTATGCCGCCAACACCGTGCACCGGGAACACATCAAGTGAGTCATCAATCTTGAGTACCCGCTTGATGTAGGCAGTCGCGGTGTAACAGATCACACCGGCGCTCAGACCGATAATCAGCGCGCCGACCGGACCGACAAAACCGGACGCCGGCGTGATGGTACCCAGCCCGGCCACCATGCCCGTGACAATACCAAGCACACTGGGCTTGCCATGCCGGATCCACTCCATGGCCATCCACGCCAGTGATCCGGCTGCCGCACTGATGTGCGTCACCAGCATGGCCATGCCGGCATCGCCGTTGGCCGCCAGTGCACTGCCCGCATTAAAGCCGAACCAGCCAACCCACAGCATGGCGGCACCGGCAACAGTCATGGTGAGATTGTGTGGCATCATCGCGGTTTTCCCAAAGCCCTTGCGTGGCCCAAGCACCAGTGCGGCCACCAGCGCCGCTGCACCGGCATTGACATGTACAACCGTGCCACCGGCAAAATCCAGCAGACCCATGTCCTGCAACCAGCCGCCACCCCAGACCCAATGGGTAACCGGCGCATAGACCACGACCAGCCAGATGGCCGAGAACCACAGCATGGCAGAAAATTTCATGCGTTCGGCAAAGGCACCCACAATCAGTGCCGGCGTAATGATGGCAAATGTCATCTGGAACATGGAAAACACGGTTTCCGGTATGGTGCCGCTCATACTGTCGCGGTCGACACCGCCATGCATCAACGAGTCAAGACCACCTATCCATTTGTTCATGTCGCCGCCGTCTCCGAATGCCAGTCCGTAGACAAACACCAGCCACAGAATCGAGACCATGCAGGTGATGGCAAAACACTGCATTAATACCGACAACACGTTCTTGCTGCGCACCAGGCCACCATAAAACAGGGCCAGTCCCGGGATGGTCATAAACAGCACCAGCACGGTGGACGTCAGTATCCATGCAGTATCGGCACCATTCAATTCATCCGCCAGTGCCAGCGATGGCAACAGGCCGGCCAGGATCGCGAACAAAACGGCTGTATTGCCCTTCGTTCCAAGAAGACTCATTTGGCTTCTCCCACAGTTTGTTTTTTGATTAGTTAAAGTGCATCGGTGCCTGTTTCACCGGTACGGATGCGAATGGTCTGTTCAAGACTGGAAACAAAGATCTTGCCGTCACCGATCTTGCCGGTATTGGCGGCATTTCTGATGGCATCAATGACTTGCTCCGCCTGGTCGGCCGCAATACCGATCTCAATCTTGACCTTGGGCAGGAAGTCCACCACGTACTCTGCACCACGATAGAGTTCTGTATGCCCCTTCTGGCGGCCAAAGCCTTTCACTTCGGTTACAGTGATGCCCTGTACTCCGATCTCATGCAAGGCCTCGCGCACATCATCGAGCTTGAAGGGTTTAATAATGGCTGTGACTAATTTCATTTATTTTCTCCGGTTAAATCGGACACCCTGATCCGGTGGAGCATCATACCAAAGGAGGCACCGGAATGGTGCTGGCGGTGGGCACCGAAACTCTTCGCAGATGCGATCCGCTCCTACATCAATAGATGCACCGGTAGGAGCGAATCGCATCCGCGAATAGCAAAAAAACGGGCGCCGAAGCGCCCGCTAATCACCAACATTTTGTTTTTATAAAGAATTACTTGCCGGAACCCTGTGATCCCACGAATTCCGGGTAGGCTTCCAGACCACACTCGGACAAGTCAACGCCGGCGTACTCTTCTTCCTCACTGACGCGAATACCGATGATCATCTTGATGATGAACCAGGTCACCATGCTGGCGACAAAGGTCCAGCCAAAGATGACCCCAATACCCGTTAGCTGACCACCGAGTGTCGCTTCTTCATTTGAGAGTACCACAGCAAGCACACCCCACATGCCCACGGTACCGTGTACCGATATTGCACCTACCGGGTCATCGATCTTCATTTTGTCGAGAGCAAGGATGGAAAATACCACCAGCATACCACCCAATGCACCGATTCCAGTCGCACCCAGAGGGGCAGGACTCAGTGGATCAGCCGTAATGGCCACCAGGCCAGCCAAGGCACCGTTCAATGCCATGGTGAGATCCGTCTTGCCGAACAGTAATCTGGCAACCAACATCGCGGCAATGACACCACCGGCTGCGGCCATGTTGGTATTCACGAATACCAGGGCAACCGCATTGGCTTCTTCGATATTGGATAGCTTCAACTCGGAACCACCGTTAAAGCCGAACCAGCCCAGCCACAGAATAAAGGTACCCAGTGTTGCCATCGGCATGTTACAACCCGGAATCGGGTTGATCGAACCATCGGTTCGGTACTTGCCTTTACGCGCGCCCAGCAAGAGCACACCGGCAAACGCAGCAACCGCACCACACAAGTGCACAGTCCCGGAACCGGCAAAGTCAAAATAACCGATTCCATATTCATCACCGGTTAGAAGACCACCGCCCCAGTTCCAGAAACCCTGCATGGGGTAGATAAAACCGGTCATGACAACGGCAAAGATCAGGAATGCCCAGAGCTTCATGCGTTCGGCAACGGCACCCGAGACAATTGACATGGCGGTTGCGACAAACACCACCTGGAAAAAGAAATCGGACAGGCCAGAGTAGTAAGTATCCCCGCCACTGGCAAGAACATCTTCTACACTGTTATCACCACGCCCCAGGATGTCACCAAAACCTGGCCACCAGGTATTCACCATATCGGCTGGATACATAATGCTGTAACCCATCAACATGTACATAATACAAGCTACGGCAAACAGGGAAATATTTTTGGTCAGAATTTCGGCGGTGTTTTTTGCACGCACCATTCCGGCCTCAAGCATTGAAAAGCCTGCAGCCATCCACATTACGAGCGCACCAGCTACCAGAAAATAGAAGGTATCCAGCGCATAACTCAGTTCAGTTATTGCATCCACAATTTATTCCTCCGTCTGTCTGATCAGAGAGCGTCCGGACCGGTTTCACCGGTACGAATCCGCACTGTCTGTTCAAGACTGGAGACGAAGATCTTGCCGTCGCCAATCTTGCCTGTGTTGGCTGCCCTGGAAATGGCTTCAATAGCCTTGTCAACCATGTCAGTTGCCACGGCGGCCTCGATTTTTACCTTGGGCAGGAAGTCAACCACGTATTCCGCGCCACGATAGAGTTCCGTATGGCCCTTCTGACGTCCGAAGCCTTTCACCTCGGTCACGGTTACGCCTTGCACACCGATTTCCGAAAGGCCTTCACGGACATCATCGAGCTTGAACGGCTTGATGATTGCAGTTACTAGCTTCATTAGTTGTTACTCCTTGAGTTAAGAATGCCTGCCCCGAAGGGCAGGCCAAACAATTTGGTTAGAAGCTCTTGCTAATACTTGCAATGAACTTGGAATCACACAGAGTGCTGGAACCACAATCGGAGTTACTGATATTTGTATCCGTGTAGGTCAGACCAAGATCCACGCCCACGATTGAATAGGAAGCACCCAGACTCCAGTCGACGTAGTTATCAATACCGATGGCATCCCATGCATCACCCGTGCTGTAACCAACCGAGGCTGTGAGGCCAACGCCACCGAGTTCCGTTCCGTAACCGGCATTGAAATACCAGCCATCACCGTCATCACCGACGAAGTTCAGTTCGTCGGAATAATTCACCTGACCGGAAAAGCCGCCAAGGCTGAGCGCACCGTAGATCTCGTTGGTGTCTGAATCACCACCGCCGGGGTATTCATAGCGGATATAACCGACGTCATAACCCAGACCACTGTCTCCGAAATCACCGGCAAAACCGCCGTACAGGTCTAGCTCGATCTGCGGATCTTTTACGCCACCGAAAAAATCCGAGTCAACATTCGATGCCCAGGTCCCGAGATAAAAACCGCTTGCGTGTTCCCAATCAAACCCGCCCTGGATGGCAAACTGGTTATCGGTCTGTGAAATACCACGGAATACATAGTCAGTTGCCAGCGTGGCATTGGCTGAAATCTCGGCCTGTGCAACCGAAGTGCTAGCCAGCATCGCTGTTGCAATCAGTGTTTTCTTAATCATTTTCAAATCTCCAAAAGTTAAAATTGCATAGGAAGTAGGTGTGCAATGACTACAACTCTGTGCATCGGGGAAAGTCACTTCTGTAATGAGCATTTTGCGTGCCAATCTGCTTTTTAACTATTAATACATATAGTTATGATAGGCAGGCACTATTTGAATACGCCCGATTGCATCAATTTGGTGCACGGCTTGCGTCAGGCGCACAATGATTGTGCAAGCACACTCACACTTCACTAACATGGACGCAGGGCTGCTGAATCGTCTATGGTTGCGGAATGCTAAATACCAAATTTATTGACGATCTCGCCCGCCAGATCAGCGACAGCATCCCCTCCGGTGTAAAAGAACTGCAACAGGATCTCGAGAAAAACATCCACACCCTGCTGCAGGGCGCCTTCGCCAAACTCGACCTGGTCACCCGCGAGGAATTCGATACCCAGTCACAGGTATTGTTACGTACTCGCGAAAAACTGGAACAGCTGGAAAAGATTGTTTCCGGAATGGAAGAGAAGAAATAGAAACCCTGTTCGCGCCTGCAAGACGCGAAATGTTCTTACACGCGCTGTCGACTAATTCTGATAGCCGGCCACTGACTTGACGGGTAGCCTTCCCGTACACACCAACTCAGACCTGCCACCAAAAGACCTGCACCGCACAAACCATGTCTCTCGCCATCCTCTACAGCCGCGCCTGCGTCGGCATGGATGCCCCGCTGGTCACTGTCGAGGTCCATCTCTCCAACGGCCTGCCGTCACTGTCCATCGTCGGACTGCCGGAAACCGCCGTCAAGGAAAGCAAGGACCGGGTGCGCGGCGCGATCCTGAATTCACAGTTCGAATTTCCGGCACGCCGCATTACCATCAACCTGGCACCTGCGGATCTTCCCAAGGAAGGGGGTCGCTTTGACCTGGCCATTGCACTCGGGATACTGGCGGCATCAAGGCAGATTCCCGATGGCGAATTACAGGACTATGAATTTGCCGGCGAACTGGCGCTCTCGGGTGAACTGCGTGCTGTACAGGGCATCCTGCCTATGACCCTGCAAACCTGCAAGGCACAGCGAACACTGGTCATCGCCAGCGGCAACATCGACGAAGCGACGCTGGTAAAAGATGCCAGCATCATTGCCGGAAAACAGCTGCTCACCATCACCGCACACCTGATGCAGCACAAACGGCTGGACAACGAAACAACCACACATGTCCTGACCCCGGTCAATAATGTTCCGGACCTTGCCGATGTCCGCGGCCAGCATTACGCCCGGCGCGCACTGGAGATTGCAGCGGCCGGAAATCACAGCCTGCTGATGCTGGGTCCACCCGGAACCGGCAAATCGCTACTGGCAAGCCGCTTACCCGGCATCCTGCCGGAAATGAACGAGGCAGAAGCACTGGAAGCGGCAGCACTCACCTCCATCAGCGGCATACCGATTGACGTACAACGATGGAAACGCCGCACCTTTCGCGCCCCGCACCATACCGCATCTGCCGTGTCACTGGTCGGCGGCGGTTCAAATCCCCGCCCGGGTGAAATCTCGCTAGCGCATCACGGTGTCCTGTTCCTTGACGAGCTGCCCGAGTTCGATCGCAAGGTTCTGGAGGTCTTGCGCGAACCCCTTGAGAGCGGACATATCATGATCTCGCGCGCCGCGCGTCATGCAGAATTCCCGGCACAGTTCCAGTTAATCGCCGCCATGAATCCCTGCAAATGTGGGTATCTGGGTGATCCGAGTGGACGCTGCCACTGCACCGGCGAACAGGTACAGCGGTATCGAAACAAGATATCCGGACCGTTACTTGACCGGATTGATATGCACGTCGAGGTCCCACGCCTGTCTTTTGCTGAAATGAATGGGCACAAAGGTGAGTGCAGCGCTGTTGTTCGTGAACGTGTCGTGCAAGCACGTAATATTCAACTGCAACGTAATAACACGTTAAACAGCCAACTCACGCATCAGAAAATTGATGAAGTGTGTGCGCTGAAGAAAACAGATCAGATGTTACTTCAAAAGGCGATTGAAAAACTGCAACTGTCTGCACGTGCATATCATCGCATACTGAAACTGGCAAGAACGATTGCGGATATGGATTTAGTTGAAAATATCAAGACACAGCATTTAACAGAAGCGGTTAACTACCGAAAACTCGACCGCTCTTTTTAAAGGGGTCGGTGACAATTGAATCTAATTCTC
Source organism: Pseudomonadota bacterium (assembly GCA_039714975.1). Taxonomy (GTDB): domain Bacteria; phylum Pseudomonadota; class Gammaproteobacteria; order UBA9214; family UBA9214; genus UBA9214. The sequence continues at coordinate 13,614 of JBDLIH010000070.1, forward strand.
ATTTAAGCGAATGGAATCGCCATGCCCCGAAAACCCCGCATATATGTTCCAGGCATACCCTGT
>JBDLIH010000071.1:0-13566 GCA_039714975.1 Pseudomonadota bacterium
ACCGCCACTACGGTCGTCGCCGGGGCCGTAGCCATAACCACCGCCCGGGCCATAACCGCGGTCACGACTGCCGCCCATACCGAAGCCGGAGCCGCTGTCATCACCGGGACCGTAGCCATAGCCACCGCCCGGACCATAACCACGGTCGCGGTTGCCGCCCATACCGAAGCCGGAGCCGCTGTCATTACCGGGGCCGTAACCCTGGTGGCCGCCCGGACCATAACCACGGTCACGGCTGCCGCCCATGCCGAAGCCGGAGCCGCTGTCATCACCGGGTCCGTAGCCATAGCCGCCACCCGGACCATAACCGCGGTCACGGTTGCCGCCCATGCCGAAGCCGGAACCGCTGTTGCTTTCATTGCCGGGTTCCTGTTGATAACCAGGGCCGTAGCCCTGTCCGCCGTCGTAGCCGCGCCCGTAACCACGTCCATAACCGCTGTCGTAGCCGCGCCCGTAACCACGTCCGTAACCGTCGCCCGGCCCATAGCCGCGATCGGTGTTCCTGTTGGAACTGCTGCCCATACCCATACCGCCGGCATCAGCTGCGGTCATCATCATCGAGCCGGTCAGGGCTGCTGCGGCAAGCATGCCGAAAATCCTGTTTGATCGTTTCAAGGTACTGTCTCCTGTTGAGTTGTTAGAGTCTTGCAGGGCGTGTCCGGACTCCATGCCCGGTTTCCCGCGTTCCCGGACGGATCATGCGCCACATAGGCCGCCAGCGCAAAATAGAATCCGGCCAGCCTGGTGGTGCACGGATCTCCACGAATAGAATTGATTAATAAATCAAACATATACGGTTATCCATATAAATTAACTTATAAATTAATAATAAATATTGAATTAAAGATTAATATTAATTAAAATCAGCTATGGATTAATGTAAAGGTTAATACTATGACGGAAACCACAGCTCTCCTCCAGCAGATTCTGGCACTTGCAAAAGAACAAGGGCTGACGCAAATCACGCTGGCCCAGCGCGCCGGCATCACACCCGAAGCATTGTCGCGCGCCAAGAAGGGCGGCGACATGCGTCTCTCGACCCTGAATGAACTGGCCCACGTGGTGGGACTGAAGCTCTCCCTGGCCTCGGATGAGCCGCTGCGCGAGAAGATCGACAGCGGGCGGCTGTTTGAATGAGCATTGACCGGCAGGCGGTGGTCTGGACGCGGCTGGGGACCAACCCGCTGCGGATGGGGCAGTTGTACCTGACCGGGCGTGAGTGCCGCTTTACCTATGACCCGGATTACATTGCGACCGGCCTGCCCGGTGTCGGTGCGATCTATTCACCCGAGGTGTATGCCGATGACACCATCGTGCGCACGCGCACCGAGGCCTTTGATTTTCTGCCACCCATCCAGTCGTTAATCCCGCCGCACAGCGAACGAAACTTTCAACGCCGGCTGGTCATCGAATACCTCGCCCGCAATGGCGTGTCGCCGGCTTCCGGCCTGGAGACGGACTGGGAAATCCTCAAGGTATCCGGGCACGGCGGCATTGGTCATCTGGACGTGTTCGAGTCGGATGAAAAGGCGATCGACTGGTATGCTGCGCCGGGGCGACCGGAACTCTATGATGTCACGCAGGAGTCGGGCTTCTCGTTAAAGGACTACCTCACCTGGTTTGATCAGGACGCGGAGACCCTGATGCAGGTCATCGGGCCGACGCCAAGTGTCGGTGGCGCGATCCCGAAACTGCTGGTATCGATCCCGGAGTCCGGCTGGGACGGGCGCATTGGCTTGCCGGCACGCTTCGGTGCGCAGGGACTGATCGACGTGGTGCTGAAGTTTGAGCAGCCGACGGTGTATCCGGGGCTGGTTGAGCTGGAGGCGCTGGCACTGGATGTGCATCGTGAGGCCGGTTTCACTGTGCCGCGGCACTGGGTGGTGGAATTCAACGGTGTGCCGGCGCTGGCGGTGGAGCGTTTTGACCGCGACGGTCACAAGAACCCGCTGTTTACCGAGTCGCTGTATTCGGTGCTGGCCTCGGGTGATGCCCGGATTACGCACAACCACAGTTACAGCTATGACGAGGTGGGCCGTGCCATCGACCGTTCGCCGATTGATTTTGTGACCGACCGCGATGCCGCCAAGCGCCACCTGCTGGCGCGATTGCTGATGGCGTTATTGACCGGTAACGGCGACCTGCACCTGGAAAACCTGTCGATTGTCGGGAGGCAAGGTGAGCTTGGGTTTTCGCCGGTGTATGACCCGACGCCGATGCGTGCCTACTCGATTCACAACATGTTGACGGTGATGCCGTTTGGTCGTTATGGCGAGACGGATGATGCCAGCGATTCAACGGTGGGGCTGGCGGCAGCGGTGCAGAACCTGGCGAAAAATCTCGGCATCCCGCCGGCAGCGCTGGAGGAGATGACCGGCAAGGCCTTGCAGGTGACGGAACATTACAGCGAGCGGCTGCTTGCGCTGGCTTCCCTGCCGGTGGCAAACCGGGAAAACCTTGCGGCGATTGTGGAGAAGGTCAGGGGGCAGATATCAATCTGATCTATTAATCATATATTAATCAAATAGATAGTGTGTTCATCCTGTTTCGTGATGGCCGACAGTAAAAATGTGTGAAACGCGACAGAAGGCATTACAATGTCGCGAAATCAGAAGCGTTGTGAAGACATGAAGATCCCAGTCAGCGAGCTGATCGTTAAATACATGGAAAGGCTCGGTATCGAGTACATCTTTGGTATGCCCGGTGCCCATATCCAGCCGGTGTATGACAGCCTCTACCATTCCAGTGTGAAGTCCGTGCTTGCCAAGCATGAGCAGGGCGCGGCGTTTATGGCGTGTGGCTGCGCGCGCGCCTCGGGCAGGATCTCGGCCTGCATTACGACCGCGGGTCCGGGGGCAACCAATCTGGTGACCGGGATTGCCAATGCCTATGCGGACCGGCAACCGATCCTGGTGATTACCGGTGAAACGTCAACCCATATATTCGGCAAGGGCGGTCTGCAGGAAAGTTCGGGCGAGGGTGGCAGCATCGACCAGGATGAATTGTTCAAGAGCATCACCCGCTATCGCAAGGTCGTGGAACGTACCGATTACCTGGCGAACGTGCTGAACCAGGCATCGAAGGTGCTGTTGTCACCCAACTCCGGGCCGGTGCTGCTCTGCTTTCCCTTCAACGTGCAGCAGGAGCAGGTTGATGCAGATCTGCTCGAGCACGTGGTCACCGAGCGGCCGGATCCCGCGATAAATGAGAATACCCGGTCGATTGACGCCTTGACGGGGCTGATTCTGGAGGCGCGTAATCCGGTTATCGTCGCAGGTTACGGTTGCATCAAGTCCGGTGCGCAGCAGCAGGTTTCCGAACTGAGCCATTCGCTCAATATACCGGTGACCAGCAGTATGAAAGGCAAGGGTGTTATCAGCGAGCAATCGGCGCTGTCGCTGGGCAGTCTGGGCGTGACATCGACCGGTTATGCCTATCAATATATTGTCGAGAATGCGGATGCCATTATTTTTCTGGGTGCCGGGTTCAACGAGCGTACCAGTTACCTGTGGGATGCTGCCCTGCTGCAGAACAAGAAGATTGCCCAGGTCGACAGTAATCCTGAACAGATCGACAAGGTGTTCAAGGCCGACGTGGCCGTTACCGGCGATATCAAGTCAACGCTGAACGGTGTGCTGAAGACGCTGAATGCACAGGGCGTGGATCGACAGGTGGTACGCAAACAAATTGCTGCGAATGACCCGGTTGCCAGGCGCGATGCCGGTAGCAGTAAAATATTCAGTTCCGGTTTTACACTGGTTGAGAGTTTCTTCAGGCGCCTGGAGAAGCATTTTCCACGTGACCTGGTCGTGTTCGATGACAATCTGATCTTCGCGCAGAACTTTTTTAACGTATCCAGCGACAACTGTTTCTACCCGAATTCCGGTGTTTCCTCGCTGGGACATGCGATACCGGCTGCCATCGGTGCACGTTTTGCAGAGCACAAGCCGACGATTGCGATTATTGGTGACGGCGGCTTTCAGATGTGTTGCATGGAATTGATGACGGCGGTGAACTACAGGCTGCCGGTGACCGTGGTGATGTTCAATAATTCCACCATGGGGCTGATCCGCAAGAACCAGTACCAGAGTTACGGGCAGCGTTATATCGACTGCGATTTTGAAAATCCCGACTACGACCTGCTGGCGCAATCATTTGGAATTACCTACCAGCGGGTGGCGGCGGAAATCGATCTGGACAGCTTGTTTGAGGATACGGATTTTTCCTCTGCCATTAATCTGATTGAGATTATGCTGGATAAGGATTCTTTTCCGAACTACAACTCGCTACGTAACTAGAAGACTGTTTTTCCATGGGTGTTTTTTCTTGTCCGGCACTGGAGCGCTGTCTTGAGTTGCATCCGGATACAAACGCTGCCGACTTGATACGCACCCGGCTGGCAGAGGTTGACAACCCTGCCGACTTGCTACCGCTCTATGAGCAGCTTATTCCAGTGGTTGAAACTGTGTTGTGGGCATCCAACCTTGACCCTGATCGGGTCGAGCGCTACCACGCGCTGTTTGTCGAAATGGAAGGTCATATTGATGCTGCCGGGAGTGACCAGCGCCACAGGCTGGTTGTCGTGGTGCCGGTAGCGGACCGTCCACAGCAGCTGCGCACATGTCTGATGAGTCTGGTGGGTGCTGCGCAGGCGTTTGGCTACAGTAGCGGCAAGCTCGCGGTGGTGATTGCCGACGACTCGTGTGCTGCAGAGCATATCATCGAGAACAGGGCGATCGCTGCCGGGATCGATCAGCTGGGTATCGAGACGATTTATTTCGGCCAGGAGCAGCAGCTGGCCGAGCTTGATGGTCTGGTTACGGAGGACCGGCAGGTGTTGCAGAATATCATTGGCAGCGCCACGCCCGGGAGTTTCTGTCATAAGGGCGCATCGATCATGCGCAACATCACCTGCCTGATGTTAAACAGGATGGCGCAGCGCGATGCAGGCCTGCTGTTCCTGTTTGTCGACAGTGACCAGGAATTCCACGCCAACACCGATGCCGGCCGTGAGGTGTTTACGACCAACTATTTCTATCACATCGATCGTATCTTCAGGCAGTCGCAGGTCGAGGTGCTGACCGGCAAGGTAGTGGGCGACCCGCCGGTGTCACCTGCCGTGATGGCCGCTACCCTGCTGGAGGATGTGCTGGCAATGTTGTCGGAAATTGCCGGGCTCGATGCGGACGCGCCGTGCACCTTTCACCGGGACTCGACCAGCCATGACAATGCGGCCTATCATGACATGGCAAATCTGTTTGGTTTTGAGCATTCAGGAACGGCCCACCGTTACCAGTGTACGTTGCAGGGGTCACATGATCATGCAGCGTGTCTGTCCGGGTTTGCACGCAGGCTCAATCGCTTCTTTGATGGTGAGCATCCCACGCGGGTGACGCCATACCGGCATGAGGATGTGCAGGCGGGTATCACGCCGGCACGTACGGTGTATACCGGGAACTATGTGCTTTCGCCAGCTGCCTTGAGGTATTTCATTCCGTTTGCGGGTCTGCAGTTGCGAATGGCGGGACCGGTACTCGGGCGCCTCATACAGGCCGGCAGTGGTGCTGCCTTTGTCTCGGCCAACCTGCCGCTGCTGCACCGGCGTACGGTAGAGGCGACAGGTGGTTCGGAGTTCCGTCCGGGTGTAAATCGCAGTAAAGCACTGGTTGACCTGTCCGGCGAATTTGAGCGGCAGTTCTTTGGTGACGTGATGTTGTTTACAGTAATCGATCTCGTCGGGCAGGGTTACCCGGAGCAGTTGCCGGCGCCTGCTGAAATCCGTGCACGGGTACAGGCGACAGAAACGAGGATGCGTGCGCATTATGCGGAAACACGACAACGCGTATTGAGTCGCGTGGACAAGCTTGAGGATTTCGTATCTGATCCGGTCCACTGGTGGGCTGGAGAAAACGGCTCTGCAGAAACACGTACCCTGTTCGGTTTGTTTGCAGCATCCCTGCGTGCCAACTTTGATCATGATGCCCGTTCCTGGCAGTTGCTCGATGATGAGGCCCACCGGGAAACCCGCCGTGCGGCCATTGCCGATGCGCTTGCGTCCTATAGGCTTGATCGGCAATCCTGGGAACGGGTATTACAAGGGTGATTGCCAGCCTCAGAAACCTCATTCATCGACAGGCCAGGCCGCTGCGTTATCGCTTGCTGAAACCGCTGCTGGCACACGAGGCGCTCAGTGCCGAACAGTTGCAGCAATACCAGCAGCAGCAGTTCAACGCCATGGTGTGTTTTGCGATAGAGCATACGGACTATTACCGGGACAGTTATCAGGGCGTAACCGGGCCGGATTTCCAGTCAACAGCCATGCCGGTGCTTACCAGGCAGACAGTGATAGAACAGCGTGATGCGATGGTCGCCGGTGGTCTTGACCAGACAGGCCTGAAGCTGGGTTACACCGGTGGTTCGACCGGCAAGCCACTGGCCTTTTATTACACCGATGAAAAAACCGAACACATGCGTGCCGGCATGATGCGCAGTTACCGCCGGGCGGGCTGGCGGCCGGGCGACAAGGTGCTGAACTTCTGGGGTGCACAACAGGATGTAAAAAAGCACCGCAAACCGGGCGACCGGCTGAGGCGCTATGCGGCGGCCGAGCAGACATTCGGTGCGTATGAATTTGGTGAAACCGAGCTGTTGAACTGGGCGCGGCATGTCCGGTCCTGGAAGCCGACCCTGTTGCAGGGCTATGCCTCGGTCCTGGCGGAACTGGCCTTGTTTGTGCTGGGCAGGAACCTGCGAATGCCGTCATCCATCAAGGGGGTTTTCTCAACGGCCGAGGTGCTTTATGACTGGCAGCGCGCGGCCATTGAGTCGGCATTCTCCTGCACGGTATTTAATCAATACGGTAGCCGTGAGGTGCCGAATATCGGCCTGCAATGCGCACAGGGCAGCTTTCACATCTTCACTGACCTGGTAAAACTCGAATCGATGCCGGTCGATGGTGAGCACCGGTTGCTGGTGACCTCGCTGACCAATCGTGTGATGCCGATGATTCGTTATGAGCTGGGTGACCTGGGCCGTTTGCTGGACGGGCAGTGCCGCTGCGGTTCGCCATTTCCGCTGATGGCGCTTGACGTTTGCCGCAAGAACGACCTTATTGTCACGCCTGCCGGCCGCAAGATCTACCCGTCATATTTTGTGCACCTGCTCGATGGCCAGCGTGGTATCGAGCAGTTTCAGTTTGTGCAGACCGGACCCGGCAGCATTGTGTTGCGGCTTTGTGCCCCTCAGGCCGTTGTGGAGCCTGTTGAGCAGGCATTGAGGCCACGGCTGCAGGCAGACCTTGGCAGTGACCTGACTTTCCGGGTGGAACGCGTCGAGGCCACTTCGCGTTCACAATCAGGCAAGCACCGTTTTGTTATAGGGATGCAGGATGTGGGGCACCAAAAGTAGGCGCTTTAGGCGACGCATGGAGCAGTTGCCGGGGATGAGGGGAGTATAATCAGATTGTTTTCTTCTCCTGGAGGGGGCGTGGTAATGGGTGTGGCGGACTGATTTGATGGTCAATCGTTCAAGAAAACCGGGCGGTGATGGACAGGAGCGCAAGTCCGTGCAGCGCAGGGTGTTCGCGCCGTTTGGCGATAACTGGCTTGCACACGGTGCGATGGTGGGTGTGATTATATTGAGTGTATTGTTGCTGCTGGATGTGTCACAGTCACCGGAATACTATGTGCCTGCACAGGATCCGGATGAGCAAACCCGGGAGCGATTGAAGCGAGTTCCGGCTCCGGCTGCAGAAGAACCCGCCAGCCTGGCATCAGAAGTTCCGGCAAGACCTTATTACCTGCAAGTTGCTTCATTCCGGGATAAGGAACGCGCGGATGAGTTAAAGTCGAAGCTCGCAGAGTTGGGGTTCAAATGTGAGGTCGAGGAAGTCAGAGTCAATAACACGGAGGTTGACTATCGTGTACGTGTTGGACCGTTCGCCGGTCTGGAAGCATTGGAAAAGTCGAGGCGGAAGCTTGATGATCTGGGCATCGCAACACGAACGGTAACCAACAGGGAATAAATATGACGACAGACCAGGCCATTTTATTCACACTGCTGTTTTTCGTATTTGCCCTGCTGATCTGGGGACGTCTGCGTTATGACCTGGTTGCATTTATGGCACTGACGGTGGCCCTGATTCTCGGTGTGGTGCCAAAAGAACAGGCGTTTTCGGGTTTCGGCCATCCGGCCACCATCATTATTGCGCTGGTGCTGATTGTCAGCAAAGGGCTCTCCAATTCCGGTGTTATCGAGCTGGTCGCGAAACAGGTCAGCCGCTTCTCGCAGTCACTGCAGACCCACATTGCCGCCATGGCCGGGATTGCTGCCGGTCTGTCGGCGGTGATGAATAACGTGGCTGCGCTTGCACTGTTGATGCCGGTGGATATACAGGCCGCCATCAAGGCTAAACGCAGCCCGGCGCTGACGCTCATGCCGCTGTCTTTTGCCACCATACTGGGTGGCATGATCACTCTGATTGGTACACCGCCCAACATTATTATTGCCGAGTTCCGCCAGCAGGCGCTGGGGCAGAGCTTTGCCATGTTTGACTTTGCACCGGTAGGACTGGCCTGTGCCGTTGTCGGTGTGCTGTTTGTTGCCATCATCGGCTGGCGGTTGTTGCCGGTTGAATGCAGGGAGAACGATTGTACCCGGAAACTTTTCGATGTCAGTGAGTATGTGGCAGAGCTGCATGTGCCTGAAGACTCGCCGGCTATCGGTCAGCGGGTGCGTGACCTCGATGATGTGGCTGAAGAGAATGATGTGGCGATAGCGGGATTGATACGCCGGGGTAAACGGATGCCAGGCCAGGCACGACTGGTAGAGATAAGTGCCGGAGATATCCTGGTGGTGGAAGCGGTTCCCGAGGCTATGGACAAGATCGTCGGCGTGCTGAAGCTTGATTACCAGGCCAGAGGGTCCGATACCGGTTCACTCAGCAGTGAAGACATGTCGTTACTGGAAGTTGTCGTACCCGGTGGTGCACGCATCGAGGGCCGTTCGGCATCCTCGCTGCGTTTTCAGTATCGGTACGGGGTAACGCTGCTCGGCGTGTCAAGGGAGGGCCGGCAATTTCGTGAGCGGGTACGTCACCTGGAAATCAGGGCCGGCGATGTACTGTTGCTGTTTGGTCCCAGTGACGTCCTTGCGGAAATCAGCAGTTGGCTGGGTGCCTTGCCATTGGCGGGGGCAGAAAACCTGTCTCTGATCAAGCGTCACAAGGCGTGGTTGGCGGCGGGTCTGTTTGCGACGGCCATTATACTGGCCAGCACGGGTGTTCTGTATTTGCCGGTCGCACTTGCCATTGTGGTTGCGGCCTATGTCCTGTTGAATATATTGCCGGCACGCCAGGTGTATGACTCAATCGAATGGCCGGTGATTGTATTGCTGGGTTCCATGATTCCCCTCGGGGTGGCGCTGGAATCAAGTGGTGGTACGGCCCTCATTGCTGATGGCATTACCGGCCTGGCTGAGGGCTATTCGCCGGTAGTGGTGTTGACCCTGTTAATGGTTGTGACCATGACACTGTCCGATGTGATGAATAATACGGCGACTGCCGTGATTGCAGCACCAATTGCACTGGATATTGCCAATCGCCTGCAGGTGAGCCCTGACCCTTTTCTGATGGCAGTGGCGGTCGCTGCATCCTGTGCCTTTCTGACGCCGATTGGTCACAAGAACAACACCCTGGTGATGGGCCCTGGTGGTTATCGTTTCGGTGATTACTGGCGCATGGGTTTGCCGCTGGAGGTCTTGATTATTGCAGTGTCAATACCGATGATCGTCCGGGTCTGGCCCCTTTAATCCGGGAAGACTGAATCCATCATTAGGGACGTTACGGAAGGGTTGGGCCAAGGATGAACTCCACTGTCTCAAAACCGTGGTCCTCCAGGGCGGCCAGGATATCGTCCTGGTCACAGTCCGGGTCCTGTTCTTCGACAGCGGCTATCAGACCGGTCACATGGCGGAAGACCTCGTGTGATTCAAAGTCATCGGGGATACGGACCAGGCGGATGTTCTTGGCATTGCTGGCGGGCAGGATCATCAGGGTGTTACTCATGGTAGGCTCCGTTCATGGTTTGATTCGTGCCGGTGCAGGTTGGCAGGTATACACCGGGACAGTATACGCAATTCGGGGATATACTTGCCGTTATTGGTCAGGAGTGAATTAAATGATGAAAACTGTCAAATTGCTGGTGGCAGGGGGTGTCTTTTGGGTGGCATGCAGCACACCGGTACTGGCCGACTGGACCAGGTATCTCGACGCCATCAAGGGAGCTGCGAATACTGCGGGCGTATCCACGACGGATGTGGACCTGAGCAATACAGAGATGGTGACGGGCCTGAAGGAGGCACTGAACAAGGGTACGCAGTTTGCGGTGGATAAACTCGGGCAGCCGGGTGGTTTTCTGGATAACAAAAAAGTCCGGATCCCCATGCCGGACAGTCTGACCTGGGTGGAATCGTCTTTGCGTACCGTGGGTCAGGATGAACTGGCTGATGAATTCATTGCCACAATGAACCAGGCAGCCGAGCAGGCCGTGCCCGAGGCTGCGGAAGTCTTTGGTCAAGCCATACAAAACATGAGTGTGGAAGATGCGCAAGGCATATTGACCGGGCCGGACGATGCAGCGACACAATATTTCCGTACCAATACGGAGTCGGCTTTGACAGACAGGATGCGGCCCATTGTTGAGTCGGCAACGGCCCGCACCGGAGTAACTTCTGCCTATAAACAAATGGTGGGAAGTGCCGGCGGCCTGACCAGTCTGTTATCGGACAGTGCTGCCGATATTGACGGCTATATCACCACCAGGACTCTGGATGGCCTGTTCCTGATGATAGCCAAAGAGGAGCGCAAGATTCGCAAGAACCCGGTGGCACGCAGTAGCGAGCTTCTGCAGAAAGTCTTTGGTGCCTACGATTAGCTACCCGAGAATCTATGGGGCCGGGATGAGTCTGGCCCTGCTGGTTTTCTGATATGGCCCTGGTTGGTTTACTCAGTGATGTGCACGCGACACCCGCACCGGTTGCGGAGGCGCTGTCGCTTTTTGAGAAGGCGGGTGTCGAGCAGGTCTTTTGTGCCGGTGATATTGCCGGCTACCGGGATCATCTGGAGGAGACCATCGCGTTGCTGGCTAATAACGGCTGCCGGACGATCATTGGCAATCATGATCTGGACTATCTGGAAGAGCATGCCGATGACGCTGACAACAGGGCAGTAGAGTTCTTCAGACAGCTGCCATCTTCAATCGATACAACCATAGCAGGCAAGCGTGTGTACATGGTGCATGCACGCCCGCCGGATGGTTGTCGTGGCGGTATCAAATTACTCGACAAGCAGGGTGAGGTGCAGCCTGAACGGATTGCACTCTGGGCGGAGCAACTGCAGACATTTGACCGTGATGTACTGGTGGTCGGGCATACACACCAGGTGTTTGCCGAACAAGTCGGTAATACCCTGGTAGTCAATCCTGGCAGTTCCGCATTCAATCATTCCTGCGCGATCCTGCGCCTGCCGGAAATGACGGTACAGGTGTTTCCGCTATCCGGCAAGGTGATTGAGAAAAACTGGAACTGGGCTGATCACGTGATGCAAAAGGGGTAGAAGCCTGTTCGTGGATGTGATCCGCCCCTACGTTGCAGGATTAAGCCTGTCTTCAGCCGTGTAGTAATCCCGGCATTCGAGTTCACGCCCCCTGACAACACGCAGTCCGGTCAATGCTCCCCGTGTCTCTGTCACCACCGTACACTGTCCCTCCTGGTGATGGTCATCATAGAAATACACAATCACCCAGTCACGGGTGCGTTTCAGTTCATGGGCGAGCGCGGTGTTGGAATACAGCAGGGTGAAATGCCATTCGTCGCGGTGTGCATGCAGTATCGGCAGCCAGGCCTTGCCTTCCGGGTTGAAACGTTTGGGTGTTATAAGGGACAGTGCCCCTTGCGCCGCTTTGCGGCGATATTCCCTGTCGACTTCAAGCAGTGTGATGACAGACGGTTCTTCGCCTGCCTCCATTCCTGGTCGTTGGCGTGTCTTGCCCAGTAATGCGGTCAGCGCATTTCTTATGCCGGCGATGCGGCGGTTCCCCACTCCCCGCACTGTCTCCAGCCGGCCATCCCAGGCGGCTGCCTCCAGGGCCTCAAGGGTATCGATGTGCAGGGCCTCATGGATTTGCTCTGCCATCTTTGGCCCGATGCCGGGCACTGTCTGGAACAGTTGCACCGGGTCGAGAGTGCCGCGCAAACGTTCCAGCTGGACCCAACTGCCGGTTGCCAGCAATTCCTGTATCGCACTGGCAATGCCCTTGCCGATATTCGGCAGTTTTATTAAACCGGCATTGCCTTCCGCCTCGGCCAGTTGCCGGATGTCCTGTGCAAGTCTGGCGATGGTTTCACTGGCGCGGCGATAGGCCGATACGCGAAACGGGTTGGCCCCCTGTTGCTCAAGCAGGTCGGCGGCCTGTTCAAGTTTCATGGCAATTTGCTGGTTAAGCGTTGTTTGCATCTGGTATTAAAGTCTAGCAGTTTCAAGGACTGTCAGTGTTCCGGTGCCGGTAATTTCGTCAGCTCTTCGATCAATCGCAGCGACCGTGCATGGTGACTGCCTTGCCAGTAGATTTGCCCGCATGCTGTGCATCTCCTGAAGCTATCGAAATATTTCCGCGTCCCGGGTTCCAGCTGGTCCTCGATGACCTGTTTGTCGATTGCCTGCAGGCCCCCATTACAACGAATACATCGACTGAATGGTTCCACCAGCCGGTACAGGTCAAACCGGGCCAACACTTCCTTCACCTGGAACCTTGGTCGAACCTCACGTACAAAATAGCCGTGCGTAATAATCCTGCGCTGCAACAGGGCCCGGTCCCGCGTCAACACGATCCGTTGTTCCCGGTCCGCAATTGTGGCCACGGTTTCATCGTCAAAATCATTCTGATACAGGCAATCAAATCCCAGCAGTCGCAGGTAACGTGCCAGTCGTCCAAGATTACTGTCCAGGACAAAGGCCGGTGAGCGCAGGGGTGCCGGGCGCAGGCGTAGCAGCGGGCTGATATCCAGGGTCTCGAACATGGGGTAGACGCTGATGCGGTCCCCGTCCTGCACGATGTAGGTGAAATCCACCGAGTGGCCGTTGACCAGGATGATTTCCACTTCCGTGTGCGGGATACCAAAAGACTCGATCATATCCTTGACCGAGGCGCGTCGGTCAAATTCGTGCACAAATTCAACCTTGCGAAGCGCAGGTGCCAGGAAATCATTCAGCTCTTCGTAGAATCGCAACTGCACCCGGGCCATAACTTACTTTACTGCGCAACAGGGTCGGTGACAAAGCGCTTTCATTATTTTCTTGTTTACCCATTGACTGGCATTCGGGTATACACTGTTTATATCAGCTGATAATGAGGAATAGATTATGTCGATGTACAGTTGCAACCCTGTACGTGCAGGTGATCCGGAAATCCCGCCGGATAACCCGCCCGAGACACCACAACCGGATGTACCACCCGACGTCTCCCCGGATGCGCCACCCGAAACCACACCCGAACCGCCGGTGGAAGTCCC
>JBDLIH010000072.1:0-13536 GCA_039714975.1 Pseudomonadota bacterium
TTGTGCCGGGGTGGGGGGCTCGTCCGGCATCAGAGATTACCCGGACCGATGTTATTAACCTGATCGAGGACGTATCCAAGCGCGGGGACCGTGTGGCCGGCCTGTTGCTGGCTGTTGCCCGTAAGGATGAGATAACAGGCAACCCGTGGGCGCGCCTCAGGGGTTTTACCCCGTTGCCACGGACGGTTGAGTGCAGCAAAGAGGGAAAGCTGACACCAGCGACACAGGTTGACCACGTTGTGCCACATGATGGCGACACACGGCTGATGTTCAGTTCCAGTAACTTCCAATCACTATGTGCAAGCCGTCATTCAGCCGCGCCTGCGCGGGAGAATATGAAACGATGAAAGGGGAAGGGGCGTGTCATCCTTACATCCCGCCGGAGCCTGGGCCGGGCGATTTTATGTGTTTTAACCGGCCGGCCCTGTCTCTGTCTCTGTCGATTGTGGACTCGTTGATGGTGGCAAAGTTGGGCCTGATGGCCTACTGGTTGTTTTGACACCCTGCTTCACAGATTATACTTCCGATAAAATAGTGAAAATTTCATCCAGCACCAGAACAGCACGCCAGCCACTGCAACTACTCCAAATGAAGCGCCCACCAGCGCCAAGCTACCTAATATTTCCATGATGCCTCCCGGAAGGTTGTACGGTTACATCATGTCCAATTCTGGGAAGGCATTACTATTGTTCTGAGGTACTAGACTGATGGCTTACTGGCTCTTTTGACAGCCCGCCCCCCATCCGGCTATTTGTCAAAAAGACGCAATAATGACCATTATAAATATAAACAGTAAAGCTAATACAAGACTCTCCCAACGATATGTTGATCTTCTAAGTGCCATAGGACACCTCCTCTAGTATGAGATTTGCCAATCTTAAAAAAAACGGCGACCCGTGTGTGAGGAGAGGGGCCGCCGCTCAGGGGGGAGGCTCGGAAGCCTCCGCTAAAGACGACAGCTAACAAATTAACGAGGAGAGCTGTTGTCGTTAGTCATGCTACCAATGAAGTGTTACGGTTTTATGACGGTTTTATTACGAAAGGGTGCGCCTTGATTATGCTCGCCGAGCCTTGGTCTGATTTACGCCAGAAGGTAGAAGACGATAGAGGATTTGCCGAAGCGGTGGCGGAGACCCTTGAATGCGTCGATGGCGCGATCGACCTGTGCAAGGATGTTCTGGAATGCCTGGCAGCCTCACAAAGATGGATGGGAGTAGCTCTGGCATGCCGTGAGTATATGAAAGAATTGCTAGAGTCTGCCAAGCAGGAGGTGCAGTCATGAGCAAGGCGAAACAAACCAGTGCAGAAGAGCTCAAGAGATGTGTACGCGATCTTGAAGGCTCTGTAATAGAGTGTATCCCAGGCAATGCTCGATGAGGACGATGCGGTCCGTTCTAATGCATTAGATGGCGCTGCCAGAATGCTTCATGATCGTGTTAACCAGTGGCATCAATAATAATTCCAATTTCGTCACTAACACGTCTCGGGGCTCTCCCTCTCGGGACGTGTTTTTCTGTGTATAAACAAAAACGGCGACCAACGAATGAACGAAGGCCGCCGATCCCCGGAGACTCGAAAGCCTCCGCCCCCCTTCCTTGAAGGAACTTGAGCAATATAGATAAATATCAGGGGCATTACTATTCGGGAAAATACTTACACCAGAATCAGAAAATTCCTGCCCCACTGTCAGCATTGACTGGCAGACACCCGCCCCAGGTTAATCAATGCTATCTCTGTCCGCCGCGGTGATGATACGTATGCGCATCGAGGATGCTCGATAAATCTATTACAATAAGGGTGCGACTGAAGGGCAAAGGACGGTAGTGAATGATTAAGCAACTGATTCTTTCTGCGGCGATACTGGCCGCAACAAGTAGTGTCGTGGGTGTTGTCTACGGGGAGCCCCAGACGGATAACGGGGAATCCTTGTATCACAATCATTGGTACTCACTGGCTTCAGACTATGGGGGTTGTGCGTTCAGCCTCGAGACGAACGACGAGCCGGGTCGTTGGGCTGGTGCTATGGTGGCCATCCGGTATAAGTACAAGAGCTGCGATACGCCGATCATCATTGTAAGTTACAAGGACAATGACCCCGGGTTCTGGGGCACAAGGAATGACTTCGATATAAAGCCGGGAGACGTCCAGTATCGTGTAGATATACACCCGGTGCACAACAACCACACAAGATCCACGGACACCTTGAACTCTTACCTGAATATATACGAGCCGATCGCGGCCGAGCTGCTGGAGGAAATGCGCGCAGGCAGCACGCTGCGCATTAAGGTTAAAGACTGGCCGGCGTTAGGCGTCTCGCTGGATGGATTCACCGCCGCCACGACCCGGGCACAACGGCTGTGCTATGAGGAAGTGGGTCCCTACCACGACTCATATTTCAAATAATCAATAGTCGGATCTGTTCTGCACTATCCGGTTGCATTGTCTGACAGACACCCGCCACCTGTTATTGAGTACTATCCCTGCATCTGAGCGACACTGCCAGCGATCCGACCGAGGAAAACCGGGAATAGCTGGGGAGGGTGCACCTTAATCTTCCTGGTTCGTCATAAACGGAAGCTCACAACACCATAAAAAAAACGGCGACCCCCAGGGGGAACAGGGTCGCCGCTCGGGGACTCGAAAGCCCCCCGCTCAGGTGCGGCCAACGAATTAACGAAGGTCGTCGCCATATCGTCCGCCTTGCAAACCGTGTGCCACTAACTGACTCGCTCGTACCTGCCTGATTGCAAACACGTTATGTCTTGCCTCGGAATATCTGCCCATCCAGGCAGCAGGAGGCGGCATGACAAAACTGACATGACCCTGGCAGGCTATGACAGATATGTCGGCGATCTGGCCATGCCGGGAGAGTGTGCAGGCAGTGCTACCCTTCGGGGTGGCTTTGTTTTATGCGGTATGGTGTGAAAGTGCAGGTCGGTTACACCGGCACCGACGTAAAGTCGGAAACAAAAAGGTGTAACTAATCTGCAACTACGACGATAACGCATTGACTAATATAATACAGAATCGACTCGAAATCGGTTGGGGGTGTAAGCCCCACAAGGGTTCGAATCCTTTCCTCTCCGTCATCTATACTAAAGTGGCCTCATCAGGAGCGGGAAATAATGGTGAAGGGCCTGAATAGTATTCCCACCGTTACATTGTAATCTCAGGCAGGTTATTTTGGTTCAAATCAGGAAAAGTCAGGCCGGGGTGGTATTAATACTGCTGCTGTGTGTGAATATTGCACAGGCAATGCCATTTGATAACGAGTCGCTGGCTTTTCATGCGTACTACCAGGGTCCGTTCTCGGGACAGAAGCAAATTGGTATCGCTGACGTTCATTGGCAAACACTACAGGTTAATATGAACGGGTCAGGGAAAACCGCCATTGAAACGCGAATGGAAGTAAGTTCAGAAGCCTATGACTTTGTAGAAAAGCTATATCCCTTCCGTCTCCTTTACCGTAGCCTGGTCTCACTTCAGCCCATGGTCAGCATTGCTTATGAAAGATATGACAGTACTGACAAACATGGCAGGGAGCTGACCTGGCTGGATGCAGAATCCAGTTTGGTGCTGCGCTTCAGAGAAGGGTATGAAGCCGGCCGGGAAACAGACAGCCAGCTACCGGGCGTAATAGCAAGTTGGGGCAGCCAGCAGCAGGACTATCAATTTTATAAACCTGCGCGACACAAAGTGTTGCCACAAATGGTTGATGAACTTGCATTGCTACAGAGGATCAGGGGAGAGGAGTTGTCAGTTGGTGCTCAATTCGAAATACCTGTTACTGATGGAAAACGGCAATACCTTTACAAGGTTTTGGTTATGGGTAGCGAACCGTTAACGATGGAAAACAAGAGCTGGGATGCGCTGAAGATAAAATTTAACGGCTACCGGATCAAGCATGGCGAAAACACACAGGCGCATGACACGGTATGGGTTTGGTTGGCGAATACGCCACAGCGAACACCATTGCGTTTTGAACACCGGGATGCGATCGGGCGATTTGTGATCGATCTGCTGGCGATTGATAATAATGGATGACATATTGCAATCATTCCTCGTCTTTCCTGTATTACAAGGACCAATAGTGCTGATATCGGTGATTTCCCTTGTCGTTTGTTTGTCGGCCTGAAGGCTGTAAATCCAGGCTTCCCGGTATTGCTATTTGGGGGTTGTCCTGGGTACGGTGGTTGGCTCCAGTCAGCGCCACCCTGATTAGTACTGCCACCCCGGCACATCACGAAAAATAGTCCAGCCCGACCGGGATTCGGGCAGACAGCTGATGCGCGAGAAGGTGGCGAGGGAATTCTTGCTGCATATTAACCCTTTTCCAAAGGCCGGTTCCAGATAGCCTGGTCCTGTTCAGGCCATCACAAATTGTTATACTGCCGCCAACCCAGGAGTATTGCAAAAGGATTGCATCATGAAACTGTCTTTACCCGGCCGGGTTTTCATTCTTACATCTATATTGATTCTGACAACGACAGCTGTGCTGGCGAACGAGATACCGGCTGCAGCCGGGAATGCGCAGCAATACCGGCAATGGATCATGGATATGAAAGCAGCGGAGCGCGGGCCGTTTACCCGGATACGCTGGTTTTGCAACGACGGCAGGGTGTTGCCACCCAAGGCCTATGCCTGCGGGGAGGGGGGTGGTCGTCAACACGGTGAATGGAGCGCACATACAAAGGAACTGCGCAACGAGGGTTACAAGGTTGCCAACCTGCTGGCCGAGGTCGATGCGGAGACGGCAATCGTACAGCCGGATTTCAACGACAGTTATAACCAGCTGCTGATCGAAAAATTTCTCATTACAGCTGACGATGGCTGGATTCTGCGTCGCGCCATTTTCTATCGGGGCGCCATCCAGGAAGAGAGCGAAGCGAAAGGCGGACGTGAACTGCTGGTCGCGATGAGTGCGGAGCCGGAATGGACGGGGCACCGTTTTCCGGCATTGCGTATTGGTGCCCGCTTGTTGCCCCATGGCAAGGACAGTGCGTCGGCACAGAAAGTCCGCCAGGTATCGGCCTCTTTGTCCGAGCAGGATGCACGATTCAAGAGTCTGCGTGGCAAGATTCACGGCACACCGGATGCGGGCGATGCCAAACTGGTGCGTGATTATGCCAACGGGGTATCGGATCCGGCCATGAAGGCAAAATATCGGGCGCTGGCTGATGATATTGATGCGGTCTACCAGGCTGCACCGCTGCCCGACATGCTCGAGGCTGATGCCCGCCGCTATACCGCGGGCCCCTGGCTGCAAAAGCTGCTGCGGGATGCCGCCAGCGCCTACGCGCATGATGCCGCTGCAGACAACCGTTACCGGTCTACGGCCACCTTGCTTGCCGATCTGCGCGATGCCCTCCCGAGGATCAGGAGTGCCTCTGTGCGGGTGGATATCCTTGATCTGAGCCAGATTGTTGAAGCGGAAAATTTTCGTGCCAGCGCCGAACTGCGTGAGCAGTTGCCGCAGGCAACCCGGCATCAACGTGTCGAATGGCTGCAGGCCGCAATCAACGCCGCCTACGGCACCGGCGCCATCAATCAGCGTGGACGTACGGAACAGCAACAGTCACTGGTCCGACTGGAAAGCCAGAAGGTGATGCTCGGTGACTATTTAAAAGCACTTGGCTATCTCGGGCGGGTACCGGGTTGGGCTACACAGGGACTGCGCTACCAGTTCTATGAGTCGATGCAGAAGCTCTCTGACATCGAGCCACTGGCGATGGTCTTTATTCAGGACCAGTTGCGCGGCTCACCCCTGCTGTTTTATTCGCAGGTCCTTGACAGCCTGCAACGTGATGCCAACAGCCTGGCCGGTGTTCGCCACAAGCTGTTTGGCAAGGAGATCGGCGTGGGTTTCCATGCCCTCAATCCCGGGCTGGCACGCGGTGTACTGCATGCACCGCCTGATTTGCACGAGCTCGCCAGATTTTCACCCGACGGTATCTACCTGCTACCGGAGACCGTATCCGATCTGCCACCGATTTCAGGCATCATGACGGCTGGTGAAGGCAACCCCTTGTCGCATGTGCAGTTGCTGGCACGAAACCTCGGTATCCCGAATGTAGGTGTAAATACGGGCATGTTGTCGGCTATCCGGAAACATGACGGTGAGTCTGTTGTGATGGCGGTCAGTCCTGCCGGATTGGTGGAATTATCCAAAGACAGCGATAACTGGAATGCAGTGTTTGGCGAGACAGAATCGAGCCAGGATGTTGTGATCCGCCCCGATCTGACGAAGCTTGATCTTGGTGTGAAGGACTTCATCAACCTGGATGATTTGAGCGCCGATGATTCAGGGCGCACCGTTGGACCAAAGGCCGCCAAGCTCGGTGAGCTGCGCAAGCACTTCCCGGAGGCTGTTTCTCCGGGTGTCGCCATTCCATTCGGGGTGTTCCGCGAGGTGGTGCTGGATCAGCCTCATGGTCACTCAAGGCAAACCGTATTCGAGTGGATGGTGGAGAACTACCGCCACATTGAGCAACTGCCGGCCGGTTCGCAAGAACGCCGGGACACAGCAGAACGCTTTCGTGCCGAACTCTATGAACTGATCCTGCGGTCGCGCCTTGATGCACAGTTCCAGCAGCGCCTGCGTAGCACCATGGAACAGGCCTTCGGTTCACTGGATGGCCTGGGTGTCTTCGTCCGCTCCGACACCAACGTCGAGGACCTCGCCGGTTTTACCGGCGCAGGCCTGAACCTGACGCTGCCCAACGTGGTGGGCTTTGACAACGTGGTCAACGGGATCGCTGATGTCTGGGCGTCACCCTTTACGGCACGTGCCTTTGCCTGGCGCCAGTCCCACATGGAATCCCCGGAGAATGTTTACCCGGCGGTGCTGCTGCTGAAGTCGGTACCCAATGACAAGTCCGGAGTGATGGTGACCCAGGATATCGATACGGGTGATCGCGACCTGCTTTCGGTCGCAGTCAACGAGGGTGTAGGCGGTGCCGTGGACGGACAATCCGCCGAGTCATTGCGTATCGATACCCGCGATGGTTCAGTACATGTGCTGGCCATGGCCACGGCCCCCTGGCGGCGCAATCCGTTGGCAAGTGGTGGTATTGATAAATTACCGGTGAGCGGTGATGAAAGTGTACTGCAGCCGGACGAGATCAAACAGCTGATTACGTTTACCAAAGAACTGCCGCAGCGTTTTCCGCCTATTACCGATGACCAGGGCAATCCTGCACCCGCGGATATCGAATTTGGCTTTCTCGATGGCAAGTTGCACCTGTTCCAGCTGCGTCCGTTCCTGGAAAGTCGCAAGGCCCGTGGCAGTGACTACCTGAGCAGGATGGATGAGGCACTGTATGGAACAATGGGCAAGATGGTCAATATGCAGGAGATGCCCAATGGATAAGATTAACCGGCTCTGGACCGTTGCAGTACTGATTACACTGATCGTCCCTGCGCTGGTGCAGGCCTACCCGATAGACGGTTATGCGGACACCGGTATCCGCCGGGTAGAGGGTGTGCGCCGGATTGAGGATGGCACCATTCCCGGCCGTAAACAGCCCTCCGGTGCCGTGTTGCCAACAGCAGCGGTCGATCTGCGGCTGCTCGATTACCGCGACATGGACCTGCCTGAGCCGGATCCGGCCTTTACGAAGGAGATCCTGGGACTATTGGGTACTCACGCCAGTCAATACGGCATCGCTGTGCTGGATCTTTCAGACCCGGAGCAGCCACGCTATGCAGAGCATCGTGGCGACTATCGACAGAACGTCGGCAGTGTCGGCAAGCTGGTTGTGGCACTCGGGTTGTTTCAGGCGCTGGCCGACGCCTGGCCGGATGACATTGAAAAGCGCCGCGAGATCCTGAAAGAAACTGTCATCACCGCGGATGAATTCTGTCACTGGGACCACCACAAGATTCGTATCTTCG
Organism: Pseudomonadota bacterium; assembly: GCA_039714975.1. Classification (GTDB taxonomy): domain Bacteria; phylum Pseudomonadota; class Gammaproteobacteria; order UBA9214; family UBA9214; genus UBA9214. The sequence continues at coordinate 7,894 of JBDLIH010000072.1, forward strand.
ATGTGGAGACCAACAAGCTGACCCGACGTACCATGAAGGACGATGACCAGGGCTCGCTGTGGGAATACCTGGACTGGACGTTATCGGTGAGTTCCAACTCGGCTGCTGCCATGACCATGCGCGATGCGATGCTGCTGCGACACTATGGTAAGGACTACCCGGTACCGGAAGCCGAGATCCAGCGCTTCTTCAAGGAGACCCCCGGCAAGGAACTGACCGCACTGTTCCAGCAGACCTTCTTTGAGCCGATCACGCGTAACGGACTGGACATTGAGCAGTTGCGGCAGGGCAGTTTTCTCACCCGCGAAGGCAAACACAAGGTCAATGGCGGCGGTAACAGCTACGGTACTGCCCGCGAACTGATGAAATATGTCCTGCGCATGGAGCAGGGACGGCTGGTGGACGAGTTTTCAAGCCGGCAGATCAAGCGTTTGCTGTACATGACCGAGCGGCGTATTCGTTATGCATCGTCTCCTGCACTCACGGATTCCGCGGTCTATTTCAAGTCAGGCTCCCTGTATGGCTGCAAGGAGGAGGAGGGTTTCAAGTGCGGCCCGTACATGGGGAATGTCAGGAACTACATGAACTCTGTTGCCATCGTCGAGTATCCGCCTGGTGACAACCGCCTGTTCTATATTTCGACCCTGGTCTCGAATGTGTTGCGCAAGAACTCCGCTGTCGAACACCAGACCATGGGTACACGGATTCACCGGCTTATCGAAAAAGCCAATCCGGAGCCGGTACCGGAACCGGCAGCAGTACCTGATGCAGCAGCGGAACCCGTCACGTCGGCACCCAGGCCGGAATGACGGTTTTTCGCACTTATATTACAGGTGCCATTCGGATCCAGGGGTAATTATTTGCCCCGGGTGGCCGATGAGTTGGGAGTGAACCGTTGACAGCATACGTCTATCAGTCATCAGCTGGGAGCGCTATAACATACTGTATAAACAACATGTTAAGGTTATTTCTTGATATCCTGCAAGCCCTCGCAGTAGGTATTCTCGTGGTTACCAGACGTGGTGTATAAGTTGTAGCTAATATTATGATTCGCTTTGAAAATTATGATAGGATTCCGCGCCATATGCACATGCGTCATTTGATCACTGTTTGCCTCATCTCTCTATTCGCGTCACTGCCCGCATCGGCCGGCGAGACAGGCGAATACCCGTCACTATGGGATCGTCATGATTCCGGTCTGCAGCAGCAACTGGAGGTAACCCTCGCCAGCCTTGACCTCGACAAGGCCGTGCGCAATAAAAAACTCAGTGTTGCTCTGGTCGACATCACTCACCTGAATGAGCCGCGGGTGGCGACGGTGAATGGCGACGAGATGATCTATGCCGCAAGCCTTCCCAAGATTGCTATCCTGCTGGGTGCTTTTGTCGAGATCGAAGAGGGACACATGGCCCTCGATAACAGTACTCGCGATTCATTGACGCAGATGATCCGGGTGTCTTCCAACCAGGAAGCAACCCGCATGCTGAACCGCGTTGGCAAGGATCGTCTGCTGGGCATATTGCAGTCTGACAAATTCAATCTTTATGACCCGCAGTTCAATGGCGGGCTCTGGGTAGGGAAGGAATACGGTAAATCACCGGCCTTCAAACGCGACCCGCTGCACAATCTTTCTCATGGTGCGACGGCCATACAGGTGGCACGTTTCTATTACCTGCTGGAAACCGGACAACTGGTGGGTAGCGAGTTGAGTGCTGAAATGAAAGCCATGCTGGGCAATCCGGGTATCAAGCACAAGTTTGTCAAAGGCCTGGCAGACTACCCTGATGCAAAGATCTATCGCAAATCCGGCTCATGGCGGCAGTGGCATGCCGACAGTGCCATGGTAGAGGCTGATGGTCATAAATATATCATCGTGGGTCTGGCAGAAGATGCCAGCGGCGGTGCATGGCTGAGTGGCCTGATCAAGCCGGTTCATGAATTCATGGTTCCAGCCAAACTGGCAAAAGCCGGCCACTGATTCCTCTCTCCCTCTCCCTGTTCTGACATTCAGCAGTACTGCTCCGGGTGTTGCTTTCCAGGGCATCTGACTGATGCCGGAATGCATGACTTGCCGGTTTTTGGTTGATCAGATTGACCCTTGTACACTCCGCGAAGACCGCTTCATGCCTGCAGTGAATCAATAACTGGGGTGCCCGGACCCTGGCTGGCTAAAAAAAACCATCTGACTTTAAGTTATCAGTCCTGGACAGCTTTTGTGGTCGTATTCATGCTGAGCCTGGTGGCAAGCGGGTGTGCCCGGACCTCTTTATACCACTGGCAGATCCGCAATGGACTGCCGCCCTGGAACAGACCGGGGGCTACACCGATCTACCGCCTGCCATCGACGAGCGCCTGAATCGCAAGTTGCAGCAGTTGCTGCAGTAAAGGCCTGTCAGACGATATCCATCCTGTAATGGGCCGTGCAATAAATCAGCTTGCCTGGTGCAGTCCCGACCTGGACTCCGAGGCGCGTCGATGTTCCCTGACCAGCAAGACACCTGCCACCAGCCAGCACAACACCAGGAACACGTTGAAGACAAAGAACTCAGATGTGGTCAGTGCCAGCAGGTGCACACCGATCAGCACGGTGATCGCAGCCAGACCGTCCCCGAGACGCACATACAGGGTATCGATGGCGGGTTTGCCGCGGAACTTCATGGCAGAACTGACCGGCAGCCACAATACATGGCGTGAGGTATTATTCAGTGAATAGTCGGTGGCATTCTCGGCGATCTTCATTATCTTGACGACCGCCAGCACTGGCAACAGGGCCATTACCGTGTACGACGTCAGGGCAATGACCGGCAGGATCAGCAGGATCGCAGCGAAGCCGCCGTACTTCAAAAGCCGTGATGCGACAAAGGCCTGCAGAAGCAACGCGATGATATTCACCCAGAAGTAAAAGTTGCCGTAGAAGGCAGTTGTGCCGTCACGGATAAACTCCAGCAGGTTCCTCTCTTCAGTAAATCCCCGGTCATGGGCCTGCACCGCAAGTGCCTCCTGGATTACCCGAAACAACAGGTTTTCACCGTTGGTATTGACCCAGTTGGTGAGCAATGTCACCAGGGCTGCCAACAGCAGGAACTTGCTGACCAGTACCAGTCTTGCACCACTCCAGATGCTTGCCTTTTCCGGTTTTGATTCGGTATCGAATTCCTCACCAGGCGCAGTCTCGTTGGCCGTTCTTCCGCGGTGATCTTCCCGTTGTTCGACCTTGCGTACCAGGAGTATGGAAATAAAAAGCGGCACCGTGGCCACCAGCAGCAGCGCCTCGGTCGGCACCATCCCCGAATCCACCAGTTTGTCCACTATCCAGGAGCCGGCAGCGGCGCCGGAGGTGGCGCCCACGGCGATAAACGGCAACATGCGTTTGCCCCGTTCGTCGGTATAAACATCGGCGCAGAAGGTCCAGAACTGGGCAACCACAAACACACCAAACATACCGACCCACAGGTAGTAAACAATGCCTGAGAGTGGTAACTGGTCAAAAAAGAAATTTGGTTGCAGGAACCAGAAAATCACCATATTGGAGATACAGAACAGTGTTGCGCGGGTAAACAGTGTGACCCGGTCCAGGCGGTCAGCCAGGCGCGCGTACCAGCCGACGATAAACAGCAGAAGAATACTTTGTGCAAAGCTGGAATAGGCCTTGACCTCCATCTTTGTCAGCCCTTCGACATCCGAAATGGCAATCCAGCCTTCCCGCAGGGGCTTGATGAAATAGTAGGCCAGCAGGATCAGGAACACATTGGCGAACATCATTACTGCGGTCGTACCCTCACCGGGTTTTACCTCGGTGAACAGACGTAAAGTTCGTTCAGTTATCGTGAGTTGGGTCATATTATGACAGTTGTGTCGATCTGCCGCGCACGGTGCTGTTACAGGATTAGGCGCTATTATATGTGACTGTGCGGTAAGATACCCGGCAACTGTCGCGTGGCTTAATTGACTGTCCCATGTAGCCGGTCATTGTGTTTCAGGAACAAGGGGGCGCAGCCTGCCCGGTGATCAGTTTCCGTCACGTGTGACAGAGCCAGTAAACTCAACTGGTTAATACTACAGAGAACATTGGAGAGAACAGCTATGTGCCGAAATTCATGTCGTTCAAGTACTGTCTGGTTGAGTGGGTGGGCAGGTTGTCTGTTGCTGCTCCTGGCACCATTTTTACAGGCACAGGAGACCTACGGTAAACCCGAGGACCCGGTCGCTGCCGAGGCACTCGATGTACAGATCAGGACCAATAATCCTGGCGAAATGGCCTATGCCATCAAGCATGTACTGTCAGTGAACTATGCCAGACAAAATGGTCTGGAGGCTACGGACGGGGAGATCAAGCAATTCATTGCAAGGAAAAAGGAAATGGAGACACGCACCCGCAAGGAGGCAGAGGCCCGACGTGACGGGATACAGAAACAGCTCCAGTCAGGCGGTGTGTCGGAAGACGATCGGAAGAAGCTCGAGGGAGAGCAGAAGTTTCTGGATGATATGCTGGGAAGGGCTCAGGAGGCCGACAAGCAGGGCAGTGACCCGAAACGGGCAGCGGCAGAGACGCAGATGGCCAGGGCGAACATCGGGCAGTGGAAGGTAAACAAGGCCCTGTATAAGAAGTACGGGGGGCGGGTGGCCTATCAGCAAGCGGGTGCCGTGCCACTGGACGCTTACTATAAGTTCTTCAAGGATGCTCAGAAGGCCGGTGACCTCAAGATTCTGAACAAGGAACTCGAATCAGAGCTCTGGAGTTTTTACACCGACGACAGCAAGCACCGTTTCTATCCGGAAAATGAAAAGGACAAGGCCATCAATACGCCCTGGTGGATGCTGTGATCCCCGGACCAGCACCTTGTTCGGTATCAAGACCTGTTCAACCAGTATAAACAGCTAAACACCGTTTCATTGAAGTGCTTCCCCATGGAAGGGCCGCCTGGCTGTTGCATAGACACAGTCATTCAGATTGACGTCTCCAGATAGCTGCCAGCAATGAACCGGACAGGTTATGCCAGATGCTGAACAGGGCACCGGGCAGGGCAGCGGCACGTTCAGGAAGTCATTACCTGTCAGCGTCATCCCCATGCCAAACATCACAATTCCCGGCAAGGGCACAATTGCCGGTTTCAGCGGGGCAAACCAGCCCGGCACCATCCAGGGCCAGCAAACTGCCCGCTAACGCCCACAGAGGAAACATGCTGGTAATAAGCATGCTGTGCATTGTCCTGGGCTACTCCTGCTTCATGCTTCTCGCGGGCACATCATAGCGCATTAATATCCAATTAAAGAAGAATAGGTAACTGCATGATAAACAAGATACTTGTTAAATATATATCGTGCGCCATTCCTGCGAAAAATAGAATGCAGGAAGTTTCTGACACGATAATGCTGAATATATACAGAACACGAATAGACGACAGACACGGATTGTGAATCAAAGCGTTTGAATGACCATAGCATCTGGTTTACCCTTGCGCGCTCGAAATTTCAGGTTAACAGGCTTTATCCGGAGGTGTCCGGGTGGTTGACTTGAGGCGTAGCCGAAAGAACGTCGGAGCATAGCGACGGCGGCCCCGAAGGGGTGAGACTGCGAAGCAGTCGAATAACGAGCACGCCAGCGGGCTCCGTGTCAGGGGAGCAGTAGAAGCAGATTGAAAT
>JBDLIH010000073.1:0-13196 GCA_039714975.1 Pseudomonadota bacterium
TTACCCGTGCGGTTGCCCGGATCAAGCTGGGCCTGCAGAACAAGTTGTTTCTTGGCAACCTTGATTCCAAACGGGACTGGGGCCATGCCAAAGACTACGTCAAGATGCAGTGGTTGATGCTGCAGCAGGATGAGCCGGAGGATTTCTGTATATCGACGGGTGTGCAATATTCGGTGCGGGACTTTGTCAATGCTGCCTGCAAGGAGGTGGGTATCAGCTTGCGATGGGAGGGTGAAGGCGTAGATGAGAAAGGCATCGGTGAGTCTAGTGGGAAGGTGTTGGTAGAGGTTGATCCTCGCTACTTCAGGCCTACCGAGGTGGAGACGTTGTTGGGGGATTCAAGCAAGGCCAGGGAGAAACTGGGTTGGGTGCCGGAGATTTCACTGGATGAAATGGTGGCGGAGATGGTGCGCGAAGATCTCAAGATTGCCGAGCGGGATGAGTTGTGCAAGCGGGAGGGGTTTAGGACATTTGACTATAACGAGTAAAAGAAAACAGGAATATTAATGGCCACGGAATCCACGGAAGAACACGAAAAAAAATGAAAGATGATGAGAGCTATAATTGAGTAAAACACTTGAAAATATCAAGGCATTGATCTGTAAGTCCGAGGTTAGAATTACCGACCATGGATACGATGAGCTATCATCGGATAATCTCCTTGCCAGGGAAGTTGTTGATGGCGCTTCTGAGGCAGTGATTGTAGAGGATTATCCAGACTATCCAAAAGGTTCCTGTGTACTGGCGCTCCAGAAGGATAGAGAGCAACAGCCGATACATGTTGTACGGGGGATACCGAAAGGGCATTCAAGTCCAGCAGTATTAATTACGGCCTATAGACCGGATCCAGAGGTATGGGAAGATGATTGTCTAAGGAGGCGAAAATGAGGAAACGATGCCGGACAAAGCTTGTTCATGAAGGTCAGTATATTGCTGAAGTAGACGTAGAGTTAATTGAGACAGCAGATGCGTGGTCGCCCTATATTTCATTGGAAGACGCATACAAACTCGATGATATAAGGGAGGCGCTACGCCAGGGGGATGTCAAGGCAGCATCTCAGCATAGCAAAGTGTACATACTTACACCGGTAGCAATGTGAGATTAGTTTAATACTGATCGTGTTGACCATTTGTACCGTGACCAGCATGAACAGGATGTGTGCTTCTTTCTGCATTACGGTGATCTGACTGATTCGACAAACCTGATCCGGACTATTCAGGAAGTGCAGCCGGATGAACTCTATAATCTGGCTGCACAGAGTCACGTGGCCGTTTCTTTTGAAACCCCCGAGTACACAGCAAACTGCGATGCATTGGGGACTTTGCGGTTACTGGAGGCGATCAGAATTCTGGGGCTTGAGAAGAAAACAAAGTTTTACCAGGCATCTACCAGTGAATTATTTGGCAAGGTTCAGGAAACCCCGCAAAAGGAAACGACACCCTTTTATCCGCGTAGCCCCTATGCAGTGGCCAAGATGTATTCCTACTGGATTTGTGTCAATTATCGTGAAGCTTATGGAATCTATGAGTTGTGCAAGCGGGAGGGGTTTAGGACGTTTGACTATAACGAGTAAAAGAAAACAGGAATATTAATGGCCACTGAATCCACGGAAGAACACAGAAAGATAAAACCAAAAAATCTATCTAGTGTCCGTCCATAAACACTGTAATTTCTCTCGCCAAGGCGCAAAGACGCCAAGAAAGAATTTAAGTATGCATTTGATAACAATACGTTATAACTTTGCGATCTTTGCGCCTTGGCGAGAGTTATTCTTTCTGGATGGACACTATCTAGAGTGTGCTGTGTGTGATGGAAAACGGTGCATATGTTAAATTCTTCAGGTTGGCGCATGTAGAGACTTTGCGGTACCCCTTGATTCTATCTAGGGTATGATTAATAATCATACTTTTGGAGGTGATCTATGAGCAGTAACAAGATCGCGATCACTCTGGAATCTGATGTCCTTGCCGAAGTGGATGCACTGGTGAAAAAGCGGATGTTTCCGAGTCGAAGTCGGGCAATTCAGGTGGCGGTAAAAGAGAAGCTGGAGCGGCTTGGCCATAAGCGGCTTGCGCAAGAGTGTGCGAAGCTGGACCCTGAATATGAAAAGGCACTGGCAGAAGAGGGATTGAGAGAGGATTTGTCTGAATGGCCCGAATATTGAGGGGGGAGATTCGCTGGGCAGATCTCAATCCTGTTCGTGGCCACGAACAAGCAGGACGCCGACCGGTGCTCATTCTGAGCCATGATATCTTCAACAGGCGTTCTGGTACAGTAATTGCCATGGCTATTACAAGCCAGCCGCAAAAAGCAGGTTTTCCACTTACCTGGCCATTGGCACCGAAACAATTACAAAAAATGTCGTGGGTAAAAATCAGTCAAATCCGAACATTGTCTGTAGAGAGGGTTGGAAAGAAGCTTGGAGCTGTTGAGCCAGAGCAGTTAGTAGAAATCATTGATGGATTCAACCAAATAATTGGGCTATAGCCCTGGCTTTAACCCGAACTGGCTGGGCAGTCAAAACACCAAAAACTTTTGCCACGGGAATACACGGAAGAACACGAAGAAATAAAAGCTATTCCAGTCAACAGGTAATAATGTGGCTTGACATACCCTATCGATAGATATAGCGTATTACGTACCCTATATCGATGGAGTTGTGCCATGATATCTGTAACAGTTTCACCTAAATATCAGGTCGTTATCCCCAAGGAAGTCCGAGAGTCAATGGGGATCGTTTCTGGTCAGAAAATACAAATCCTGACTTATCAAAATCGTATTGAATTGATACCTGTCCAGCCTATGAAAAAGATGAGAGGTTTCCTGAAGGGGATAGATACGAGTGTAAGGAGGGACAAGGACAGGGTATGAACGTTGTTGATTCATCAGCATGGCTATCTTATTTTGCGGGCGACAAGAATGCCGGCGCATTTGCCAGGCCAATAGAGGCCCTTGACGAACTGCTGGTTCCAAGTATTACGGTTGCAGAAGTATTCAAATGCATTATGCGCCAACGGGATGAAGACTCAGCACTGGAGGCAATTGCCCATATGGAACAAGGAAAGGTTGTGCCGCTTGATAGCGCCCTGGCTATTGATGCAGCTGTCTATGGTATAAATAACAAGTTACCCCTGGCAGATAGCATTATTTACGCAACGGCAAAAAAGTTTGGTGCTGTGATATGGACACAGGATGCTGATTTCAAGGTGTTGCCTGATGTTAAATACTATCCGAAGGTAAAGCCCGCATAACTAAATGACTTCATGTGGCCACAGAGGTACACGGAATAAATAACATCTGTAAATCTTTTTGCCACGGAAGCACACGGAAATACACGGAAGAAAAGAAAACACAATATTAACAAATCAGTATTTATCCATGGAGGGTTTATTATGCTGAAGGAAGAGCAGCTGAGCTATGTGATTCGTGGTTGTGTATATGAGGTATTCAAGCATTTGGGGTATGGATTTCTTGAGAAAGTTTACGAGAATGCTCTGTTAAAAGAGTTGAAAATACAGGGGTTGCTTGCTGCTTCACAAGTGCCGATCGAGGTGCGTTACAAGAATGCAATTGTTGGAGAATACATTGCTGATGTTATAGTCGAGGAAAGTGTAATCCTTGAACTCAAGGCCCAGCAGCAACTTTTGAAGGTCCATGAAGCCCAGTTATTGAACTATCTGAAGGCAACCGATGCCAAGGTTGGGATGCTGGTGAATTTTACATACCCAAGGGCAACGATAAAGCGCCTTGTGTTATAGGGGATAAACCAATGAATGATCTATTCTTCCGTGTATTTCCGTGTGCTTCCGTGGCTATCTGATTTATGGAAAAGAGCTCGAAGATATACGTCGCAGGACACCGGGGTCTGGTGGGTTCTGCCATTGTCAGGAAATTGAAGCAGGAAGGGTTTAATAACCTGCTGACGGCGACCAGCAAGGAACTTGATCTCAGGGAACAGGCTGCTACCCGGGATTTTTTTGCGCAGCAGCGTCCTGATTATGTGTTTCTGGCGGCTGCCAGGGTTGGCGGGATTCTGGCCAATAATACTTACCCGGCTGACTTTATCTATCAAAACCTGATGATTGAAGCGAATGTTATCGAGAGTGCGCGGTTATCCGGGGTGGATAAATTATTGTGTCTGGGCAGTACCTGTATCTATCCGAAGATGGCGCCGCAGCCATTGAAAGAAGAGTATCTCCTCACCGGCCCGCTTGAGCCCACCAATGAATGGTATGCGGTGGCCAAGATTGCCGGCATCAAGATGTGCCAGGCCTATCAGCGGCAATATGGCAGTCATTTCATCTCCGCCATGCCGACTAATCTTTATGGGCCGGAGGATAATTTTGACCTGGAATCCTCGCATGTCATGCCTGCACTGATCCGCAAGTTCCATGAGGCAAAGACTGCAAATACACCGACGGTGACGGTGTGGGGGTCCGGCAAGCCGTTGCGGGAATTCCTGCATGTGGATGACTGTGCGGCCGCCTGTTTATATCTGATGGAACACTATGAAGATGAAGGGATAGTGAATATCGGAGTAGGAGAGGACATTTCAATCGCTGATCTTGCCGGGCTGGTTGGGGAAGCTGTTGGTTATCAAGGGGAAATTGTCTACGATTCCAGCAAGCCGGATGGCACGCCGCGTAAACTGGTGGATACCTCGAAGATCAATGGTCTGGGCTGGCGAGCCGGGATTTCTCTGCAGGATGGGATTAAAAGCACGTATCAGTGGTTTCTTGATAATGAGGCTTGAGATTTACTGATAGCCACAGATGCATAAAAACATCTTTTTGCCACGGAAGCACACGGAAATACACGGAAAAAGATCTTGTAGGAACGACTGAAGGCGCGATAAAGTGGTTATTTACTAAAACTGTGTATCGCGAAGTAAATCTGCTCCCGCAATAGAAGGTTTTTTATTCCGTGTATTTCCGTGTGCTTCCGTGGCTATTGAATAACACCCCTGCGTGCACCCGATACACTGGAATTTACAGGCTCTGGATTCCAGTTTGATGTACGACAATGCTTCAATTGAAGCACATGCTCTTGGAGGCATATATGTTTTGGTTTGATAAGAACAGTAAATTAGTTGTGGCAGCTCTGCTTTTTGTTTTCATGCTGGCCGGTTGCGGTGGCGCCGAGGAACGCAAGGCAAAGTACCTGGAGCGTGGCAAGGCCTATTTTGAAGAAGAGAACTATGACAAGGCGCGGGTTGAGTTCAGGAATGTCCTCCAGATTGATCCCAAAACAGCGGCACCTTATCTCTACCTCGGACAGATAGCAGAAAGAGACCAGGAATGGCGCAAGGCCTTTGGAAATTACAGCAAGGCCGTAGATCTTGATCCCGAACTCGTCGATGCGCGCATTCGCCTGGGGCGCTTTTATGTGCTGGCGGGGGAAATGGACAAGGCAATCGAGCAAGCCGATGAGGCCTTGTCGAGAGAACCGTCGAATGCGGATGCACAGACACTGCGAGCTTCCATCCTGATGCGCCAGGATAATGCGAATGACGCTATTGAACTATTGAAACAGGTGCTGGAATCAAATGCCGGGCATGTGGGTGCAGCGACTGTCCTGGTTGCCATTTACGAGCAACAGGAAAAAGAAGATGAAGCGATACAGGTGCTGGAAACGGCCGTTGCAGAAAACCCGGAAAGTGTGGCGTTACAAATACGGCTCGCACAGGCCTATCTGAAGCAGAAGGAAAATGAAAAGGCCGAGGCGATCATGCTGGGTCTTGTGCGCGACTATCCGGATGAGTTGCAGTACCGTGTCATGACGGCTTCCTACTATGCACAGACTGATCAGAATGAGAAGGCCGAGACTCTCTTGCGCGAGGCGATTGCGGCAGACCCGGATGATGCACAGCGCTACTTGCTGCTTGCAGACTTCTACAAAAACAAGGATGGCACTGAAAAGGCTATTGCCGAGCTCGAAAGTAACACCAAGGCCAAGCCTGAGCTGACTGCGCTGCAGTTCTCACTGGCGCAACTATATATAGAGACTGAAAACAGTGAGCAGGCCGAGACCATTTTACAAAATATTGTCAATGATAAAGGGCTTGAGCCCGATGGTCTGAAGGCGAGGACGGCGCTGGCGATGTTAAGTGTCCAGCAGGATGACGTGGCTGCTGCACAAAAACTATTGGATGAAGTGCTGACCGAGAACCCGAAAGATGGCCAGGCCCTGATGCTCAGGGGGCGCATCGAACTACAGCAAGAGCAGTACACAGAAGCGGTGACAACATTCCGCTCGGTGTTGAAGGGGCAACCGGACTCTGCCGAGGCATTAACACTGCTGGCCTCCGCCCATCAGGCAAACGGCGAGACGGAACTGGCCCTGGAAAATCTTTCTCGTGCAGTAGAAGTTAAGCCGGAGAATATTCAAGCACGGTTACGGTTGGCACAGTTCCAGGCAGCAAGCGGGGATCTGGACAGCTCCCTGGAACAGGTCAATGCTGCACTGGAGCTTGAACCGGCGAATGTTACCGTCCTGCGGGCCAAGGCAGAGCTTCTTGCCAAGCAGGGGGATACGGATGAACTGGAAGTGGTTCTGACCCAGTTGGAAGAAGCTTCCCCGGAAACCGGTTTGGGTGCCTTTGGAAAGGGCCGGCTTTATAAACAACAGAAAAAGTATCCAGAGGCAGTGGCGGCCTATGAAGAGGCGCTCAAACGTGAACCTGACTCCGTACTTGCACTGACTGAACTGGTGAATACCGAGATAGCCATGGGCAATCCCGATGCCGCAATCAAGCGACTTGATGCTGTTCTCAAGGATAAACCGGAGCATCCTGCAGCCCATGATTTGCTGGGCATAGCCTATATGGCGAAGGAGGACTTTACCCGGGCCGAACAGGAATTCACGCGGCAGCTTGAAGTCAACGAAAAGAGCAGTGTGGTTTATTTGCAGTTAGCCGGTGCACGTGCCCGACAAGACAACCAGGACGGTGCCGAGGCATCTCTGCTGCAGGGGCTGGATATATTGCCAGGTGATACCCGGTTGACAGCAGCACTGGCTAATTTCTATAGCCAGCAGGGTGAGCTGGACAAGGCGGCAGAGGTATATACCAAGGCCCTGGATGCGTCACCGGATGAACCGCGCTATGTGCTCAGCCTGGCAGGGATCAGGGAACGCCAGCAGCAGTATGAGGATGCCATCACCCTCTATGAAGGGTTTCTGGAAAACAACCCCGATAATGTTATTGCCACCAATAACCTGGCGGCGTTGCTGGCCGACCATCGTACCGATGAGGCCAGCCTTAACAAGGCGAAGGAACTGGCCGGCAAGCTGGCAGAAACCAAGCAGCCGGCCCTGCTGGATACGCTTGGCTGGGTGCATTACCGCCTGGGTGAATATGATCAGGCGGCATCTGTCCTGTCGGGTGTGGTCGAGCAGGCGCCCGATGTTCCGGTATTCCGTTATCACCTGGGTATGACGTACTACAAGCAGGGGGATAACCGTGCGGCAAAGGAGATACTCTCCAAGGCTGTCGCTGACGAATATAAGTATGACGGTGTGGAAGAGGCGCGCCGGGTGTATAAAGAGATTGGCGGGTAGAAAAAATTAATTATTAGCCACGGAAACACACGGAATTACACGGAAATATGTAATACCAAAGATATGAAATTTGGTTAATTAAGGTCATCTTTCCTTGGCCTGTAAATCACTGTTAGTGACCTCAATTAAGAAACTGGCAACAATTATTGTTTTTCTGTGTAATTCCGTGTGTTTCCGTGGCAAAAATATAAAGAGGTTCCAGGTATCCTCGAGTGATTAACACCGGTGTCATCAGCTTTGGGGCAGGCGCCTTTCTGTTTCTGGTGCTGACCCTTGTGTTATTAACCGGCCAGCAGGGCCGGTCGCGCAAGGATGCCCTGAAGTTTGCGTCCATCGTCAGTACGGTGTGGCTGGGTTTTACCGCGGTAACTATCTACTACGAAGCCGCCTTTTTCTCCTACCTGGTAGAGCCGGTACGCAGCTTTTCCTGGCTGTTGTTTCTGGGTTTTGTGCTGACTTCTTCTATCACTGATACCCGTCTCGCAGACAAGCGTTTCCGCAAGGCGGCGATTATCGCTGCCAGTTATACCGTGTTGCTGACAAGCATGGTGTTGTACCGGATCTTTGCCGGGACTGAAGCAATCAAATACCTGGGATTTGATGCCCTGTATGCAGGGTTCCTGCTCATATCCATTGTCGGCCTGGTGCTGGTCGAGCAGATAATGCGCAATGCCCACGTCGAATCACGCCGTGCGGTGAAATACCTGTGTATCGGGCTTGGCGTGATCTTTGTCTACGATTTTTACCTGTATTCGAACGCCCTGCTGTTCCAGGGGCTGGACGTCAGCATGTGGGAGGCAAGGGGGTTTGTGAATGGCCTGGCGGTCCCGGTACTCGCTATTGCCATTGCCCGTGACCCGCGCCTGTCACTGGATATCTTTGTTTCCCGACGCATGGTCTTCCATACCACGGCCATGCTGGGAACCGGTTTGTATCTGATTGCCATGGGTCTGGGTGGATATTACATCCGTACCTACGGTGGTGAGTGGGGAACGGTCATCCAGGTCATCTTTCTGTTTGGTGCCGGCCTGGTGTTGATGGTGCTGTTTTTCTCCGCTCGTATCCGGGCAAGCCTGCGGGTGTTCATAAACAAGCATTTTTTCCACTATAAATACGACTACCGTGATGAGTGGCTGCGCTTTATACAAACCCTGTCATCCGGCCAGCCGGATGATCGGCTGCGTGAACGTGCCATACACTCGATTGCAGAGATTATCGACAGCCCGGGAGGCATTCTCTGGATGCGCCAGATGAACCGTTTCGAGCCGGTAGCCAGCTGGCAGATGCAGGTGTCCAGTCGTGATGTGGTCGATAGAGAACACCCGCTGATTCAGTTCATGACAGCGCGTGAATGGTTGATAGATATTGATGAATATGAACGTGACCCGGATCTTTACAACCATCTGGAACTACCCGAATGGCTGCAGCAGATGCCGCATGCCTGGCTGGTCGTGCCACTCATCGTGCATGACCACATGCTGGGTTTTATTGTGCTGGCCAATTCACCGGCCCAGAATCATTTCAACTGGGAGGACTCCGACCTGGTCAAAACGGCCGGTCGCCAGGTTGCTGTGCACCTTGCGCAGCTGGAGTCATCACAGGCACTTGCGGAAGCGAAGCAGTTCGAGGCCCGTAACCGTATGTCATCCTATGTGATGCATGACCTGAAGAACCTGATTGCACAATTGTCACTGGTGGTCACCAATGCCGGCAAGCACAAGCACAACCCCCGCTTTATGGAAGATGCCATTACCACGGTAGATAATTCGGTGCAGAAGATGAACCGCCTGCTGGAACATTTACGCAGTGACAGCATGCAGCCAAAAGAGACCGAGAGCATCGAAATATGTGAGGTCCTTGCCGAGGTCGTGGAGATGATGTCCAGGGGCAAGCCGGTGCCCACCCTGGACTGCCAGGCACACGGTATTAGCATACTTGCAGACAAGGATCGCTTCGGTGCGATTATCGGCCATCTGATACGCAATGCGCAGGATGCCACAGCGAATGATGGCCGTATTATTGTGCGCCTTTTCAAGCTTAATGAACGCGCTATTGTTGAAATACAGGATAGCGGTTGCGGCATGGACAAGGCGTTTATCCGGGAGCGTCTGTTCCGTCCGTTTGACAGTACCAAGGGCAAGTCCGGCATGGGGATCGGTGTATACGAAACCCGGGACTATATCCACAAGCTGGGCGGTGATCTCGAAGTGATCAGTCGGGTCGGGGAGGGGTCCACCTTCAGGCTTCGTTTACCGATTAGCGATACGAACTGAAATGCCGTAAAGTTACAGTTTCGAGTAAATAATAATTACCCAGATGGATACAGCGACAAGAAAACTGCTTGTTATCGAAGATGATCCCGGACTGCAGACGCAACTGCGCTGGTGCTTCGAAAACTATGATGTAGAGATCGCCGGTGATCGCGAGGCGGCACTCGATGCAGTACGAAAGATTCAGCCACCGGTCGTGACACTGGACCTGGGCCTGCCGCCGGACGCCGATGGCACCAGTGTAGGGTTTTCGCTGCTGGAAGATATCCTGCAGCAGGCGCCGCATACCAAGATCATCGTCGTCACCGGTAATAATGATCGCGAACACGCCACCCGCTCCGTGGCGATGGGCGCCTACGATTTTTTCTACAAACCGATTGATGCCGACATGCTTGAGTTGATTGTCAATCGTGCCTACCGTTTGTACGAACTGGAGGAGGAAAACAGGCGTCTCAGCTCGCATCAGTTCGAGTCGCCACTTGAGGGGGTTATTACCGGCGGTGCCAGCATGTTGCAAGTCTGCCGCACGGTAGAAAAGGTCGCGCCGACGGACGCCACGGTCCTGATCCTGGGCGAGTCGGGTACCGGTAAGGAGTTACTGGCCAGGGCATTACATGAGTTGAGCCCGAGAAAGGAAGGGCGCTTCGTCGCTATTAACTGTGCGGCCATCCCCGAGAACCTGCTTGAGAGTGAAATGTTCGGTTATGAAAAGGGCGCGTTCACGGGCGCGGCCAAGCAAACGCCGGGCAAGATCGAAACCGCTTCCGGTGGCACCCTGTTCCTGGACGAGATTGGTGACATGCCCGCGTCGTTGCAGGCCAAGCTGCTGCGCTTCCTGCAGGAACGTGTCATTGAGCGTGTCGGTGGCCGCAAGGAAATTCCGGTCGATGTGCGCGTGCTGTGTGCCACCCATAAGGACCTGCATGAGTTGATCCGGGTCAACCAGTTCCGCGAGGATCTCTACTATCGGGTAGGTGAGGTCAGTATTACCATTCCGGCATTAAGAGAGCGTGAAGGCGATGCCTTGTTACTGGCGCGCGTGTTCCTTGAGCGCATTAGCAAGCAACAGGGCAAACAGGGTCATCGCTTCAGCAAGGACGCGATGGCGGCTATTGAGAACTATGCCTGGCCGGGTAATGTCAGGGAGCTGGAGAATCGTGTGAAACGTGCCGTGATCATGGCCGAACACAAGCAGTTGTCAGCCTGTGACCTGGAGCTGGGTGGCAGTTCTGCCGGGGAGCTGGCGACCTTTAATCTACGCGAGATACGCGATCGTTCAGACCGCAAGGCAACCATTCGCGCACTCAATCATGTGGGCGGCAAGGTCTCACAGGCGGCCGAGCTGCTCGGCATCAGTCGGCCGACCATGTACGACTTGCTGCGCAAGTTTGATTTGAAGCCGAAGTAAAAATTCTTTTGCCACGGAAGCACACGGAAAAACACGGAACTAATTCTTTTAAGGCATTTTTCTTCCGTGTCATTCCGTGTGCTTCCGTGGCCAAATGTGTGTTTTTTATTGATGACACCTTATGTGGATGTGATCCGTTACGGGATGGCTTTCTGCACATGCGCCAGAAAATCATTCGCCTTCATAAAACCGACCATGCGATGTTCATGTCGTTCCTGGCCATTCTCTGCATCAAAGAACAGGATGGCCGGCGGGGCAAATAATTTGAAATGATTGAGCAAGGCAAGGTCTTCGCTGTCGTTGGCGGTCACGTCCGCCTGTAACAGGGTTGCACCGGCCAGTGCAGTCTGCACCCGGGCATCAGAGAAGGTGTAGTCCTCCATTTTCAGGCAATAGGTACACCAGTCGGCATAGAAATCCAGCATCACCGGTTTACCCGCTGCACGACTGTTTTGCAGTGCCTGCCTGAAATCTGCAACGGTCTTGATGCGCTGGAACTGCAAGTGCCGGGAGCCGTGTTCACCGCTATCACTGACAGTGACTGCAGTCGTGATATTTCGCAGCGGGTTGAAGGGGTCGCGCCCGCCGGTGGTTGCACCGATAATCAGGATTACGCCGTAGATCAACATGGCGATGCCCAGTCCCTTCCACAGACGCCGCCAGCCGGAGGCGTCTTCGGGCAGTGCATCCAGTGCACGCAGGTAGATGGCCGGGATAATCAGTAACAGCGCCCACAGCAGCAGCGTGACGGGGCCCGGGAGTATGCGTTCCAGCATCAGGATGGCGACGCCCAGCAGGATGACACCGAACACGGCCTTGACGGTATCCATCCAGCCGCCGGCCCTGGGTAGCAATTTGCCACCGGAAGCACCGATGATCAGCAGCGGTGCCCCCATGCCGTTGCCGAGGGCGAACATCGCCAGTGCGCCGGTGAGGTAGTCACCGCTCTGGCTGGTGTAAATCAGTGCACCGATCAGGACGGGACCGGCGCAGGGGCCGACGATCAGGGCCGAGAGCACGCCCATGGCGGCCACGCCGAACAGTGTGCCGCCCTGCATGCGGTTACTGGTATTACTGAGCCGGGATTGCAGGGAGGCCGGTAACTGTAAATTGAAAAAGCCGAACATGGACAGTGCCAGTGCAACAAACACCAGCGCAAAGAAACTGAGGATCCACGGGTTCTGGAAGAAGGCCTGCACACCCGCACCGACCTGTGCCGAGACCACGCCGATGACGGCGTAGGTCACGGCGATTGCCTCGACATACACCAGTGACAGGAAGAAGCCCTTGCCGGTCGTGACCTTGTCACCCTGGCCGACGATGATGCTCGACAGGATCGGGATCATCGGATACATGCAGGCGGTAAACGCCAGCAGCACGCCGGCCGCAAAAAAGAACAGCACGGCCCACAACAGGCTGCTGTCCTTCAGGACATTGGCAAAATCGTCCTGGCTGGTTGAAGAAATTGAGGTGGACTGGATGTCAGCTGTACTGACTGGCGCAGTCGCCGTTGTCTCGCCCGGCTCCATCGGCGGCAGTTCGACCGTTAGTTGTTTCTTGATGGGCGGGTAGCAGATCCCTTTTTCGGCGCAACCCTGGTAACCCAGTTGCAGCGTAATTTCTGTGGCCTTGCCGCTGGCACGTTGCAGCGGTACCCGGGCACGTATTTCGTCATAAAGTACCTGTACGTCGCCGAAGAATTCATCGTGCTTGACCTTGCCGTCCGGGAACTCGGCTGTACCCAGCGTGACGCCCTCGCCATCGACCAGTGTGATGTTGAGTTTGTCACGATAAAGATAATAGCCCTTGGCAATAATCCAGCGAACAACCAGCTCTGTGGGTGTCTCAATGATGATGTCGGGTGAAAAGGCAATATCCGGGTCGAGGAATTCGTCGTCGTCATCACCGAGTCCCAGCTTGTCACTGAAGGCATTCAGGGCCTGTAGTGCCGTACTGGTAT
>JBDLIH010000074.1:0-12989 GCA_039714975.1 Pseudomonadota bacterium
CAACGGGTCGAATACCTGCGTGTTGATGAAAAAATTAATAACAACATCAGCCTCGAGGGCGAGGCACTGACCGAACTTGCCAGCGGTGTAAAACAGCGACTGGTCACGGTGCTGGATGAAATTGAAACCGGTGCCGCACTGCCTGCCTGGGGTGACATGAAGACCTGCGGCTGTTGCGAGATGAGCGGATTATGCCGGAAGCAGGCGTGGCAGGATGAACCGACATGATGATTACCTACGATTGCATCTATTGGTGTAGGAGCGCCTTGCAGGCGCGATCGCGGCTACAAGCCGCTCCTACGCCACTAGATATTCCTGTTGCAACGTTTTGCATGCGCCATGACCACAAATAACAACACTACCCTGCAGGCGGCCGACCCGACCCGTAATGCAAGCGTGCATGCCTCGGCCGGCACCGGCAAGACCTGGCTGCTGGTCACCCGTATCCTGCGCCTGCTGCTGGCCGGTGCAAGGGCGGACAGCATCCTGGCCGTCACCTTCACCCGCAAGGCGGCTGCGGAAATGCAACAACGCGTAACCGAACGACTGCACGCACTCATGTGCGCCGATGTAACGACACTGAATACAATGCTGGAGCAATGTGGCATACAGCCGGATACGGGCACCCGTACCCGTGCGCGGCAGCTGTATGAAGAAAACCTGTTTAATCCATACACCCTGCGCGCGACTACATTCCATGCCTTTTGCCAGGAGTTGTTGCAACGCTTCCCGCTGGAGGCCGGTATTGCTCCCGGCTTTGAACTCAGTGAAGCCACCGGCTTGCTGGAACAGCAGGCCCGGGATGCACTGGTCAACGAATCAAGCAATAAAGACCACCCGATCAACGAGGCACTGGATCGACTGACGGAAGGATGTGACGGACTGGGCAATACCCAGACAGCACTGCACTCCTTTTTGTCACATCGCAGTGACTGGTGGGCCTATATCCAGGGACAGTCAGACCCGCTGTCGTATGCAACCCGCCAGCTGGAGCAGCTGCTGGACATCGATAGCCGCCAGGACCCGCTGGGCAGCTTTCCGGAAGACATTCAACGCGCACTCATACGAACATTCGGTGAACTGCTGGCGCGCAACATTACAGCCACTAATACAAAACAGGCCGACATACTCACCGCGGCACTCGATACGTCCATGGGACCAGGTAACTTCTACGCTGCCATCACACCGGTCTTCCTGACCGGGGAAGGAAAACCGCGCAGCAGAAAACCCGGTAATGCCCAGCGCAAGCGTCTTGGTGAGCAGGATGAACAGACCTTCATCACACTGCATGAACAGATATGTGATGATCTACTGGACATCAGGGACCGAATAGCCCGCTACAACACACTGACTGCGTCAGTCGCGTGGATCACAGCCGGCATGCAGTTGCTGACACATTATCAGCGCATCAAGCAGGAACAACGCCTGCTGGACTTTTCCGACCTCGAATGGAAGGCCTGCGAATTATTAAACCAGAGCAGTCACGCCAGCTGGATACAATACAAGCTGGACACACGTATCGATCATTTACTGGTCGACGAATTCCAGGACACCAATCCGACCCAGTGGCGCCTGTTGCTGCCGTTACTGGAAGAACTGGCAGCCGGTAATGACGATCGTGCGCGCTCCGTCTTTCTCGTCGGTGATAAAAAACAGTCTATCTACAGCTTTCGTCGCGCCAACCCGGCTCTGCTGGGCGAGGCCTCTGACTGGCTGCATGAAAACCTGCAGGCAAACAGCTACCCGCTGGATGCTTCGCGGCGTTCTGCGCAGGCGATTGTTGATTGTGTAAACAGGATTTTTGGAACAGAGCCACTCCAGCAACGACTCGACGGCTTCAACGAACACACGACCCACCTGCCGGACATGTATGGACGTGTCGAGCTGCTGCCACTGATGACATCGGCAGTTTCTGAAGTCTCGGAGGAAACGGAAACGGTGTTACGTAACCCGCTGCATGCTCCGCGTGTCATCCAGGAAGACCAGCGATATGCCAATGAAGCGAAAATGATCGCTTCCAGAATCCAGGCACTCATACAGAACAATACAGCGGTGACAAAAGATGACCTGACCCGTGCACTGCATTATGGTGACATTATTATTTTATTGCGGCAGCGCACCCACGCCAGTGCCTATGAACTGGCGCTGCGGGATTTACAGATCCCCTGCCTGAGTGACAGCAAGGGTGCGCTGCTCGACAACCTGGAAATACATGACCTGGAATGCCTGCTGAATATACTGATTTCACCCTACGACAATCTGGCACTGGCACAGGTACTGCGCTCTCCCGTCTTTTGCTTGTCCAGCGAGCAGTTAATTCCACTGGCCACGTCCGGTACCGGCACCTGGTACGAGCGACTGGCCGAACTGGCCATCAGGCAAGAAACGCCCTTTGAGGACATCTACGCGCAACTGGAACACTGGCGTACACTCACCGGACAGATCCCGGTACACGACCTGCTGGACCGTATTTTCCACGAGGCCGAGGTATTCCAGCGCTACGAGGCCGCCTTCCCGGAAGCCCTGAAACCCCGGGTCCATGCCAGCCTGACCCGGTTTATTGAACTGGCACTGGAGGTCGATAATGGTCGCTATCCCAGTTTGCCGCGCTTCCTGGATCAGCTCAATCGCCTGCGCCAGTCTGAAAACGATCAACCGGATGAGAGTGCGCCCGAGGAAGCGGACTCACAGCGCGTACGGCTCATGACCATACACGGCGCGAAGGGCCTCGAGGCACCGGTCATCTTTCTGGCCGATACGGCAACCAGGCAGCGGTCACGCTCGGCACACAGCACACTGCTTGACTGGCCCCGGGACAAGGACAGGCCGTTGCACTTTTTGCTGGCCGGCAATAAGGCGAAACAGGATTCAGTCACCGGCAGCATGCTTGATAATCAGGCACAGAACGATTTGCGTGAAGAGGCCAACCTGCTCTACGTCGCCGTTACACGGGCACGGCAATACCTGTTTATCTCGGGCAATCAAAAAGAATCAGCCGATGATGACAGCTGGTATGGCCTGATCCAGCAGGCACTGGCAGGCTGGGAGTCCACTGTTGAAGGTTATCCCTTTCATGAAACCGGCATCATTGCCAAACTCAGCACGGCGCCGGAAACAACCTCCGCCGCGAGCACAGCTGACCTGCGTTTATCCGGGGCACTGCATGTCGAAAAGAAACAGCGTCTGATTGCACCCAGTCGCGCTTTGCATACCACCGCCATGGACACCGGTGATGAAGATGGCCGCGAGCGTGGCACCGCCATGCACCTGATGCTGGAGCAGCTGACCGGAGGTGAAGTGCCGTGCACAGACATCATCCCGACAGCGGTAGCGAACAACCTGCAACGCGAGGCATCAGATCCGGAATGTCAGGCCTGGTGGCAGGAGGCTGTGCAAATAATCCAGCACCCGCAGCTGGCATTCCTGTTTGATGAGACACAGTACGAAAAGGCCTTTAACGAGGTACCGATCCAATATCTGGATGGGGATCATCTGGTGTACGGCATCATTGACCGGTTGATCGTTAACAAAGGGATAGCCTGGGTAATTGACTACAAGACGCATCGATGGGCTGATAACGAGTCCCTGCCTCGCTTGACCAACATCTACAGGGAACAAATGCGGCTATATGCCAACGGTGTGGCAAAGCTCTGGCCGGATATGACCATTAAACCGTGCCTGCTATTTACTGTCTGCGGGGAACTGGTTGCGATGGATGATCCTGCCTCGGCATAATACAATTCGCGCCTGCAAGGCGCGATTCACCTGGTCGGATATATTAGAATCTAATGAATGACCTGAACAATATTACTGATGTAACCAATGAGACCTTTGATGCCCTGGTCATCGAGCGCTCCAGCACGGTCCCGGTACTGGTGGACTACTGGGCCGACTGGTGCGGACCCTGTCAGATGCAGATGCCGGTATTGAAAAAACTGGTCGATGCATACGAAGGCAAGTTCGTGCTCGCCAAGGTCAATACCGACGAGCAACGCGAACTGGCCAAGGCGCACGGCATACGCAGTCTGCCGACCATGCGGGTCTATAAAGGCGGCGAGATGGTTGAAGAAATTCTGGCCGCGCAATCCGAAGCCACGCTGCGCGTCCTGCTGGATCGTTATATCGAGCGCGAGTCAGACACTATCCGTGCCCGTGCAAAGGCAGCCTGGCAACAGGGCAAACATGACGAAGCCTTGAGTCTGCTGCAGGATGCACATCTTGCGGAGCCTGACAATCACCAGCTAACGCTTGATTTTGCCGCGTTCAAAATGAAACAGGGCCTGCTCGATGATGCAGCGGAATTGCTCGCCTCATTACCCCGTGATGTGCGTGATGAAAAGGATGCGATGCGACTGAGTGCCCTGCACGGGTTCGCGACAGCTACCAGGGAGGCTCCTCCTGTCACCGAGCTTGCGGACACAGTCAGCAACAACCCCGACGACCTGGAGTCGCTTTACCAGTTGGGTGCACTGTACGTAATGAACGACCAGATGGAGAATGCACTGGAGTCATTCATGCAACTACTGCAGCGTGACCGAAGCTTCCGGGATGATGCCGGCCGCAGGGGCCTGCTGGCGGTATTTGACCTGCTGGAAGACCAGGAGGAACTGGTCAACCGTTACCGCCGCAGGCTGTTTGCCCTGCTGCACTGAGAGCAGTGAATTCCAGGGAAGCTGATTGATTCGTCATGCCGGCGAAGGCCGGCATCCAGTTGTATTGAAATCTCTGGATCCCGGCATGCGCCGGGATGACGATGAAAGAAGTAATCAGAGTTTATTAAAGAAGCCAAGTGCAGCCTTGTCATCAGGTGCCGGCCTCCAGCGCCTTGGCCAACCGGGCAGCAGGAACATAACCCGGCAACATGGCGCCATCTTCCGTAATGATAGCCGGCGTACCGCGAACACCAATCAATTGTCCGAGCTCGTATTCTTCCTTGACGGGATTGTCACAGCTGGCGTTCGGCAGGTTTTCACCTGACTTTGAACGCGTCATGGCATCCTGCTGGTCCTTGCTGCACCAGACAGTCACAGCCTTGTTATAAGAGGGTGAGTTGATACCGGCCCGGGGAAACATCAGGTAGCGCACGGTAATACCTTCCGCATTGTACTTGCCCATCTCATCGTGCAGCTTGCGACAGTAGCCACAATCAATATCGGTGAACACCGTAATGGTGTGCTTCTGCTCCTTGGCCGGGAAGATAATCATCTTGTCCTCGCCCAGATCGTTGAGCGCATCCAGGCGGATGCCGTTGCGACGTTCTTCACCGATATCAACGCGTGTTTTCAGGTCAATCAGACTACCTTGCAGCAGATACTTGCCATCATTGCTGACATACATCAGACGTGGGCCGATCAGGACTTCGGAAACACCTTCCATGGGAGAGGGGGCTATCTTGTCGGGCGTAACGCCGGGGAAAATATTACTGAGTGATTTCGTAATGGCTTCCTGTGCCCCGGCAGCGGCAACAGAAAGACTGAAAAGGCTCATACTCAGAAACAGCAGGCTAATGCCTGAAAATCGCTTGATCATAATAAATCCTGTGTTATTCACATCGAGTTGTTTATCGTCAGGGGTGTTGGACATTTCAATCGGATATTAAGTTTCACGCCAGTCAGCAGGCGTTAACCGGATTGGACAGGCTCAACCGCGCGGGTGGTGTTGTGCGTGTAATTCCTTTAATCGCTCACGTGCCACATGAGTATATATCTGTGTCGTCGACAGGTCACTATGTCCCAGCAACATTTGCACCACTCGCAGGTCCGCGCCGTGATTGAGCAAATGGGTGGCGAACGCATGTCTCAGGGTATGTGGCGATAAGGGCTTGTTTATACCGGACTTTACCGCGTAATGACGAATCCGGTACCAGAAGGCCTGGCGCGTCATCCCCTTGCCACGACGGGTAATAAACAGCTGCTTCACACTGCTGCCGGCAGCCAGTTCCGGGCGGCTCTCATCAAGATAGTACTGCAGCCAGTCCACCGCCTCCTCACCCATTGGCACCAGCCGCTCCTTGCTGCCCTTGCCAACCAGCCGCACCACACCCTGCGTCAGGCTGGCCTGGTCAGTTGTCATGCCAACCAGTTCGGAGACACGCAGGCCACAGGCATAGAGCAACTCAAGCATGGCACGGTCGCGCAGGCCCAGCGTATCGAGTTCGTCCGGGGCATCCAGCAAGGCTTCCACCTCACTCTCGCTCAGAGTATCCGGTAATGGCCGGCCGATACGGGGCGTATCAATTCGCACACTGGGATCCTCTCTCAACTGTCCTTCACGAATCAGGTAGCGGTAGAAGCGCCGCATGGAGGACAACAGTCGCGCCGTGGTTCTGGGTTTGGCGCCATCATTGACGCGGTCAGACAGGTAAGCAAGCAAATCCTGCCGCTGTGCCGCCACCAGTGTTTTACCCTGCTTCAGCAACCAGCCTGCCAGCCCGGCGAGATCATTTCGATACGCACTCAGCGTGTTGCGGCTCAGTCCACGCTCCATCCACATGGCATCGGTAAACTGTTCTATCACCTGCAGTGTCTCCTCGGGCAGTACGTTACTGCTGGAACTGTCTGTCATCTACATTGCACCGTAACCGGAATATCAGTGGTTTGATTCAGGGGTGTTTTACATTAGCATATTCATCCATATGAGCGCACCTGACATCCCCCCTGCCGCGGGCACGATACCTGACATCACAACACTGCTGGCTCTCATACGCGAGCTGGTCGGTGAAGTGCACCCACACTGGAAAAACCTGCATTTCAGCCCCGACACACACCTTGAAAAAGAGCTTGGTCTGGACAGCATTGCGCGCATGGAACTGTGCACTCGGGTCGAGTCCTCACTGGGTGTAAAGCTGGATGAAACAACGGCTGTACGGGCAACAACACCGAACAAACTCCTGCAGGTCATCCTTGATCATCATGCGGCAAGAGCAAATGGCTCCGAAACAGTCGCTGACAGTAACGGTGCCGATGAACTGTTAATGGGCTCGTTCGGACCGGAAGAGGAACCGGATGAGAGCGAATCAACTCATACTCCCGGTGAATGGCTCTACGCCCTCTATAGCTGGAGCATTTTTATTACCGTGGGTGTGCTGACCTGGATAGTCGTAGTACTGGCGCCGTTTGCAGGCTGGCGACGCAAGCTGGCGCACACCGGTGCACGGCTGCTTTTTTTCATGACCATGACACCCTTCCGGGTGACAGGCCATGAGCACCTGGTGCCTGACCACGCCTATATCATTGTTGCCAATCATGCCAGTTACCTTGACGGCTTTATTCTCACGGCTGCACTGGATATCCCCATTCACTTTATTGCCAAAGGTGAGCTGACGCGGTTCTTGCTCGCGCGCATATTGCTGCAACGCTTCGGGGTCGAGTTTGTTGACCGCTTTAACAGCCACCGGGGCGCCAGTGACTTGCGCCGCATCACCCAGAAAGCACAGGGCGGACAAACGATCGCCTTTTTCCCGGAAGGGACGTTTACGACCTTCCCCGGTTTACAACCCTTCCGGATGGGCGCATTTGTTACCGCCTCACGCGCCAGCATCCCGGTAATACCTGTTGCCATCAGTGGCGCACGCGACATCATACGCGGCTCGGACTGGTTCCCGCACCGGGGACAAATAAACGTTACCATACGCCCACCCATAAACCCGTCAGGTGAAGGCTGGCAGGTAGCACTGAACCTGCGCAATGCCGCACGCACCGAGATCGCCAGGTATTGCGGTGAACCGGACCTGGTTGAAGGCGAACAGATTGGAACCAGTAATTAAGTAATAATTTATACAGCACCCTGTAACGATATATACACTCAGGGGATATCCAGTTCTATGGTACCGCTGACCGTGATCTGCACATCACTTTCACCCCCTTCTACCGCAACAGAGTCACTGGCCTCCATGGACACAGAGGCCATTCTTGCCTGGTACATGACAGGCGGACGCTGTGCCGAGGTGCCGACATTGATATCCACGATACGATAGCCCCTGGCATTCAGGTTTTCGCCCACAATGAGTGCGCGTACCTTGAAGGCATTCAGGGCAGCATCGATCAGACGGTTTTCAACGGCGATGCGTTTTTCATCGGATACTGAAAAGCTCATGGACTTGACCTTCAACTTTCCCTGCAACTCGCCGGTCAATTGACTGAGCGATTCCGTATCCCGGCTCTCCAGCATCAGGTTCTGCTGCCCGCGCCAGCCGGTCGTGACTTCCTTCCGGGTCACCGGCCATGTCTGGTAACTGCCGGTACTGACCTTGACGTCACTGTATTGTTTTGCCTTTTCGAGCGCCCAGTCCATATCCTGGTTGATGCGGGCAGCCAGTTTTCCCGAGTTCTGCATTTCTGCATAGGTGTTGAGCGTCACATGCATGGTGTCATTACTGACTGATTCGCTTTGCTGTGCCTGCAAACGAACCTGGTTATAACGCGGCGTGTCGTCATCTGCACGCGTAGCGGGTGACACCAGCAGTGCGCATGTCAGTAACAATACAAATCTCATCATGCCGTCCCCTCCTCCTTGTCTTCCTGCTCGGCGATCTGCCTGCGTACATCGTCCATATCCAGTGCTGCAACCTTTTCTATCACCGTTTCCAGGCTGGCCGGCGGCAGCGCTCCGGGTTGCGAGAACACGATAATCTGATCCCTGAAGACCATGAGTGTCGGTATGGAACGAATCTGGAACTGGGCTGCGAGTGGTTGCTGTTCTTCCGTATTCACCTTCGCGAACACAGCATCCGGATGTGACTCCGACATGGATTCAAAGACCGGTGCAAATTGACGGCACGGTCCACACCAGGGCGCCCAGAAATCGACCAGCACAATATCATTGTCGCTTATCGTGCTTATAAAGTTTTCGTGGGTGAGATCAACAGTAGCCATAACGGGTGCGTCCTTGTAGAGATAAGAGACACAATTATACAGGCTAAAAAACATGAATGACGAGCATTCACCGGGCCGAAGTGATATCAGAGCAATGTTTAACGCCCGGGATCAGTTGTCTGTACTGCGGCGACGCGGGGCACCGCCCTCACCGTCACTGTAGGTGATATCCAGTTCAATTCGATTACGGCCCAGGCGTTTTGCGCGGTACAGCGCCTTGTCGGCACGTTCTATAAAAGCACTGGCAGATTCGCCAGGCTTGTAGAGTGACACACCGGCCGAGAAAGTGGGCACTTTTGAGACCGCCCCATTCACCTGCCAGCGCGTCTCATTGGCCCGGCGCCTGACCTTGTTGAGCGCACGAACCGCACCATCAGAGTCGGTATTCGGCAGCAGCACGGCAAACTCTTCACCCCCATAACGCGCCACCATGTCGTGGTGACGAAAGATGGAAAGAATGTTCTTGGAATAAACCCTTAACACCTCATCACCGGCCGCATGCCCAAGTTCGTCATTGACGGCCTTGAAGTGATCGAGATCCATCAGTATGAAGGACAAGGGGAAGCCGTAACGCTGTACACGTGCCACCTCATCTTCCATGCGTCGCATAAAGGCACGCCGGTTTGGCAGGCTGGTTAATTCATCTGTCAGGCTGAGCAGGCGAACACGGGTCAGCTCATCAGTCAGCTCGCGGCTGTCGGATTCAATCAGTTGCAGGTAGTGGTGGGTACTATCGAGCTTGTCCGCCAGCTCATTGTGACCTTTCATCAGTTTCTCGACTTCACGAATGAGTGTCCAGCGCATGTTTTCAATTTCAGCAAGATCTTCTGCCTGTCGCAACTCCGTGAGAACCACCTCAAGGATGACGCCGAATTCTTCATTCTGGGTAATGGTCTCCAGGACCTGCTGACTGAGGGTGGCCTGTAACTTCTCGATATCCTCACGGCGGGCTTCCAGCTCACTGCGATTGATGGCATTCAGATCCTGCCCGGCAGGAATTTCCTCGCTGAGGTAATCATCTTCGTCCAAATCGTCTGCATCATCAGACTCCTCCGGTTCTGCGCCATAGTCCACTTCCGCCCCGACCTGACTGCCCGGCACTGCCTCGTCGAGTGCATCCCCTGAAAACGACTCAACCTCCTGTCGGTGCCTGGGTGTCTCTGCCGGGGTATCGATACCAAAGGCTGCCAGTAGCGGGCTGATTGCCGCGACCATCACGGAGGGTTCCAGCACACTTGAAGCACGGATCTGTTCACTGCACTGATCAATGAAGCCGCTGAGGGTGTCCAGTTCGGTGGGTGTCAGTGGTGGTTGCAGTCGGGCCTGCAGTAACTTGATTTGAACGTAGGCGGAGGATCCGGGCGCCTGATGGGCATTGAATGCTTCCAGCAGCACATTCACGAAACCCGAATAGGCCAGTTCGGCACGCAAATGGTTGGCGGTCACCTCATCCAGCATGCCTTCGGCCTGCCGGTATATGAGGCTACCGGCGGGTGTGGCACGCAGGGAATCGATCAAATAAAGCAGCTTGCGTGCGCCGCCTGGATCGATATCCTCCGGTCTGTTTGTACCCGCAACCATATTGACTCCCGCAGATCCATGGGCTCTTGGCAGGTTACACCTGCTCCTGCTTACCCATGCCACACCTGTTTTTATTAGAACTACACTTAAATATTACAGCCACTTAACCAGTGAGTGTGTAGTGCTTGCCAGGCCCCGCAACGCCACAGAATTGACGTTTTGAAAATTGTAGCAGGTATAGCCTTATGGCGGGTAGTGGTACGAAAGTACTAAATAAGGCATTCTCGTCGGACAAATACTGAAAAGGCCGACATAAGCCGGCCTTTTCACTCAATCGGACCCGGTACAAACTAGCCGTCAAGCCCCGCAAAAATAGCATCGCGGATTTCATCGACCTTGCCAATACCATTGATCTTCACGTAACGGGGAGCACCCTCGCCACCGGCGTTGGCCCACCTGGAGTAGTAATCGATCAGGGGCTCGGTTTGCTCATGGTAGACATTGAGACGTTCACGTACGGTGTCTTCCTGGTCATCGTCACGCTGGATCAGCGGTTCACCGGTTTCATCGTCCTTGCCCTCTTCCTTCGGCGGGTTAAAGGTGACATGGTAGGTACGACCGGAGGCCAGGTGCACGCGGCGACCACTCATGCGCTTGATGATTTCAGCGTCATCGACGTCGATTTCGACCACGGCATCCACGGGAACCCCGTTGGCCTTCAGGGAATCCGCCTGTGCCAGGGTACGCGGAAAACCGTCGAACAGGTAACCATTCCTGCAATCGTCTTCCTTCAGACGCTCGTCAATCAGGCCCAGGATGATGTCGTCGGAGACCAGTCCACCGCTATCCATCACCTTTTTGGCTTCCACACCCAGTGGCGTACCGGCCTTGACCGCAGCGCGCAGCATGTCGCCAGTCGAGATCTGGGGAATATTGTATTTGTCTTTAATGTAATTGGCCTGTGTACCCTTTCCGGCACCCGGTCCACCTAACAGGATAACCCGCATAGTCTTTCTCCTTGATGCAAACACGCGTTTGAAAGGGGGTGATTATCCCTGTCCGACCGTTGAATAGCCACATAGCTGAAACTATGGGGGGATGGAGGCAATTTATGTGGGCTCTGCTGGTAGTAGCGGGCAGAGCATATCCCTAATTGAGCTGAATACGCTGCCCCCAGGGGACCTGCCCCCGCCCCTTCACCAGCCAGATCACAGGAAAGCAGGGCTCGACCCCGGGGAACTCGCCCTCGGCATCGGTAAAATACACCAGCAAATCGGGGGTGCTGCCCTGCGCCTCCAGCCAGTCGAATACCGGGGTGAAGCGGGTACCGCCACCACCACGCTGATTACGCGGCAACACAAATTCTTCCCACGGCTCGAACACCCAGGGTCCCTCGCTGGAGAGTGTAGCATCACAGGCATGCAGGGTTATTCGTGCGCGCACCTGCCCCTTGATGGCATCAATCTCGGTGACAAACTCCTGCATCTCAGCGGGCTTGATGGAGCCACTGGTATCGAGCACCACGATAATATCCGTTTGGGCGCTCCTCAAACTGGGAAATATGGCCTCGCCTTCGCGCCGCGACGGACGCATGTAACTGTAGTCATCACGGCTGGAAGCAGTCATGTAGCGGGCCAGTAACATGCGCCAGGGCAACTGCGGTTGCAGCAGGTGGTCGACCAGCATTCGCAGAGAACCCGCCAGCTTGCCGGCCTGCATGGCTTGCTGCGCAGCGCCGGCGAGCCGTTGCCGCCACTGGATCGACAGTTGTTCTTTCTCCGCATCACTCAGTATATCGGGTGGAGGAATCCTGCCGGCACCGGCACTCTCGCCACTGCTGTCCCTGCCCCCGTCCTCACTGTTCGCGGATGTCGGCTGTTGCCCCGGATCCTGCCTTGACTTCGGATCATTACTATACAAGTGCTCATCGTGCGGCTTTTCCTCATCATTCTCCTTGACGAGCGGGTAGATCTCCTCGGCCATCATGCCTTCATAACCAATGTTGTAGAGTGCGCCCGGTACTGCGGTCATGCCTTCTTTTATCAATATCGGGTTTATCGCCAGGTCACAGGCGATGTCCCAGCGGCCCTTGACCCGGTGTTCCCGGCGGGCAAAGTGCGACAAGGCACAATGCAGGGCCTCGTGTGCCAGTGCGAATTGTGTCTGTTCCAGTGACAGGCTTTCGATATAGCCGGGGTTGTAGTAAAAATGCCGCGCATCGGTACCAATGGTTGCGCACCATTCGGGGTCCGCCGGTTTCATGGGCATGCGCAATACCAGTGCACCGAGGAATGGGCGGTCCAGTATCAGGCGGGTGCGGGCCGCGGAGAGTTTGGTTTCGATTTCATCGCTCATTGTTTTATTTTGCCATTTATTTCACCACCTCGGGCGGGGTGCTTCTTTAATATATGCAGGTTTTCGCCCTGTCGGTCGAGGTACTTTCTCTTGTTTGCCCAAGAGAAAGTACCCAAAGAGAAGGGCACCCGGCGCACTCATCGGATGACGCTCGCGCCCTGTTTGAGCGCAGCGAGTTGCGCGAGCGCCGGGCTTTGCGAGAAGCACAGGGAACCCGCGTAGCGGGCCAGCCTCCGGGTT